>CAZPIC010000001.1:0-133875 GCA_964586835.1 uncultured Oscillospiraceae bacterium
CAAAGACGGCTGATGGCAAGCTGGAACCGGGCGAGACCTGGACCTATACGTACACGTATACGGTCACACAGGAAGACCTGAACGTGGGCTTGGTGGAGAATGTCTTCTCAGCGGATGCGAAGGAGCTTGAGGACGGTCCCGTGAAAGACGATCACGAGGTGCCGGCAGAGCAGAACGCGTCTATGACGGTGAAGAAGACGTCCACGGAGACGAGCTACGACACGGTGGGCGATGTACTGCACTACACGGTCGTGGTGACCAACACGGGGAACATCACGCTGACGAATGTGACAGTGGAAGACACTTTGGTAGACCTGAGCGGGGTCACGCCTGTGGAGTCAAAGACGGCTGATGGCAAGCTGGAACCGGGCGAGACCTGGACCTATACGTACACGTATACGGTCACACAGGAAGACCTGAACGTGGGCTTGGTGGAGAATGTCTTCTCAGCGGATGCGAAGGAGCTTGAGGACGGTCCCGTGAAGGACGATCATGAGGTACCGGCAGAAAAAGAAACAGCCCTCAAGGTAAAAAAGACCTCGGCAGAAAGCTCCTACAGTGCGGTGGGTGACGTACTGCACTACACGGTGGTATTGACGAACACGGGGAACATCACGCTGACGAATGTGACGGTGGAAGACAGCCTGGTGGATCTGAGTGGTGTCACACCTGTAGAGTCGAAAACAATGGATGGGATGCTGCAACCGGGCGAGACCTGGACCTATACGTACACGTATACGGTCACACAGGAAGACCTGAACGTGGGCTTGGTGGAGAATGTCTTCTCAGCGGATGCGAAGGAGCTTGAGGACGGTCCCGTGAAAGACGATCACGAGGTGCCGGCAGAGCAGAACGCGTCTATGACGGTGAAGAAGACGTCCACGGAGACGAGCTACGACACGGTGGGCGATGTACTGCACTACACGGTCGTGGTGACCAACACGGGGAACATCACGCTGACGGGCGTTACGGCAACGGACAGCCTGGTGGACATAAGTGGTGTTACGCCTGTGGAGTCAAAGGCGGCTGACGGCAAGCTGCAACCGGGCGAGACCTGGACCTATACGTACACGTATACGGTCACACAGGACGACCTGGACCGTGGCTCCGTGCTGAACGCGGTAACGGTGAGCACAGAAGAAACAGGAAAGGACACGCCAGAGGAGGATGATCACGAAATCCCTGCGGACCAGAAGCCGGCGATGGAGATTGAAAAGACAGCGGAAGACCGGTTTAGGGCTGCCGGAGATGTGCTACACTACACCATCACCCTGAGAAATACCGGAAACATCACCCTTACCGGCATTACAGTCACCGACACCCTATACGACCTAAGTGGCGCTGGGCCAACGGAATCTATGGCGCCTGACGGACGGCTTGAGGTAGGAGAGACCTGGACCTGGACGTACACACGGGAAATCACGCAGGAAGAGGTCGACTTGGACGAAGACATTGTCAATACGGTCACCGCTACAAGCAATGAAGCAGCAACACAGACCGCGACGAAGACCGTGATCGCGGACGGCATCGCTGACTTCACGGTAAAGAAGGATGCGAACATCGACTTCTACTCAACAGCAGGTCGGCTGATCCTGTACACGGTAACGGTCCAGAACACCGGAACGCGGACGCTGACGGGTATCACCTTGCAGGACAACCTGCGCAGGATTTCTGCGATGAGCGTCGCGGAATCGCTGAACGAGGATGGAAGGCTGGAAGTGGGCGAGACCTGGACGATCACTTATACCTACCGAACCACGCTGTACGATGTGGATAGAGAACGCAATATCATCAACATCATCAAAGTGGGAACAGATCAGACGTCCCAGAAGAAGGACAGCAACATGGTACTCTACGTATTCAACGGCGTGGTGGTGAATGTGGGAGACAGCTTTGAGTAAACCCGTGCGAAGGCAGCGGGAGCAAGCCGGCCGGATCCATCCGGCCGGCTTGCAGAGACCTGAAAGCGTCAGGAGGAGGCAATAGAGGTGAAGAAGAAATGGTTATGGATCGCGTGCGTGGTGTTGGCAGCAGCGACTGTATGGGCTGCGCAGGCTGAGGTAAAGCCAGGTACGCACGTGGTCGTCGGCCACACGACGCGTATGAGCGGGAATTTCCTGTCAGAGCTCTGGGGCAACAATACAGCAGACATCGATGTCCGCAGCCTCCTCCACGAGTATCCGACAATCGCCTGGACCAGTAGCGGGGATTACGTCTGGAACTCGACGGTCGTCAATCGGATCAAGCTTCGGCAGTCCCAGAACAGCAGCACCACCTATATCACGGTGCATGACGATCTCTATTACAGTGATGGTACACAGATCACAGCGAAAGACTATGTTTTCTCGCTGCTGCTGTCGTCATCGCCTGCGGTGAAAGAACTGGGCGGGATGACAGCGCAGCGGGACTACATCAAGGGGCACGCCCAGTACGCGAGTGGAAAAAGCCGCGTTCTGGAAGGGGTTGGCCTGGTGGATGAATACACCTTTTTTATCAGGATCGACGCAAAACACCTGCCCCTGTACAACGAGCTGGCCTATATGAACGTGCAGCCCTATCCGCTGGCGGTGATTGCTCCGGGTTGCGATGTAAGGGATGATGGCAAGGGGGCCTACATAGCCGGGGAATTTACAGCGGAGCTTCTGCGTGAGACTCTCCTCGACCCGCAGACCGGTTATGTTTCGCACCCCTCGGTGACAAGCGGTCCCTACACGCTGACCGGGTACAGCCCGGAAACGCACGAGGCCACGTTTGAGGCGAACCCCTTCTATAAGGGCAACTACCGCAAGCAGAAACCCTCCATCGAGAGACTGACGTTTAAAGAGGTGCGCAACGAGGACGTCCTGGACGAGTTCTTGGCCGGAAGGGTGGATGTCATCAACAAGGTTTCAAGCGGCGAGGTGATCGACGGCGCAGCGGCATTGGTCGCGGAAGGGCTGGCGGAGATCAAGGCCTATCCGAGGACGGGCCTGAGCTTCTTGGCCTTTGTCTGCGAGGAGGGCGATACTCAGTCCGTGCTGCTGCGTCAAGCAGTCGCGCGGCTGATTGACAAAGAGGCGATCAGTGACCGCTTCCTGATGGGGTATGGAGAGCCCGTATATGGTTACTATGGCCTTGGCCAGTGGATGGCCAGAGAGAAAGAGGACGAACTGAAGAAGTTGAACCTCTACCCACTGGACCCGCCGGCCGCCGCCGCACTTCTCGCAAAGGATGGATGGACGCTGAACGCAGAGGGGGGCGAGTTTAAGCCCGAGACCGATTTTCAGCGTTATAGGCTCGAAGATGGCCTGCTTAAGCCTCTTCAGCTCCGCTTGGCGATTTCGGAGGACAACAAGGCGGGAGAGCTCGTAGCATCGATGCTTGGTGAAAACTTTGCTGGAGTGGGGGGAGAGCTTGAGGTATCGCGGATCGGGATGGAGGAGCTTCTCAGGCGGTATTACCGCCAGGAGGAGAGGGGTTTTGACCTGTTCTTCCTTGGCACGAACTTCACGTACGTGTTTGACCCATACTACAGCTATCAGACAGGGGACGAATACCAGGGCGCCATGAATATGAACACCAGCGGTCTGCTCGATGAAAGACTGCTTGCGTTAGCGAACCGTCTTCGTCAGACGGAGCCTGGGAACCGGTATATTTACCTGGCCAGGTGGATGGCATTTCAGCGGTACTGGGCGGAGGTCCTGCCGATGGTGCCGCTGTACTCTAACATCTACAGTGATATCTATGCGCCCTGGATTACGAACTATCGTCCAGAGCGGTACTGGAATTGGGGGACAGCCATCCTGTACGCGGACTCGGACAGGGTGTACGTGGAGTGAATGACTTCGTGACGCCCCAGTCCCTGTAGGCGGGAACGGGCAGAGGATAACCCCCGACAGCTATAGTTGTCGGGGGCATTTTAGCTTGGCAGCCCTGGAAGGCTGTTGTCACATGCTGCGAGGCGGTGCTATACTGTGCCTGTTGTTTTTGTGTCAGGCGAAGGCTGTGACCCCTGAGTCCGGACTGAAAGGAAGGTCTATGAGCATCTTGGAATTCCTTCGTGCCATCACGGCGCTGCCCGGGCTGTCGGGAGCTGAGGAAGCGGTCGCCTCTTATGTGGCTGAGGCTTTTAGACCCTGGGCGGACGAGGTGAGGGTGGATAGCCTGTACAGCGTGATCGCTCGCGTGAAGGGAACTGGACCGAAGGTCATGTTCTGTGCGCATCTGGATGAAATCGGGCTGATGGTCACACAGATTGAAAAAGACGGGTCGTTGCGTCTCGGAAATGTGGGGGGGGTGGACCCGCGTATCCTCCCAGGCATGAGGGTCTTCGTACATGGCCGGGACAAGCTGTTCGGCGTCGTCGGTGCGAAGGCGCCGCACCTGCTGACGGACGAGGACAGGGAAAAAAACTACCGCCGGGAAGACCTTCATGTGGACTTGGGGCTGCCTTACGACAGCATTGCCGAGCGGGTCCGGGTGGGAGACCCTGTGACGCTGGAGGCGCGTTTTACGGGCCTCCTGAACGAACGCTACGCTACCAAGACCGCGGACGACCGAGCCTGTGTGGCCATCCTTCTTGGTGCGATGCAGCGGCTCAAGCGTTTGCATCACAGTGCCGACCTGTACTTCGTTGCGACCTCCAGGGAAGAGATCGGCTCCTTTGGCGCGCTGACCGCCGCCTTTGGCATAGAGCCGGATCTGGGCCTCGCGCTCGACGTCTGCCATGCAGAAACGCCTGACGCCCCGAAAGCAAGAACACATAAGCTGAATGCCCTTGTAGCCAGCACAGGCCCCTTCATTCATCCTGTGCTCAGAAAAAAACTCATGGACATAGCCAGGGAGCAGAACATTGAGGTTCAGACTTCTGTCGTGCCCGGCCGTACCTATACGGACACGGACCATTTAGGCATCGCTGGACCTGGAGTCCCTGCTGCACTTTTAGAGCTGCCGCTTAAATACATGCACACGACCGTGGAAACCTTTGACCTGCGTACACTGAAAGAGGGTGCAAGGCTTCTTGCAGATTTCGCCGCTGCGGTGGAGCCCTCGTGGATGGAGGAGCTATGGACTTAAAGCAGCTGACAGACATCCATGCCCCTTCCGGCGCTGAGCGGGAGCTGCGCAACAGGATTGTGGAGGCTGCCGGACGCGTATGCGCGGATGTGCGCATCGACAGGGCCGGAAATGTGATCTGTCACAAACCGGGAGCGGACACGAGCCTTCCCCATGTCCTGCTCGCGGCTCACATGGACGAGGTAGGCTTTATTATCAGCGGCTACACTGAGGATGGCTTGCTACGGATGCTGCCCGTGGGCAGCATCGACCCGCGTGCAGTCGTCAGCAAGTGGGTCACGCTTGGGGACGGCCGTTTGCCCGGCGTGATTGGCGCAATGGCTATCCACCTGCAGACAGCAGCGGACCGGGAGCGCGTGCTGGACTTTGACCGCCTCTACATCGACATAGGTGCACAGGACAAGCAGGAAGCAGAAAAGCAGTGTCCCCTGGGAACCTTTGCCTGTTTTGACATGCCTTATACCCTTTTTGGGGATGGCTTTGTGTGCGCAAAAGCGCTGGATGACCGGGTGGGTTGCCTGAATCTGCTGCGGATACTGGAGGACGAATGGCCTGGCCCTGTCACCTGCGCTTTCGTTACCCAGGAAGAGGTGGGCCTCCGGGGAGCGCGAGGGGCAGGCTTTGCCATACAGCCGGATATCGTCATCGTCCTTGAGGGGACAGCGGCAAACGACCTGGGTGATACGCCGGGGCAGTTTCGGGTCTGCATCCCTGGCAAGGGGGTCGCCGTCAGTTTTATGGACCGTGCCAGCATCGCGGACAAGGAATTGTTTCGGGAGATGCTGGAGCTTTCAGCGACAGAGGGCATTGCCTGCCAGGTCAAGCAGGGGGTCACGGGGGGCAACGATGCGGGCGCTTTCCAGCGCGCAGGCAAGGGCGCGCGCACCTGTGTGCTGTCGGTTCCCTGCCGGTATATTCACAGCGGTGCGAGTGTCGCGAAGATCGCCGATATCGACGCGCAGTACGCCCTATCCGCTGCCTTCCTGAAGCATCAAAATGGAGGATAAAGACCATGCTTCGCGATACACTGAAAACCCTTCTCAAGGTGCACGGGCCTTCTGGAAGTGAGCGTGGCGTTGCTGAAGCGCTGAAAATGCTCCTGGCAGGCCACGTAGATTCCCTTCGATCGGACGTTCTTGGCAATCTGATCGCGGAGAAGTACGGAACGGATGACAATGCCAAGCGCATCATGATCACCGCGCATATGGACCAGATCGGGCTTGTTGTCACGTTCATCGAGAAAGAAGGCTTCCTGAGGGTAACGAATGTTGGGGGTATGAGCCTTGATATGTCAAAGGCCCGCCATGTCGTGTTTGAAAATGGTGTTGAAGGCGTTGTTTCCTGTCAGCCTGTCGAAAAAGGTACGCCCGGCCTTCAGCACCTGTTCATTGACATTGGAGCGGAGGACGATCAGGAGGCGCAGACCATGGTGCAGGTGGGGGATGTGGCCGTGTTTGCGCCGGATGTCTTCTCCATAGGCAAACACCGTGTCGCTGCGCCTGCGATGGACAACCGCTGCTCCTGCGCGCTGCTGGCTGAACTGCTGCTCTACGCTGAATCTCAGAAAAACACCATCATAGGAGTGTTTACAGCTCAGGAGGAAGTGGGGCTCAGGGGGGCTGCTGTTGCCGCCTTCTCGCTCAACCCGGACCTGGGGCTGGCGCTCGATGTGACAGCCTGGGGAGATACGCCTGAAACGAAACAGCCTGCGATCCGCCTGGGAGCGGGGCCTGCTGTCAAAATCATGGACCGCAGCATGATCGCGTCGCCCCCGGTACGCGATGCGCTCCTGGATGCGGCAGACCTGGCACAGCTGCCTGTCCAACGGGAGGTGTTGGCCTTTGGTGGCACGGACGGTGGCGCCATACAGCATGCCAGGGCGGGTATTCCCACAGGCACGCTCTCCATCCCCTGTCGCTATGTGCACTCAGCGTGCGAAGTGGTCGACATGAGGGATATGGAGGGTGCACTGAAGCTGTTGCTAAAGTTTGTAGATACCGTCTGAACCCGACAGAGAGGAACGCCATGAAACCCCTGAACTCTGACGAACTGCGCAGCCTGTTCATAGAATTCTTTGTTAAAAAGGGACATGCAGTGATCCCAAGCGCTTCGGTGATCCCGGAGAATGACCCCACGGTACTTTTTACTACGGCCGGAATGCACCCTTTGGTCCCTTATCTTTTAGGGCAGAAGCATCCTTCCGGAAACCGTCTGGTCAATGTGCAAAAGTGCATCCGCACAGGGGATATCGACGATGTGGGGGACGCAAGCCATCTGACCTTCTTTGAGATGCTCGGGAACTGGAGCCTGGGCGACTATTTCAAGAAGGAGATGATCCCCTGGAGCTTTGAGTTTCTGACCGGGAAAGAATGGCTGGGGATCCACCCCGACCGGATGGCTTTCAGCGTTTTTGAAGGAGACGAGGACGTTCCCAGGGATATGGAGAGCTATGAGCTCTGGCGCTCCGTGGGCGTCAGCGAGGACAGGATCTATTTCCTGCCCAGAGAGAACAACTGGTGGGGCCCCGCCGGTCAGACGGGCCCCTGCGGTCCGGACACCGAGATGTTTGTCATCACCGACCAGGACCCCTGCGGTCCAGACTGCAACCCGGCCTGCTCCTGCGGACGGTACATGGAGATCTGGAACGACGTGTTTATGCAGTACAACAAGCTGTCAGATGGAAGCTATGAGCCGCTCCCCCAGCAAAACGTAGACACAGGGATGGGGCTTGAGCGCACGGTCTGTGTGTTGACGGGCAAAGAGACGGTGTACGAGACGGACCTTTTCTCCGGCATCATCGCAAAGATTGCAGAGTTGTCGGGAAAAGACTATGTGGGCGCAGACGAAGAAACCCTCCGCGCCTTCCGTATTGTGGCGGATCACTTGCGTACAGCAACTTTTATTCTGGGCGATCCCCGTGGTGTCCCGCCAAGCAACGCAGAGCAGGGGTACGTCTTAAGACGGCTGATTCGCAGGGCGGTCCTCCATGGCATGAAACTCGGGATGCGCCAGGGGTTTACGGCGGACATCGCCGAAACCATCATCCAGAAATACCGTGGGAGCTATCCAGAGCTGCTGGAAAGCCGTCCCTCTACCCTGGAACAGCTTCTGCTGGAGGAACAGCGTTTTCAGCGCACGCTCAAGCAGGGCGTGCGCGAGTTTGAGAAGACCATCAGGCGCATCGGGGAAGCCCGGGACGTTGCGATGGAGTTGAAAGAGAAGCTTGGGGAAGCGGGAACCGGACCCGAGAAGGCGCGCGAGGCGGCGCTATGGGCGCGTGACCGTCTTCGCCCGAACCCTGAAAACAAGCCTCTTGCTGATGCGATCGGAAGATTCCTTGCGGAAGACAATTCCACAGATGAGCTCTCAAACAGCGCGGATGCCTTTGTTGAGGGCCTTTATACCATTCCCGGCCGTGATGCCTTCAGGCTGTACGACACCTTTGGATTCCCAGTGGAGATCACCACCGAGATGGCCCGGGAACGCGGGCTTAAAGTTGACAGAGACGGTTTTGAGGAACGGTTCAGGCAGCATCAGGAGAAATCCCATGCCGGGGCTGAGCAGCGCTTCAAGGGCGGACTGGCGGACACCGGCGAACAGACAGCCAGATTGCATACGGCGACGCACCTGCTGCAAGCTGCCTTGCGCAGGGTGTTAGGAGAGGAAGTTCAGCAAAAGGGCAGCAACATCACAGCTGAGCGCCTGCGGTTTGACTTTACCTTTGGCCGGAGGATGACCTCGGAAGAGGTCGCGGAGACGGAGCGTCTGGTCAACGAGGTGATCCGCGGAAACCTGCCCGTCAGCTTCCGGGAGATGTCTGTCGAGGAGGCGAAGGCCCAGGGTGCGATCGGTCTGTTCGAGAGCAGATACGGCGAACGCGTGCGCGTTTACTCGATGGGTGACTTCAGCAGAGAGATCTGTGGAGGTCCGCATGTCAACAGTACAGGGGAGTTGCGATCCTTTCGGATCCTGAAGGAGGAGAGTTCCTCCGCTGGTGTTCGCCGCATCAGGGCGGTTGTGGGCGCTGAGCCATGACCCTGCCGGCGCGGTCGCTCCAGGGATTGTTCCGCGGGCCTGGAGGTCACAGGTGCCCAACGACGGCCTGAGTCTCGGCTTTGCTGTCGAAGAACTGAGCTTGGCGCTTGGCGGCGGCAGGATCGACCGGATTACGCAGCCGGACAAAAACCAGCTTATCTTCTCCATCCGCGCAGGCGGGAAAACGCATCGGCTGCTGATCTCAGCCGCACCTGGAAGCGCGCGCATGCACCTGACATGCGGCGAGTATCCCGCGCCTCCCGAAGCGCCCATGTTTTGCATGCTCATGCGCAAACATCTGACAGGCGGGCGCATCCTGGGCATCAGCCAGATCGGCGGAGACCGCCTGGTGCGGATCGACATCCGGGAGGGAGGCGAGTTAGGCGGGGAAAAGGACAGGCAGCTGTACTTCGAGGTGATGGGGAAGCATACAAACCTTTCCCTGGTATGCGAGGGTAGGGTTGTGGATGCGATGCGCCGCGTAACGGAGGCCATGAGCCGAATACGCCGTGTTTTTCCTGGAGAACCCTATGAGATGCCGCCCCTGCAGGATAAGCTTGCCCCTGGGGAAGCCAAGCAGGAGCAGCTTTTTTTGCGCCTGTCTCGCCTGAACGGGCGCCTTGACAGGGCGGTCGCTGAATCGGTGCGTGGACTCTCTATGGTGACCGCAAGGGAAATCGTTTTCCGGCTCACGGGAGATATGGAGTCGTCCCTCCCTTTGACGGATCTGCCCCGCTTCTGCGCGGGGCTGGAAGCTTTTTTTGCAGGGTTGAGTAGCTTCCGGGGACCTGTGATACTCATGGGCGAAGGGGATGTGCCCATGGACGCTTTCCCCTTTCCCTATCTCAGCTACCCGGTCGAACGACAGAAAAGCGTCCCTACGCTTTCGGAGGCGTTGGACGCGCTGTATGCCGAGCGTGACCGGATGGGTCGCCTGCGTCAGGCAGCCTCCTCGCTTAGGAAGACGGTCAAGAACGCGATCGAGCGTAACGAAAGAAAGCTCGCGCTGCAGGAGGAGGAAATCGCTTCCGCCCTTAAGCGCAGCGAATACCTGGCTGCGGGGGAGGCGCTGGTCGCTTCTGGAAACCGGGTCCCGCGCGGGGCTGCCTGGGCAGTCCTGCCGGACTACCGGCGCGGAGGTGACATGCGCGTGGCGCTGGACCCGGGGCTGAGCCCCTCTGCCAACGCACAAAAATACTTTAGGAAATACAAAAAGGCTTCTGTCGCCCACCGGGTCGTCGCAGAACAGAAAGAACGCACGCTTCTTGAACGCGACATCCTTTTAGAGGCGTCCTTCGCGTTGGAGATTGCCGAAACGGTGGCGGATCTGCGCGACATCCGTGAAACGCTGGGAGATGCCGGCCTGCTCCGGCGCGTCCCCGGACGTGCGGGGGTGAAAAAGCGCGAAAAGGAGGGCGAGGCGATGCGTTTTATAAGTTCCGACGGAGCGTGCATTTGGGTTGGAAAAAACAGCCGGCAAAACGCGTGGCTTTTAAGACAGGCGGATGGCGAGGATGTCTGGCTGCACGCCAGGGATGTTCCCGGGGCCCATGTCCTTTTGCGCGCCGAGAGTGGGGAAACAGGAGAGACAGCCTTGTTGGAGGCTGCGAAGCTTGCCGCTTTTTTTTCAAAGGCGCATGGCGAAGAGGTCCAGGTAGACTTCACACGACGAAAGCATGTCAGAAAGATTGCAGGAGCCCCTGAGGGGCATGTCACCTACACAAGGCAGAAGGCTTTGCGCGTGTCCTGTAACGAAGCCTTTGTTAGAGGAATGGAGCGCCGTACTGGCACCGCGTAATATATCTCGTTGGCGCCGCCAAGAAGCAGAGGTTCAGTTGTTTTATACGCCAATTTCTCCTCACTTCGTCTTCGGTTGCAACTCACCCTCCGTACTGCATATGTGGTCCGCTCCATAAAGCCCTTTGGTACGGATGTAGTACGCTACTTCTTTGGGGACGAGGCCATCCAGCGGCAGACCAGCTATGGCAGCAGCCCGCACCTGGCTTGAGGAAATGTCCGGTCCCTGGCACCGCAGCAGCCAGCTTTCAAGCCCGAAGGCTTTCCGGTACCCTTCCTGTGCAAGCTTCACATTTTCTTTGCTGTCTCCCGATCGCAGGATGACGCACATGCTGCAGAGAGCGGCGACCTTCGACGGTTCTCTCCAGGTGGAAAACAACAGAAAGGCATCGGAGCCAATGATATAAAAGAGCACTGTATCACGGTGCCTTTCCTTTAAAATCACCAGTGTGTCCACCGTATAGGTGCGGCCTTTTCGCTCAAGCTCCAGGTTGGAGGCCTTAAAACGGGCGTCCCTGGCAATGGCGGCGCGGACCATGTTCAATCTATCTTTCCCTGATGCGGCAGGCGTTTTGTGAGGGGGGAGCCCATCTGGTAGAAAGAGCACCCGGTCAAGATTCATCTCCCGCAGGGCGCTGCTGGCAATGGACAGGTGTCCCCGGTGAATGGGGTCGAAGGTCCCGCCTATGATGCCAAGCCTCATTGCTGTCCTCCGTATCCTTTTTTATAGTATATACTGGATCAGGAGCCTCAGCCAGTGCCTGAAGCCTTGAAAAGGCAGTACACGCGTGATATAAATACCCCCGGGAGGGGATCATGGATCAAAGGGCTTTCTATGGGGTCTGTGCGCCGGTAGAAGGAAGGCCTGCGGATGTGGATCTCAACACAGCCTCAGCGCTTGAGCGGGTTGCGAAAGCGCTTTCGTTGAAGGCTGATATCCTTGTCTTGCCGAGGCTGTGCCTCACCAGTGCGAGTTGCGGGGACCTCTTTGGCTGCAAAACCCTGTTAAACGCCGCTGCCAGCGCAGCCCTGCGCGTAGCTGCTGCTTGTACGGAGATCCTTTGCGTGTTTGGCCTGCCCCTTCAGCTGCAGGGAGGCGTATATGACGTCTGTGCAGTGGCAATGGGCGGGCGGATCATGGGCTTCGTCCCTGCACAGAAAGCTGGCTGCCTGTCACGGGTGTTCGCAGGGGACTTACCCTCCCGGGAAGAGGTATCCTTCTTCGGGCAGCGTGTCCCGTTTGGGAAGGACCTGCTTTTTCCTGTGCCCGGAGGTAGCGGTATCCGCCTTGGTGTGTCCCTGGGGGGGGCTTTGACAGCCAGGGCGGAAGCAGACCGCCTCTCAGCGCTGGGGGCCTATATCATGGCCTTCCCCTCGGCAGAAAAAGCACTGGCTTTGGAAAACGCCCTGCGCTGCGAGTGGATTCTCAACGCTTCTGGACACAGGGGTTGCGTCTGTCTGTATGCGAACGCCGGCGTGAGCGAGTCCACGACGGATGCAGTGTATGACGGCCAGGCGGTCATCGCGGGCGACGGTGTCCTGCTGGGCTCAGGTATCGCCTTTTCGGGAGATGTGGTATGTGCCCGCTTCATCGTGAAGACAGGCTCCGTCTCCTCTTCTCAGAACAATGGACCTAAGGAGATCCGGCCGGCTTGCGAGCCCCGATTTCCGTATGTACCAGAGGAGGGGACGCTGCGTGACGAATGGTGCGCGGATGCGATGGAGATCTGTGCCCACGCGCTATCCTCAAGGCTGCAGCGTTCGAATGCGCGGGGAGCTGTCGTGGGGGTCTCGGGAGGTGTCGATTCTGCGCTTGCCCTGCTCATAGCCAGCCGTGCGCTTCTGATTTTAGGCCAGGCCCCGGAGAGGCTGACCGCGGTGACCATGCCCGGGCCGGGCACCACTGGGCGCACCCGGGCACAGGCAGAGGCGCTCACGCGAGCCCTCGAGCTTGAGCTCAGGGAGATATCGATCACAGACAGCGTCTTTAAGCACCTTCAGGACATTGGGCATCCCGAGGGCGTCTTTGACGCGGCGTATGAGAATGCCCAGGCGCGGGAGCGGACGCAGGTACTGATGGACATTGCCAACATGGAACACAGCGTCGTGGTGGGCGCTGTGAATATGAGCGAGCTGGCGCTGGGGTTCACAACCTTTGGAGGGGATCACCTGAGCATGTATGCGGTCAACGCGGGCCTTTACAAGACAGCCGTGCGCATGATCCTCCGCTGGTTTGCCGCACGCGAGGGCAGAGCTGTCGGGGGAGCCCTCCATGCCATTCTCCAAACACCTGTCAGTCCTGAGCTTCTGCCACCGGAGGGAGAATGCTCCAGTCAGCTTACCGAGGACATCCTGGGCCCTTACGAGCTGCTTGATTTTTTTCTGCATCACTTTCTATCTTCGGGCGCGGGGCCCCGGCGTCTCTTCCGACTGGCTCGGGAGGCCTTTGGCGACGTCTACGCCGAGGACGAACTGACCCGCAGGTTGGAGGTTTTTTTCCGGCGCTTCTTTGCTTCCCAGTTCAAGCGCAGCTGTATCCCGGACGGGCCGCAGGTGTTTTCCCATTCGCTGTCTCCCAGAGGAGGCTTGTCCATGCCGTCTGACGCAAGCGCTGCCCTGTGGCTGGCGGAAGTGGAGCGCCTGAAAGCCGGCGTCTCAGTGGAGGGATGAGAATACCTTGAAACGCATGATAAAAAAGCTGTATAGACGCTACCTGGTCGATGCCATGTCCGCGATGGCGTTGGGACTTTTTGCCTCGCTGATCGTGGGGCTGATCCTGGACCAGTTGGGGCGGCTGCCATTCCTGTCCCTCCTCAGGAGCTTTGCAGAGATCGTCTCTCCCTCCTCGCCCGTGGTGGGCGCGGCGATCGGGGTTGCAGTGGCCACCGGGCTGAAGGCGCCAAAGCTTGCCGCGTTCACCTCCGCTGTCAGTGGAGCGTTGGGATACCAGCTTTCGGGCGTGCCTGGCGCCTACCTCGCGTCTGTCGCAGGTGCCGAAGCGGGGAGGGCTCTGAGTGGAAAGACCGCCCTTGATATCCTGCTTGTGCCGGCGGCTGTCATCCTGGCGGGGGGGTTCACCGCGCAGCTTCTTTCAACCCCGTTGAATGCAGGCATAGCAAAACTACAGGCTTTTCTTGCAGAGGCGACCCTCCTGCAACCCGTTCCGATGGGCATTGTGTTGTCTGTTGTCTTTGGCCTGGCGCTGACAGCTCCCATCTCCAGCGCTGCACTCGCTGCTGTTGTATTTGCCCCTGGCGTGGGGCAGGAGCTTCATGAAGGACTGGCCCTTGCGGCAGGCGCGGCCACAGTCGGCTGTTGCTGTCAGATGGTGGGCTTTGCTGTCGCGAGTTTCCGGGAAAATGGCGTATCCGGCCTTGTGGCCCAGGGTCTGGGAACCTCCATGTTGCAGTTTGGAAACATCCTTGCCCGTCCTCTGATCTGGCTGCCACCCACGCTTGCCTCTGCGCTGCTGGGTCCCCTGTCCACGGTGGTCTTCCGCATGAAGAATGCCTCAGCAGCGGCGGGAATGGGCACTTCGGGGCTGGTAGGCCAGGTGGGGACGTTCATCGCAATGGCGGACGGGGGTGCCGTTCGAGCCATTCTTAGCATCCTGGCCTTACACCTGGTTTTACCCGCCGGACTCACCCTTGCCCTGAGCGAGGGGATGCGCCGAGCCGGGTTGATACGTTATGGAGACATGCGCCTCCCCTCTCTGCGGGAGGGGGCAGCGCCGCAGGCTGGCAAGCCGGTTGCCGGGGAGGAGAGAAACGCGTGAAGGGTTTGACCCTGCTGACGGATCTGTACGAGCTGACCATGATGTACGGGTTTTGCAAGAACGGTTTTGAGCGAAGGCGCGCTGTGTTCGACTTCTTTTTTCGGCGCCGTGAGGGGGGACCATCCTACGCTGTCATGGCAGGCCTGGAGCAGCTGCGGGAATACATTCTGGCGCTTCGTTTTGGTGACGCGGAGATCGGTTACCTCCGCTCGCTTTCACAGTTTGACGAGGAATTCCTTTCAAAGCTGCAGGGATTCAGGTTTACCGGGGATATTTATGCGGCGCCGGAAGGCACGATTGTGTTTCCGGGAGAGCCTCTGCTGCGCGTGGAGGCACCTTTGTGGGAAGCGCAGTTCATTGAAACCGCTCTTTTAAACCTGGTAGGACATCAGATGCTCATTGCCACAAAGGCACACCGCGTCGTCCGAGCCGCGGAGGGAGGCCGGGTAATGGAGTTTGGACTGCGTCGTGCCCACGGGCCTGATGCAGGCCTCTATGGCGCGCGTGCAGCTGTGGTGGGTGGCTGCACGTCCACAAGCAATGTGCTGGCAGGAAAGCGTTTCGGTATCCCCGTAAGCGGGACGCACGCACACAGCTGGGTGATGAGCTTTGATGACGAGCTGGAGGCCTTTCGAGCCTATGCAGCTTGTTTTCCGGATGACTGCCTTTTGCTTGTGGATACCCAGGATACGCTGAAGAGCGGCGTGCCCAACGCGATTACGGTCTTTCGCGAGCTTCGGTCAAAGGGGCATGAGCCGGTGGGCATCCGCCTTGACTCCGGAGACTTGGCTTACCTGAGCCGCGAGGCGCGCCGGATGCTGGACGAGGCTGGGTTTGAAAAGACTATCATCTGCGCCAGCAATGATTTGGATGAATACCTGATCCGGGATCTAAAACTCCAGGGCGCCAGGATCGACCTGTGGGGGGTGGGGACACGTCTGATCACGTCCGCTGACTCACCGGCTTTGGGGGGCGTGTACAAGATGAGCGCTATCTGGGAGCAGGGGGCATGGTCGCCCCGCATGAAGGTGTCGGACAACCCTGAAAAGGTCACCCTTCCAGGGAAAAAGGAAGTCTACCGCTTATACGATGAGGATGGGATGGCTGTAGCAGACCTGATCACCTTAGCGGGAGAACGGATAGACCCTTCAGAGCCTCTGACCCTCTTTGATCCCAACGAAACCTGGAAGCGGATGACGCTTCATAAGTACTCTGTCAGAAACCTGCTCGCACCGCTCTTTATTAATGGAGAGACGACCTGCACGCCACCTCCGCTCAGCGAGATCCGCGCACTGCGGGAAGCGGAGGAAAAGACGTTCTGGAGCCAGTACTTAAGGCTTCTGAACCCCCACACATACAAGGTGGACCTTTCCGATCAACTCTGGCAGCTTCGTCGTGACCTTTTGCACAGGGACTATCCCGCGCAGCTGAGCGAGGAGGGATAGGCCATCGTCAAGGACATCAGTGCTATCTGGGAGTTTGACAGGGAGACAACAGAAGCCTTTACAGAGCTCGTCGCGGGGAGCGGTCTGCCACCCTCCCCTCCAGGCTGCCTGCACCCGCATATCACGCTGGGTAACTATAACGGGATAGACGAAGAGCGCATCAAGGTGCATACGGAAGGCTTTGCTGCGGACACGCTGGTGTTTTCGGTACGCTTCCGTTCTGTCGGTTTTCTAAGCCCGGATTGTTTTGCCTGTTTTCCGGAGTTTTCCGGAGAACTCAAGTTCAATTATCGGAAATACCATCGCCTGCACGATGAGAAGGCTGATCAGTGGACAAGACTCCGTGGCGGACAGTACAGGCCACACGTGTCGCTGTACGGGGCGGAGAGCCCTATTGAGGATGAAGCTGCCGAAGCTGTCCGCAGGCGCTTCCAGCCTTTTTCCGGAGAGATTGTCTCGCTGGCCCTGTCCTGGGTGAGGGAGGATGGGTTTGAGATCCTGTCCCGCTATCCGCTCAGAAAAGAGCTGCGGCTGTGATGTTCCGTGAGAATAGGGTGCAGCTTGCTCCCTCAGATCCAGCGGGGAGGCAGGAGGTCCTGTGACGGGAAAGACGAACGCGATGCGCATCCTGGACATGGCGGGGATCAGCTATGAGGCGGTGACGTATTCGTCCCCAGCGTCGCTGGACGCGCAGAGCGTTGCTGCCCAGATCGGGGTGGATCCCAGGGTTGTGTACAAGACGCTCGTTACCCGGGGGGCGGACCGTGCATATTATGTCTGTGTGATATCGGCACCGGCTGCGCTTGACTTGAAAGCCGCGGCTGAACAACTGCGCGTAAAGAGCCTGGTCCTGGTGCGCGCGGAGGAGCTTAAGGCGCTGACGGGCTATGTGCGCGGAGGCTGCTCGCCCATCGGGATGAAAAGGCACTTTCATACCCTGGTGGACCGCTCGGCCATGGCCCTTTCTTGTATGTTCGTATCAGGGGGGCGGATCGGACTGCAGCTCAGGATCGCGCCCGGGGATCTGGTACGGGCAGTCAGAGCGGAGGTCGCCACCATCACTGTCTGAGGGAAGGCAATGTGACTTTGTACAGGGGGACAGGATGTCGGTAAACAGGGTAAGGGAACACTTTCAGCGCTTTGGCTTGGAGGATAGGATCCGGGAGTTTGACGTATCCAGCGCCACGGTGCCGCTTGCTGCGCAGGCTGTAGGTTGTGTGGAGGAACGTATCGCAAAGACCCTGTGCTTCAAGCTTGGCGAGGATGCGTTGGTGCTTGTTGCTGCGGGAGATGCCCGGGTCGACAACCGCAAGTTCAAGGTTCAGTTCGGGAAGAAGGCGAGGATGCCCTCACCTGAGGAAACGGAAACGCTCACTGGGTATCCTGCGGGAGGCGTCTGCCCTTTCGCGCTGAGGGAGGGTGTCAGGGTATTCCTGGACCTGTCCCTGAAGCGTTTTGATACCGTCTTTCCCTCTTGCGGAAGCCCGAACAGCGCGGTGGAAGTGAGCATTGAGGAACTGGAGAGCTTATCCTCCTTCGAGG
This sequence comes from uncultured Oscillospiraceae bacterium, assembly GCA_964586835.1. Lineage (GTDB taxonomy): Bacteria > Bacillota > Clostridia > Christensenellales > Aristaeellaceae > CAZLYF01. Next base: position 17,650 of record CAZPIC010000001.1, read on the forward strand.
AGTGGGTGGATGTTTGCAACGTTCCGGAACGATCCGGGGAGGGTGATGTGCAGGGCTGACACATAAACATTCCGACCTGAAAGGATAAAAAATCTATTTCTGATTATTAAGCCTTTGCTTAAAAGGGCTTTTTTAAAAACACGTCTAACGATCGAATAGAGAGGAAGAACACAGGGGCCATCAGGGTGGATCAAGCGCCGTCGCAACATCCAGATGGATGGTTGAAAGGCACGGCGGAGAGGTGTCCAAGAGGAAAGATCCACCATCCGCTGGAAGACATCCTGTTCCTGACGGCAGCTGGTGCTCCGATCCGCGCCGTCAGCGGAAGCGAGATAGCAGGGTCTGTCCGGAATCCGTCTTCACTGCTTACATAAAGGCAGCAAACAGCCCCGTGGTGCACCTCTTACAAGCTATTGGAAAGGGTATTCAGGCGGAAAGACGGCAGGGGAGTTGAAGCGCTGCTTCATCTGGTGGAGGCGGAAGATCTGTCGGAAGGCTCCGCTTCGGAGGACGGGAGCGATGGAGCAATGATATATGACAGCGTCTGAGTGAGGGTGAAATTTGATGAAAACCGTCTTCTTGACAGGTGCGCCCCGGATAGATATATTGATTCCGCAAGCGATGAGACGCGCGCATTCGCGTGGGAACACGTGGCGCCCTTCACAGGGCGCAACGGGAACACGGATGCAATTTCCGGGCTATCCCAGTAACCGTGAAGCGGACAAGCGGGCAAAAGCCACTGCGAAAGCGGGAAGGCGCCCGTAAGGATGATGCCAAGCCGGGAGACCTGTCTGCGCGCATCCACCTGGGGACGGGATCGGTCGGACCGCTGTGCGCGTGGTCTGTTTGAAAGAGCCTCCCTTTGCGGGAGGCTTTTCTCCCGCTTCCCTTTGCGAAAGACGAAAGGGGAAAGAGTATGAAAAAGACCATTCGACGCACCACTGCCCTGGGAGCCCTCTTCCTATTATTGTTCTTTTCCGCCACGCAGGCCTGGGCAAGCGCCCTCACCGACATGGCAGGGCGGGATCTGAAGCTTGACAGCTCAGCGCAAAGCGTTGTCGTGCTGATGCCCGGGGATTGCGAGATTCTTTATGCCATTGGCGCTGGGGACTTGGTCGTTGGTCGGGGGGCCTATTGCAACTATCCCGAAGCGACGAACAGCGTTCCCCTTGTCCAGTCAGGTTTTGAAATCAACATCGAGCAGATCATCTCGCTGATGCCCGAGCTTGTGGTCATGACGAAGATGGGGCATAGCCAGGAACAGCTCGCCGCGCTTGAAAAGGCCGGCATCACAGTGGCTGTCACCGACGCACAGGATATCCCGGGCGTCTACGCCGCCATTTCCCTCCTTGGCACGCTGGTTGGCCATGAAGAAGAGGCCTCTGCCCTGGTCGTCTCCATGAGGGAAGCCTTCCGCTCTCTTCAGGAGCGTGCGGAGGAGAGGGAAGGAGGATCTGTCTACTACGAGGCTTCTCCCCTCGAATGGGGCCTGTGGACAGCGGGCGCGGGCACCTTCATGGACGAGATCGGCAACATGATGAAGCTTGAGAACATCTTCTCTGATGTCTCAGGGTGGAGTGAGGTCTCGGAAGAGGCGGTCATCAGCCGCGATCCCGACTTGATCGTGACCACGACGATGTACTCTGGCTCAGGCCTTGAGCCAGAAGAAGAGGTCATGGGGCGCAAGGGCTGGGAGCTGATCAAGGCTGTGGCGGACAGGCGCGTCTTTCAGGCTGATGAGGATGCCATCACCAGGCCTGGTCCGCGCCTGGTAGAGGCTGCAGAGGCTTTGTACGCATATTTCTATGGAGAATAATTGCTCATACCATCACGGATGCTTGATACGCCCTTTCCATACAGGAACAGCGTCAACGGCCAGTGAATCCTTCACCCCCTCGTATTCCTGAGGCCTACGCTCATACTGCCTTTACATCTTTGAGCAAGAAGTGTTGGATGAGTTCGATGGCAACGCGAGAGAGTTGACCAGCACGCACGACATCGGCAGCGGGTGAGAGCGGAACCAAGGGGACAATCATGAAAATTCACCGGAGATCAGCGCCTTTCAACCCTGCGTTTCGCTCAGCAAAACAGTGACAAGCGTCCGCTGTGGAACTTGTTTTATTCAGTCGAAGAGACAGCGCCGAGTTCCACAGCGGACTGCTCGTTGAAGCGTGGGATATAGGTCTTCAAGAATGCGTTGGCCTTGTCCCAGGTTTTGATATTGAAAAGGCGGAAATTTCCCGTGAGCCGGCTTTGCAGCGTGCCCCACAGGCATTCTATGCGACCTTAGGCCTCGGGAGAATACACCTTGATCATCTCCACACCCAAGCGCCGTATGATTCGTCCAAACGGAGTCAAGAGGTCCGCTTGACCCTCAAGCTGTTCCTGGATACTGAGTCCGTCTTTTTGCTTTGGATGTACAAAGAAGAGGCGGCTGCGGTCAGCGTAACTTGACTGGGGAATACCGTAGCCAGCGAGGGTTTGCCGCAGGACCTCCAGGGACCCCAGCATGCACTCATTTTTGCAACGATACGGGCCGATGACCATGCCGGTAGCATCGTCACTGAAGCCATGCAGGGAGTGATTCTGGCCAGTTCTCATCCAGTCAAAGGGGGAAGCATCCGCCTGAAGCATCATGCCCAAGGCAGGCTTTCTTTCTCTGGTTTTGTGCACGGGCTTTCGAGGCATTTTCTTCATGGGGGAACGATGGCCCTTTGCGTTCACGATGCGCCTGAGTGTGGACAAAGAGAGGGTCATGCCGTGGGGTGCACGAATCAGTTCGTGGAAGTGCGTGTCATTGCTTTGTGCCAAGATCTCATCCTGGCGCAGGGCAAGGATTCTGGCAACAAGCTCTGGGCTGGAACGCTTAGGGGAGGGTCTTCGGGCGTTGCCATGAATGCATGCTTCCGGGCCGATTTCTCTGTAGGCTTTCTTGAGTTGTTTAATCCTCCTGCAAGATAGCTTTAATTCTTTCGCAGCCTCAGCAACACTCATTTTCCCCTCAACTGCTTGTCGAATGAAATGATGCTTTTCGAGTTCCTTTTTGCTCATGAATCGTTTCACCCTCCTATATTCCCACCATTTGTCAGGGGCCACGCGGCCCCTGCTTTTCCCGGGCTCCGCTTGGGCTTCATGGTCCCGGGGGGGTGAAAGATTCACTGGCGAATAACACAGAAGGGCCAAAGAGGTTGACATGGCTTGGGGTTCATGGTAGCCTAAGAACACTAAAGTAGGGATTCAAATATCCGTCATCGAACCCCATCAAGAAAGGAGATTCCACACATGAAAAGGATCTTTGCCCTGACGCTTGCCCTCTGTCTGATGCTGTCCCTGTCTGCTTTCGCCGAGACGAGGGTGCTGACCATGGGCACCGGCGGCACAGCCGGCACCTATTATGCTTTCGGTTCGGAAATTGCCACCCTCTGGAACAACAACATCCCCGACATCGAGGTGGCTCCCCAGGTCACCGGCGCTTCCAAGGCGAACATCGTAAGGATATGCGATGGGGAGTTCCAGCTCGGCTGGTCCCAGAACGACACCATTTTCTATGCCTATACGGGAGACCAGGATATCTTTGAGGGCGAGGTATTTGACAAATTCCATGCCATCGCTGCCCTGTACCCCGAAGCTGTACAGCTGGTCGTGGCTGCTGACAGCGACATCAAAGGTCTCGAGGACCTTAAGGGTAAAAGAGTGTCCATCGGGGCCCCCGGCTCCGGCACCTCGGTCAATGCCATGCAGATCCTTGAGCTGGTGGACCTGACACCACAGGACGTTGGGGATGAGTGGCTCAGCTTTGATGAAAGCGCCACAGCCTTCCAGAACCTCTCCATCGACGCTTTCTTTGTTACAGCCGGCATCCCCAACCCCGGCATCATCTCTGCTTCGGTCAAGCGCCCTGTCCGTGTTCTCAGCCTGACGGATGAACAGATGGCGGCACTGCAGGAAAAGTATCCCTTCTACGTTGCGGTCACCCTGCCAGCCAACACCTACACCGGACAGGAGACCGATACCGTCATTCCGTCCACGACAGCTGTGATCATCGCTGCCATGGACTTGGAGGAAGACCTGGCTTACGAGCTGACAAAGACCCTCTTTGATAAAAAGGAAGATCTGACCCACGCCAAAGCCCAGGAGCTTGATCCGCAGTTTGCCGTGGAGGGTATCCCCTGCCCCATTCATCCGGGTGCAGCCAGGTACTATACCGAGATCGGCATCGAAATTCCCGAACAGTCCCAGCTGAAGTAAGCTTCTTAAACGAGGTGCCCGCCGCTGTGGCGGGTACCTCGTTTTTTGGACGTTGCGCAGGAGAGAAAAAATGCCAGATCAAAAACCCGTCATCGCCGGGGCAGACCAGGAGGGCATTCCCGTGGCTGCGGGTGCCGGTGACGCAGAGGTCAACGAACAGGTCGATCAGGCAGAAATAGAGGCCATTATCGCCAAGTACGACCGGGAGGCGTCCTTCCGCGTGCTGCCCGACTACCGCGGGAAGATCATTGGCGCGGTCTGCATCCTGTTTTCTGTCATCCAGCTATGGAATACCTTCCGACCCCTCAATTACATCCGCCCTCTTCATGTGGGTCTGGTGATGCTGCTTGCCTTCACACTGTATCCAGCAAAGAAGGGCATGCGCAAGGATACGCTGCCCTGGTATGATATCGCATTGGCTGTGGTAGCTTTTGCCGTATGCTTTTATCAGGTCCTCAGCCTGGGTGCCCTCAATAAACGCCTGAGACTGAAACCCTATGAAATCTGGCTGGGCATCATCGGGGTCCTGCTTTTGCTGGAAGCGACGCGACGCGTCGTGGGCCTGCCCATCGTTGTGATCGCCGGCGCCTTCATCCTCATCGCTGTGTTTGGAAGATATCTCCCTGGCTTTCTGAAGAGCAGCCTGAGGTTTGAACGCATTGTAGAACACTTGTGGTATGACCAGGAAGGGGTGTTCGGCGCCGCCATCGGTGCCTGTAGCACCTTTATCTTCCTCTTCATGCTCTTCGGTGCCTTTCTTGAAAGAACGGGCGTTGGACAGTACTTTATCGACCTGGCGAACAGTATCGCTGGGCACAGGCGCGGTGGACCCGCGAAGGTGGCTGTGATCAGCTCGGCGATGTTCGGCACCGTCTCCGGAAGCTCTGTGGCCAACACCGTAGGCACCGGCAGCTTCACGATCCCCATGATGAAAAAAATGGGCTACCGGTCCGAATTCGCAGGCGCTGTAGAGGCTGCCGCCTCAACAGGAGGTCAGATTATGCCCCCTGTCATGGGCGCTGCAGCTTTCCTGATGGTGGACGCGGTGGGTCTCAGCTATGGCACCATCATCATGGCCGGCATTATCCCGGCGATCCTCTACTTTGCTGGGGTTTACATGATCATCGACCTGGAGAGCAAGAAGCGCAATCTGATGGGCTTGTCCAAGGACAGGTTGCCCCGGGTCAAGAAATTGATCGCCGACAACGGCTATCTGATGCTTCCACTGCTGGCCATCATCTTTATCCTGGTGGGTACGCCGCTGACTCCCGCCTATGCGGCGCTGATAGGCATGATCGTCGCGGCGATCGGCGGGTACATCAAGACCCTGTTTGACCTGCTGATCCCCGGCAGCAAATCCATCGAGACGATCATGGCTCAGAGGGCCGGCCTCAAGGGCAGGGATTACCTGCAGGGGCTCGAGGCGGGGGCGCGTGGCGTGCTGGCCGTGGCGCTGGCCTGTGGTACCTCTGGCATCGTCTCCGGCGTGATCACGGTCACAGGCATCGGAAGCCGCATAGGGGGTGGGCTGACAGCCGTGGCCGGCGGCAACCTGATCCTCCTCCTCTTCTTCACGATGATCACCTCCATCATCCTGGGCATGGGAGTGCCCACCACTGCCAACTATCTGATCACCTCTTCTGTGATGGCGCCAGTGGTCATCCGGGCTATGTCGAGCTCCCTGCCCGAGGTCTTCGCAGGATTACAGGCAGCGGGCGAGGGCTTTACAAAACTGCCGGCGCATATGTTCACCTTCTACTTTGGCATCATCGCGGACATCACGCCGCCCGTTGCCCTGGCCGCGATGGCCGGAGCAGCCATCGCCAAGAGTGAACCGCTCAGAACAGGGCTTGAATCCACGAGGCTTGCCATCGCGGCATTCATCATCCCTTTTATGTTCATCTTCAGCCCCCAGCTCTTAATGATCAGCGCTCCCTGGTATGACATCATCCGCATGGCCATCACAGCCCTCATCGGCATGTTTGGCGTGGCGATGGCACTGCAGAAATTCTACGAGAGCAAGCTCAATATCCTGCAGCAGCTAATGGCGCTTGCGGGAGGGCTTCTGCTGATCCACCCTGGCCTGTATACGGACATCATGGGCATTGGCCTGGTCGCCTTGGTCATACTCTGGCAGAAGATGCAGACGCGAGGACAGGGAAAAACGCTGAAACCTGCCTAACGCGCAGAAAAAGGACAGCCGCGTCGCTTCTGTATGGCGGCGCGGCTTTTTTAGGGAGGGGAGATCCATGGACAAGCGCATGCCCGTCGGTTTCTTTGACAGCGGCCTTGGCGGCCTCAGCGTCCTGAACGCTGTGCGCAGGCTGCTACCCTATGAAAACTACGTCTACTTCGGAGACAGTGGCAATGCTCCCTATGGCACAAGGTCCGAGACGGAGATCCTGGCCCTCTCCCGGGCAGCGGCGGGCAGGCTGGTGTCGGAAGGGATCAAGGCGCTGGTGATCGCCTGCAACACCGCCACAGGCGTGGCGGGGGAGGCCCTGCACCGTGAACTCCCCTTCCCCGTCATCGGTATCCAGCCTGCGCTTCAGGCTGCACAATACCTGCGCAGGGGAGGAGAGATCCTGGCGATGGCAACGCCGGCGACCTTTAAAACGCAGCGCTACGCGGCGCTTCACGCCCGCTTCGGGGAAGGCGTCATCACGCTTCCCTGCCCGGGACTCATGGAGTTTGTGGAGAGAGAGGAGTTCCATGGCAATCGGCTCAGGGCCTTCCTTAAGGGTTTGCTGGCGCCGTACAGCGGCCGTGTGATCGACGCGGTGGTACTGGGCTGCACCCACTATCCCTTTTTGAAGGACGCGATTGCCGACTTCTTTCCGGAGGGAACACCCATCATCGACGCGAGCGGGGAGGTGGCCGATAGGCTTCGGGAGGCCCTTGCAAGCAACGGGATACTGGCGCCCGAGGGAGAGCGGGGCAGGGTTGCCTTCCTCTCTTCCGGCAGTGGGGACAGCCTTCGCCTGATGGAGCGCCTCTTGCAGGAGCCCTGAGCCTGCACACAGGCAGGGCATCGCCGTTGCGTATCCAAACAGGGGCCGGTCAGTCCCTGCCAGCCTTGAAGTTGTAGAGGGGACGGATTACGGACAGCACCTCCGCTGTCGGAGTGATGCCCCTGACGATGAGCTCCATGGGCTTGTAAGCCATGGGGCATTCGTCCAGGGTGTCTCGGTCGACGGTGCTGCTGTAAATCCCCTCCATCTCGCTACGGAAGTCTTCAAGCCGGAACGTAGCCTTTGCTGCACTGCGGCTGTAGAGCCGCCCCGCACCGTGTGGGGCGGAGAAGTTCCAGTCCGGATTGCCCTTCCCGCGGCACAAGAGGCTGCCATCGCGCATGTTGATGGGAATGAGGAGCTGCTCTCCTTTCTGGGCAGATACTGCACCCTTTCTAAGGATCATGTCCTCCGTATCGATGTAGTTGTGGATCGTGTTGAACGTGTGGGTGACCTGAAGGCTTAGGCCTTTGACAATCTCATCCATCATAGCCTGGCGGTTGAGCAGCGCGTAGCGCTGCAGGATGCGCATATCGTGGATGTAGTCGTGAAAGAGGCTGCCTGTCACGGGGCTCAGGCTGGAGGGGATCCTGTCCGCTCTTGCTGGGCGGGACTGGCCTCTCCTGCCTTTCTTTCCGCTCTTCGCACCTTGTTGCTTCTCCCCCTTGAGGACGGCCTGAGCTGCAAGGCGCTGGTACAGATTCGCAGCCTCCAGGCCAATCTTGCGGCTGCCTGAGTGGATGACGATGAAGAGACGGTCCTCCTCGTCCCGCCCTGCCTCGATGAAGTGGTTGCCCCCGCCCAGCGTCCCCAGGCTCAGCCGTGCCCGGTGCAGGTCAACCCTGCCGGCACAGCGGAGATCCTCGAGCCGGATCTGATCAAGGAAGGGGTGAGGGCTTTGCCTGACGCGGGTGCCGGAGGGGATTTTGTCCCTGATCAGGCGATCAAGGGCGGGGAAGTCAAGGTCTTTTTCCAGGATTTCTGCAGTGAGCATGCCGCAGCCGATGTCTACACCGACAAGGTTGGGGACCACGCTATCCGTGATGGTCATCGTGGTCCCGATGGCGCAACCCGCGCCGGCATGCACATCCGGCATGATGCGGATGCGCGAGCCTTGGACGAAAGGCATGTCACAGAGGGTGCGAATCTGATCGAGAGCGTTTTTGTCAATATGCTCGGTGAAGATCTTGGCTGAAGCAAATCGGCCTTCTATGTCTATCAAGGTTTTTCTCCCTTATACTTCTTATCCTTCTGTCAGGTATCGCAATGCAATGCAGGCAGTGTGAGCGGCACAGGAAGCATCATTGCTTGGAGTTGCGGACGCAGCTGTGCCTGTTGATCGGTAGGGGGCTATGTGATGGGATATGAAAGACGGCTGAAGACCTGGCCTCCGCTTTAAGCGGGTGCAGGCTGGACAGTACGCGGATCCCTCGCTTTACCAGATCACACCTGCGTTACCGGGGGAGCTCTCTGGGGACTTCTTTCACCTTGTGGCGGCGGCGATGGGGATCATCACAGAGACACAGGTGCCTACCGAGCTTTCTCTCCAGGGCCCGCGTTTCTTCGATTCGCCCGCGAACATCATGGTCTGATACGGCAGTCTATGGCTCGGGCGCGCTTGCCGCCCGGAGAAGTCGGACAACAAAGGAGGAGCTTCGAAGAACCTGCCCTCCCATGATTTTTGGCGTTTTCCCTGCCCACGACAATCTGGCTGGGGCAGGGCTGCATCAATCAGTCCTGCCTTCAGGCGCTCATGCTGTGGCCTTCCTGCAGGGCGTGAGAGCTGCCCCTTTTCCCTTTGGTTTGAGAGGGCGTGAAGTTTTTGAAGATATCCCGATGGCGCGGACAGCTCTGTCTCCCATGGCTGTTGATTTCGGGCATCTGGGTAGCAGCCTCAGTCGAAGCCTGGCACCTGCCCCTCAACCGGGGCGTAGGTATACTTGCCTTCTGCGACAGCCCGGGAGGGAAAATAGCGTCGGCTGCAGCGTTCATCCCCAAGGACGATGTTTTCGATCAGCTCGTGGGTATGGCTGCCGGTAAAGAACTCAGCAAGGGTCGTGTCCGTCACGTCGCAGTACAGCGCTGCGTATTCCCTAAACCAGGGATGCTCAGCAATACGGCGCTTCCACTGCGCTCCATAGGGGCAGTGGTCCGCGCCCAGCTCTGGTACCCATCCCATAAAAGCTACGTCTGAAAGGCGTAGGATATTTTCAGGCTCCCGGGGGATTCCCTCGCCGTCCGCCCTTTGAGCCATCCGCTCCGCGCGCTCCCGAGCGCGCTTGAAGAGTACCGCCCGGACGATCCGCCGTGCCTCCGTATCGCCATAGGATCGACGGATCTCGTTGACAAAGGCGAAATAGAGGTCCGCAAACTGCGAGGCCATCAAGCGTACTTCATCGATCGCCTTGGCCTTGTCGACCGTTGCCTTTTCATGTTCGTGTATCCGAATCACCCTTTCCTCTGTGTTGCGCGCCTGCAGGCGCCGATGCCACTGAGCCACGCCCTCTTTTCGGCGCAGGGCTGCGACAGAGCCGGCTGTGGGGCTTTTATAGAAGGCATCCCTGACAAACAATCCCTATGCAGCGCCAGGCTGAACGCCGCGCTGGTCGCCGTGGCGAGGATCGCGCTGAAGAGCACGCTCTTTTGGATCCTCTCTGGGGTGGACCCACAGGTAGCAGGCCTTGTCCTTGGCATGACCATGTTAAGACGGGACTGTGGGAATCCATCCGACGCTGTTTCCGGGATTTCAGGGCACGGTGGCGCCACTTCTCTCGAGCTTCGGGTTTCTTTTCCCGCACAGCGGTGCACTCGTCTCTGCAGCCGGAAACGTTCATAGCTCCGTTTCATGGTCTTGCCGGGCGCCCGGGGTGCAGCAGATCGCCGGGATCGCTGACATCCGATACACCATGAACGGGTCTCGCTCGTAAAAAACATCAGAGCCTGCGGCCTAGGCCAACGCCCCGTTGGGCGAAAGAGGATATACCAACAATCAACGCAGGGAAGTCGGCTCATCCAGCTTCATCCAGCATAGCATACAAAGGCTCTGTTCTTCAAGAAAGCGACGCAGCTTCCAGGGCTTACGCATGAACGGCCAGGGTCCATCCTCGCGATGAGCTGCTGACGAAGCATCACAGTCCCCCCAATCATGCTTTCCAGGTGTTTTTGTTCATGCAGGCTTAGAACCGTCTCCGAGGACCGGTTGCATGGCTTCCTTCATCTCCAAGCACCGAATTGCTTTTTCCTGCCCGGGTACGGATGCATGGTCTTCCCGACGATCGCAGTCCTCCGAAACAGGGTCTTATGACGACGCATGATCCATCCTGAGACCTTTTGTTTCTGCCTTCCTGCTCTATCGTTTAACGTGTATTCAAAAATAGATCGAGTGGATTTTCGCGACGAAGCGTTCATGTGTTCGCTCTATGAACGCTCTACTCAGGTGGAGACCTGCTCTCTGCTCCGCTGTCGGGACAAGACGATGTTGTATAGGGTGACGGAAAGGATGACCACACTCATCCCCGCGACAGCGAGGGCCCCCGGTGCCTCCCCCAGAACGAAAAAGACCCACAGTGGGCTCAGGATGGGCTCGATGGTACAGATGACGGAGGCTGTTACAGGACTCGTGCGACGGCTGCCGGCAGAAAAGAGGACGTAGGCCAGCCCAAGCTGAAAGATGCCCAGCAGGAGTACGATGATGTAGTCCGAGGCCGGGCTCAAGCTGACCCTTGGGTCTGTGAAAAGAAAGGGGAGCAGCAGAAGGTCCAGGAGGTTTCCGAGAAAGGCGGCCTGTGCGGGGTTGCTTCCCGGCATCCCGGTCGAGAAGAACACAAGCGAGAACGTGAGGCCAGACAGCAAGGCCAGAAGGTCCCCGAGCAAAGCGCCGTGGCCTAAGTGGTCGAGGAAGAACAGCAGGACACCAGCCAGGGTGAACAATACGGCCAGGATATCCGCCCTCTTGGGCCTGGAGCGCAAGAACAGGGCGGAGAGCACGATGACGAAGGCGGGTGCGGTATATTGTAGTACAATCGCGTTGGCTGTTGTTGTCAGGCGATTGCATAGAAGGAAGAGCGTGGAGGTGCAGAAAATCCCAAGAGCCCCCAGCCACACGGAAGGGGTAGGCCGCTTAAATGTTCGCCGGTGAAACACCCATAGCACGCCTGCAGCGAGAAGTCCCCGGGCGCAGGCGATAGACAGGGGAGACCAGGAGACATGCCGGATCCCCAGGCCCGCGAAACTCCATAGAACCGCAGCACAAAAGACCAGAAGAGGGCCAAGGCTGCCACGTAGGTTCCCTTCTTTCACGGGTGACATGTTGGACTCCTTCGTGCGTCTTCAGCAGGCGCCCGTCCGCCAATTACAGGATCAGACGGGTTAGAAGCATGTAGCAGACGGTCCCCACAATGACGCTTAGCAGTACGTTGCGTAAGAGGACATGACACAGGGCTACCGCTGCGACAGAGCCCAGCTGCGCCAAAATCTGTGCAGTTGGACCCGACGGAAGCCCCCTTAAACAGTAGACGACAAGCATCCCGATGACCGCCGGGGGCAGCGAACGGCTTAGCAAGAGAAGCGACCGAGGCTGTTTTCTATCCTGTGAGAATACGAGAAAGGGCAGAAAGCGCAAGAGTGCCGTCACACCTGCAACGATGACCACGAGGCCCAAAGCGGAACTACGGTCCATCAGGCGGCCTCCGCTTCAGGCAGCTTCCCACGCATCGACCAGAGGCTCCCCGCGATCAGCACCATGGACGGGAGGATGAAGCGTTCGGGGCCAAAGAGGAGGAGGCAGAAGGCTGAGCACAGTACCCCAGTGATAGCGGGGATCCGATTGCGTGAGGAAAGCCAGCGCTCAAGAAAGAGAACGACAAACAGCGCTGTCATGGAAAACTCAATCCCCGAAAAATCGATGTGCAGCAGGCTGCCCGCGACGGATCCGATCAGGCTCCCCAGGATCCAGTACAGCTGGTTCAGGGATGAGACGAAAAAATAATGCCAGCCGGGATCCGACCCCTCCGGGACGTCACCTGTGCACAGCAGGGAATAGGTCTCATCCGTGAGTGAAAAGATAAGGTAGGGTTTCTTCGTGCCCAGGTCTCGGTAGGTGTCGAGCATCGAGAGGCCGTAAAACAGATGCCTCGCATTGATCAGAAATGTCAGCAATGCTGCGGAAGCCAAGGATGCGCCATTGGCAAGGAGGCCTACGGCGATATATTGCATGGATCCTGCGTAGATGAACCCGCTCATCAGAAGCGCCAGCATGGGGTCATAGCCGGCGCTGGAAAGGAGGGCACCAAATCCGAAACCGAGCACCAGGTATCCAGCCATGACGGGGAGAGTGACAGGGAAGGCCTTTTTAAACGACGCTCGGATCACAGCTTTCATCCTCTCCAGGGAAATCCGCACTATCTTACCCTATATGCGCTCGGATGCAAACCGCGCTGGTGCGACATTGGCGAAGGAGCCGGGGAAGGGTATACTGAACCCAACACGCTGATGAGGGACATGCGCCTGGTCGGGGGCGCCACAGACAGAGAGGAGGACTTGCCCATGCGCTTTGAACTGCTTCATCCAGCAGACCAGCTAGTGATGATCATGCAGCGAATTTACGAATACGGGATGACCACGACCTCGGGGGGGAACCTGTCTATCCTGGATGAGAATGGAGACATATGGATTACACCCTCAGGGGTTGACAAGGGCACACTGATCGGGGATGACATCATCCGGGTCACGCCGGAAGGCCAGGTCATCGGGCGGCACAGGCCTTCAGTGGAGCTGCCCTTCCACAGTGCGATTTACGCTGCCCGACCTGATCTCAGGGCTATCTTGCATGCCCATCCGCCGACCCTGGTCGCCTTCAGCCTGGCCAGGAAGATTCCCAACACCAGGCTGATACCGGATGTATCCCTGGTATGCGGAGAGGTGGTGACTGCCCGGTACGCGGTGCCCGGCTCAAAAAAACTGGGGGAACACATCGCTGAAAGGTTTGCGCAAGGATACAATACGGTGATGCTTGAAAACCACGGTTGCGCCATTGGCGCGGCTGACCTTTTCAGCGCCTTCATGTCGTTTGAAACGCTGGATTTCTGCGGCAGGCTGGAGATTGATGCAAAAAAGCTGGGGACGCCCCGCCCGCTGACAGAAGCTCAGGTAGCCATGGCAGGCGGAGGAGAGCTGCCATCCATGGATGCGTTTGTGCCGGGAACCGCGTCCAGCGAGGAGAGGATCGGGCGGCGGGACCTGTGCAAACTGATCCACCGGGCCTACAGGCAGCGCTTGTTTACCAGCACCCAGGGCACCTTTTCCGTGCGCTTGTCGGACGGCTCCTTTCTCATCACGCCTTACGGCAAAGACCGGATGTACCTTGAACCAGAGGACATCGTCCGGGTCAGAGGAAGCATGTGTGAGGCGGGCAAATCCCCCAGCCGCTCGGTGTTCCTGCACCGAGCGGTCTACGAAAGGCATCGAGAGATTGGCTCCGTCATCATCGCTCATGCACCCGCCATCATGGCGTTTGCAGTGACAGATGTGGGCTTTGATTCCCGAACCATTCCCGAAAGCTATATCGTGCTGCGCGATGTGGGGCGCGTGCCCTACCTGTCGGTGCGGAGGGATGTTGAGGGGACGGCGGAGAGGTTTTCAGCGAAAACACCTGTGCTGATCCTTGACAACCAGGCCGTCATCGTGACGGGAGAGACCCTCATCAGCGCCTACGATCGGCTGGAAGTGCTTGAATACAGCGCCAAGGCAGTGATCGCCGCCCTGGATATAGGACCGATTGTGAACATCTCCGACCGGGAGATCACAGAGATAGAGAAGGTTTTCGGCCTTGCTTAGGCCAGGGCTTGCTCTCAACCGGGTGCAGGGACTCAGTCACGCTGCCTTGTTCTGCCCTGCGCTCTCAGACGCTGCGAGTGATGAAGCACCCGTTTGCGCATGCGCAGTGATTGTGGGGTCACTTCCAAAAGCTCATCATCGGCGATGAATTCAAGGCACTGCTCCAGAGTTAGAGGACGGACGGAAGCCAGGCGCAGGCTTTCCTCTGCGGCAGCGGCATTGCGCACGTTGGTGATATGCTTGGCTTTGCATACGTTAACCACTATATCACCAGCGCGCGTGCTCTGGCCGCAGATCATGCCGGCGTACACGGGCGTTTGGGTGCCGATAAACAACGCGCCCCTGTCCTGCGCGGTGTAGAGCCCGTACTGGGTGGCTTCTCCCGTTTCGAAGCATACAAGAGACCCTGTGCCGCGCGAGGGGATCTCGCCTCTATAGGGTTCGTAACGCTCGAACACCGAATGCAGGACGCCTTCGCCGCGGGTATCGGTTAAAAACTCATTGCGATAGCCCAGAAGCCCGCGTGCAGGGACCAGAAACTCCATTCTTAAGCGCTCGGTACCTGACATGCTTTCAAGCGTGCCGCGGCGGCGGCCGATCTTTTCAATGACGGTCCCAGCACTGGCTTGGGGCGTGTCCACCAGAAGCCTCTCGATGGGTTCGCAGCGCCGTCCATCCAGGTCCCGGAAGATGACCTCGGGGCGGGAAACCTGAAACTCATAGCCCTGCCGCCGCATCGTTTCGATCAGGATGGAAAGATGAAGTTCCCCGCGCCCCCATACTTCAAAGCAATCGGCTGTGTCGCCGTCACGAACGCGAAGCGATACGTCTGTCTGTACTTCTCTGTACAGCCGGGCTCTCAGATGCCGACTGGTGACGTACTTGCCTTCCCTGCCTGCAAAGGGGCTGTCATTGACGGAAAAGCTCATACGGACGGTGGGCTCGCCGATGTCGACAAAGGGCAGAGGATCCGCAGCGACGGGGTCGCAGACGGTGTCGCCGATAGACAAGTCGGGAAGGCCGCTCAGTGCCACGATGTCGCCCATGCGGACCTCCTGCGCCGGCACGCGCCGAAGACCATCAAAAGTACTTAGCTCTGTCAGACGCCAGGGAAGGGATGCGCCTTCCGCACCGCAGCGCACCACCATCATCCCCGGCAGAAGCGTCCCCCTCGCGATGCGGCCCACGCCAATGCGGCCGACATAGTCGCTGTAATCCACCGTGGAGATCAACACCTGCGCAGGAGCGTCCTCATCGCCCTCGGGCGCAGGGATATACCTGGCGATGGCTTCAAACAGAGGCTTTAAGTCGCTGCCGGGCTTGGCGAGATCCAGTGTGGCGGTGCCCCTGCGGGCTGAGACATAAACTAAAGGGCGCTCCAACACATCGGTGCCCGCATCCAGGTCGATCAGCAGGTCCAGGAGTTCGTTCGCCACTTCAGCGGGACGGGCGTCTGGACGGTCAAGCTTGTTAAAGACGGTGAGTACCGGGAGTTTCAGGTCCAGCGCCTTTTTCAACACGAACCTTGTCTGAGGCATGGGCCCCTCAAAGCAGTCAATCAACAGCAGGGCTCCGTCCACCATCTTGAGTACCCGTTCGACTTCGCCGGAAAAGTCAGCATGGCCGGGGGTGTCGACGATGTTGATTTTCATATCGCCAAAGCGTACGGCCGTGTTCTTTGCGAGGATTGTGATGCCTCGCTCTCGCTCCAGGTCGCCCGAATCCAACACTCTTTCCGCTACCTGCTGGTTTGTGCGAAAGACGCCACCCTGGCGAAGCATCTGGTCTACCAGGGTTGTCTTTCCGTGATCTACATGAGCGATGATGGCGATGTTGCGGATGTCTTCTCGGACCATGTTCTCCTTTGTTGCGCGCCGTGGACTCACAGGCAGGGCTTCTATGCCGATCCTGCCTGTGGCGCGAATTCCGACAGATCAAGGCTACTGTTTTTTTCCAGCGCCAGTCGTATGCTCCAGTCGTTTTCAAACAGGAGGACTTCCCTGTCCGTGCTGTCGCGGGCGCGGACAGTGGTAGAGGTGAGCTGTGCGTTTTCCGGCACCCCGCTTTCCCCGAGTACCCATCGAACGAAACGATAAGGCAGGGGAGTGATCAGGAGCTCAGCCCCATATTCATTCCGAAGGCGGTGGGTCAGCACGTCAAACTGCAACATACCGACGACGCCGATGATCATCTCTTCCGGACCCATGTCACCACGGCGGAAGATCTGGATGGCACCTTCCTCGCTCAGCTGAAGCACTCCCTTCAGAAACTGCTTTCGCTTCATGCTGTCAAGCGGACGAATCCTGGCGAAGTGTTCCGGTGCAAACACAGGGATCCTTGAAAAATGCAGCCTGCGTCCTTCACAAAGGCTGTCGCCCAGGCGGTAAAACCCCGGATCGAACAGACCAATAATATCGCCGGGGTAAGCGGTATCCACCATCTCCCGCTCATCAGCCATGAACTGCTGAGGCGCCTTCACCTGAATGAGCTTTTCAGTGCCGGAGTGCCAGACCGTCATGTCTTTTCTGAACACGCCGCTGACCACGCGTAAAAAGGCCAGGCGGTCCCTGTGGGCGGGGTTCATGTTGGCTTGGATCTTGAATATAAAGCCCGAAAACAGCGCTTCTTCCGGAGAAATGAAGCCCTCGTCGCTGTCTCTGGGAAGCGGTGGGGTCGTGTATTTCAGAAAACGTGTTAGAAAAGGTTCTACACCAAAGTTGGTGATGGCAGAGCCGAAAAATATGGGGGTCAGGGCTCCCCTATGGACTGCAGCCAGATCAAAGGGATCGCCTGCTTCGTCAAGGAGGGCGGATTCTTCCCTAAGGCGTTTCATGTACTGGCGGTCCAGCATGCCTTCCAGTGCGGGGTCTCCGATATGAAGCTCTGTCCTGCGCGCCTTTGTCCTGCCGTGGTCGCTTGAGAAATACAGCTCGACGTTCCCTGTATCCCTATGATAGACGCCCTGAAAATCCCCGTCCACGCCAATGGGCCAGTTGACAGGACAGGAGCGGATGCCCAGGACCTGCTCAATTTCCTCCATCAGGGCAAAGGGGTCCTTGGCGGCGCGGTCCATCTTATTGACGAAGGTGAAGATGGGGATGCCGCGCATACGGCAGACGCGGAACAGCTTGATGGTTTGCTCCTCCACCCCCCTGGCGGCGTCTACAAGCATGACCGCGCTGTCCGCCGCGACAAGCACCCTGTAGGTATCCTCGCTGAAATCCTGGTGGCCGGGGGTATCCAGGATATTGATACGAAAGCCCTCATAGTCAAACTGCATGGCGCTTGAGGTGACGGAAATTCCCCGCTGCTTCTCGATCTCCATCCAGTCACTTGTGGCGTGGCGGGCTGCTTTGCGGGCCTTCACGCTGCCCGCCTGCCGGACCGCGCCACCGTAGAGAAGGAGCTTTTCGGTCAGGGTCGTTTTTCCGGCATCCGGATGGCTGATAATGGCAAAGGTCCGCCTGCGCGCGACTTCGCTGCGGAGCGTCTCCATGCCCATCCCCCCTTGTTTTCTGTGCCTTGAGCTCACGAGCTGCGGGGCCAATCATAGGGGGTTGGCTGCGAATTTGTCAAGACGGCAGCTTGAGGCGAAGACCGTTGAAGTCGCTTGCGGGACAGGGGGTATGCCATTACAATATCAGCCTGAATATCAGCCTGGTTGCGAGCCCAAGCATGCCGATGAGGGAAGGAATAGGAAGATGAAGTATATCCGTTTCTTGTGGAAAGAGCGCGCGCAGTATGGCTGTATCCTTGAGCCGGACATCGTGGAAATGCTCCCGGGAGCCCCCTGGCTTCCGAGCTTTAAAAGGACAGACAAGGGAGAACGCCTGAGCCTATCCGCGCTTCGTCTCCTCTCCCCCTGCGAGCCGGGGAACATCGTCTGTGTCGGAAAGAACTTCAGAGAACACATCAAGGAATTTGACGGCAGGGTCCCCGAAAACCCCATCGTCTTTCTGAAGCCCAGGGGTGCGGCCAACGATCCGGGGGCCTTTATCGATCTACCGCCTGAAAAGGTATCGTCCAGGGTGGACTATGAGGGCGAACTGGCTTTTGTCATGGGCAAGACAGCCAGGGGCGTGAGCAGGGAAGAGGCCTCCCAGTATATCTTTGGATTCACGCTATTTAACGATGTGACAGCCAGAGACCTTCAGCACAGGGACGGTCAGTGGACCCGCAGCAAGGGATTTGATGGCTTTGCTCCTTTCGGCCCCTGGATTGACAGCAGTTTCAGTCCGGACGGCCGCATGCTGGAGACGCGCCTCAACGGGAAGACGGTACAGCAGGGAGCAGTGGAGGACATGATTTTTAGCGTCGTGGAGCTGGTTGAATTCATCACCGACTTCATGACCCTTTTGCCGGGAGACATCGTGGCTGCGGGCACCCCAGCTGGTGTGGGGCCCCTTTCCGCAGGGGATGTTGTTGAGGTTACAATGGAGGGGCTGGGCACGCTTCGCAACCATGTCAGACAGACGGGTTGACGCCGAAGGGAGGTGCGTATGGCAGGAAAACTCTGGGTCCGGTTAGTCCGCAGAAACAGGCTCGCAGGAGATGTGATCGTGCCCTGTGCGGACAGACAATGGCGCGAAGGATTGGCTGCGGCTTGTCGGGCCTTGGACGTCCAGGTGCCTCTGATCGTCCCCCGCCATGACAGGGACTTTATACACTTTGCCCAGACACGCTTTCTTCAAGAACACTTCATGGAGCCGGTTTCCTTTGACCGCATGGAGGTGGAATACTTCGATCCGGACGCACCGCGGACTCTGCCCGATAGTTAAACCGGCAGTGAAGAGGGGGTTCAGCGCCTGAAGTTTGCTTGTCACAGCCCTGCCCGGCTGTTATACTCTCTTCGTCTTATGGGGAGGAAAAAGAAGTGCTTGATCCGATTGTCAGCGATTATCAGAGCCTGTTTCAGCCGGGGACAGCCAGTGAACTGCGTGCACAGCGCAACCTGCGACGCCGTGTGACGCTTCAGTCCGGGCACCTTGTGGGCAACCTTCGTTCCGATACAAAAGGGGTCAGTGCTCGTGTATACAAGGGAGGGCTTTACGGATTTTCTTCCAGTGCGGAGCTGAACCGGGATGCAGCGGCCTCCACCCTTACAGCTGCGACGGAGAACGCTGTTTTCCTCGACTCCCATGTGCGTAGGAACCTACCGGCATTGCCGGCAATCAAGCGGGGGTTCCGCCCCGCAGACAGCGCTGTGAAGGACCTGAGCCAGCAGCACTATATCGACTTTGCCCGTACGCTGGACGAATATATCAGCAGGCAACATAAAAAGCTTACCGCCCGTGCTGTCCATGTGTTCGTAGAGTCTATAGAAAAGCAGCTGTGTACCTCTGACGGCTTCAATGCCCATACGCTTTTGCCCAGGGCTTATATCTACCTTTTCATGACGGCGGAAACCGATGAGGGGAAACCCGTAGAAGTCTTTAAGACCTTTGGAGGACACGGCGACTTTGCTGCCGTGCATCGTGATCCCTCGGATCTTTTCGCTCAGGCGGACGAGCTCTATGAGCACCTGATGCGCAAGCGCGAAGGCGTCTTTGCGCAAGCTGGTGTCAGGACCTGCGTACTCGGGGGCGCACTGGCCGGCATGCTCGCGCATGAGGCGGTTGGCCACACGGTGGAAGCGGATCTGGTTCTAGGCGGCTCTGTCGCCGCTCATAATATGGGCAGGCAAGTGGCGAGCCCCCTGGTCTCGATGACAGACTTTGCGCACACTGCCTTTGGCAGGGTTGCTCCGCTTCCTGTATACGTGGATGATGAGGGGGTGGAAGCCCGAGACGCCAACCTCATTCGGGACGGTATTCTAACGGGTTATATGCATAGCCGGGAGACAGGGCGCCGCTTTGACGCGGAACCCAAGGGGAACGCGCGCGCGTTCCAGTTTTCAGACGAGCCTCTCATCCGTATGCGCAACACAGCGGTTCACCCGGGTCACGACAAGCTTGAGGACATGATCGCTTCGGTGGACAGGGGCTACTACCTGATGGAATCAAACAACGGGCAGGCGGACATGACGGGTGAGTTTATGTTCGGCATCAGCATGGGATACGAGATTCAAGGAGGCAGGCTTGGCAGGGCGATTCACGATACCACCATCTCCGGCGTTGCCTTTGAGATGCTGAAGACCGTCGACATGGTTTCTGACAGTGTCGAATGGTCCAGCTCCGGTTATTGTGGGAAGAAACAGCCCATGCCGGTGGGGTTGGGAGGCCCTGCGCTGCGCTGCGAAGTGATGATTGGAGGCAGATGAATGAGACGCCCGGAGGAAGTCGCAGACAGCGCTCTGAAGCTCCTGAAGCAGGGAGGGGCACAGGAAGCCGGCGTGAATGCTCATGCGCTTGAGAAGCGGGAGTTTAACGTGGACAGTGGCTTGTTCAGCCTTTTTAGGACAACGTATGACGCCAGGCTTTCCTTGACGGCCATCAGAGATCACAGGCGGGGCGTCGTCGTGAGCAATGGCTTTGATGATGAGGCTCTGCGTGTTGCGACAGAGGAATGCCTGGCTTCCACGGAAGCTGCGCAGGCGGATGAGGCCTGGGAACTTTCGGCTGAGGGCGGCGGGCAGTTCGTAGACGGCGTGCCCGAGGCGGAGATGTCGCGCCTGTTTGACCGTACACGCGACCTCTTGGACGACGTCAGCAGGGACTATCCCAGGGTGCTCGTGGAGCAGCTGGTTGTATCCCACAACAGAAGCCGGGGGGTATACCTAAACAGTCATGGGACAAAATACAAGACTTTGAGCGGGTATTATGAAGTCGACATGATGTTCTCAGCCCATGAGGGGGAGAAGTCCTCCTCTTTTCATAGCGCAAGCCTGGTCCTCTCCACTCTGGACAAGCCCTTCATCGACCAGGGGTCTCTGCGCATGAACCTGGATGCTGTTGAGAGGGGCATTGAGCCCGTGGCGATGGAAGGCAAGTTTGAAGGCACCGTCCTGCTGACGCCGGACTGCCTTTTCTCCTTCGCTGGGGCTCTGCTTGAAAATTTCGTGTCCGACAGCGTCATTTTGGAAGGTACCAGCCTGTGGAAGGAAAGCCTTGGCAACAGGGTATGCGATGAACGGCTGACGCTCTGCATGGCGCCAAGATCGCCGGACATCGTATGCGGGGAGCATTACACCGCTGAAGGATTTCCTTCGGAAGACTACTGCGTGATCAGGGAAGGGATCCTTGAACACTTCATGCTTTCCAGATATGTTGCCAACAAGACCGGCCACCGCCGTGCGCCCAATGGATCCTTTTCATTGCTGATTGCCCCAGGCGAGACTGAGCTCAAAGCCCTCATCGCCGGTATTTCGCGGGGGGTCCTTGTCGGGCGCTTTTCCGGCGGGCAGCCTGGGGTCAATGGCGATTTTTCTGGAGTGGCCAAGAACAGCTTCATGATCGAGGGTGGCGCGGTTACACACGCGGTCAGCGAGACGATGATCAGTGGCAATTTAAGGGACATGCTGTTTGACGTACGAGGCTTGTCGCGAGAGCGAGTCAAAAATGGTATGGGCGTGCTGCCGTGGCTGGCAGTGGACGGGATCACGGTATCGGGGAAATAGTGGACATTAAGCCTGCACCTACCATGCCCGGACAGGCGGAAGAAAACTGGAACACGGTCAACGCGTACTGCATCCAGTGCCTGACAGGGTATGAATCTAAAACGGCGGACGCCATCAGGCTCTGCTGTGACGGGGTGGACGCCTACGCCGTGATGCAGGAAAGGCACCGAAGCAGGGCTGGGCGCAGGACCCTCGAACGAAGTGTTATGCTGCCCGGATATGTTTTTGTCTATGCGCGGGAAGCCCTGTCTTTCAGGCGGCTGCTTTCTGTGGAGAACGTCATACGTTTCCTGAGTTACGGCGGACAGGACGGTTATCATCTGAAGGACAGCGACCTTGCGTTTTCACGGTGGGTATGGCGTCATCGGGGGTTTTTTATCTGTTCGCGCGCAGCCAAGGCAGGAGACCATCTCAGGATTATTGAGGGACCTCTGGCTGACAGGATTGGCACGGTGCTGAAGATTGACCGTCACAACCGCAACGTATGCATCAGCATCAGTTTTGATGGTAACGAGCGCAAGGTGTGGCTCCCCTTTGTCTGGACAGCGGATAGCGATCCGACGGCAGCCTTCGGCGGCGTGCAGATATAGACAGGACCGGGACCAGCGAGCGACGTCGGTTTGGGATGAATGGCAGGAAAGGCAGGTCAGGAAACATGATAGCGGTTGCGAACGACCACACCGCTCTGGACATGAAAAGAGAGGTGCTCAGCTTACTTGAAGAACGGGGCCTTCCCTACCGGGATTTTGGAACAGATTCCGCTGAATCTTTTGATTATCCGATTTCGGCTGCGAGGGCGGCGAAAGCTGTAGCCAGTGGGGAATGTGAGCTGGGCATCGTTCTTTGCGGTACCGGCGTTGGCGTGGGCTTGACCGCCAACAAGGTCAGGGGCATCCGGTGTGCGATGGTTTCGGAACCCTATTCGGCAGCCATGGCTCGTCGGCACAATAACGCCAACATGATTGCCATTGGCGCAAGGGTGATCGGCCCGGAGATGGCCCGTATGGTCGTGGACGAGTTCCTGAGCGCCAGGTTTGAGGGGGGGCGGCACGCCCGGCGTGTCGGACAGATCATGGCGGTGGAACGAGGAGAAGAGCTTGAGTGAGAGAAAAACCCCGCCCTATCCCTGGAAGTACGCGGCTTTTATTGCTGCCTTCTATTCCGCCAACGCCATCTACCAGGGGTTTATTTCAAAATATTATGAACAGGCTGGACAGGCCGGCGTTCGCATGATGGCGCTGATGGCGGCAGCGCCGGCTGTCGCCCTTTTTTCTCAACCTGCCTGGGGGCGTATCGGGGACCGATTAAAGCTGCGCAACACCGGTCTTTCCGTGATGCTCCTCATGTCATCTTTGTTGCTGGTGCTGCTATGTGTCTCTTCTGGCTTTGTTTGGCTATTTTCCTTAAGCTGCCTTCTGGCCGTATTCTTCACAGCTATACAGCCCATGAGCGACTCCATTGTACTTGAGTCGTTGGATCTTGATAGACTGCCCTTTGGGCCCCTGCGTCTTTTGGGAAGCATCGTTTTCGCCGTGGCGAACCTAAGCGTTGCCTGGATGATTGAGGGGCGCCTGCAGGCCATCCCCTTTGTGATTGCGGGATTCCTTCTGCTAAGCTACCCTGCGTCCCGGCTCTTGCCTCGCGTCCCCGGACACCAGCATGGGCGGCAAAGGGTGCCGCTGCGCCACGTGCTCCAGGTCCCCTATATGAAGCCCCTGATGGCGCTCGTCATCGCTCTGCAGCTCGCACTGGGATATTTCTACAGCTATTTTACGCTGTACTTCACCGGATTGCCCGGCGGCACGACGTCTCTTGCAGGCCTTGCGTATTTCATCTCCGCGACGAGCGAAACGTTTTTCCTGCTGTATTCCGATAGGCTCTTTAGGCGCTTTGGTGCAGGCCGCCTGATGGTTGTTTCTGCTCTTTTACTCACGCTCAGGTTTGCCCTGTTGGGGTTTTCCACAAGCGTTACGGTTGCGCTGCTTAGCCAGCTTCTTCACGGGGGCTGTTTTATTGTCATCACATTCTCCATGGCCAGGTACATCAGCCTGAGCGTTCCCAACGAGCTCAAGGCCAGCGGCCAAATGGTCCTGTCGCTTGCTGGTTATGGGATGGCAAGGGTTTTCGGCATTTTATGCGGTGGCTTCATCAGCAGCCTGACGGGGGGCTTGGCCGGCGGTTTTCTTGCGATGGCTGCACTGTGTCTTGTGTCGCTGTGCTTAGCTGGGCCTTATTTCTTAAGGAAGCCACCCATCAATGGTCTGGAAAAGGTCGGGTGATGGTAGACGCCTGCACCGCCTTTGACCTGAGGTGTGGACGGTCTGTTTCTGCCTTGTGCGTCAGGAAGGGCTGTGATAAAATACAGCTTGCGTCAGGCGGGGGCGAACGGGTCGAGGTCCTCGCAGCGCACTTGAACCTGTCCCCGTAGCTCAGCTGGATAGAGCGTTCGCCTCCTAAGTGAAAGGCCGTGCGTTCGAATCGCGCCGGGGACGCCAAAAAGCCGTGATGCCGCAAGGTTTCATGGTTTTTTATATGCACCCGATGAGCGCAGGCCCTAATCCATTGAAAAATGACCTCAATGAGTGATACGAACTAGAAAGAGAAATGGACTGAACGGATCGTTAACGGTCTTTTGTTTGCTATAGACAGCGACTCAATAGATCCTTTAACTTATCATGCAGGATGGGCGCAAAGATGGCTGGCATTAACAAACACTTTGTAACCTTCTGATGGCGCCGTGCTAAATTTCTTTCTAAGTGATTTGTTAATCAGCTTTGGGGACCGCGATTCATGAACTCTGTTCACCGGTGATATCTGCCCTATATGCTTTCTGGTTAGTGCCTTTGCCGGGCTCCATTGCCAGCCAATGGCTGAGTTATACTGCCACGAACTTACCGGAACTGATTGCC
Source organism: uncultured Oscillospiraceae bacterium (assembly GCA_964586835.1). GTDB lineage: Bacteria > Bacillota > Clostridia > Christensenellales > Aristaeellaceae > CAZLYF01. The sequence goes on from CAZPIC010000001.1 coordinate 42,207, forward strand.
GAAATGTGTCGAGATCATTTGCCCCATAACAGCTGAGATAAAACCAGCAACAGCCGGTATCAGGAGGCTGACAATACCGGCAGCAGCTGGCCCTTTTCTAAATCAGGGTAGTTCTTCTTCGATGGCCTGTCTGACAATAGGATCGTCAATCAACTTCTTGTCCATGTTCGAGTCCTACCTCTCATAGAACCCGGCCGACACGATGAAGCGCGTACAGTCGTCCAAAAAGACGCACAGGTACACCTGCTTCATCTCCCCCTTCTCCCCGATGGGGAGATAGGGACCATACTTGTTGTCCGACTGCCAGTGCTCGTTGCAGTGGCTCTTCTGGAACCGCCTCGAAGATCGGCTCTTCGCAGCGCTCTGCCGCGCCTGCCTGGCCAAATATCCCGCTGCCTGCAGCCATCCCTGCAGCGTGCTGCGCCGGAGCGTCCCAGGCCGGACCTTTCCCTTCAGCTCAAGGATCATGATGATGTCCTGCACACTTCGATGTGAACTCTCCAGCCGCAGCGCGATGGCTTCCTGTTGGATCTCCTTCATCCGTTCATCCATGTCGCTTTTCCTCGATTCCACGGGGGCTTCAGCTTCAGTCCCTCGAAGCCCTTCTCTCGCCACGCGTCAAGATACCTGCCCACCGTCCGGTAGGACAGGCCTGCCCGCTCAGCGATCTCTTTCCTGAGCTGGATGCTCTCCTTGCGCTCCTGGCCCGGAAGCAGCAGGGGGTGATGAGTTCGAGTTTCTCTTCCGCGCTTCGTTCCGCGGCGGGGGGACGGGGGTTTTTCACTGGCGTGTGCCTCCTTTTCCCTGGATGGCGCACCTTTGGCTCGGCCCCCACCGCCCTTCCGCCTTTCCTCAAGCAGCGAGTACTCCCCGAGGAGCGGGTGCAGCATCCCACTCGCTGCCACCCGGATCGTCCTGAGCCGCTGGTCCAGCAGCTCCCGGATCCCCGCGTACCAGGCTTTCCACTAGTTCAGCGTACTGCTTTCCGCACAACAGTCTGGCAGCCTGCACTCCAGCGTGCCTTCGATACACTCCGCCTCGTCATGCTTGTATGGCAGCATGAACGCCTTCAGCTCCCGGTGCAGTTTCACGCACTCCCGACACTTCAGCCGCCGGATCCTGTACCACACCTTCTGGCCGGTTTCTGTCCGGATATACTGCTTGACGCTGTCGCGCACCTTCAGCGCCCTGCCCGCACAGGGGGCAGCCGCGGCTTGCCGCTCCCTGCCCGGAAAATCCCCGCTGCGACTCTTGACCCCCTGCTGCTCCCGTGCTAAGATCACCATGCTCTTATAGCAGGCAGGATGTGAGTGTGCTTCGCAGCTGTGTCTCCATCCTGATTTTCTTTTCTTTCTTTGTCTAACTGCCTATTTTACCGGACTCTTCCTTCCATCGGCCTTCTTCTCAGAAATTTCAGCGCTACGCTTCAGCTATCTGCCTTGTTCCAGGACGCTGCTTGAGCATCCTTCGCTGCTCGTTGACATGCCACATTTGCCATTTTTCGTCCTTATGCGTCGTCAACCACGCACGAGGAAAGGTGAATACATGAAGTATTTTGAATTCAACAATATCTCATACTCTTACGATGGTATTCAGGCGTTGAACGGCCTTACCTTTTCCGGCGAAAAAGGTAAGGTTATCGGCCTGATAGGTGAAAACGGGGCCGGAAAGTCAACAGCCATCAAAAACATTGTTCGGTATCTCAAACCTGACAGCGGAACAATACAACTTAACGGCAAAGATATTTTCAAAATCAAACTCGATAGCTACCCTGTTTCGTATATCCCGGACACGCCTGTTTTCTACGAAGAATTGTCTTTGCTTGAACATCTGCAATTTACGAAAGTTGTTTATCCTAACAACTCTTTGCGCATTGACGATATTCTTGACCGCATGGAGCTTCGGGAGCATTTGAATAAAATTCCCGCTGCGCTTTCCAAAGGGACAAGGCAAAAGCTGATGATTGCTATGGCGCTATTACGTGAATACGATTTGCTGGTAGCGGACGAGCCATTTTCCAGCCTCGATCCGAAACAGATAGTCTTGCTTAAGCAAACAATTCATCAACAGAAAGCAAACGGTAAACTTATTTTGATATCCAGTCATCTACTTGATGTGGTTGAAAATATTTGCGACGTTTTTGTGGTTATTAAGAACGGAAAATTAGTGGCTTCCGGCACAAAGGACGAATTGGTGGTATCCGCAGGGCTTCCTTGTGGCAGCACAATGGAAAACGTATATCTAAGGCTGGTGACCCGTGATGAATAGCCGTGCCAACGTCCTGATTTGGAAAAATAAACTGCGACTGTTCAAAGGCACTATTCGCCATAGCTGGCAGGCTCTAATCGGCCTTATAGCTGTTGCAGGCATTTTACTGTATCAACTTTTGTTTGCCTTGATGAGCATTGAACGTGGAATACCCGTTGTCAGCCAATATGTTATATATGTTCTTGCCGCTGTAGCCGCCATTAACTTTATGCGGGTGTTTTTGAGCAGCACCCCGGTGTTTAAAATGAATGCCGCAACACTTCTTTATATATACAATACGAGGTATTTCACAAAGGTTCTCCGAAGGAAACAAGCTCTTTCGTTATTAAGCTCCTCGGCTGTTGCATTTTCTATTGCATTTTGTCTGAGAGGATTTATCATTGATGAGAGCTTTCCGCAAATTTTTTTGTTGCTGCTGACTTATATTGGTGGCTGTTCACTTATGGCATGGATTTTTTACCACGGAAAACGTACGGAACGTATAGCTGTTTTGCTCATGTTTGTGGTGATGACTGTATTGTTTCTTCTTCAACGCACGATTTCCATCATCATTCTCACTGGCGGCTTGCTGGCGCTTGAAATATACGTCTGGAAATCTTTGCAATTGAATATCCCCAAATACTATGAACGGTTACAATTCATTGATATAACGGCGGCAGCTCAAAGCCAGAATGATTTTGCAAAAATGCAGCAGCTTGCAGAAGAAAATAGACCGCAATTCGTTCACGGGTTGACCTTAGAGCATCTGCACCCTTCAAAGCGTTCGGCACTTACTATGAAAAGTGTAATTGAGCTTATCAGGATGCAAAAACAAATTCTTGTAATGCTTCTTCTACTATTATTGGCGGGGTGGGTGATTTCAAGGACAGACCTGTTGGCGTTTCTGCCTCTGTTTGAAAACTCATCTGTGAAGGATATGCTTGCAGCTTTTTGCACGACGACATCGCTCAGTGCATTGTATCAAATCCTTGCTAAGCAGGTGAAAACTGTATCTGAAAAGCGCCTGTTAGGGCTTGCGCTACCATTTTCAAAGGGCCAGATATTTCTAAGGTACCTGCCGATTGCCTTGTTCCTTAATCTGTTGATTGCCTTTATAATCGGCATCGTATATGTGCGGCTCTCGTTTGTTTCATTGGCTTTTTGGGTCGTTGCGAATGTGGTTTATATAGTTCAATGCTTCTCATGTGTATACGAAACAAAGGCAAAACAAGTGCTTACAGTTATCGCAAATCTGCTGTTATGGGCTGGCGCATACTGGTATCTTGTGCTTTGAAACAGCATGGTTTCAGGATATAAATAGTTTGCATAAAGGTAAAGGAGTAAATGCTTAGGCAAGAAAGTATAACCTGAATTGTTCACGGGCTTGAAGATACGTGCCAAAATACAATCTGAATGATGTGATACAACATTTTGAAGCTGACTTATTGATAAACTGAGCGTGAAAAATGCCCTAAGGGCATAGCTACACCCTTAGGTTCCTGATGGTGGCTTTTTTGTCAACGACCCATGAATGATGATCACAGCTGAGAATGAAAATAGGGAGTAGTGGCTGGAAGCAACTGGTAGAATGGAGTCGGCAGACAAGTCCGAACGCACCTTGGTGGAATTCACCCCGATTGTTCAACGTGGACGAACCACTCAAGAATACAGCAGAATGTCGCACCGCTTCAGCGGAAAGCACGAGTAGCAAGATTCGGAACCCACCCGAGTGGTTCTCAGCCTGCCGATTAACTGACAGGAGATGGGAGTATAACGGACATTCTGGAATGCTGCATGGGATTGGACATACACCGAGACACCATCGTTGACTGCCTGCTTCGCGGACCGATAGACAGAAAACCTGAAAGCGAAATTCGCAATTTCGGGACAATGGCGCATGAAATGGAACGGCTGCAGGAGTAGGTGCTGGAAAGCCAGTGCCACACGATTGCAATGGGAAGCACCGGAATTTACTGGCAGCCTGTTTACGAGTTGCTGGAAAGCTGCTTTGACAGCGAAATTCAACTCTTGGTGGTCAATGCGCGGCATATGAAGAGCGTACCCGGCAAAAAGACGGATATTCGGGATTCGGAGTGGATCGCCACGCTGTTGCGCGCCAGACTGCTGAAAAGGAGTTTTATCCCGGATAAAGCATTCCGTGAACTGCGCTATTTCACACGGTATCGCAAACGATTATCACCGATATTACCCCGCAGAAAAACCGAATTGATAAGTTTTTGCAAAGCTCCGGTTTTCGCCTGTCACCGTTTCGATCCGATATTTTAGGAGTTTTAGGCCGAAACATCATGCGGCATCTGGCAGAACATGGTCAAATCGACCGCAAGGGCCTGGATTTATGTCTCAAAGCCCAAACCCGAAATCGGATGGACGACATCCTTGTTTCCGTTAATGGATCCCTGTCCGAACACCAGCGCCAATTTCTGATGACGATGCTGTCGTATCTTGAACAAAGCGAAGCCCACAAGAAACAGGTAGAAGCCGCCATTAAAGCCTAATACTAATCTAAATCATTAACGCATCGATGAGCCACTTGCGGTGTGTGATGGAAGCCACACGCCGGACATCCTCTGCCAGGTCTTTCACGGTCAAACACAATCTGTCAATGACCGCTTCAAGGCAATTGAAAATTTCATTCCGGAAACCCTTCTCTCTCACCTCGTCCCAGAGCATCTCAATGGGATTCAACTCCGGGGTATAGGGAAGCAATGGATACAATTCGATGTTGCACGGTACTACCATGCTTGAGGCACGGTGCCAGGCAGCATTGTCCAGCAATAAAAGGATATGGTCTTCCGGGTAAGCTCTGGAGAGTTCTTCCAGAAACATATTCATGCAGTCGGTGTTGGCATACGGCATAACCAAGCTGAACAGTTCACCATCCAGCGGTGACACTGCGCCGTAAAGATATCTGTATTCCCGGATATGATGGCAGGGAACCGTTGGGCGCACACCCTTTGGGCACCAGCATCGCTTGGGTTTATTAATCCGCCCGAACCCAGCCTCGTCCTGGAACATGACCCGTAGCTTTGGCTGGCTCTTTTTCAGAACTTTGATCTTTTTCGTGATTTTTTTTATAAGCCTCAATCGCTTCCTCACTTGCCTTCTTTTCGTGCCTGCTGCGCGGTACTGCCTTTCGCCATTTATGGCGATGAAGCAGGTAATAAATCATGTTTCGAGTCACCCGGTGGCCAACTGCCTGCTCGTACGCGTGATGTATCTCCCGGGTTTCGATGATCTGTCCAGCTTCACTGCGATCTTGAAACTGGGCAAGAAAGATTGTTTCTTCTTCCCGGCTCATATAGCGATTGCCATGGTTATGACGCTTCCCTACGATGGCTTCTATCCCTTCTTCCTTATATCTGGCTACGATGCGATTTACGCTGGTCCTATGGAGCCCTGCTATCGCTGCAATCTCGTCGCTGCGCAGATTGTCAATAGCCTTCAGTTTCAAAGCCAGCAGGCGTTTATGCACATGGAAAGGATAAGTTCCCCGTTGTGCGGTTAGAATTTCTGCCTTTTCCTCGGCGCTGAACTCTGCACGTTTCACGTTCATGACCTTTTCCTGATTTCTTTCTTGATTGCCATGAACATTATACCAAAGAACACCCATCCATGGAAGCATTAATGTTTTGGGTTAGTATAAATGGCGAAACATTCCGTAGCGCTCTCTTTATTGTGCAGCATTCCCGGCATTGAAGTCACCGCCGCGTCTTCCATTATTGCGGAAATCGGAACGAATTTGAGTGCTTTTCCGTCTGCGGAGCATCTTTGCTCATGGGCTGGCTTGGCTCCCGGAAACAACGAGAGTGCTGGAAAATGCAAGGATACCCATGTCGACAAAGGCAATACGTATCTCAAATCCATGCTCTGCGAGATTGCGTGGGGAATCTGTGGCATACGCAAGCTCTATCTTTCCGGCTGGTATTGGCGCATCAAGCAGCGTAAAGGGGCCAAACGCGCTACCGTGGCGCTTGCTCGCAAACTTCTTTCCATCATCTACACCATGTTCAAAACCAGCCAGCCCTTTGACGAGGACTGTTTTGAGCAGCGACGCAAACAATGTGAACAAAAACGAGCTTTGCGTATGATTAATGAGCTTAAAAAGCTCGGATTCCGCGTGGAGCCAATCACTTAGTCGATTCACCCTGCCCCGTTTGTGACAGGGGTTTCCTCTGCCGCGTTTTGTGCTGTGATCATTATTCATGAGTCATTGAAAACCCTCCGTCAAGGTACGATGACCATATCACTTATTTTCGTAGCAAGGTACACCATTATATTGCTTCTGTGTGTAAAAAAGAGTATAATACCACATATAACGACAGCGAAACACCGGATGTCGGAAGGAGGCAGGATGCTCCATATCAGGAACGGGACGCTGGTGACAAATAGCGGGCTTAAGAATGCCAGCCTGTGGATAGAAGGCGGGAAAATTGAACAGATTGGGGGCGAGCTTCCCGAGACGGAGCTGCTGGACGCATCCGGAATGCTTGTTTTCCCGGGGTTCATTGATGCGCACACCCATCTTCAGAGGGATATCGGGACGACATCCACAGCTGATACCTTTGAAACGGGCACTGCCGCCGCGCTGGCCGGCGGGACCACGACCCTCATAGACTTTGCCTGTCAGGGGAAGGGCAAGACACTCAGGCAAGCCTATGAGGCCTGGTCCGCGCGGGCGTCAGGCCACTGCTCCTGCGACTGGGGCCTGCACATGACAGTCACCGACTGGAGCCGGGAAACGCGCCGGGAGCTGGAGGACCTGCCCCGTACGGGGATTACGAGCCTGAAGGCCTACATGGCATACGACAATCTGCGCATCTCCGACAGCGACCTGCGCGACCTGCTGGGCGCCTGCAGAGAGACAGGGCTGATTGTAGGCGTCCACTGCGAACTGGGGTACGAGGTCAGTCGCATGACCCGGCGCCTGCTTAGGCAGGGGCATAGAGATGTCAGGTATCATCCCCTTTCGCGGCCGGACACGATGGAGGCGCAGGCGATCAGGCGTGCGTTGGAATTGGCGGGGGAGGTCGGTGCTCCGCTGTGGATTGTGCACCTGAGCACCTTCAGTGGGCTCCAGGAAATCCGCTCTGCGCGCAGAGCGGGGCAGAGAGTGCTTGTGGAAACTTGCCCACAGTACCTGACGCTCAATGACGAAGTCTATGAACGGGAGAGCTTTGAGGGAGCAAAGTTCGTCTGCTCGCCGCCCATCCGTAGCGAAGAGGACAGGCGAGAGCTGCTTGCCGCCGTGCTCTCGGGCGAGGTGGACATCGTGTCCACTGACCATTGTAGCTTTAACTTCCACGGACAGAAGGAGCTTGGACGAAACGATTTTTCGAAGATTCCTGGCGGCTTGCCCGGAATCGAACACAGGCCGATGCTGATGTGGTCGGCTTGTGGCCTGGAGCCAGAGAGAATGGCCAAGGCTCTTTCCGAAAGCCCTGCCAAGGCCTTTGGGCTCTATCCGCAAAAGGGAGCCCTTCTGCCCGGCTCAGATGCCGACCTTGTGATCTGGGACCCAGCGGCGACCAGAACGATCACCGCCTCCGATCAGGTCCAAAACGTGGACTATACCCCCTGGGAAGGCCTTACGGTGACGGGCGTTCCCAGGCAGGTGCTGCTGGGGGGGGCGCTGTGCGCAGTCAACGGGAGGGTCATCAGGCCTGGGAGGGGACGATACCTCTCCCGGGGCATAGCATGGTGAAACGCAGAAGATCTTCCTGGGTATCAATGTGCGTCCGTTCGCGTTTAATCCTGGGCGTCGATCCGGGGCACGCAGCGCGTGGCCTGTCCCAGCCTTACCCTCTTTCGTGATGGAGAGGCAGTCTCCCCGAGCAGCGCCGCCGGTGAGATCAAAGAACGGCTCTTGCAGCCTGCGGACTCCAGCGTGCTGAAGCATTCCCGGGGCTCTCCGCCCTGAAGAGAGTAGCCTTCTGCCGACGCCTGGATCTGTTCCATCGTTACGTCGCCCTTGATCCGCCTTTCCAGGGGCTGGGAGTTGACGACAGGCCCCGCGTCATGGGCAGCTTCAATCCTGCATGTGCGCTTTTTGCTGCCAAGCTGGACCAAGTGAGCCATGAGGCGGTTGGCGGTGTGCTGGCGGGATTTCTCCTCACCGCCAGCTTCGAGGATCCTGATCGCGCTGCAGAAGAGCGTGCCGGACTGGAGGGGCCGGTTCCCTGGAGCCTCAGGCGTTCGCGCTCTGTCTTTCGTGTGCGGTCCATCGTTGTCGTGCTCATGCTGAGCAACGCTCCCCGGACACTTTTCCCGGCTCTCCTGATGGAACACCGATTCTCCATGAGTTTCCAAGGAGGTCATTCACTGCGTCTGGCCTGCACCCAGAAGGTTTCCCAGGGGTTGTCCCTAGCCGTTCAACTGAAGATCAGCTTCTCTCTGGTTACAACGCCGCCTTTGCTTGACCGATCCTGTCTTTGATCGATGCGTGAGATCATTTTCGGTCCAGTGCAGGGGAGCTCAGACAGCGTCAGGCTGAAGACCTGTCTTCTCCCGGACGCTTACAAAACGCATCTGGGATTTTTGATTTTTCAGACTTTCTGCCCGACGAGAAGCGTCCTCCCTTTCATCCTGCCGGCTATCACGCGTGGCGCCCAAAGGGATTTGAGGCATGGTCCCTACCTCGCGCTCAATGGATGGTAGGTATGCCGAAAGCTTGTACTGCCAACTCAGGTCCTGCTATAATGGGACGAAACAAAAGGCGTTGTTTCGACTAATCATGGGAGGAGCCACATCATGAAGAGACTGCTTGCACTTTTTATGGCCCTCGCCTTAGCGCTGCCGGTTGCCGCGCTGGCGGGCGGGGAAAGCTACGAAATTGCCCTTGTGACGGACGTTGGTAATATTGACGACGAGAGCTTCAACCAGGCTTCCTGGGAAGGGGTCGTGGCGTACGCTCAGGCCAACGGAAAGACCTATAACTATTACCGCCCGAGTGAGGATTCCACCGACGCCCGTGTTGAGAGCATTGGCGCAGCGATCGACAAGGGAGCAAAAGTCATCGTTCTACCCGGCTTCCTGTTTGAGGACGCGGCGGCCATGGTTCAGGACCTCTATCCTGAAGTGACCTTCATCATCCTGGACACCCATCCCTCCGGCGACCATATCGGGCCTAATACTTATTCTATCTACTATCAAGAAGAGCAAGCCGGCTACCTGGCAGGCTATGCTACTGTCAAGGACGGTTACACAAAGCTCGGCTTCCTAGGCGGAATCGCAGTTCCCGCGGTTGTGCGCTATGGATACGGCTTTGCGCTGGGCGCGGAAGCGGCCGCTGTGGAAATGGACATCGATGTGGAGCTCAAATACTGGTACAGCGACGTGTTCTGGCCCACTGACGACATCAAGATCAAGATGTCGGGCTGGTTCACGGAGGGAACAGAGATCGTCTTCGCCTGTGGCGGCGGCATCTATCTGTCTGCGCTGGCTGCGGCGGACGAAGCGGACACGAAGCTGATTGGGGTCGACGTGGACCAGGGCTGGATTTCGCCACGCATCGTCACTTCCGCCATGAAGGGTCTTGAAGCTTCCGTTGTGCTCGCCCTGACCAAGTTCTTTGACAATGGTGGCGTGCTTCCTGAGGACATGGCTGGACAGATCGCGACGCTGGGTGCTGCTGTGGATGGCGTCGGCCTCCCCACCGCGGAAGCCTCGTGGCGCTTCAACACATTCACCGTGGAGGAATACCAAACCGTCTTTGAGGCGATGAAGGACGGAAGTCTCCAGGTGTCGCCAGACACCGACAGTCCCCCGGTGGTAACCCGCGTGACAGTAGACTACCAGAACTGAAAAAAGACCGGGCCGGGCCTTCAGGCCCGGCCCTTTTCAGGGCCTTTTCCCGTCGCGTCCGGCCAGAGGTCTGCAACTTTCAGCCGGGGCAGGAGCCCGGCTGTTTTTTTAGGGAAAACGCCTGTGCTGAGCCTGGAAGGGTGTGAGGCCATGACCGAATACATCATTGAGATGCGAAACATCACCAAGGACTTTCCTGGCGTCCGCGCCAATGACGATGTCACGCTCCTGCTTAAGAAGGGAGAGATCCACGCCCTGCTGGGAGAGAACGGTGCGGGGAAATCCACGTTGATGAGCGTGCTGTTTGGCCTGTACAGGCCGGAGAAGGGGGTTATCCTCAAGGAAGGGCAGCCGGTGAGGATCGACAACCCCAACGACGCCAACGCCCTCAGGATCGGCATGGTACACCAGCATTTTAAACTGGTGGAGGTATTCACCGTCCTTGACAACATCATCCTGGGAGCAGAGGATCTGCATTACGGTTTTCTCAGCAGAAAGGATGCGCGCCGAAGGGTGCTGTCCCTCAGTGAGCGCTATGGTTTGAAGGTCGATCCAGACGCCCTGATCGAGGATATCTCCGTGGGCATGCAGCAGCGGGTGGAGATCCTCAAAATGCTGTATAGGGACAACGAAATCCTCATTTTTGATGAGCCTACCGCTGTGCTGACCCCACAGGAAATTGACGAATTTATGCTGGTGATGCGCAACTTAGCAAAGGAAGGCAAATCCATCCTCTTCATCACCCACAAGCTCAACGAGATCATGGCTGTGGCGGACCGCTGCACGGTGCTCAGAAAAGGACGCTGTGTTGGCACGGTAGACATCACTTCTACAGACCGTGAGGAGCTTTCTCACATGATGGTGGGGCGGGAGGTGTCCTTTTCTGTCAGCAAGAAGGAGCAGGAGCCGGGAGAAACCGTGCTTAAGGTGAGCAGGCTGCGCGTTCCCTCCCGTCTACACAGAAAGGATGCGGTCAAAAACACCTCCTTCTCAGTCAGAAGGGGCGAGATTGTCTGCCTGGCAGGCATTGAGGGAAACGGGCAGACAGAGCTTATATATGCTCTGACAGGGCTTGAGAAGGCGCTTGAAGGGAGTCTCAAGCTCAAGGACAGGGACATCACGGGAGCCTCTGTCCGGGGGCGCTCGAAGGCTGGCATGAGCCACATTCCCGAGGACCGCCATAAGCATGGTCTTATCCTGGATTTCTCACTCGAAAACAACCTCGTGCTCCAGCGCTACTTTGAACCGGGCTTCCAGAAAAAGGGCTGGATCCGCAAGGCACAGGTGCGACGGTACGCGGAGAAGTTGATCAGCCAGTACGATGTGCGCGCTGCTCAGGGTCCTGATACGCTGACAAGGAGCATGTCTGGGGGCAACCAGCAAAAGGCGATCGTAGCAAGGGAGATGGACCGCAATGCCGACCTTCTGGTGGCCGTTCAACCCACGAGAGGCTTGGATGTGGGCGCTATCGAGTATATCCACCGACAGATCGTCCGACAGAGGAACGAGGGCAAGGCAGTGCTGCTGGTCTCTTTGGAGCTGGATGAGGTGATGGATGTGAGCGATCGCATCCTGGTGATGTATGAGGGCGAGATCGTGGGCGAGTTTAACCCGCGTGAGGTGACGGTACAGGAATTGGGTCTGCATATGGCAGGCGCCAAGCGCCAGGAAGCCGTGAAGGAGGGATGAGAAACATGCACCGCAGGAAGCGTGTCTTCCTCAGGGGAGGGTTAGACAGCGTGGCTGCCTCCCTGGTTTCCATTTTGGCTGGGTTGGCGCTGGGTTTTGTCCTTCTGCTTGTCTTCAACAAGAGGTTCGCGGTATACGGGTTTTTAAACATTGTGCTCTCGGGCCTTAAGTCTCCCGCCCGGTTTGCCAAGGTTCTTTATACGGCTGCCCCCATTCTGATGACCGGGCTTTCCGTGGGGTTTGCGTTTCGGACAGGGCTTTTCAACATCGGGGCTACCGGGCAACTGACTGTCGGCTCTCTATGTGCGCTCTGGGGCGCCATTATCTGGAAATTGCCCTGGGCGCTGTGCATCCCACTGGGCATGGTGGGGGGTGCATTCTGGGGTGCGATCCCCGGGGCCTGCAAAGCGCTGTTCAATGTCAATGAGGTCATCACCTCCATTATGTTTAACTGGATCGGGCTTTTCGCAGTGAATTTGGTGCTGTACAATACGCCGTTGCTCATTTCCAGTGCCTGGGGAGATGCTTACACGGACAGGACGGCCAAGCTGGGAAAGGCGAACTTCTCTGCAATCCTGCCTAAGCTCGGGCTGGAGGAGGTGTTCCGTTCTCCCTACATCAACGCGGGCATCCTGATCGCGATGGGGTTCGCGCTATGCGTTTGGGTTATCCTTCAGAAAACGACCTTCGGCTACGAATTGAAGGCCTGCGGGTTCAACCGGTCTGCGGGCTTCTATGCGGGCATCAATACGGGGCGGAACATCATCCTGTCCATGTCTATCGCAGGCGCCCTTGCCGGGATTGGCGGGGCCCTGTACTACCTGTCGGGCACCGTGCAGATGACGATGGGCAAAGTGCTCTCCCCGATGGGCTTCAACGGCATCCCTGTGGCGCTGCTGGCGGCTTCCCACCCTCTGGGGACGGTTTTCAGCGCGTTGTTCGTTTCCTATATCCAGGTCGGCGGAGAGGCGATGCAGCCGGAGTTTGCTAAGGAGATCATTGACATCATCATTGCGGCGATCATCTACCTGAGCGCCTTCTCACTTTTGATGCGTGAACTGATCATGAACGCCCGCATCAGGAAGGCAGCTTCTCAGGAAGCGGAGAAGGGAGCAGAACCATGATGATCCTGGCAGATATCCTGAGCGCGACCATTCTCTTCGCGGTTCCCCTGCTATTGGTAGCCCTGGGAGGGATGTTCTCGGAAAGAAGCGGTGTGATCAATATCGCACTGGAAGGCATCATGATCGTCGGGGCGCTGATGAGCTGCCTCTTCCTGCGAGCGGTGGACGACAGTGGATACGGGGGGCGGAACCCGCAACTGTCCATGTTTTTTGCTATCTTGATTGCGGGAGGTGCGGGGGCTCTCTACTCACAGCTGCTGGCATTCGCAGCGATCCATCTGAAAGCAGACCAGACCATCGGGGGCACTGCGCTCAACATGCTGGCGCCTGCTTTTTCTGTCGTGCTCACCTGGGCGGTCCAAGGCCAGGGTATTTCCAACATTCTCCTCCCCAACTGGACACGGATTACAGCAGAGTCCGTGGGGGCGGTCAGCAACAGCTTCTTTGGCAGGTTGGTTTTTAAATCCCTCTTTCTGACGACACCGGTGGCTTTCGTGTTGTTTGTCGTGGCCGCGGTGCTGATGTACGCAACGCGGATGGGGCTTCGGCTGCGTGCCTGTGGAGAGCACCCACAGGCAGCGGACTCAGTAGGGGTCAACGTATACCGCATGCGCTATATCGGGGTGGGGATATCAGGCCTTTTAGGCGGGATTGGAGGGCTCGCCTTCACCCTCGCCGCAGGCTCCGGGTTCCTCAGTACAGTAGCAGGTTATGGGTTCCTGGCGCTGGCTGTGATGATCTTCGGCAATTGGAAGCCTCTCAATATTCTTGGGGCATCCCTGTTCTTTGCCTTTTTCAAGATCATTGGCTCCTACTCAGGCTCTATTCCCTTTTTGCCCGACTTCAAGGGCATCCGGTCCAGTGAATACCTTTACCTCATGCTCCCCTATGTTGTTACGATGATCGTGCTGATTCTGACCAGCAAAAAATCCCGCGCCCCCAAAGCAGAAGGCATCCCCTACGACAAGGGAAAGCGATGAAGCTGCGGTGACGGAGCGGGAAGGGATGCCGCGGGAACGGATGCAGCTTTGCGACGGAGAGATCCGTCTGCGCGCCAGGGAGGGGGCAGTGGCAGACCCCAGTGGCCTGGGGCCCGTGCTGTGTTTTGATATCCTGAGGGTCTCAGACGGCGTCCGCGTCGGTTCCTGCGACCTGAGGGCCTGGCACTCCCCTGAAACCGATATCTTCGGGAACATCAGCTACACGGTGTTTGCGCCCTATCGAGGGCATCGCTATGCGGGGAAGGCCTGTCGGCTTTTATTTTCGCTGGCTGAGAAGCTTGGGATGGGCTTTTTGAACATTTCCTGCAGCCCTTCAAATCTGGCGTCCGCGAGGACCTGCCTGTATGCCGGGTGCAGATTTGTGAGGCGGGCGCGCGTTCCTGAGAACGATTCATTGTACGCAAGCGGATACAGGGAACTGTGTGTCTACAGGGCAGACCTGAACAAGGCGGAAGACGTGCCGCGGAAAACAGACGGTGCGGAGAAGGGGCCATGTACGAGCTGTATCTGATGGATGCGGATGATACCCTGCTTGATTTCAGGGCTGCCGAGGCAGCTGCGTTTAAGCAGACCTTCGTTGACCTGGGTCTTTCGTCGGACGAAGGCATGTACCGGCGTTATCGAAGGATCAACCAGGATCTCTGGGCGATGCTGGAGCGGGGAGAGATCGAGAAGGGCATGCTGCTGCTCCGCCGCTTTGAACAGCTTGCCCTGGAGTTCAGTCTGCCTGAAACCCCCGCTCGCCTGAACGAAGCCTTTCTTCAAAGGCTCAGTGAACATGGAGACACGGTGGAGGGCGCCGGTGAAGTGCTACGGGCCCTGTCACAGAGGGCGGAGATTGCCATTGTTACCAACGGGGTTGCCTGGGCACAGCGGCAAAAGCTTGCGCGTTCAGGCTTGATGGAGTTTGTCAAATGGCTGATCATCTCCGAAGAGGTTGGTGCAGAGAAGCCGTGTTCGGACTTCTTTGAGGCTGCGATGCGTATCTGCGCCCGCACAGAAAAGAGAGGCGTTCTGGTTGTGGGGGACTCACCGCAGGCGGACATCGGGGGCGCCAGGGCCTTTGGGCTGGACAGCTGTCTTTTCGATCCTGAGGCGCGATATCCGGATTGCGAGAGCACCTTTTGGATCCGTTCCCTCAGAGAGTTGCTTACCTTATAAGCCCGCCTTCCCACGGCAGGCAATCGGGTTTCAAAAGGCGTGTCAGTTCCCCCTCCTCAGGTGCCTGAGGGCTGCGACCAGGCCTTTTTTGTTGCCATAATTGAGCGTTCCCCAGCGATAAATCCTGATGGAAAGCCAGGCGAACAGCCATACGCACAGTGCGAGCAGAGCGGCTGAAACAAAAAGCTCTGCCGTTGGTACTGAAGACAGGGTGTAGCGCATGGGCATGACCATCATGGATGTAAAGGGAAAGACAGAGCCCACAACCGCCACGAGGTTGCCCGGATTCATGGACAGGGTGGAAGAAATCAGGTAACCTCCAATCAGCAGCACCTGTATGGTGGCCGTGGCGCTGGCAACATCCTCCACCCGGCTGACGGTGGAACCCAGAGATGCGTACAGGAAAAGGTAGAGGATAAAGCCTGACAGCGAGTAGAAGAGATAAACCGCCAGGGTGCCCGGGCTGAGGGTTGTGGCAGCTGCTGTGCGGAGGGCGTCCGGATAGTAGTCCTTGGCGAAGACAAACCCCGCCAGTGCAGCGATACCAAGAAGGGCAGCCTGTACAAAGGCGGCAGCACCGCTTGCCGCGACCTTGCCCAGAATCAGGGTTCTGGGGCTGGCTGAAGTGATGAGGACCTCCATTGTTCGTGAATCTTTTTCCCTGGCAATGATGGACGCGGTGGTGTTCCCATACAGCAGCACCATGAAATAGAGGACAAACAAGAGCAGCATGGACATAAGCAGGCTGCTGGCGCTGTCACGCCCCAGCACGGTGACCTGTCGGTCGACGTGCACCTTGCTGAGCACCGCAAAATCCTTAGGAGCGACTCCCGCTTCCGCGAGAAGCCTGTCTCGAAGAAGTTCTGTCATCAGGGCCTCCATGATGGCATCTTCCGTCGCATAGGGAGGCCTGTCCAGATAAAGGGCTTCAAAGGAAGAAGGGGAATGGATGATAAAGCCTACGCTGATGCTTCGGTCCTTCAGCGCCTTTTCCAGACCCTCTCTTGAGGAATAGACGAAAGCCTCCCGAATGCCGAGCACGCTGCGCAGCAGGCCTTCAGGCTCCGCAACCTGGAACACGTAGCCCGTATCCTGCGGGAGTGCGCTGTGTTCACCGTCGGACCTGCCACCGCTTTCTGCCTGGAAGGCATCGAGGATCCTTGGGGAAGCAGCCGCGAGAAACAGTGCTGTCACAAGGACGATAGCGGTCACTCGAACAGCCTTCTTGCTTAGATGAGTACGCAATTCAAAGGCGAAGACGATGCGAAATCCTCTCATGGTTCCTCTCCTGCCTGGGCGACAAAGATGTCCGTCAGGCTTGGCTCATAGAAGCCCAGCTGTGTCACCGGCCAGCCTTTCTCGGAGAGAAATGCAAAGAGTTGCCTTTGCGTCAGCAAGCCTTTTGTATCGATGATCAGCCCACTGTACGCGGGCACAACGACAATGCCAGGAAAGGCTGAGGCGAGTTCGCCGGCCTTTGTGTCCCGCCCTTCCTCCGGCACGAGATACAGCTTGTTTTGACCCATGGTCCTTCGGATATCCTTCAGGCTTCCGCTCAGGAGGATCTCCCCGTGATGGATGAGGGTGATGTCATCGCAGACCTCTTCTACAAGTGACAGCTGATGGCTGGAAAAGATAACCAGCTTTCCCTGCCTGACCATGTCCCGGACAGCATCCTTCATCATTTCTGCGTTGACGGGGTCCAGGCCACTGAAAGGTTCGTCCATGATCAGGATGTCCGGTTCAGAGAGAAAGCATTGGGCAATCTGAATCTTTTGCTGATTTCCCTTGGAGAGCTGTTCAAGCGGTTTCTTTTTCCATTCGCCAAGCCCAAAGGCGTCAACCCAGGCTTCAGCTGTCCTTTTCGCATCCTGCTTTTTCGCGCCTCGGAGCATGGCGAAGTAGACAAGCTGGTCAAGAACAGGGCTCTTCATGTAGAGCCCTCTTTCCTCAGGGAGGTAGCCTATCCGCTGTTTCTGCGGGACGAAGGGCTGTCCCTCAAGCAAAAACGTGCCGGAATCCTGACGAAAGACACCCATCAAGCAGCGGAGAGCCGTTGTTTTTCCCGCGCCATTTCTGCCAAGAAAGCCCATCGCCCGTCCTGACTCGACCGAGAAACTGATTTCTCGCAGGACTTCCTTGCTTCCAAAGCGCTTTGATACACGCACCACATGGAGCTTCATTCTGTTTTCCCACAACCGTGCTTCGGACTGCGTTTCTGAAACCATGAGAATGATATCACAATTCTTTCCTGGAGTCAAACAGGGAATGGGGAAGGGTTTCTCAGTCATAACTCTTCATTTGTTTCTGTGGAATGAAAGAGAACTTGTTGTCTATAATTCCGTTTTAGGCGGGCGGTGGATGGGCTGAGACTTTAGAGGAACCAGCCCACCATGCTGGACGATGTACAGAGAGTTTTCCGAGAAAGCGCTCACGAGCGCCACAAAACGCGAGGGAAAGATCACAGCCGCCACGAGAAAAGGGAGGTCGGGCTGGTGAACACCATTGAAGGGATGGACTATAAATTGGATGAGCTGAAGCTGCGCTGGATCGGAAGAATCCAGCGCACAGTCATCAGGGAAAAGGAAGAAACGGGTGGCGCTGGAACTCACATAACGCGTCTGGGTGAAAATGTGGTGCAAGGGGCAGGACAGTCAGGAATCACTGGGGCATCGCGAGCATATACGGGGCTCTGTATGTCGTGTGGAGCGAGGATCGAATGATCCTCCGCAAGGAGAAGGGTCCCAGAAATCTGGTTGTGCTGAAAAGGAGACGTTTAAAAGGTGCCGTGTGGGATCCTCTTTTTTGAATGAAAGCGGATCCCGGAAACGGTTAGGAGCCAGTATGAACCTGGGATACCTGGAAAGCATGATTCGGGAACTGTGGTTTGTTGGTCGCTCATTGCGAGGAAGAACCCTGTGCGTTTATGCGGAAGCCCCGCTGCATAAGCCGGCCTGTTGACGCACAAAGTGTTCATTGTTATACTTCGGGAAATTGTCTGCATGAAAGGCGGATCTATATGGCTGAAAGGAAAGCGATGACTGTCAAGCAAATCGGTGCCAAGATCGAGGAGATTGACGCAAAGGTTGACAAGTACAAGGGCTATATTCAGAAGCTGAATGCTGAAAAGAAGAAGCTGAACGCTGAAAAGCGCAAGCTTGAAACGAAGGCAGCAAAGGATGCGCAAGCGAAAAAGGCAGGCACTGTGCGCAAAACAGCAGCAACGCGTAAGACGACAGCAGCCACAAAGCCAGCTGCTGCCAAAACGGTTGCGAAGAAGGAGAAGTCGGTCTTTGAGGGCCTCCTTGAGGAGGTAAAGAAGTCGGGTCTGAGCGCCGAGGACATCATAGGTTCGTTGCTGAAGAAGGATAACTGAAGCCCGGGCGTGTTACCTGGGAGAAAAGTGGAGGGAAGGGAGACATGGAAAACAAACTCAACAAACGCTATGGCCTTCCTATGGCCATCGCTATGGTCATTGGCATCGTCATTGGGAGCGGTGTTTTCTTCAAGGCAGAAACAGTGCTCAAAGCGACCGGAGGCAATGTCCCCATGGGCATTGCGGCTTGGGCTATCGTAGGCCTGATCATGATCATCTGCTCCTATACGTTTGCTGTGATGGCAGCAAGCTATGAAAAGGTCAACGGCGTTGTGGACTATGCCGAGGTCTTTGTAGGCAAGAAATATGGATACTTTGTAGGGTGGTTCATGGCTACCATCTACCAACCGGCCATTACCTCTGTTCTTGCCTGGGTGTCAGCCCGGTACACCTGCGTGCTGATTGGTTGGGATATCACCGGCGGTTCCTGCATGGTGATCGCGGGCTTGTTCCTTGTGGGGAGCTATGCGCTCAATGCCCTGTCTCCCATCCTGGCTGGGCGATGGCAGGTGTCAAGCACTGTGATCAAGCTCATACCCCTTACGCTGATGGCTGTCGTGGGGACTATCAAGGGCCTTTCAAGTGGGATGACCGCTTCGAATTTTTCTGCGGTGACTGAGTCCACCGGCATCGCCAGCGGCCTGTTCGCCTCTGTTGTGGCGGTCGCCTTCGCCTACGAAGGATGGATTGTGGCAACCTCCATCAACGCGGAGCTCAGGGACTCCAAGCGTACACTGCCGCGCGCGCTGATCCTGGGCAGCCTGATTGTCGTAGCGGTTTATATCCTTTACTATATTGGGCTTGCGGGCGTCGTGACGACGGATACGCTCATGGCGGGTGGAGAGGCGGGCGCCAAGAATGCCTTCATGTCCGTCTTTGGCCAGGCTGCGGGAACGCTGATCTTCATCTTTGTGATCATCTCCTGCCTGGGGACACTCAATGGTCTGATGGTAGGTACAACCCGCGCTTTTTACTCACTTGCAGCCCGCGGTGTCGGCCCCCGTCCCGAGATCCTGGGACAGGTGGATCCTGCGACCAACATGCCCTCCAACTCGTCGATCGTCGGCCTGCTGATGAGTGCGCTGTGGCTGGTGTACTTCTACGGGGCTAATCTGACCGCCAGCTGGTTTGGGGCCTTCAGCTTTGATTCCTCCGAGCTGCCCATTGTCGCGCTCTATGGGCTTTACATTCCCATCCTCGTGCTGATGATGATGAAGGAAAAGGGGCACACCACGTTCAAGCGGTTCGTGATGCCCGCACTGTCCATCTTCTGCTGTGCCTTCATGCTCTTGGCGGCTATTTTGGCGCACGGGATGGCGGTGTTGTACTTTGTGATTATAAGCGTGGTGATCATGATCGTAGGCTGGCTCTTTTCCACCGCAAAGGCGCCGGCACGGTAAGGGCGCAGCACAAAGCCCGCGCGGAATCATCCTGCGCGGGCTTTGGTTTGGCCCCGCCCTGCTACACGATATCGAGCACGACGCAGGGGGGTTGTTCACCCAGATCTTCTTTGGATACCCGTAAAAGAGGCTGCTGTGAATAGCTGGACATCAGACGGAGGAAATCTTCCGGCCCAGAGATGGTCGAAAGACCGCCCTGTGATGTGCGGTAGTGCATCGGGATGACCATCCGGGGCTTTGTTTTTGTGACAATGGCTGCCGCTTGCCGCGCGTCAACCGTATAGAAACCGCCCACCGGGACCAGGAGGATGTCGACGCCCCATAGTGCTTTCGCAAGCTGTGCATCCGGCATTTCCCCAAGGTCTCCTAAATGGGCGATGCGAAGCCCCTCCGTTTCAATGAGGAAGCAGACATTTTCTCCGCGCTTGCTGCCCTTCGCGTCGTCGTGCCAGCTGGAGATCCCCGTGACGGTGACATCCGGCCAGGGTTGGTGCTTACCCACATCGCGGAGCACCCGGGGGGAGCCTTCGACTTTTGAGACTTCGGCGTGGTCCGCGTGTCCATGGCTGACGGTGACAAGATCAGCCCTGACTCTCCTCATCGGGAATCCGACATGGGCGTCAAAGGGGTCTGTCAGGATGCGGCGACCGTCACCGGTCTCCATCAGAAACTGGGAGTGTCCATTGTAGGTGATGAGCATACTGTTCTCTCCTCATTTGCCGGGGGCTGCGGGGCAGCGCTTTGCCCTGTCATCAGGACGCAAGGCAGCCCGTCTGTATCAGAAGGTCGGCGATGCCACAGGCGACACCGTTGCCAAGGCGCAGATCTTCAGCCAAGCTTTCGAAGGCCATCGCGCATAATCTCCCTGGACAGCCTTCGTCCAGCATCAGCAGCGCGTCCCGTAACCTGCCGATAGGCTGCTGTTCGACAGGGGTGTCGTGCTGCCTGAGCATCCGGCACAAGCCCCACAGCGCAGCATTGCACCGGTGTATCCTCGGCAGTGGTGCGCCTTTCAGGCCGCTGAAATAGGCGATGTAGCGCGCATGGTTCCAGTCAATGAGTGCAAGACTGTCCTGCACATGACAGACCAGGCCATTGCCATCAAGACGGGTCTTGATGTGTGCGCGCTCCGCAGCGCTTACCCGACTCGGAAAATCGCTGACAAACAAGGCCCGCCTGTTTCTGTCCGAAGCGATCAGGCAGGAGTCCCCGATCAAGGATTGAAGCTCGTTCCTTGACGGGTCCAACAGCCTCACGGCTTGTTGTTGGCGGCGAACCGAATGTGCAGGTTGTGTACGGAAGTATACTGTCCCTGGATGTCCAGCTGATACCTGAGAGAAACAACGCCTTCGCCACCGTCATCCACACTATAATCCACAACGGTAGGGAAGATCCCAAGATCGAAAGTCCCATAAGGGGTTTTATAGCTGCTTTGAAAGCGGTTACCTTTTTTGAACACCATGTTGGTGCCGTAGGAGCCGCCCCGTTTCATGGTCACGACACCGTCGCCAAGGGTCATGGTGATGTGATGCTTTTCATTGGTGTCCGGCTGGGATTCCGTGTACCGAAGCATCCATTTATCAGGCCTGCCCGAGAGTGTGCCGACAGTCGTAAGACGCATGGCGTCGTCTTCTTCGTCGCGGTTTGCAGCGATGCCAGTCACGGTCAGCAGGACCTGTTTTTTCTTCACCCCGATCACCCCTTCCCAAGAGGATGATACCATATTCTGTTTTGAAAGGAAATCGTTCCTTCGAGGGCGTGCTGTAAACATTGCGAGCCTGAACCACCTGCTTGATACCTACGGGCCTGAAGGCTACAATACGCGCATCAGGCGCTCGGGTCGAAGCGCTTTCGCCGGGCATATCTCGGCGGCGGGAGCTTTTGGGAGCTGTCATATCTTTGGGAGGGACAAAATGAAGGTCGCGTTTATAGGGATCGGTATCATGGGACAGGGGATGGTCGGAAACCTTCTCAGGAGCGGGCATGAGGTCCACATCCACTCCAGGACAAAGGCAAAGGCGGAGTCAAGCCAGGCAGCGGGAGCGATTTGGCACGACACTGTCGCAGGGTGCATTCAGGGCGCCGAAGCCGTCGTGACCATCGTGGGGTTTCCAGCGGATGTGGAGGAGGTATACTTTGGCGCGGAGGGGATTCTTGCTTGCGCTGAGCCAGGGACCGTCATCATCGATATGACCACCACCTCGCCTGAGCTGGCGATACGCATCTGGCGTGAGGCGGCTCAAAAGGGCATCCTGGCCCTGGATGCGCCGGTGTCTGGCGGAGAGGCCGGCGCCCGGGATGGAACGCTGGCCATCATGGCAGGTGGAGACAGGAAAGCCTTTGACCGCTGTATGCCGTTGTTTGAGGCGATGGGCAAGAACATCCGGTACGCGGGCGCTGCTGGCGCCGGGCAGCATACGAAAATGGCGAATCAGATTGCCATCGCGGGCGCTATCTCCGGACTGTGTGAGGCGATCGCCTATGCGAGGAGCGTTGGCCTCGATGAAGAGAGCATGCTCAATACCATCGCTTCTGGGGCTGCCGGCTCCGCGCAGCTGAACGCCAATGGCATGAAGATCGTTGCTGGAGACTTCCGCCCCGGGTTTTTTATCAAGCACTTTGTGAAGGATATGTCGATTGCACGGGAGGAGGCGCAGGGGCGAGGTTTGGAGTTGCCCATCCTGAATACGGTTCTGGGGCACTATCGCGCGCTTCTTGAAGAAGGTCTGGGCGACGAGGGGACTCAGGCGCTCATCAAGGCCTATTGAGAGGACGAGCCCCGGCCCTGGACAACAGGGTGCTTCATGAACAGTCCCCTGTATCACGGTACAGGGGGCCAGCTATCTGTGCACCCGGCTGCACATCTACAAAGGGCTACGAGACCATGGCTGGATGGCAGGAAGCACCATGGAGGGCAGGAGGAAGCATCCTCTCGGTCTGCTGAACAGGAACCGTCTCCCCGGCAGCTCGTGACGGACGGGCTTGCCACACAAAGGAAAGGCCAGCCTCCCAGAGCATTTCAGACCTATCCGTAAGGCACAAGGTGCTGTATGGAACCTTCTTGACCACCGGTTCCTAAACGATACGCACGGCGAGAGAACCGCTCGCGAACCCTTCTTCCGCCTCCTATGCGATGCCCAGTTCATTCAATCCCGTTTCCTTGCATTGCCCAGCTCATGCGACTGTGTTATTTTCGTGACAGGAATGTTCTGGAGGCATTGCATGGACGGTCATGATGGATACATCTCTCCCTTTTCCTTGAGGTATGCCGGTAGGCGCATGCAGCAGCTGTTCTCCCAACGGCATCGGATTGAAACCTGGCGGCGTCTGTGGGTGATCCTGGCTGAAAGTGAAATGGAACTGGGCCTTCCCATCTCCCGGGAACAGGTGGATGAGATGAGAGCTCATGTTTCGGACATTGATTTTGAAGCGGCTCGGAGGTACGAGGAGCGCTTCAGACACGATGTCGTGGCACATGTCCATGCCTTTGGGGATGTTTGTCCCCTTTCGCGACCCATCATCCACTGGGGCGCCACGTCCTGCTATGTGGGGGACAATGCCGACATCCTCATCATGCGCGAAGCGCTGGGGCTTCTTCGCGGCCGTCTGGCGGACATTGCCCGCGTACTGCAGGCTTTTGCCCGCGAGCACGCGCGGCGGCCTACCCTGGCGTTTACGCACTTTCAGCCTGCTCAGCCCACCACCGTGGGCAAAAGGGCGACGCTCTGGTTGCAGGATGTGCTGGATGATTTGGAAGAGACCGGCCATGTCCTCAAGCGCCTTCGTCCTCTGGGTTCTAAAGGTGCAACAGGGACTCAAGCTGCGTTTCTTGCACTCTTTGACGGGGATGAGGACAGGGCAGCCCGCCTGGACCTGCTGGTGGCGCAGAAGATGGGTTTTGAGGCGCCCGTAGCTGTATCCGGGCAGACCTACCCGCGAAAGACCGACTACATGGTGCTCTCTCTCCTCTCTCGGATGGCACAGACTGCGTACAAGTTCAGCAACGATATTCGCTTGCTATCCCATCTGAAGGAGGTGGAAGAGCCCTTTGAGCCCGGCCAGGTGGGTTCCTCCGCCATGCCCTACAAACGCAACCCCATGCGCTGCGAGAGGATGGCTGGGCTGGCTCGTTTCCTGATCGTCAACACACAAAACGCAGCGCTGACTGCCGCGGGACAATGGCTTGAGCGCACCCTGGACGATAGCGCCAACCGTCGCATCTCGATTGCTGAGGGCTTTCTGGCTGCCGATGGGCTCCTCTCCCTCTTTCTGTCAGTGGCTGGAGGCCTTCAGGTGTATCCTGAAATGATGGAAAGGCATCTGCGCGAGGAGCTCCCCTTCATGGCGGCGGAGAACATCCTCATGAGCGCTGTCAGGGCCGGCGGGGATCGCCAGACCCTGCACGAGCGCCTGCGCTTGCATGCCCTCGCGGCGGGCAAAAGAGTGAAGGAAGAGGGATTGCCAAACGACCTCCTTAGCCGTGTCGCCGGTGACGAGGCCTTCCAGCTGACGCAAGAAGAGTTGGAATCAGCCATGGAGCCAGGTGCGTATACTGGCTGCGCAGCATGGCAGGTGGAGCGCTATCTGGACGGGGAAGCGAAAGAGGTTCTCAACGGGCTGGAAAGCGTGACGTCGCCACCCGAAGAGCCCCGGATATAGGCTGCTTTATCCAGGATTCTCAATGGCTTGGGAGGCCCGGACATGCGTTTGACGGATGGTTTTCCCTGTGATATAGTCACCTCGCTGACCCGCTCAGCCTGCCAATATAGCTCAGTTGGTAGAGCAGCGGTTTCGTAAACCGCAGGTCAAGGGTTCGAGTCCCTTTATTGGCTCCATCGAGGTGTAGCGCAGCTTGGTAGCGCGTTTGGTTCGGGACCAAAAGGTCGCAGGTTCAAATCCTGTCACCTCGACCACTGCAACAGCAACGAGTGATACGATCCATCCCGCTTCATAGAGAGGCGGGCCTTGTTTTTCTGACGGCCCTTCAAGGACGGAGGATCCGTCTTACTTGGCCGGAGGATAGGTATATCGGGCGATCAGACGGGGGATGCGGCCGTACATGCCATAGGCGTCCGCATACAGACGATAGCGTTCCCCTGCCTTCCATTCGGTCTTTGTGCGGTTTTCCACCATGACTTCAAGCGATGTGCCAACACCGTCACCGGCGTCGATGACCGCCAGCTGCGGGGATTTGCTGATAATCTCCAGCACCGGACCCGTGAAGACATAGATCTGCGTGTTGGCGATGCGGGTATTCAGGTTGGCGAGAAGGTCCGGATACCCAAAGCCATCATTGAGCGCCCAGGCTTTGCGTGTGTAGTCGCCCGGACCTGGGAGATAGTACACGTCGTAGTTGATGACCGTCCGGGCCTTTCCCGGATAGTCGGCCTGGATGATCACGGTGTTGTTGCCGATCTTTGTAAAGACGGCATCGAAAGCGAAGGTTCCGGTGGAACCAAGCTGGGAAAGGTCCAGACTTTCGTGCGGGGAGAGGATCTGGACCGATGCTCCTGCAAGCGTCGTCGCGCTGATGCGCATCGTTGGGAGGGTGCTCTCGTCGTCCAGTGTGGTCGCAAGGTCCAACGGAATGTCCTGGACCGGGCGATAGATGACGATGGTTGCCTCGTTCTGCCGGTAGTACTGGCTGCGCACGACAATGTGGAAGCTGTTGTCACCAATGGGCTGAATGGAGGCGTTGTAGGTGATGAATCCGTTTTGTGTATTGACATAGGAGGAGTAATCCTCTCCGTTGATACTGACGCTGCTATTTTGCAGCACGTGAAAGCGGATATTGTAGATGGGCGTGCTGACCTCAAAGCGCTGGGCGTCAGGACTCAGGAATGTCAGGGGGGATAAGGGGATATCAATGGCATAGTGGATAGGCTCCATCTCTTTGAGCTCACCTCCGCTGGTGTGCAGATAGGGCGTCAGCGTGACCTCCATGGATTCATCCACAACCTCTTCTTCATGCTCATACCAGCTGTGGTCTGCCACCTGGAAGGAGGCGTAACCGCCTGTAGACAGGTAGAAACGCCGCAGCTCTTTGACGTAGATCCGTGATCCTTCCGGCGCAGGGATGCGGATGGTGTGCGCTGCCATATCGTCGAGGATGGAAGCGGTGATACTGACCTGCTCCTCTTCTGGAACGGATTTTTTCTGCAGGAACAGCGGATCCAGGACAAAGCTGTAGAGGGCGTACAGGGCTGCTGAGACGGCCAGGATGATCGCCAGAAGGGGAAGAAACCTGCGCCTTCTGAACACCCGTGCGTGCGGCATACGCCGTGAGGATGGAGGGCGGATGGAGGAGGTATATCCACGGCCTGTATGCAGCTGAGCTGAATAATCCATCGTTGCGTGAGCGTGTCGAGGGCCGGCTATTTCGGCATATCCGTCATAATCCACCGCCCGGGTGTCCCTGTCCGGGCCGGAAAAGGGAGATCGGCTGATAGCGGCAGGGTCTGAAAAAATTCGGTTTCGCCTCGGAGAAGCAGTGACCCTGCTACCGGTGGGAGCAAGGCCGCGCCGCGCACCGCGGGTGCGCAGTTCACGCTGAAGCTGCTCGCCACGCTGCTTGCGCCGGACCAGTTCCTGCATTTCAAAGGCAAGGCGATCTTTTGGATCAACCTGTATGGTCTCATTCCCGTCTTCGTCAAACTGCACCACAAAGGAAGGCTCGCCCGCGTCTTCTCCACCGCTTTGCTCCGGCAGCGCGCGCGTTTGTTCCGGTGTAGCGAGTATTTCTCCGCACTTGAAGCAGCGTGGAAAGGAAGCGCGGTTCCAGAACCCACAGCGCGGACAGTTCATGGACAGCCTCCCCTCCGAGGAGCACAGGGCGCTTCGCGGGTCATTTACTGTCGCCCATCTTAAGCACCGCGATGAAGGCTTCGCCCGGCAACTCCACGGATCCAAACTGCCGCATGCGTTTCTTGCCTTCCTTCTGCTTTTCCAGCAGCTTCTTTTTTCGCGAAATGTCCCCGCCGTAGCATTTGGCCAGGACGTCCTTTCTCAGGGCTTTCACGGTTTCCCTGGCAATAATCCTGCCGCCAACGGCAGCCTGTATGGGGATCTCAAACTGCTGGCGCGGAATCACTTCCCGCAGCTTTTCCGTGATGGACCTGGCACGCGCGTAGACCTTGTCCCTGTGCAGGATCATGGTAAAGGCATCGCAAGGCTGGCTGTTGAGCAGGATATCCATTTTAACCAGGTCGCTTTCGACATAGCCCTTGAATTCGTAGTCCAGTGACGCGTAGCCGCGGCTCTTGCTTTTAAGCTGGTCGAAGAAGTCGAAGATTACCTCGTTGAGTGGCAGATCCCAGGTCAGCTTGACGCGATCGCTCTCAAACTGCATGTCCCTGAAAACTCCTCGCTTCTCACGGCACAGATCCATCAAGACCCCTGTGTAATCCTGCGGGGTATAGATGGTTGCGAACACGACAGGCTCGCTCAGGGAAGCGATCTCCGTCGTCGGGGGAAGGTCCGTGGGATTATCCAGCCGCAGCAGTTCGCCGTTTGTCTTTCTGACCTCATAGATGACGCTGGGGACCGTGGTGATCAAGCCCAGGTCAAACTCCCTTTCCAGCCTTTCCTGGACAATTTCCATATGCAGGAGCCCGAGAAAGCCGCAGCGAAAGCCATAGCCAAGAGCTGCGCTGGTCTCTGGCTCAAAGGATACAGAGGCGTCGTTCATTTTTAGTTTGTGCAGGGCATCCTGGAGCGCCCCGTAGTCCGCACCGTCGGCGGGGTAGATACCGCAAAAGACCATCGGGGTCACCCGCTTGTAGCCGGACAGCGGTTCGGGTGCGGGGTTCAGTGCGTCCGTGATGGTGTCGCCCACCCGTGTATCACCCACTTCTTTGATGGAGGCGCAGACATAGCCTACTTCCCCTGCGAGCAGGTAGTCCCGGGGCGCATAGCCTGGACTTCTTACGCCCACTTCCACCACGTCAAATTCTTTGCCTGTGGACATCATGCGCATACGCATGCCGGGAGTAAGCCTTCCGTTCATGACTCGCACAAAACAGATGGCACCGCGATAATTGTCATAGACCGCGTCAAATACAAGGGCCTGAAGCGGGAGGGCATCTTCGCCTCTTGGGGGCGGCATTTTGTGAACGATCGCTTCGAGGACATCGTCGACACCCGTGCCAAGCTTGGCCGAGACCCGCGGCGCGCCGGCTGTGTCCAACCCGATGATCTCCTCCACCTCAGCGCAGGCTGCGTCGGGCTGCGCACTGGGCAGGTCGATCTTGTTGATGACGGGCAGGATCTCAAGGTCGTGTTCAAGGGCTAAGTAGACGTTGGCCAGGGTCTGCGCCTCGACGCCCTGGGTCGCGTCCACGACGAGCAGGGCGCCTTCGCAGGCTGCCAGAGCACGACTGACCTCGTAGGTGAAGTCCACGTGCCCCGGGGTGTCAATCAGGTTAAGGACATAGTTTTCCCCGTTTTTCGCAGTGTAGGTCATGCGCACAGCTTTGGATTTGATGGTGATCCCCCGCTCTCGCTCCAGGTCCATGCTGTCAAGGACCTGGTCCATCATCTCCCGCTGCTGGTAGACGCCTGTCCTTTCAAGCAGCCTATCCGCCAGCGTGCTTTTGCCGTGGTCTATGTGTGCGATGATGCAAAAATTCCTGATACGCTCCATGCGTTCGTCCCGCATGATGACCTCCCCCAGTGTTTTATCCGTCTTCATGCTGTCTATCCCAGTGTGACTGCATGGTTTCGTTGAGCAGGTTGATATTGCCACAGCCCATGGTGAGCACCAGATCACCGGGACGCCCGTGTTTCAGCAGGTATTCCTCCGTGTCCTCAAAGGTGGGTGTCAGCACTGCGTTCACGCCGTGCGAGCGCATGCCGTCCACCAGCATGCGGCTGCTGATGTCACCCTGGTCCTTTTCTCGGGCGGCGAAAATCTCCGTTACCAGGGTCAGGTCAGCCTGTGCGGTGCAGGTGAGGTAGTCTGAAAACAGCGTTCGCACCCTGCTGTAGGTGTGCGGCTGCATGACGGCGATCACGCGGCGGCCCTGCGCGCCCGCCACCGCCAGTGCATTGCGCATTTCCGCAGGGTTATGACCGTAGTCATGGTACAGGAGCATACCCTTGACGATGCCCGTGTGCTCGAAACGCCGTTTGACACCGCTAAAGGCACTGAGCGAGGCGGCAGCCCTCTTCATGTCAGCACCGAGCTCGTGTGCGGCGGCGAGCGCTGCCAGCGCATGCAGGGTGTTGAAGCGACCCGCGACATTCAGATGCAACTCACAGAGCTCCTCTCCGTTCAGACAGGCGACAAAGTGAGGGAAGCAACCGTCTGAATAGCGAAGGCTTCCGGCCGTCCAGCCCGTTTTGCCCTGCAGGCCAAAGGAGACTTGCCGGTGTGGGAGCCTTTCAAACAAGCGCCGCACCCGCGCGTCTTCTCCGAGCCCGATGGCGATGCCATCGGGGGGGAGCAGGGACAGAAAATTATGATAGGCTTGTTCGACCCGGTCCATATCCCCATAGCAGTCCAGGTGGTCCTCCTCGATGTTTGTGACGATGGCCAGGGTGGGCGCCATATGCAGGAAGCTGCGGTTGTACTCGCAAGCCTCTGCGACAAAGACATTCCTGCCACCTATCCTGGAGCCGCTCCCGATGCTTTGCAGCTGCCCTCCGATGTGAATGGAAGGATCAAAGCCCGTGTCCAGGAGGATTTGTGCGAGCATGGCTGCGGTGGTCGTCTTTCCGTGCGTTCCGGATACGCAGGCGGCATGGGCGTACCCCCTCATCAGCTGTCCGAGGAGGACAGCTCTCTCCATCTGGGGGATGCCAAGGCGTGTCGCTTCCGCGCGCTCGGGGTCTTCCGGAGAGATGGCGGCGGAAAAAACCAGCAGCGCAGCTCCGGATACCTCTTGCAGTCCGTGCCCCGCCAGTGCAGAGATGCCCAGGCTGCGAAGTTTCTTGAGGGCAGCGCTGTCTTCGTTGTCCGAACCTGTGACCACGTAGCCTTCATGAGCAAGCATTTCCGCCAGCCCGGACATGCTGGAACCTCCGATGCCCACCATATGCACGCGTTTTCCCTTGAAAAAAGCAATATCGGGTTGTTTCATCCGTTCTTCATCCCCTGTTTCTGGCCGGCAGGACAGGCTGCCACCGTCCTGATTATAGCGGGGACGAACAGCGATAAGCAAGGCGGGGGCGTCTTCTCAAAGGCATGCGGGAAAGCGGCACGCTGTGGTACACTGCTGGGCGTGTCGGGAGGACGCGGAGCCTTCTGTCAGGGAGGGAACAAACATGGGGCGCGACAGGCGCAACCGGATCTTTTTTGGGTTGGGAACGGTCGGACGCGACATGATGTACACCATGCTTGGCAGCTATCTGCTGGTGTATCTGACCGAAGTGCTTGACCTGCCGGATGCGACGATGTGGTGGCTTTCGGGGATCCTCGTCGTTCTGAGGATGTTCGATGCGCTCAATGATCCTCTGATGGGCATGCTGGTGGACAACATGGACAGCAAGTGGGGAAAGTTCAAGCCAGGGATCCTGGTGGGCTCCGTGCTATCATCGGCCTTTCTGGTTCTTCTATTTTCGGATATGGGCCTCAGGGGGCCTGCGTTCCTTGTCGTGTTCTCGCTGCTATCCGTAGCCTGGGACCTGAGTTTCGGGCTCAATGACATCGCGTACTGGTCGATGCTGCCCGCCCTGAGCCTCAGGCAGGAGGAGAGGGAGAGGGTGGGTGCCTTCGCCAGATTCTGTGCGAACACAGGCATGTATCTGGCTGCTGTTTTTGTCCTGCCTGCCGTGAAGGCACTTGAAAAAACGGGCATGAGCGAGCGCAGGGCCTGGCTGGCTGTCGCAGCGGCTGTCGCCTTTTTAACCATAGGTTTTCAGGTGTTTACGCTGTATGGAGTCAAGGAAAAGCGCGGCTTTTTCAAGAAAGAGGATAGGACCAGCCTTCAGCGCATGCTGCGCGCGATCTTTGCCAATGACCAGCTGCTTAGTGCTACGGTCGCGATGTCCCTGTTTATGACCGGGTTTTCGTTGACCATCGGGTTCAGCGTCTATTTTTTCAAGTATGCTTATGGAAACGAGGCGATGTATGCGCCCTTTGCTGCGGTCTTGGGCATTGCGCAGCTTGCGGCGCTTGCAGCCTTTCCGTGCCTGACCAGGAAGCTCAAGAGGAAGCGCTTCTATAGCGTTGCAACAATGCTGATGGTGGTCGGGTATCTCCTGTTTATCCTGGCGCCCATGCGGCTGCTGCCAATAGGGGTCGCAGGCCTTCTTATCTTTGTCGGTCAGGCCTTCATTCAGCTTTTGATGCTGATGTCCCTCGCCGATACCGTGGAATATGGGCAATGGATCACGGGCATGAGGAACGAAAGCGTGACCCTGTCCCTGCAGCCACTCGTCAGCAAGCTGGGTTCCGCGCTTGCTGCAGGCATCATCAGTGTGACGCTGATCGTGTCGGGGATCAACTCAGCCAGAACGCCGCAGGAGGTAAGCCCCGGGGGGCTCTTTGCTCTTAAAGTAGCCATGCTCGTCCTTCCCCTGCTGTGTGTCCTGGCCGCTTATGTGCTGTACCGCAGAAAATTCACGCTGGACGAGACCTTTCACAAAGAGATCGTCTGTCGGCTTGAGCAGCGCGGAGATCTTCCGCCCTCAGCCCCTCCAGGATCCGATAGAGGAGGGGACCTTGCCGATCTGTGCATGTTGCCATATGATAGGGATGGATAAAAGGAACCTGACATCCATTGATTCTTGGAGGTAGAGATGAGCAACGCGTTTTTTCCACGAATCGGCGGCATCGTCTATGAAGGGGCGGACAGCCGCAACCCACTGTCCTTTAAGTTTTATAACCCGGAAGAGATCATCGCTGGAAAGACCATGCGTGAACAGCTGAGATTCGCCATGAGCTACTGGCATACGCTTTGCGGCGATGGAACGGACATGTTTGGCGTAGGAACCCAGGACAAGACATACGGTGGGGGGAGCCCCATGGAGCGCGCGCGGGCGAAGGCCCACGCCGGCTTCGAACTAATGGACAAGCTGGGCATGGAGTACTACTGTTTTCACGACAGGGACATAGCGCCTGAAGCGGACAATCTCCGGGAAACCAATAGGAGACTGGACGAGATCAGCGACCTGCTTTTGAAGCTGTCCACGGATCTGGGAAAGAAGGTACTCTGGGGAACGGCGAACCTGTTTACAAACCCCAGATATATGCACGGGGCAGGCACTGCATCCAGTGCGGACGTATTTGCTTTCGCGGCTGCTCAGGTCAAGAAAGCCTTGGAAATCACGGTGAAGCTGGGAGGCGCAGGCTACGTGTTCTGGGGTGGGCGTGAGGGCTATGAAACGCTGCTCAACACGGACATGGGCATGGAGCTCGATCACATGGCGGCTTTTCTCACTCTTGCGAGAGACTATGCCTGGTCCATAGGTTTTACAGGCGACTTCTATATTGAGCCTAAACCGAAGGAGCCCACAAAGCACCAGTACGACTTTGACGCAGCGACCGTGCTCAGCTTTCTAAGGAAATATGACCTGCACCGGGATTTTAAGCTGAACATTGAGGCCAACCACGCTACGCTCGCGGGACATAGCTTCCAGCATGAGCTGACGGTTGCCAGGATCAACGGGGCTCTCGGTTCCATCGACGCCAATCAGGGAGACCTGCTCCTGGGCTGGGACACAGACCAATTCCCAACCAACGTATACGAAACAGCGATGTGCATGCTGGAAGTGTTGCGGGCAGGTGGCTTCACCCGTGGAGGCCTGAATTTCGATGCCAAGGCCCGGCGCGCTTCGTTTGAGGGAGAAGACCTCTTCCATGCCTATATCGCTGGGATGGATGCCTTTGCTCTGGGCCTCCGTGTCGCCGCGAAGCTGATGGAAGACGGACGCCTGGATGCCTTTGTCGCTGAGCGCTATGCGAGCTATTCAAGCGGGATCGGCAAAAAAATCCATGAAGGGACCGCCACCATGGAGGAGCTGGAACGCCACGCCCTCAGCCTGGGGGATGTGACAGGCCTGCGCTCGGGCAGGCAGGAGTACCTTGAAAGCATTGTCAACCAGGCCATGTTCGGCGGATGACCAGCGGTCCCCAGGCGTCTGGCTGTCTTTACCGCCAAAACACGGCGTGTTATACTCGTGTGAGCGTGTTAATAAAGGCCGGAGGGTTCATTGGAACTGCTTGACATCATCGCCAGAAAAAAAAGGGGCGAGGCGCTGACGGATGCGGAGATCGCCTGTTTTGCAGCCAGCGCCGCAGACCCTTCCAGCAGGGATTATCAACTGGCTGCGATGCTGATGGCAATACGGCTGATGGGCATGGACGAGCGCGAGACAGCTTCGTTGGCGATGGCCATGGCGCGCACCGGCGACATGCTTGAGCCTGATGTGGGCGGAGCGCCTGTGGACAAGCATTCCACCGGTGGCGTTGGGGATACGACCACGCTGGTGCTCGTGCCCCTGGTCGCAGCCTGCGGTGCGAAGGTCATCAAGATGAGTGGCCGAAGCCTTGGGCATACAGGCGGGACCCTGGACAAGCTGGAAAGCATCCCGGGGATGCGCGTCACACTTTCGGAGGACGTGTTCCTCGATATCGTGCGGAAGGTGGGCTGCTGCGTCGTCGGACAGAGCCTCGACCTCGCCCCAGCGGATCGGCGGCTGTACGCCCTGCGCGACGTGACCTCCACCGTGGACAGTATCCCCCTCATCGCGTCGAGCATTATGTCAAAGAAACTCGCCCTGGGGGCTAGAGGCATCGTGCTGGATGTTAAGACGGGATCGGGTGCGCTGCTGGACAGCCTGGAAGCGTGTGTGGAACTGTCGCAGCTGATGGTGGAGATTGGCGCTCGGGCGGGAAGGAAGGTCACGGCGCTCATTACGGGCATGCAGGAACCCCTTGGATCACATGTGGGAAACGCTCTTGCAATCAAAGAAGCCGTAGACGTGCTCAGTGGCCGCTCGCAAGGTCCGCTGCTTACAGTCTCCCTGCTCTTGGGGGAGCAGATGCTTCTAACGGGAGGGGTGGCCTCAAACGCTGCGGAGGCCCGTGGTATGCTGATGAAAGCGCTCGGAAGCGGGCAGGGCCTTGAGCGCTTTGAGAGGATGGTTGCCGCTCAGGGCGGCGATGCTCGCGTCTGCCGCGACACTTCCCTCCTGCCGCAGGCGTCCGTCCTGCGTGCGGTCCTTTCGGAGGAGACAGGCTGGCTGACGGGCGTGGACACCCGGGCAGTGGGGAATGCAGCCCGAAGCCTGGGAGCGGGCAGAAAGACCAGTGAGGACAGGATTGACCCCGCGGCAGGGCTGGTGATGCTCAAACGCATCGGTGACCCTGTGCTTAGAGGGGAAGCTTTGGCCATGATCCACGCGAACGACGAAGGCCTGGCACAAGCGGCGGGTTCAGCGCTGTCAGGCGCACTGAGGATAAGTGACAGACCAGCAGACAGGGCAAAGTTGCTCTATGCCGTCGTCACACAGGAAGGGACGGAGGTATTTTGATGACACAGTTTAAATCCCTGACGCTTGTGCTGTGCCTGGTGATGATGGCGGCCCTGCATCCCCTGGCCTCAGGGGGCGCGGAGGAGGACACGCAGGCCGTGGCTGTGAACCCTTTTATGTCGCTGGAACTCAGCGACCTGTTTGGAGAGCCCTTTGACGCGTCAGTTTTTGATGGGAAGCCGTTCATGATCAACGTATGGGCCACCTGGTGCGGGCCTTGTATCATGGAATTGCCTGCGTTGGAGGCACTGCATCAGCAGTACGGAGACAAAATCTCTATTATGGGCCTTCTGGCCGACGGATCCCGGCTTAAAGAGGATGGCTCAGTTGAGCTTGTGGATGGCGAGATAGACGGAGCGAAGGAGGTGTACCGGGCAAAGGCGCTTACATACCCGACGCTGATCCCCGATCTGTTCTTTCACGCCGCGATTTATCACCTTGGCCTGCAGGCGTATCCGACGACCTGGTTTTTCAACGGAAAGGGAGAGATGTTAGGCCAGGTCGTGGGTGCACGGGATGAGGCGCAGTGGGCGCAGCTCATTGATTCCGTGCTGGAGGATGTGGGGCAGACTGATGAAGACAGCGTTTTGTAAAGGGGCATGGGTCGCCCTGACCCTGATGGGCGCGGCCTTAGTGGGTTTTGGGGTGGTGCGGGGCGAGGTGGCGATCGTGCTGCGCAAGGCGGTCCGGATCTGTCTGGAGTGTATCGGCATTGGCTGAAAAGAAAAAAAGAAAGCAGCGGCCAAGGAAATTCAAAGGCCGCCGGGCCATACAGCTGTTCTTCGCTGCAGCGACCAACAGCTACGTGACCGGCTTTGCAGCGGGGAAGATCTACCAGGGCAACCTGAAGATGGTGTGTGTTCCGGGACTCAACTGCTACTCTTGTCCAGGTGCGCTGATGAGCTGCCCGATTGGCTCGCTGCAGGCGGTCATCGGAAGCAGGGCTTTCTCTTTTTCCTGTTACGTCTTCGGAATCATCCTTGTGTTTGGCGCTTTCCTGGGCCGGATGGTCTGCGGATTTCTGTGCCCCTTTGGCCTGATCCAGGAACTGCTGTACAAAATCCCCTTTCCGATCAAGCGAAATCGCTTTCGGGCGGACAGGACCCTCAGATATTTCAAATACGCGGTGCTGGTCGTGCTGGTCTTCCTTTTGCCAATGTTGCTGAACAACGAAGCCGGAGAGGCTTCCCCAGCCTTTTGCAAGCTGGTTTGTCCAGCCGGAACCCTGGAGGCCGGCATCCCGCTGGTCCTGTTCAACCCAAAGAGTGGGCCTTCGCAGAGCGCCGGCGCTTCAGTGCCTGTGCTCCCTGCACCCTTTTCGGTGGTGGCAGCTTCGCCCCTGGATCTTTCGGCTCAGAGCGTTTCAGGCCTGGGGGGAGGCTACCAGACCGGTCTTCTGTTTTTTTGGAAGCTTTCTATTCTGCTTATCGTCATACTGACTTCGCTGATGAACTACAGGCCTTTTTGCAAATACCTCTGCCCCCTGGGGGCAATGTATGGGATGATGAATCCGGTTGCGCTGTACAGGCTGCGCTTTGATGAAAGCCGATGTATACGCTGTGGCGCCTGTGCCCGTGCGTGCCTGATGCTCCTGGATCCGTCCAGGAAGGCAAATCAGCCCGAATGCGTGCGCTGTGGCGACTGTGTCAACGCATGCCCCACGGACGCGTTGTCGCTGGGCTTTGGGGCCCAAAGGCGCAGACCCTCCGTGCACCCGAAGCCGCGTTCAAAAGCCGCTGCGCTCTCGATTGGAGGAAAGGATCCGGTATGAAAAAATGCTTTGGCGTCCTCCTGGTCCTGCTGGCTGTGGCGCTTGTCTGTGCCCAGGCAGAGGACCTGTCCCCCGAGGCTCTGACGGTTGCAGAGCTCAACAACTTTACTCATTCTCTGGTGGAACGTGCCCTGGAAGACGGCCTACAGCCCCTCCGTGAGGACGGAGGCTTTGTGGCCAGGGGCGACGGCTATACGCTGCTTTTCCCGTCCGGAGACTTAAGTGCCGATACCGCGCTGAGCGGGGCCTTCCTCGTTCCAGGCATGGATGGCCGGCCCGTGGAATCCCTGCGCGGAATCCCGGTGGGCGAGAGTGTGGACGTGCTTCTTTCAGCTTTCCCCAATGACAACCCGTCCCTTGTGGGAACCGTGGACAACGCCGTGCTCTACATGCGAGGTGAGCTTCCGCTCCCTGTAAGCGTAGGCCTTGTCACGAGGGAGGGGCAGGATCTGCGGCTAGTGGAATACAGTGTGACCTACGCTGCGGACCAGGGCTTTCTCCAGTCAGGTATCCAATATACCTTAGATAACGGCCGCATCACCGCCATCCGCTACTTCGGGAGCAGCGAAACGGTGTCGAGCGAGGAGGTGAGCAAGGCCCTGGGAGAGCTGTCCGTCCTGCAGGAGGAGACGGTGTATTTTGCCTATGACACGGATCACCCCGGCCCGCTTGAAAGGGAGGACCTGACGCTCCTTTTTCTTGACTTTCTGGACCTGAGCCCCGAAGCTGCTGCCACTTCCCTTGGCCCGCCTGTACATGAAGAGAGAATAGAGGATTCCACCGGTGAAATTATTCTCATTCAGCAGTGGGAGGCTGTTGAAATTGCCTTCACCTTTGACGCTGAAGGTGGTTTCCTGCTGGCGGATCGTTTCACGGTGTCTGCTGCAGGCGTTGAAGGCCCCCGAGGCATCCGCATTGGCAACAGCCTTTCCTTGGTGCTGATGCGCTTTGAACACGGCGAAGGGGCGCTGCCCCAGGAAAGCGCTGTCCTGTATGGCGATCCGGATGGCCAGACTGCACCCTTTGGTCTTCTGACCGTGGGGGACGGTGCCGCGCTGTTGCACTATGCTGTGAAGACAGAAGAGGAAACACAGGTAGTACTGATCTGTTCCTTCATCGACGATATGCTTGTCGAAATGAGCCTCTCTCATCTATAGGCGATCAGCTGTTGAGGGGGATGCGGGGGCGTCCCTGGGACAGAGGCTTTCGCCGGAGAAGACTTCATGAAGATCGACCTGAGCTGTCCTGTCGAGCTGTGGCACTTCCGGATGCCCACACAGGGGCACCCGGAAGTCAGACTGCAGCTCTTCAACCTGTCTGATAAGACGGTTACGAGCATCCAGGCAAGCTTTGCCTGCTATGGCCAGCGCGATGAAAGGCTGTCCAGGCAGGTGGAGCGGGTTTTGGGGCTTCGGGGAGAAAGCCGTTCGGTGTTTGAGGTAGCTGTCCTGATCGAAGATGGACCCCAGGCTGCCAGGATGGACTTCATCATCGAAAAGCTTTGGTTCATAGACGGGACTGTCTGGCGTCGCGATCCGGGAAACATGACAGAGTACAGGGAGAACTTCCTGCCGCGTGGCAAGCAGCTGGAAATGCTGCGCCATATAGCGGGGAGCGACGCCGTCGGCTATCCAAGCGATCAGGGGGCTGTCTGGCTGTGCATCTGCGGCAGGCCAAACCC
Organism: uncultured Oscillospiraceae bacterium; assembly: GCA_964586835.1. Classification (GTDB taxonomy): domain Bacteria; phylum Bacillota; class Clostridia; order Christensenellales; family Aristaeellaceae; genus CAZLYF01. The sequence continues at coordinate 79,953 of CAZPIC010000001.1, forward strand.
CGCAAGCCTGACCGACTGTGCGCGCTGCGGACGCGACAAACATGAAGTATTCACGCGCTATCACCAGGCGGCTATAGAAACCATTATCTTTGAAAAAGAGAGTGTCCTTGAAGAGAGGGCGCGCAGGGCCAGGGAGGAAGCGGGGAGGCGCGAGAAGGAACGCGAGGAAAGGGAGCGCAGAGCCTACAGGCGCAGAAAACGCGCCCTGACAGCCGGCGCCGCGGTGGTCCTGTTGGCTGGAACGGCGTATGCTGTTTATTTTCACGGCATCCCCGCATATCGTTATTATCGTGCTGGACAAGAGCTCAAGGACGGGAAATGGTCTGAAGCCAGAGAGATCTACCTTTCTCTGATGGATTACCATGACAGCCCTGAAATGGCAAAGGAAAGCGACTATCGCCGCGCGAAGGAACTTGTAGACACAGGGACCATTATGGCGCTCAGGACTGCGCAGGATGTGTTTGTGTCGCTGGATGGGTATGCAGACAGCGCGGAGCTTTCCAGACAAACCGCGTATCTGCGCGCGGACAAGCTACAGCAGTCCGGAGACTATGCCCAGGCGGTCGCGGAATTTTCTCAGTTGGGGAGCTACAGGGACGCGGCTGCGCGTGTCCTGCGCGGTGAATACGAGTGGGCACTCAAGCTCATGGAGAACCTGGACTATCTCTTAGCAAGGGAGAAGCTTCAAGCGCTGGGAGACTATGAAAACGCATCCGCTCTGGCGGATGAATGCCTTTTCAGGCCTGCGCTGACCCATCGGGAAAACAAGGAGTTCGCGCAGGCAGTCGATCTTCTTCATAAGGCTGCCGATCAGGAGGCTGCACGCCTTCGGCTGCAGGAGTGCTACTATCTGTGGGGAGAGGAACTGATGCAGGCGGAAGCTTTCGACCTGGCTGCGGAGAAATACCTCCTGGCAGGCGAATATCTGGACTCTTTCCGCAAGGCGGCTTCCTGTCTGTATGAACCTGCGCTCAGGCTTCTTCAGGCGGGCGAATATGCCGCCGCAAAGGAGAAATTTGACAAGGTGCCCTCCTTTGAGGACGCGGCGCTTTTATCCGAGGAATGCTCCTATCATCTGGGTCTTGCCGCTGTGGAACGAGGCAGCCTGGACGAAGCTGTTGATTATCTGGAAGCGGCGCCTCATGTGGAGGCTGCCCAGGAAGCCCTGGGACAGGCGCGATATCTGTCTGCAGAGGCAGCGCTGGCAAGCGGCGATGCCGCGCGCGCCCTCCAGTTGTTTATTGCCGCGGGCGCCTATGGGGATGCTGGGGAGCGCGCTCAGGAGTTGCGCTATACCCAGGCCAAGGCCGCGATGGACCGCAGGGACTATGCTGCTGCCATCGAAGCCTTTGAGGCAATGGAGGGTTACAGAGACAGCGAAGAGGAATTGCTGCTGGCCAGGTACAGCCGCGCTGCGTCCCTGCTTGAGATCGGTGAATACATCCTGGCAGCGGATGAGTTTACGGCGCTCAAAGGATATGCGGACAGTGCGACGCGGCTTCAGCAGGCACGGTACGCGCTGGCGCAACAGGCGCTGGAGAGTGGCGACTTTTCGGAGGCGGCTGCCGGCTTCAAAGCCCTGGGCGACTATGAGGATGCAGCGGAACAGTTTGAGGAGAGCCTGTACCGAAAGGCGCTCTTGGCCCTTGAGCAGGAGGATCTGGACGGGGCTGTCGAGCAGCTTAAGGATATCCTCGGATACAAGAACGCGACGGAGCTCTACCAGGGTGCGGTGTACGCGACGGCGTCCCGCCTCCGGCAGGAAGGTCGCTTTGGTGCCGCTGCGGAGCAGTTTGCCTTGATCGGAGGCTATCTGGATGCAGCGGAACAGAGCGAAGCCTGCTATGATGTGTATTATGCCGACTCCTATCATACAGCTTCGGAGGCCATGGCGAAGAAGGATTACAGGACCGTTGTCGAGGCGCTCCATTCCCTCGACAAGACGAACCCGGGGGAGAAGTACGGGGATATCCTGTCCATGTACGAGCAGGCCAACTACCTCTACGCCAACGAGCTTTACAACGCGGGAGATCCATATGGAGCCCTGCCCTATTACCGAAACATCCCCGACTACAAGGATGTAAGCCGAACGAAACTGACGCGCGTCCCCTATCGTATCATCGGCGTGTGGGAGACCGCCAAGGGCCTGAGGATGGAGTTTCGCGATGACGGTAGCTGCGCGATCGACGGTAAGGAACAGTACTATTTTGCAAAGAACTACCAGCTCAGGACGGGTCGGCGTGCGGATGAACTCACGGAGGATTACGGCATCGTCCACCTGACGGACAAAAGCCTGACCTTGCGCTACATCAAGACCAAGACCGTATACAAGATGGCCAGGATCGGGGAATAATGCGAAACCTGATTGCCTGGTACCGCGGGCAGACGGAAGTCCGTGAACCATATATCCCTCCGCTCGACGGGGTGCGAGTGGGCTTTGTCTTTCTCATCGCAGCTTATCACTTCTGGCAGCAAAGCTGGCTCACACCTGTTTTTTCGTTGCCGGGGGGCAGGGTCAGCTTGGATTTCCTGTTAAGGACAGGATATGTCTGGGTGGATGGGCTGATCCTTCTCAGCGGTTTTCTTGTCTACCTCCCCTATGCCCGTGCACGGGAGGACATGCAGCCTTCGCCCCCCGTGTTGCCCTTTTATAGGCGACGCCTTGTGCGCATTGTTCCTTCTTATCTGCTCAACCTGACGGTCGTCTTCCTCGTGGTGGCGTTGCCTGAAAACCGTTATGCCTCAAGGAACGAGGCGGTGGCAGACATCCTCGCTCACCTGGGTTTCGCCCACACGCTTTTTCCTTTCAGCTATCTGAACACACCGCTCAACGGCGTGCTCTGGACGCTGGGAGTGGAGATGCAGTTTTACCTGATCTTTCCCGTGTTGGCCCGTAGCTTCAGAAAAATGCCCCTGGCAAGCTATATAGCCTTGTCGCTGATCGCCTTCGGTTTTCGAGCCTACGCCTCGTCGCTCCCGGACAGCGCGATGTTCTTTAACCAGGTCCCTGCCTTTTTGGACGTGTATGCCAATGGCTTTGTGGCTGCATCCGTGTTCGTATCGCTGCGAAAGCGCATGAAGGAGGATGCCTGGACGCGTGTGCTGATGACGGCCTGCGCAGCTGTTGCCCTGAGCGCCCTGATCGCCCTGCTGAAGGACCAGGCTGCCCAGGGCAGCATGCAGGCGATCCGGCAGGGGCAGATGGACCGGCGCTTTGTTCTCTCCGTCCTCCTGTCTTTGTTTATTCTGGGAGTCTCGCTGGGATTGGGCGGTGTTCGCCTTCTGTTTGGGAATCCCCTGACCCGTTTTTTAAGCCAGATATCGATGCAGTTCTATCTGTGGCATCAGGTGCTGGCGTTAAAACTGCGCGTCTGGGGCTTGCCTGCATCTTCTGTGGAGCACCCCAACCAGGCGGGAGACAGGCGGTGGCAGGTGGGCTATCTCTTGTTGTGCTGGCTGGGCTCCCTGGCGTTGTCGACTCTCGTGACCTATGCCTTTGAACGCCCCGTTGCCAGGCGGTTGCGCCATACGAAGAGTAAAACCCGGAAAGGAAGAAAATAGACGATGGATCCAAGAGTAGAGAAGCTGGCGGAGCTGCTGGTTACTTACAGCCTTCGGCTTGAGCGAGGGGAAACGGTTCTTATTGAGGATCGGGGGATCGCCTCGGAGCTGGACACCGCACTGGTGCGGGAAGTGTACCGCGTGGGCGCTCATCCCTTGCTTAGCCTGACCGACCCACGGACGGAGCGCACACTCCTCCTTGGTCTAACGCAGGCGCAGGCCGACCTGATGGCTGAGCTGGATGCCGGGCGCATGAAAAGGTGCCAGGCTTATATCGGCATCCGTGGCGGAGACAATGCCTATGAGACGGCGGATGTGCCGGAGGAGAAGAAGCGGCTGTTCAGCCTGCACTATATGGAACCGGTGCATCACCGTATCCGTGTCCCCAAGACCCGGTGGGTTGTGCTGCGCTACCCGGGGCCGTCTATGGCACAGCAGGCAGGAATGAGCACGGAGGCCTTTGAGGACTTCTACTTCCGTGTGTGCACAATGGATTACGCTCGCCTAAGCCACGCCATGGACGCCCTGGTTTCAAGGCTGCGTACTACAGACCGGGTGCGCGTGAAGGGCGTCGAAACGGATCTGGTTTTTTCCGTGAAGGGCCAGCCTGTGATCAAGTGCGACGGGAAGCTCAACATCCCGGATGGGGAGGTGTTCACCGCGCCGCTCAGAGACAGCATTTCCGGGAGCATTCGCTTCAACGCCCCTTCTCTGTACCAGGGTGTTCTCCATGAGAACATCCTTCTTCGCTTTGAGAAGGGACGCATCGTGCATGCGGAGGGCAGCCAAAGCGAGCTTCTCAACCGCATCCTCAATACGGATGAGGGCGCCAGGGGCGTGGGCGAGTTTGCCCTTGGCGTGAACCCCTACATCACCCGACCCATGAAGGATACGCTCTTTGACGAGAAAATTGCGGGCTCCCTTCACCTGACACCGGGGAACTGCTATGATAACTGCCCAAACGGCAACCACAGCGCGATACACTGGGACATGGTCCTTATTCAGACGGAAGAGTATGGCGGCGGAGAGCTGTGGTTTGACGACGAGCTAGTCAGGAAGGAGGGTCGGTTCGTGGTGGAGGAACTCAGGGGCTTGAACCCCGAAGCATTTGTGAAAGAGGGTGAACAGGCAGGTTGAAGTCACGCGGTTTTGTTTCCGGGGGCCGTTTCAGAGCTTCCCGTGCGCCTGGGTCTCCCCGACAACAGCCCTGAGTGGAAGCGTCTGCCTGTTCTCCTTTGCCCGGGAGGCGGCGTTTGCTTTCGTTCTTTTCTTAAAGAAGAACCTGCAGCCCTGAGGGCGATGGCTCCGGGCTTTCCTGTCTGTGCCGTCGGGTAGGCCTTGGGCCACAAACCTTCCCTACAGCCCTGTTTCAGCCGCTCAGATCGATTGCCTGAGCCAGGGTGGATGCCAAGGGTCAGCCTGATGGGTTTTCTGCCGGTGGCCCTCTGGCCGCCTCTACCGTTGTCTTCTGGTCCGGCCGCACTGCGCCCGGATCCCCGGGCAGAAAGTGGCCATGATGAGGTTAGACGCCCTGACTCTTTGCGATCCTGTGATGATCCCGGTTGAGGCTGCCCAGGAGGAGTCCGTGCAGAACCTGCTTGGGCCGGGGGACGCCGCGTTCAGGGGGATGGATTTTTGCGAAGAACAGCTGATCGACGACGTCTCCTTGACCTTTGTCCTACACCCCTGGGAGGAGGAAGTGCTGTCTGTTGAGAACCCCCTGCTTGTTGTCCCTGCCCTCAGGCGCCATGGGATCCTCGTGGAGCTTCATGGGCTTGCTCGCGGGACACAGGGCCTGTCGCAGTCGGGCGCGAAGGGGGTCGGCTCGAAGGTCGAAGGCTTTGTATGGCCTGAAGGTACTGTCTGGATGGGCAAGGCTGTGCGAGGGCTCAGGCGGTGGTAAGCCCGATGGGGCTGTATGTACACTTTCCCTTTTGTGCGAGGAAGTGTGCGTACTGTGATTTTCCTTCCTATGAGGGCAAGCTGGGGCTGAGGGAGGCCTACACGGCCGCCGTCTCAAGGGAAATACGAGCCCGGGCTGAGTGTGCCGGACACCCTGCCGCGGGCACCGTCTACCTGGGCGGGGGAACGCCGTCATTGATGAGACCGGGGCAGATCCTGTTGGTCCTGCAAACACTCAGAGAGGCTTTTCAAATCCTTGAAGGAAGCGAGGTCAGCTGTGAGGCCAACCCTGGCACGGTCGCGGAAGCCTTTCTGGAAGCTGCTGTACAGGGAGGCGTGAACCGGCTATCAGTGGGCGCTCAGAGCAGTGAGACCCCTATCCTTCAGATCCTTAAAAGGAGGCATGGCTGGCCCGATGTGGAGAAGACGGTTCGGAGAGCCCGCGCTGCCGGTATTGAGAACATCAGCCTCGACCTTATGCTGGGGATTCCCAACCAGACGCTCCGCGGTTTTGAGGAGACCCTCGATGCAGCCCTGGCCCTGGCGCCTAAGCACCTAAGCTGCTACGCTCTGATTCTGGAGGAAGGGACCCCCCTCCGGCACGCAGTGGAGGAGGGAAGCCTGGCACTACCGGACGAGGAGGAGACGGTTGCCATGTATGACCTGGCCGTTAAAAGGCTTGATGCGGCAGGCCTTCGGCAGTACGAGGTCAGCAGTTTCGCCCTTGAGGGCTTTGAATGTCGGCATAATGTCGACACCTGGACACGCGTCCCCTACCTGGGCTTTGGCGTCGCGGCGCACAGCCTTGAGCGCTCTGACTTGAGGCGGTCAAACCCCACAGGGATCGACGGGTATCTGAGGGGAGAGCCCCCTCACTATGAAACGCTGGAAAAGGAAGAGGCGATGTTCGAAACGGTCATGCTTGCCCTGCGCATGAACCGGGGGCTGTGCGAGGAGGCGTTTTTGCAGGCGCATGGCGAGGCTTTCGTCGACAGGTACCCGCAGGCTGTTCGCCGCGCCCTGGAGGGCGGCTTCGCTGAGCGGCGAGGGGGTTTCTTCTGTTTGACACGTCGTGGCATGGATGTAATGAACGCAGTGCTCACCGATTTTCTGCAAGAAGAAAGGGCTTCGGCACGGGAATGAATGCACTCGGACCCGCGTTATATGTACAAATGAGGCAGTGGGAGAGGAGAACGCCATGAAACAGCTGCGTTTTTGCCTTTGCTGTCTGGCTGCGGTTACGCTGGCCCTGGCGCCTGTGGATGCCGGCGCCAGTGCTGCGTTTGCTGTGATCAGAAACGCCGACCGTGTCAACGTTCGCGCAGGCCCCGGAACGGGGACTCAGTTGCTTGGAAAGGTGAACCGGGGGGCCTGGGTGGAGCTGATCGACCGTCAGCCTGGATGGATCCGGTGTCGGGTTGTGGTGGGCCAGCTAACAGGATATATCAGCGCGAGCTATCTGGAGGAGAGCGGGGGATCTTCTTCCACCGCGGTGGTCAATAACCCCTCGGCGTCCCAGTATCTGAATTTGCGCCTCTACCCGTCCTATTCTTCGCCGGTGCTCAGGACCTACAGAAACGGTGCGACTTGTACGGTGCTCAGCGGGAGTGAAGGCTGGTTCCATGTGGAAATCGACGGTCAGCGCGGCTATTTCAGGGGTGAATACCTTCGTTTTGCAGACGGAGGTTTGGGTGAAACGGTTGAGATTTTCAGTGCGAATGGCGGCAGAGTCAATCTGCGCACAGGGCCCTCCTATTCCTATCCCGTCGCCGGCCAGTTCGCTCCTGGCACGCGGGTTACCGTACGCTTGAAGGGGAACGTGTTCTGGCAGGTTACGGTGGGCAGCGCCGCCGGGTTCATAGACAGCGGATTTTTAAGGTGTAGTGCCTCTGCGGGCGATAGCAGCTGCTTATATAACGCCTATGTGACCCCTACGGGCGTGGGACTCAACCTGAGGGAACAGCCATCCACGGACGCGAGGGCACTTGGCGTCTACCCTGGCAACACCAGGCTTCTGGTCAAAGAGCAGGGAAGCCAGTGGTGCCGCGTGAAGGTGCTGAGCGATGGCAGGGAAGGATATATGATGACAGCTTTTCTAACGCTCACCGGTCTGCCCGCGGCTGCGGCCAAGGTGGTCAGGCACCCCGACAAAACCTATGTCAACCTCAGGGCGACGCCCGGTGTCTCGGCAGGAAACATCATCGCGCGCGTCCCCCACAACAGCCTGGTCGCAGTGATTGCCCCGGGAGGGACGTGGACAAAGGTCGCCTACGGGAGCGCCACAGGCTTTATGATGAGCGCTTTTCTAAAATGAGGGTTCGTCGGGGCGTATTTCTCTTCATGTTCCTGTGTGCCTCCGCCTTCATGGGTGCGGGCGCGCTGCTTTCCGCGGGAGCCGAGATCGCGGAAGAGATCACAAGCCGCTGTACGGTCCTTCACAAAGGCACTCAGATGGACATAAAGCCTGACGACAAAGTCGGATGGGCGGGTTTTGCTGTGACAGGAGCCTTTCTTGAGCTGCATACACCGGAGGGTGTGCCCTGCAGCCATGTCTCCATCCGTTTCGCGGGCAATCCCGCACGGGTCCGCGCGCTGGCGCCCTTTCAAGAGAGGTGGGAAACGGTGTCCGTCTGTGAGGAGCCATTTGCCCACATGTACCTAAGCGTCCCTGATCTTGAGCATTTTCGCCTTGAGATGAGTCCCGGGGAAGGGGACGTAGCTCAGATCACCGGCCTTTTTCTGTATGGACGGGGGGAGGCCCCTCCGGAGGTACAGCGCTGGGAAGCAGCGCCTGACAAAAATGACCTGCTGGTCATTGTGGCTCATCCTGACGACGAGCTGATCTATTTAGGAGGGACGATCCCCACCTATGCCGGAGAGCGGGGCAGACGCGTTGTGGTTGCCTATCTGACCTGCGCCAACGATATCCGGCGCAGCGAGCTTCTCAACGGCCTGTGGCACTGCGGGCTCCGGACCTATCCGGATATTGCTGCGTTCAGGGATGTGTTTACCCGTACGCTCAAGGATGCCTACAAATTTTGGGGGAAGAAGAAGACAGTGGGACACATCGCGGACCTGTACCGGAAGTACCGTCCCGACGTGGTCGTTACACATGCCGTCAGCGGCGAGTATGGGCATGGTGCGCACCAAGCCGTTTCTCAAGCCTCCAGGGAAGCTGTGAAAGCTGCAGCGGATATCCAGGCGTATCCGCCCGCCAACCCGGGCCTTGGCCCCTGGAAGATCAGCAAGCTCTATCTTCACATGGGGGCGTCCGATCCGATGCACATGGATTGGCGCGTGCCCCTGGACGCCTTTGGTGGCAAGACGGCGTTTGACGTTGCCCAGGAAGCGCTGCTGATGCACGTTTCCCAGGGAGACAGGCATGTCGCCGACGAAAACAGGACCACCAGCTCGTCCAGGTACTGGCTGGCATTCACAGAGGTCGGAAAGGACATCCTGAAGAATGATTTCTTTGAGCATATTCCACAGCCCTGATAAACCTTGGAGGTGAAAGATGGCACGCTTGACTGCCGCTGCTCAAACGGTTCTGCCGGTGCTTTTCATGCTTGGGTTGGGGGCTGTTTTCCGGCAGACGCGCCTTTTCAGTGAGGAACAGGTGGCGGGACTGAAGAAGCTTGTGCTGCATGTGACCCTTCCTGCCGTCCTGTTTCACTCCTTTGCCCGGGCCCAGTACAGCGCGGATTCTCTGATCTGGCCCAGCCTGATGTTCCTTGCCTGTCTGGGGGCAATGGCTCTTGGGCGGGCAGGCGCGCGGGTGATGAGGCTCTCCTCCGGGCTCGTTCCCTACCTGACCAGCGGATACGAGGCTGGCATGCTGGGGTACGCCTTGTTCGCACTGCTTGCCGGCGAAGAGCAGGTGGCTTCCTTTGCGATCATCGACTTGGGACAGGTGCTGTTCGTGTTCACCGTCTACAAGGTTTCGCTGGACAGGTCTCAGGGGGGACCGAGATCGGGGAACGAGGTGCTGCGCTCGCTTTTATTCTCTCCCCTGATACTCGCCATTGTGGCCGGCGTTTTAATGGGCGCTACCGGGGCTTTCAGGGAGCTTGAGCGTACTGGCGTCGCCCAGGTCCTCTCGTCTACGGCTTCCTTCATTGCGCAGCCGACCGCCGCGGTGGTCCTGCTGGCGGTTGGCTACGACCTCGTGCTCAGGGACATCCACTGGCGCGACACGCTGAAAATCGCAGGCTTGAGATGGGCTATTTCCGGCCTTCTGATGGCAGTGATGCTCGCAGCCAGCCGCTGGTTTCTTCATGGGGACCCCTTCATCCGTCGTGCGATCGTGCTGATGTTTCTTCTGCCACCCCCCTATGTGCTTCCGATGTTTGCAAAAGACCCTGCAGAGCGCACGGTGGTATCGTCAGGGCTGTCTTTGCTGACGCTGTTTGCCATCGCAGCCTTTGCTGCGATGACGATGTGGGGGGGCTGAGCGCGCCTGGGATAGAAAAACCGCCATATACTGGCGGTTTTTCTATCCCAGGCGCGGAGGTTCGTGCCGGCTTATTCCTTCAGTCGTTTTCTGAGCGCTTCAAGCTGTAGGAACATCTCCTCAGGCAGGCGTTCCCTGTAGCCTTCAAAGTGCCTGGCGATGGAGTCCGCTTCCCGGGTCCACCGCTCCCTGTCCACCTTCAGCAATTCGACCAGGGTCTCCTCGCTGACGGAGTCAAGCCCGTCCATGTCAATATCTTCGGGCAGGGGCATGTTCCCGATGGGAGTGGACACTGCCGTGCACTGGCCATTGACCCTCTCTGTGATCCACTTAAGGACCCGGCTGTTTTCACCAAAGCCGGGCCAGAGCCAGTTGCCTTTGGAATCCTTCCGGAACCAGTTGACGTAGTAGATCTTCGGCAGCTTGTCAGCGGTGCTGCGCTTGCCCATGTCGAGCCAGTGGCGGAGGTAGTCTCCGACATGGTAGCCAATGAAAGGAAGCATTGCGAAGGGGTCCCGCCGGACCTGACCGATGTGGTCAGAAATGGTCGCCGCAGTGATTTCCGAGCCCATGATGGCGCCCATGAACACGCCGTGTTCCCAGTCAAAGCTGCCATGGACCAGGGGGACGGTGCTGGGCCTGCGCCCTCCGATGAGGATGGCGGAAATAGGAACACCCGCTGGATCTTCCCACTCCGGAGCGATGACAGGGCACTGGCTGGCCGGTGCTGTGAAACGCGCGTTAGGATGCGCGGCCGGCGTGTTGCTGTCTGGCGTCCAGTCGTTTCCTTTCCAGTCGATAAGATGATCGGGTGCATCCTTCCCGATGCCTTCCCACCAGACATCGCCATCGTCCGTCAGGGCGACGTTCGTGAAAATGGTGTTCTTCTGGATGCTCAGCATCGCGTTGGGGTTGGAGTCCATGGAGGTACCGGGGGCCACCCCAAAGAAGCCGGCTTCCGGATTGATGGCGTACAGGCGCCCGTCTTTACCGAACCTCATCCAAGCGATGTCGTCGCCGATGGTTTCCACCTTCCATCCCGGCAGCGAGGGCACCATCATGGCCAGGTTGGTTTTGCCGCAGGCACTTGGGAAGGCACCCGTGATATAGGTCTTGTGGCCTTCGGGGTCGGTGATGCTTAGGATGAGCATGTGCTCCGCCATCCAACCCTCGTCATGGGCCTGAACGCTTGCGATGCGCAGTGCGAAACACTTTTTGCCTAAAAGGGCGTTGCCGCCGTAGCCAGACCCGTAAGACCAGATCGTCCTCTCTTCCGGGAAGTGGCTGATATATTTCTGCTCCATGGGCGCACAGGGCCAGGGCACATCTTTTTGCCCCGGGGCGAGCGGTGCTCCCACGGAGTGCAGGCAGGGAACGAAGTCGTCGTCCCCCAGGGCTTCCAGCACAGCCTTGCCCATGCGGGTCATGATGCGCATGTTGACCACGACGTAGGGACTGTCTGTGATCTCAACACCGATCTTGGACGTGGGTCCTCCAACAGGTCCCATGGAAAAAGGGATCACATAGAGGGTCCTTCCCCTCATGCAGCCTCTGTACAGCGCCGTCATGGTCTTCTTCAGTTCCACCGGGTCAATCCAGTTGTTGGTTGGACCCGCATCTTCCTTCCTGCGCGACGCGATGAAGGTGCGATCTTCCACCCGCGCGACGTCGGAAGGATCGCTGCGAAAAAGATAGCAACCCGGCAGCTTTTCCTGGTTTAGGCGGATGGCTGCGCCGGAAGCGACGGCCTGATCGAGGAGCCACTGGTTTTCTTCCTCGGAGCCGTCACACCAGTGTACCCTGTCAGGTGCGCATAGCTCTGTTATGTCGTTGACCCAGTTGAGCAGTTTCTTATTTGAGGTCATCTGTTGTCTCCCTTCAAAGCGTGTCTGTGGACGGGACCTGTCCGTGGATCAAGTGCCGCGTCACCCGGTCGGCCGGAGAGAAGTCTATGCCGTTATAGACAGAAAATCAAGAACGTTTTCTAAACGCAGGGATCCCCATCCCAGGGCGGTTTCTGTTCCCCGGGCGTGTGAGGATTTCTCCCATGACGATTCCCTGAAGCAGGGTGTCGCGGCTGAACACGGGTGGGAGGAGGGCAGGTCCGCTCGACAAAGCAGCGGGAGACTGGTCGGCGGCATTCTGACGCAGGAGTCCGGAAGCCTTGGGTTCCTCGTATCCAAACGGTTCTTCCAAGCTTGGTGGATCTCTGCGAAAAGGCGCGACGGAAAGTGGAAGCGCTTGGGCCGGCGGAGGCGAGGACAGGGGCGCCTGAACCCCGGAAGCCGTTTCCTTGGCTCGGCTTTTCGCCACAGCAGGCATCGCCCTAGGCACTGCGGCTTTCCTGGCAGCTTCCTGTTGTTTTTTCTGTGCCTTTTTCATCAGCGAGCTGATGGCCGAAACAATCACGAACAGGAGGATGATGGCGTCCACGTAACCCCTCCCTTCCGATGACCCCAATGCTTGTGATGCTTACGGGCCGCTTGCGCGGCTTACTGTTTTTGTGCTGACGGCTTTGACGGGTCGTCCGGGCTCTGTCCGGTTGCCTTGGCGATGCCTTCGCGCATGGAAGTATCCGAGATGACGTTTTGCATCTGGTAATAGTCCATAACGCCCAGTCTTCCACTGCGCAGTGCGTCAGCCATGGCGAGGGGTACCTGAGCCTGTGCTTCGACAACCTTGGCCTGCATTTCCTGAACGGAAGCCTTCATCTCCTGCTCCCGGGCGACAGCCATGGCCCGGCGCTCCTCGGCACGCGCCTGTGCGATGCGCAAGTCCGCCTCAGCCTGATCCATCTGCAGCTGTGCGCCTATGTTACGTCCAACGTCCACGTCTGCGATGTCAATGGACAGTATTTCAAAGGCAGTCCCGGCGTCCAGCCCCTTATTGAGAACCGTATGGCTGATCTTATCCGGATTTTCAAGCACTTCTTTGTGTGCGTTTGAAGAACCAATGGTGGTGACGATCCCTTCGCCGACACGTGCGATGATTGTTTCCTCGCCCGCTCCGCCGACCAGGCGGGTGATATTGGTCCTCACCGTTACGCGCGCCTTGGCACGCAGCTCAATGCCGTCCTTGGCGATGGCGGCGACAGGCGGTGTCTCGATGACCTTGGGCAACACACTCATCTGCACGGCTTGCAGCACATCACGACCCGCCAGGTCGATGGCGCAGGCCTGCTTAAAGGAAAGCGCGATGCTGGCCTGCTGCGCGGAGATCTGCGCCTTGATCACCCTCTCGATGTTGCCGCCGGCCAGAAAGTGCTTCTCAAGCAGGTCGATGGTCAGGTCGAGGCCGGCTTTTTGCGCCATGATGAAGGCGTCCACCAGCCGGTGGGGAGAGATGCGCCGCAGCCGCATGCCGATGAGGGTGACGATCTTCAGGTGCACGCCCGACGCGCGCGCGCGAACCCACAGGCCGATGGGCACGTAGCGGAAGAACACCGCAGCCAGTACCACGACGACCACGAGGGCGAAAAGGATCCAGAATGAAGCCAGGTCCATGGATAAGCCTCCTTACGTGTTGACTTCCCGCACGACGACGCGCGCCCCTTCGACCAGCGTGACGCGTACGCGCGCCCCCATTTGGATGAACTCTCCGTCTGAGACGACATCAAGCCGGGTACTGTCGATCTCCGCGATGCCTGCAGGTCTGAGAAAGGTCAGAGCGATGCCTTCCCTGTGAAGGAAGGGGCTCAGGTCGGGACCGGCAGAATAGCCTTCACCCCTGCCCTCAGCGTCTTTGAGGATCAGAGGTGAACGCGAGAGTCGGCCGGACGATGCGGACTTGAACGAGAGCGTGGCGGTAATCCCTGTGAGGGCGAGCACCACAAGGGTGACACCCAACCCTGCGAGCGGGCCATGCGTGGTCCAGGTAAGAACGATGCTGGCTAACAGCATTAAAGTGCCTGATATGCCCGGGAGACCAAATCCCGGCATGAACATCTCAAAAACCAGCAGTGCGATCCCGACGAGCAGGCAGACAAGGATCGGCAGGTTTTGCAACAGAAACTGCATAACGATCCCTCCTTCGCGAATCTCATGATAGCATAGCAGGAGGAGGGCTGCAATCGCACAGAGGACCTAATGAAAAAGCCCCCACCCATGGGTGGAAGCTTTGAGCGGTTCTTTCTCAGTAGCGGGGATTGACCCTGACATAGCAGTCCCTGCAGTAAACAGGCCGGTCACCCCTGGGAAGGAATGGAACCTGGGTTTCCACACCACAGCTTGCGCAGATCGTGTCATACATCTGACGCTCACCGTCTCTGTAGCCACCCATGCGGCCGCCACCGTTGCTACGACGTTCGGCGCGACAGGAAGGGCAACGCCCTGGCTCGTTCTGGAAACCCTTTTCCGCGAAAAAAGCCTGTTCTGAAGAGGTGAAGGTGAACTGGTTGCCGCAGTCACGGCATGTGAGGGTTTTGTCGTTGTACATAAAATCTATGCACCTCCTGGTTTTCTTGTCCCACCGTTGCGACTTTCAGCTGTCTTGTTGGTTTCTTCCATCTGTCGCGTAACGATGAGGAAAACCGGGAAGAACACCTGGGTCAGACCGAACTGGGACCGGACAAGAGTGTATCATAGATTTGAAGCCATGTACAACATTTTCTCACAGCTGTGCCGGCATATTTTTGTGATGGTCGGGACTTTGTTGCGAAGGAAACCCGTCTCAGGCCTTCCTGATGCTCAGCAGCGCCGTTTCTCCATTGATATCCCATTCCCGGCTGTAGGCGTCTGAAGGAGGCGATTCGTCTGACAGAGCTTGTGCCAGGACATAACGGCCTATCATTTCACGGCTTTTTTCCACGACCGATTCAAGCCGTGGACTGGAACGGTAGGTGATGTGGATCCTGTCGGTGACCTCAAGGCCCGCATCACGGCGCATGGTCTGCAACTTGCTGATCAGCTCGCGCGCGTAACCTTCATCGATGAGCTCTTCCGTCAGCGCTGTGTCCAGGGCGACCGTGACGCCGCGTTCCTCCAATGAGATGAAGCCAGGCTTCCTGGCGGTTTCTACCAGGACGTTCTCCCGGGAAAGGGACACCCGGGTTCCGTCTATCTCAAAGAGGATATCTTCACCTCTGTCAAAGGCGTCCAGCGCCTCCGCTCCGTCCATCTGGGAGAGGCGGGCGGAGACTTTTCCGAGAAGCCTGCCGTAGCGTGGTCCCAGCGTGCGCAGCTGGGGTTTGAGCCGATAGTCCGTAAAGGCACGGATGTCCTCGGCAACGATGATTTCCCTGACGTTCAGTTCGTCGGCGGCCAGTTCGGCGAAGGGCTTGTCAAGCACAGCCCCGGACACAAAAAGGCGCGCGCAGGGTTGCCGGTTTTTGATAGAGGCCAGGTTGCGACAGGCGCGCCCAAGCTGCACGACGTCAAGCAGGGATCGCATCTGTGCCTCCAGGGTAGGGTCGATCCATAGAGGGTCGCTTGAGGGGAAGTCGCACAGATGGACGGACTCCGGGGCGGACTTATCCACTGAACGGACCAGGTTTTGGTACATGGCCTCGGAGATGAAGGGGACAAAGGGGGCAATCAGCCTGCACAGCGTGTCAAGCACGGTGTATAGCGTGACAAAGGCTGACTCCTTGTCCCCATCCATGCCCTTGCCCCAGAAACGGGGGCGGGAGCGCCGCACATACCAGTTGGAAAGCTCGTCCACAAAGGCCTGGACAGCCGCCGCTGATTCCGGAATCCTGTAGTTGGACAAGCCTTCATCCACCTGCCCGACAAGCATGTGAAGCCGGCTCAAGATCCATCGGTCCATGAGCGTCAGCGCTGCCTGTGAAAGGGGATGGAGATTTGGGTCAAAGCCGTCAATCTCGGCATAGAGGATATAGAAGGCATAGGTGTTCCAGAGCGTCCCCAGGAACCGGCGCTGCACTTCGCCGACTGCCTCAGCGCTGAAGCGACTGGGCAGCCAGGGTGCGCCCGCGGTGTAAAAGTACCAGCGGACAGCATCTGCGCCCTGCTCATCAAGCGCTTCTCTGGGGTCCACGACGTTTCCCAGATGCTTGCTCATCTTGTGGCCGTCCTTGTCCTGCACATGCCCCAGGACCAGGCAGTGCCGGAAGGGCGAACGGCCAAACACGAGGGTGCCGATGGCAAGCAGTGTATAGAACCACCCACGGGTCTGGTCTACGGCCTCACTGATGAAGTCGGCGGGGAAGGTCTCAAGGAAGCTTTCCTGGTTTTCAAAGGGATAATGCCACTGCGCAAAAGGCATGCTGCCGGAGTCGTACCAGCAGTCGATGACCTCGCTGACACGCCGCATTTCATCGCTGCACTCCGGGCACCTGAGGACGACGCTGTCGATATAGGGCCGGTGGAGCTCCGGCAGACGGAGGGGCTCGACACTCATTTCCTCAAGCTCCCGACGGCTGCCAATGACATGGACATGGCCTTTGCTGCAGGTCCACACGGGCAGGGGAGTGCCCCAGTATCGCTCCCTGGAAAGGCCCCAGTCCAGCACATTCTCAACGAAATGACCCATCCGACCGTCCCTGATATGCTCAGGATGCCATTGGACGGAGCGGTTGTTTTCGACAAGGCTGTCCTTCACCGCGGTCATGCGGATGAACCAGGTACCTCTGGCGTAGTACAGAAGTGGCGTGGCGCAGCGCCAGCAGTGTGGATAGTTATGGGTGTAGGGCTGCCGATCGAAGAGGAGGCCTCGATCTTTCAGGTCTGCGAGGATGAGAGGATCGGCTTCCTTCACAAAGCGGCCCGACCAGGGGGTGCCCTCGACGAAATGCCCCTGTGTGTCCACCAGCTGGACGAAGGGCAACCCTCTTTGTAGGCCGATGCGCGCGTCGTCCTCGCCAAAGGCCGGGGCGATGTGGACAACGCCTGTCCCATCCGTTAGGGTGACATAGCTGTCGTTGACCACATACCAGGCCTTTTCTTCCGTGGGTGTGAAGGCGTAAAGGGGTTCGTACGCGACGCCGTCCAGACGGCTGCCTGGAAAACATTCCAGAATCGTCACTTCCCTGAGCATGTCCTCGGAAAACACGGATGCGATCAGGGCTTTCGCCAGGATGAGGACTTCGTCCCTGAAACGCAGTCGGCAGTATTCCTCTTCTGCGTTGACGCACAGCGCCACGTTGGAGGGCAGCGTCCAAGGCGTGGTGGTCCATGCAAGGAGGCTTTCAGCGCTGTCGGTCCCGCGGATCCTGAACCTGACAAAGGCCGCGTCTTCGGTCACCTCGCGATATCCCATCGCAACTTCGTGGGTGGACAGGGCTGTGCCGCAGCGGGGACAGTAGGGGACGACTTTGTGTCCCCTGTATAAAAGGCCCTTGTCTGCAATTTGCTTCAGGCTCCACCAGACACTTTCGATGTAGCTGTCGTGGTAGGTGACGTAAGGATGCTCCATGTCCAGCCAGAAGGCGACGCGCTCGGACATCTCCTCCCATTCGCTCAGGTACTTCCAGACGCTTTCCTTGCATGCGCGGATAAAGGGCTCGATGCCAAAGCGCTCGATCTCTTCCTTGCCGTTTAAGCCCAGGTTGCGCTCCACCTCCAGCTCGACAGGCAGGCCATGGGTGTCCCACCCAGCGATGCGCAGCACGTTTTTTCCCTTCATCGTCTGGTAGCGTGGGATCAGGTCTTTTACAGCCCGCGTAAGGACGTGCCCGATATGAGGCTTGCCGTTCGCTGTAGGCGGACCATCGTAGAATGTAAAACGTGGCGCGCCGCTGCGGAAAGCAAAGCTTTTTTCTACGATCCGGTTTTTTTTCCAAAAGGCGGCGATCTGTTTTTCTCGCCCCGCGAAATCCATATCAGTTGAGACCTTCTCGTACATGAAGTACCTCCACAAAAAAACCGTCCTCTTGGGACGGAACAATCCGCGGTACCACCCAAATTGACGGGGGGCAACGCCCCCGCCCGCTTGCGTTGCCTTCTACCGGTGGCTGCCGTGAGGTGTGGCCTCCTGCTCCGGGGTGATCCAATGCGTTCAGCACCGCCGGGATCGCACCCTCCCCGGCTCGCTTCAGGTCCCTCCCGCACCCGTTCCCGTCATTGCAGCGGCATTATAACCCGGTCCGGGCTTGGAAGTAAAGCGCCCGGCGGCTTTCTATCCTTGGCAGTCGGTTCGGGTCGATGTATACTACCAGCATGGATCAAGGGCTTTGGGCGGGAAGGGGGTTGGGATGGTTAACGCGCGCGAGTTTGCCAAGGCGCTCAACCTGACCACCCTGTCTCCGTCGTCCCGGACGGAATGGGCGATCTCCTCGGCGGAGTTTAACAGGCCTGGGCTTGAGTTCGCGGGCTTCTACGATCACTTCGCCTATGGGCGCCCTCAGGTGATTGGCAAAGGGGAGATGGCTTACCTTGACTCCCTTGGAGACGGCGAGAGAAAAAAGTGCTTTGAGAGGTTTTTCTCCTATGATCTTCCCTGCGTGATCATCTGTCGGGGCTTTCTGCCGCCGGAGGATCTGCTGGAGTGCGCGGGAAAGCGGGATATAGAGGTACTTCAGACCGAGGTGTCCACGACGAAATTCATTGTGGATGGGATCCTGTACCTCAACCGTGTTCTCGCGCCCAGCACAACGCTGCATGCAGTCCTGGTAGACGTATACGGGGTGGGGGTCCTCATCACCGGCGAAAGCGGTGTCGGAAAGAGCGAGGCGGCACTGGAACTGATTAAGCGCGGACACCAGCTGGTTGCAGACGATGTGGTGGATGTTCGCAGGGTCAGCGAAGCGAGGCTGATTGGCACAGCCCCGGAGGCTGTGCGCCATTTTATGGAGATCAGAGGCATAGGCATCATCGACATCCGGGCTATGTTTGGGATCGGATCGGTCCTTGTCAATATGGGCATCGACATGGAAATCCACCTGGAGCCCTGGAAGGAAAAAAAGGAATACGACCGTCTGGGCCTGGCGGAGGAATTCACGTCCATCCTGGATGTGAAGATTCCCTACCTCGTCATTCCGGTTAAACCCGGGAGAAACCTGGCCATCATCATCGAGGTGGCTGCTCGAGGCCTGAGCTTGAAGAAGATGGGCTATTCTGCAGCCAGGGAACTTGACAGGCGCCTGAATGATCTGATGGATCGGGGCAAGGGGGAATAGATGAAAAAAGGCGCGCTGTATATCGGGGTCGATGTGGGAGGGACACACATGGCGGCTGGCCTTGTCGATGGGGAAGGGACCCTGTCGGCGAGGGCGGAGACGCCGACCTTGCCCGGACGCCCTTATGAGGACATCGTGCGGGACATGGCTGCGTGCGTGATGGAGGCCCTGATGCGGGGCGCTTGCAGGGTGTCGGATATTGTCAGCATTGGCGTAGGGATTCCAGGGGTCGCGGAAAATGTCAATGGCAGGGTATATTTCTGCCCGAACCTTTCCTGGACGGACGTCCCGCTTCGAAACGAATTGCAAAAGCACATCCCGCTTCCTGTCTTTATAGATAACGACGCGACCCTGGCCGGCTATGCCGAGAGTGTTGTGGGCATCAGCCGCCATGCGACCAGCAGCGTTTTTCTGACCTTGGGCACCGGTGTTGGCGCATCGATCATCATGGGCGGCAAGCCCTGGACGGGCGCTCATGGCGTGGCGAGCGAAATCGGGCATTTGACGCTGGAGATTGACGGTGTTCCCTGCACCTGTGGAAAGGACGGATGCATGGAACGATACTGTTCCGCCACAGCGATTGTCCGCATGGCTCGGGAACTCCTGAAAGAACATCCGGGCTGGGAGCTCAGCCTGCACGCTTCAGAAGACGCGCAAAACATCACCGCAAGGATGGTGTTTGATCTGGCCAGAGAAGGGGATGAGCTTTCCCTGCGCGTTTTTCGCCGCTATGTGAAGTACCTTTCCCTTGCGATTAACAGCATCATCTCCTTCATCGACCCGGAGATGGTGGTTCTGGGTGGCGGTGTGAGCAATGCGGGCGCTTTCCTGCTTGACGCGGTGCGCGCAGAGCTTCCGCGGTATCTGATGTTCAAGGCGCTCCCCTACGCCAGGATAGAGCTGGCTACGCTTGGTAATGAAGCGGGGATCATTGGTGCCGCGCTGTTTGGAAAAACGTTCATAGAAGGAGAGCAAACATTATGAAGGTCAGCCTGATTCGCACGTTATATCGGCAGACCCCGCCGGACAGGACGGAAGTCGAGGTGAGCGGCTGGGTCAGGACGCTGAGGGACAGCAAGGCTTTTGCCTTCATAGAGCTCAACGACGGCAGCTATTTTCGCAATCTGCAGATTGTCTGCGATGAAACACTGCCCAACTTCAGGGAGGTGGCCCGCATCACGCTGGGAAGCGCAATTGCCGTCAGGGGCACGCTGGTCCTGACCCCGCAGCTCAAGCAGCCCTTTGAGGTCAGAGCAGCCACCGTGGAGCTGATAGGGTCCTGTGCGCCGGATTTTCCCCTGCAAAAGAAGCGCCATTCATTTGAATATCTGCGTAGCATTGCCCATTTGAGACCCCGGACCAATACCTTTTCTGCAGCGTTCAGGATACGATCCGTGGCGGCTCAGGCGGTCCACTCCTTTTTCGCCTCCCGTGGGTTTGTCTATGTTCATACGCCCATCATTACCACCAGTGACGCCGAGGGGGCTGGTGAAATGTTCCATGTCACGACGCTTGACCTCGACCACCCTCCGCGCGATAGCGAGGGGAAGATTGACATGAAGCAGGACTTTTTCAACAGGCCTGCAAGCTTGACCGTGTCCGGACAGCTCAATGCCGAGGCCTTCTGTGTCGCTTTCCGCAGTGTCTACACCTTTGGTCCCACCTTCCGCGCGGAAAAAAGCCACACGCCCCGGCATGCAGCCGAATTCTGGATGATTGAACCTGAGGTTGCCTTCGCGGACCTCAAGGACAATATGGATCTCGCGGAAGACTTAACGCGCAGCATTACCGCTGCCGTCATGGATCAGCTGCCCGAAGAGGTCGATTTTCTGAACCGTTATGTGGACAAGGGGCTTTTAGAACGTCTCAGAAACCTCAAGGAGAGCGACTATCTCAGGATCAGCTACACGGAGGCTGTGGACATCCTCGCACTGTCTGGGAAAAAATTTGAGTACCCTGTGTCCTGGGGTGTGGAGCTGCAAACGGAGCATGAGCGTTTTCTCACGGAGGAGCATTTCGGGCGGCCTGTCTTTGTTACCGATTATCCCAAGGACATCAAGGCCTTCTACATGAGGCTAAACGATGACAAAAAGACAGTGGCCGCCGTTGACCTGCTAATCCCCGGCATCGGAGAGCTTGTCGGTGGAAGCCAGCGCGAGGAACGGGCGGATGTGCTCGTGGAGCGGATAAGCCAGATGGGCCTGCGTGAGGAGGAGTACAGGTGGTATATCGATCTGCGCCGCTTTGGAACGGTCCCGCATTCTGGCTTTGGCCTGGGCTTTGAACGCTTGGTGATGTACTTGACAGGGCTTTCCAACATACGCGATGTGCTGCCTTTCCCGCGCACGCTGGGAAGCGCGGAGTTCTAAGCAGCGGGCTGAATGCAGAGGCTCGTGCGATGCGCGGGCTTCTTTTTCTGTGTCTAACCGCGAGCATTTCCGGGCGAGGAGCCGCCTGCACCCGGGGTCTTGCGGAGGGATTGCACCAGCAGGACGCAAACCAGGAGGATGAGCGCAGTCAACCAGTAGACCAACCGTGGGTTTATGGACTGCAGCATCCCTGCGAGGGCGCCCATAAACGCGGTTCCCAGGCTCAGCAGCGCGTTGAGCAGCGAATAGGTGCCCGACCGGTCTGTTCCTTCGGTAGCCTCCGCCACCAGGGTGTCCAGCAGGGGCTTGAATACGCCAAAACCGATTGAAAAAAGAAAGACACAGGCGACAGCGGCGGCCAGGCTATTAGCGGGGATCACGGTCAGTAGAAACAGAGAGGCTGACTGCAGACACAAGCCTGCCACCATGACGCGCATCCTGCTGTGCCGTGGGACGGCGGGGTTGATCCATACGAAGACAGCCAGGAGGAGCCAGGCATAAAGGCCGCCCAGGACGGAAATGGCTGAGTTGTCAAGGCGCAGGACCCTGGTCATGTAGGGGGCGAAGTACAGGCTGTTCATGCCGCCGACAATGAGACAGGTGTTAAAAAGGATCGACGCGCTCACGGCCTTCAGGGCGGCGGGGTGGCGGGCCAGGGCTCGCGCGGACCGGAACGGGAGGGCTGCTGCCAGGGACTGCCGCAGGGGTTCGCGGCGTTTTTCCGCCATGACCACAAGGCCTGTCTGTGTTTCCGTAAGATGTTTGTGCCTGAGCACCATCATCGAAAACATGCTGACAGCGGCAAAGGTCAAAAGCAGGTGTTCCGCTGGAACCAGCCCCATAGACCTGACCGCGACACCCGCCAGGGGCACCAGAATACCGCTGGCGATATTGATCATACCGATGAAATTGTACGCGGAAGCCCTCTGTGATCCGTCTGCATCCTCAATGACCAGAAGGTTGAAAGAAACCGACGCGACTCTGGACAGATTATTGAGCACAGTTGCCAGAGCGAAAAGAGCGAACCCCTTCGCGAAGATGTAGAGGATCATGGCCAGGGGCCAGGCCAGGAGGTCAAAGATCAACGTGGTGAGCCTTCTGCCGAGGCGGTCCGTAATGACGCCTGCGAACATTGCGGCAAGCGTCCCCGCAAGGTACCCTAGAGAGATGAGGTATCCGATCTGGGCGCTGCTGGCGCCCCGCTCCATCATGTAAAGGCCTAAGTAGAAGTTGTACAATACATAGGGAACACCCCACATTGGCTCAAAAATGACGCAAATCCTGGTGTTTCCTTTTAAAAGGGCCAGGGAAGTTCTGAGATTGTCAAAACCAGGAATCCGGGGGAACCGCACGACGCTTCTCCTCAAGGACCGTTTTTAGATGCAAGATGCCCCTGTATCGTAGCATTCGCGTCACGCTGGGGCAAGGGGCGGGACGTTGCATTCGTGGGCGTTTGCCTGTATGATGGGGAAGGACACAGGATACATCGAATTTCGGTCGAAGGGGGCGTCAGACCTTGCAGGACTATGTGTTCATGACAGATAGCGATAGCGATCTTCTGTATTCGATCGCGGATGAGAAGAACATCCCGGTTGTGAGGATGCCATATACGCTCAACGACGTGGAGTACTTTGACGACAACGGCCGCACCGGGCAGGAGAAACTGCTTTTCGATGAGATGCGTAAGGGTGCTAAACCCTTCACCTCGCTGTTGCCTACAGCAGCGTACCTGGAGTATTTTGAACCGGTCATCAGGGAAAAGAATCTCCTGTTTATTGCGTTTTCATCACAGATGTCCGCTACCATTGCCAATGTTTTTGAGGCGAGGGAAGAACTTCTGTCAAAATACCCGGAGCGGAAGTTCATTGTGGTAGATACGCTGAGCATCTCCGCCCCCATGTCGCTGCTGGTCATCCATGCCTATGGAATGTATGAGGCCGGCGCGTCTATGGAGGAAATCGAGCGCTGGGTGATCGACAACAGACTTCGAAGCCATGCCTGGCTAACGGTGGATGATCTGGTGTATCTGCGCCGTGGAGGCCGCATTTCGCCAACCAGCGCCATCTTCGGAACCATGCTTGACATCAAGCCCATTCTCACGCTGGGCAGAAGCGGAAAAATCGAAGCTGAATCCAAAGTGCAGGGGCGGAGAAAGGCTGTGCGCACCCTGGTGGACCGCGTGGAAGAATACATAGAGCACCCTGAGGACCAGACCGTGCTCGTCATCCATGGCGATGCGCTCAGCGAGGCGGAGGCTCTCCGCGACCTGCTGGTACAGAGGATTCCGCGGATCCGGGAGCTCAGGATTCAAATGATCGGGCCTGTTATCGGCGCACATGCCGGACCAGGCACGCTTGCGGTATGCTTCATGGGCAGGGAGAGGCGGCTTTGACGTCTGGCCCAGACGCCGGGGAGGATGCCGCGGGACAGCTGTGTCGCCTGAGGGGATAGGACAACAGAAAACGATCCTGGTCATAGAGGATCTCTCGCTGATGGGGCGCTGCTCATCGATGACGGCAGTGCCCGTGTTGAGTTGTGCCGGGATTTCCTGCACGCTGATGCCGACAGCCCTCCTCTCGTCCCATACGGGGGGATTTGACAATGTCTACTTCCGGGACCTGACAGACGAGATGAGAGAGATCCTGAAGCGATGGAGCGCGCTGCAACTTCGCTTCGATGCCATCTATGTGGGCTATCTGGCAGGCGGCCATCAGGTAGATGTGGTGATGGACGTTTTGGACCGTTTCCTTGAACCGCAGACCCTCCTTTTTGTGGATCCGGTGATGGGGGACGAAGGAAGGCGTTACGCCTTCCTTTCGGACAGCCTTCAGCAGGGGTTCAGGAAACTCTGCACGGAGGCGCATCTGATCTTCCCCAATCCGACGGAGGCCGCCTTCCTGCTAGGGGTTCCGCCGCAGGAAGGACCCATCGCCTCTGCTGACAGCGGCAGGGTCCTCAGGGGCTTGCGAGGCCTGGGGGCACAGGGCATTGTCCTTACAAGCGTCAGTGACGGCGCTGGAAGGCTGGGCGTCGCAGCCCTTGATGCGATGATGGACGAGGAGGAGTTCCACCTTAAAAGGGAGCGGCCGGGACGCTATCCCGGTACAGGAGACCTCCTTGCCTCAGCCGTCATTGCGTCGGTGCTGCGGGGATGCTCTCTTTCCAGGGCCTGCTCCATCGCGGTGGACTTTCTGTCGGAGAGCCTGGACGAGGTGGAAAGGCTCCGGGGCAGCCGGCGCTTTGGCCTCCCCTTTGAATCCAGGCTTCAATGGCTTGCTGCGCGGCTGAACGCCTCTTCGGAAGAGGCGTAAGGGCCTCGAGGGAAGCGGGATGACCGGCAGGGCGAAAGCCCTGCTTTTTACATGGCCAGGCTGCGCTTGAGGCAGGAAAACCCGTCTTCCGCGTCGAAGACTATACGGTTACTATCTTTGGTGGAGGACGGGCATGCTTACAGGCGAAAGGCTCAGGGACTTGGCTGGCAAGGGGAAGTGGGAGGAGGGAGCGGACATTGCACGTTCCGGGAGAATCCTTCGTTCCCGTTTGGGAAAGGAGGCGGCGGTGTACATGCTGCTGGACCCTCCGCACCATACGGTGACCTTAAGCCCACCGGATGTTCATACCTGCTCCTGCGGTGCGCGCTACTGCAGCCATCTCGTGGCGGCGTTTCTGAAAGCTGCCGAGGACGGGGCCATGAATGCCCTGCTGCGCCGTCAGGAGCAGATGTCTGCCTCAGCCCTGTTTGATGCAGTGGAAGGCGCGCTTCCTGAGGGCGCGTCGCTTGTGCTGGAACCCTCCGTTTTTTTGCGGGAAGGGGAAATGCGGGTCAGCCTGCGGGTGGGAGAGCAGCGACTGTATGTGGTGGGACATCTGCCACGATTTTTAAGAGCTGTCAGAAACGGGGAACGCGCTGAGCCGGCCAAGGGCTTCTCCTATGATCCGGGCTGGATGCGCTTTGACGAAAAGCAGGGACGCGTTGTATCCATACTGAGCGAATACTGTGAGTCGCTGGAGCGGGCGGGCTGCCGCTTTACCGCTGCGGAGGCGCGTAGGATGCTTTTGCCACCCGCGACGGCAAGAAGGTTTCTGGACGCGCTGTCAGACTTGAGCTTCCGCCTCACGGTCCATGGTAGGACGCGCCTGCAGCGTGGCATACAAGAAGAAGACCTTCCGGCGATGTGGACCGTCGAGGACGGGCAGGGCGCGCTGAAGCTGTCCGCGCGTCTTTCACAGGACTGCTTTCTTGTGTCTCCGGACGGGTCTTATCTTTTTTCTGAGGGGCGCCTGGGACGCGTTGTGCGGGGAAAAAGAACCCTCGCCCGCACAGTGGTCGCCTACAGGATGGGGGAGACCGCAGAGTTCGTCTTTCGCAGGAAGGAGATCCCCAGGGTGATAGCGGAGCTTCTGCCCTCCCTGATGCGCGCCGGTGCTGTTCTGATCGACCCGGCTCTTGAACGAAGGATGATACGCCTTCCGCTATCCGCAAGGGTATACCTGGACAGGGCGGGAGGGGATGTTGTGGCCCGGGCTGTCTTCACATATGGCGAACATGGGATTGATCCCTTCTCTGTAGGGGAGGATCCTTCTCCCTTCCTGCTCCGGGATGTTAAGGGGGAGGGGCGCGTGTTGGAGTTGCTCTCTTCCGCGGGATTTCGGGTGCGGCGCCGGCAGGCTTACTTGAGTGGCGACGAAGAGGTCTATCGCTTTATGACCGAGGGCTTAGAAAGCCTAAACAAGGTGGCGGAGGTATTTCTAAGCCAGGAATTTGGGCGCTTCAGCCCAAGAAAACCAGCGCTCAGAGGCAGACTGCTCAGAACTGGGAGCAGGCTCCGGCTGGAGGTATACGACGGAGAGACCCCGGTGGAGGACCTTCTGCCACTGATGCAGGCGCTGAGTGAGGGGAGCCGTTACTTCCGCTACAGGGACGGGAGCTATGTAAACCTGGAGGGCCTGGAGAGTTGGTCTTCCCTTGCGGAATCAGTCTGTGAGGCGATTCGTTCCGGCAACGGGGAACAGGACTTGGGGCTTGTGCGCGCGGCCTACCTGCAGGCGCTGATCCGGGACAGGGAGTTACCGGTCTCCTCCGCCGGGAGCCTTACGGACCCCCTTCATCCAGGGAAGGAAGTCCCTGTGAGCCCGGTGGCTTCGTTGCGTCCGTGGCAGCAGAAAGGCTTTCGCTGGTTGTGCTCGCTGTTCACCATGCGCATGGGTGGGATCCTGGCTGATGAGATGGGCCTTGGGAAAACGGTCCAGATGATCGCTGCCTTATCGTTCGTCAGCAGGGAGAAGGCGTGTGTGGGGCCTTCCCTTGTGGTTGCCCCAACCTCGCTTTTATACAACTGGATGGCAGAAATCGAGCGCTTTGCGCCGAAACTGAAGGCACAGCTCATTGCGGGAAACCGCGAAGCACGCCACAGGCAGTTCAGGGTGCTCAGGAGGGATGAGGGGGCTGCAGATGTCCTGGTGACGAGCTATGCGCTCCTCAGACAGGATATCACGCTTTTTGAAAACCTGTCACTGCGCTTCGTGGTCCTGGATGAGGCGCAGTATGTTAAAAACCCTGACAGCATCGGAGCCGCTGCGGTCAAGCGCCTGAAGGCGCACTCACGCATTGCACTGACCGGGACGCCGATGGAAAACAACATCGGGGAACTGTGGTCTCTGTTTGATATCGTGCTGCCGGGATATCTGCCGCCTCTGAAGGATTTCATCCGGCGCTATGACGAGGGCAGGAACGCGGAGGACCTCCTGATGCGCATCCGTCCGTTCATGATGAGGCGCCTGAAGCGCGATGTGATATCAGAACTTCCGGACAAGCTGGAGACAACGATCACCGCGGGCATGAGCCCTGAACAGCGCCGCGTGTACGACGCGTCGCTGCTCAGAAGCCGGGACAGGGTCAAGACCCTGCTGGCTGACCGTGGCCTTGCGGCTAGCAGGGGGGAGGTGCTTGCTGCCATCACGCAGCTGCGGCAGATCTGTGGCCACCCTGCACTGTGTCTTTCTCAGTTCGCGGGAAAATCGGGCAAGCTGGAAATGCTCATGGACCTTCTGTCTTCCGCGCTCATGGAAGGACATCGCGTGTTGCTGTTTTCGCAGTTCACGGGAATGCTCCGCATCATTCGCCAAAGGCTTGTGGATGAGGGGATCGAGTCGCTATATCTGGACGGCGAAACGCCCACCGCAGAGCGGCTCCCGCTGACAGAGCGCTTCAACAAAGGGAAAACGCCGGTCTTCCTGGTGTCCCTGAAAGCCGGTGGGACGGGGCTTAACCTCACGGGTGCCGACATGGTGATCCACTATGACCCTTGGTGGAACCCCGCCGCGGAGGACCAGGCGGTGGACCGTGCGCATAGGATTGGGCAGAAGAAGGAAGTTCAGGTGATCCGCCTGGTAACGCGTCACTCCATCGAGGAGAGAGTGGCATCGATGAGTATGGGCAAGCGCAAGTTGTTTGACCGCCTGATCACTCCGGGAGAAACCATGCCGTCTCGCCTGAGTGCGAAGCAGATCCTTGCGCTCTTCGGAGAGGAAACAGCGCAGGCTCAACCTGGCAGCTGAGGCCCTTGCCGGCATTCCGGCCCCAGGGCTATAATGCGGTGCGCTGGGGTATACAAGAACCCCGGCTGGAGAAGGCGAGGTTACCCGAATTGATCAGGAAGATAGGCATTGCGCTGACAACCTTGGCTTGCCTACTGGCGGCAGGTGCTGCTGCCCAGGCGGTGGAATTGCGCGGATTTGAGGCTGGTTCTTTTCAGTATGTGAGCTTCGGTGTGTACCCCCGGGAAGTGGATGGCGCGGCTGCACCCCTTGTGTGGCAGGTGCTCAGGGTGGAGGAGGGTGTTGCGACGCTCTTGTCGCTTGAGGTGATTGATTTTCTCCCGGCGCACGATGTTTCCGGAGGGTACAGCGGCTGGGAAAAGAGTTCGCTGCGAAGCTGGCTGAATGAGGACTTCCTCACGCTTGCGTTCACAGACAACGACCAGGCCGCCCTTGTGTGCCGTGAGGATAGCGTTCCGGTATCACTTCCCGAGGCGGCGATGATGAAGGACGCTGCCCTTGGCTTTTCCGGTAACTCGAGCCGAAAGGCACAGAGCACAGCCTATGCCTGGTCCCATACCTTGTCTAAGCCTGCGGAGAAACAGCGCAGCGCTTCCTACTGGCTCAGGGATCGCTCCACAAGCAACGCCTACTCCCAGCGCAGGGTGATGGAAGCAGGCAGCTTGGGATACGCGGCTGCGGATGCCAACAAGGTGGGCGTCAGGCCGGTGATTGCCATCGACCTTGAAAGCTTGTCCGTGCTGGGTGGAAACGGAGAGGTGGAAAGACCCGTTGCACTGACCGTGACAGACGAAGCGATTGAACGGATCAGGATGCGTCTTCAGGAGGCGCAGGAAGCCGCCAGGGCAGAAGAGGAGGCGCTCCTTGAAGCCAGGGCACGTGAAGAGAGGGAGCGCGAAGAAAAACGGCAGGAAATCCTAGCCGAAAAACAGATTGCGCTTTTAGAGCTGGAGGCTATGGAAGGGACGAGCGGGAACGCGGATGCGCTGGAAGCGCTGAGGCAACGGGTCGCAGCCCTCGATCTGGCGCTTCTTGAGGTCGAGGGGATGGTCGTGGACGGGTTTCCGCCTTTGACGCGGGAGGGTTTTTTGCCTTCGAACCAGGAAGTCTTTACGTTTGTGGACGAGGAACAGGGCGTCTGGAGGTATGCCTCCGAAACACTGCGGATTGAGATCAGAAGGTATTTCCACGAGGAAGAAAAGCTGCGCTGGTTCGAGGCGGAAGTCTACTGCGCCGACGGCGAGCGCTTTGTCATGTACCAGAATGACCCCGAAAACCGCGGAAAAATGGCGGACATGAGTGAAATTGCGCGTCGGTACGGCCTTGTGTTTGCAATGAATGGGGACTACTACATCTACAGGGTAGCCCGGGAAAAACAGAGCGGGAATGTGTCCGCAATCGGTAGGATTATCCGCAATGGGGAGGTTTATTACGACCATGAGAGAAAGCGCAGCTGGACCAAATTTCCCAACCTGGACATCCTCGCGCTGTATCCTGATGGGGACATGAAGGTGTTTTACGGTGACGAGATCAGCGCCGCCGACCTGCTTGCGTCCGGTGTGGAGAATGCCCTGGCCTTTGGT
The DNA here is from genome assembly GCA_964586835.1 of uncultured Oscillospiraceae bacterium. Taxonomy (GTDB): domain Bacteria; phylum Bacillota; class Clostridia; order Christensenellales; family Aristaeellaceae; genus CAZLYF01. The sequence goes on from CAZPIC010000001.1 coordinate 109,449, forward strand.
CCTTTCTTAATCCGCGATGGGCTTGTAAACGAAGAGGGAGTGTCGCGCTATGGAAAAACGCGGCAGCCCCGAGCCGGCATGGGCATGGTTTCGCCCGGGCATTATTATGCTATTGTTGTAGAATCAAGAACGTCAAAAAGCAAAGGAGCTCCCGTGTCTTGGCTGGCAGAGCGCTTTCAGGAGCTGGGCTGTTCGGTGGCTTTTAACCTGGATGGAGGCCAGACTGCCGTCATGATTTTCCTGGGTGAGCAGATCAACGAGATTGGTAAGTACGATGGAAAGACTAATTCTCGCCTGCAAAATGAGGTGCTTGGTCTGGAGGCGGCGGGGTGGTGAAGAGGCGGCTGCGCCGCCGTGAAGAGCCTGCTTCGCAGGCGTGAAGAGCGCCCTTCGGGCGCGTGAAGAGCAGTGCTCCGCACTGCGTGAAGAAGTAGGGGATGGTGCGGCGGTGGGAGGATGGACCGCGGGGTGGTGAAGAGGCGGCTGCGCCGCCGTGAAGAGCCTGCTTCGCAGGCGTGAAGAGCGCCCTTCGGGCGCGTGAAGAGCAGTGCTCCGCACTGCGTGAAGAAGTAGGGGATGGCGCGGTGGGAGGATGGACCGCAGGGTGGTGAAGAGGCGACTGCGCCGCCGTGAAGAGCGCCCTTCGGGCGCGTGAAGAGCAGTGCTCCGCACTGCGTGAAGAAGTAGGGGATGGTGCGGCGGTGGGAGGATGGACCGCGGGGTGGTGAAGAGCCCGCTTTGCGGGCGTGAAGAGCAGTGCTTCACACTGCGTGAAGAAGTAGGGGATAGCGCGCTAGAACTCCAAAATATCGATCAATGAAAGCCTTGTCTTTTGCTTGTGTTGCCATATAGCCATAGGCTGATATTGATACTCATGTTGGAGGGGCGGATATGGGGCACCAGACAAAAGTGCAGTACATCAAACGTGAAAAGAGCGAGCAATGGTACATCGGCCTGCCGGTTCAGCTGGCGCAAGCCATGGAGTTTATGCGGGGTGAGACGGTTGAGTGGTTCGTTGAGGACAAGTCAACCTTGGTGCTGAAACGGTACAATGCCCCGGACCTGATCCTGAAAAGAAAATGTATGGAATAATTCCCGAGTTCGACAGGCTGTGCTCCCCCATACGCGCGGTTGTCAAATAGGTTCGTGTTTTTAAAAGGGCTTGTGAGTGGGCGCTGGCCTCTTCTTGGGATCGGCAGACGCAGCTTATCCGCCATGCTGTCAGCCGGGGAAAAGGATTCCTAAGCTTGGTCTATCACCTGCCGTATCTTTGAGACGGAGTGGATCAGAGCGAAAGAACCGTTCTCTCTGACGGTTGTAGGCACCTTGGGAAACATGGATAGGCACAGCCCACGCTTCATAAAGAGGGATAAACATGGGTGCGAAAGAACGGGAAGTGGGCGGTTTGCACGGAAAGCCCAAGACCTTTGCCGCAGGCCTCAATGGAAGCTTCACGGTGTAGCTGGCTGCGCCTCCCATCGTGAACGCTTTTCGTGCTTCGGAGGGGCTGCACAACACCAGCTCCCTGAAGAAGCCAAACCCGTTGGCAACGCTTGTCTGCGCGGTGCCAGGCTTGGATACACAGCTCCTGAGAGGAGAATCAGAAAGAGGAATGGGGCGAGCGAGGGCTTTTTAGACAGCTCCTTCAGCGGCGGTGGACCCCTGTGCGGAGACGGCGGAAGGCCTGCGCGGTTGCGCGTGGAAGCAGACGCTCAGGCAGCCGCTTCTTGTGTCCGAGCAGGCCTCTGCGCTGTCTGGGCGATCAAAATGGCAATGAACATCAACCCGGAGCCCAGCATCTCTCGCTCGGAAGGCCTTTCGGAAAGCAACACGAAGCCGGCGAGGACGGCGAACACAGACTCAAGGCTCATGATCAGAGAAGCCATGGCTGGCTCCGTCTTCTTCTGGCCGTAAATCTGCAGGGTGAAGGCCAGGGCGCTTGAAAGGATACCTGCATAAAGAAGCGGAGCCCAGGCGGCCAGTAGAGCACTGGGGGAAGGGCATTCCGTCATCAGCATCAGAAGGCCCGATCCCACCCCTGCCACAAAGAACTGCAGGCAGCTCAGTTGAACGCCGTCAACCCTGGAAAGGAAGCGGTCAACGAGCAGGATGTGCCAGGCATATACGATGGCGCAGAGAACAAGGAGGAGATCGGCCCTGCCGATGCTGAACCCCTCGGTGATGCACAGGAAGTAAAGCCCACACAGGGCTATGCCTACGCCGAGCCAGAAGGCGGGGCGAGGCTTCTTGCCCCGAAAGACCTCCATCAGGGGGACGATGAGGATGTACAGCGTCGTCAGAAAACCCGCTTTTCCGCTGGAGGTCTCTGTCAGTGCAAGCTGCTGGAGGTTCGCCCCGACACACAGCACCAGGCCGCAAAGGAGACCAGCCCTGATGAGGACCCTGGTGTCTGGCCATTTTGCTTCACGATAAGCAACGCGCTTTCTTCGGAGGAGCGGTCCCAGGAACGCTGCCGGTAGCAGAGCCAGAAAGCCCAGCAGCGATCGCACACACTGAAAGGCAAAGGGGCCCATGTAGTCCATACCCACGCTCTGGGCGACAAAAGAAGCGCCCCAGATCATGGCAGCGACCAGCAGGAGAATGCTCCCTGAATGTTTGGAAATCCGCAAGCCTGACCTCCTCTCCGGAAAGGGGCAGAGGCCAAAGGCCCCGGCGCGCGGCATCGTACCCAGACGGCCGGTGGATGTCAACGGGCGGGTCGTGTGGGAAACCAGCGTAAAAAAGGCTGCCCCCGTAAAGACGGCAGGCAGCCTTTGCCATTTAGCAGATATTCAGTTCGAGGTTTTCCCGGCTTGTGCCGGGCCGCTTACTGCCTGCTCCGCCGAGTCCGATGCAATCCCCAGCGAGGATCCAAGCTCCGAAACGGGCGGGTTTTTAACCATGCCATCTTCCGGCTATACGCTAATGGACCTTATGGGCGAAACAAGCAGAACGTATTGCCTTGATCGTATCCGTACTCAGCAAATCGCCCCCTCCAGAGCCACACTTGCCTTGACCGGCTCATACGCATTATGCGCGGGTGTGACAGGCTTGTCAAGCCCTGGATGGATAAAAAGGAAAATAAACTGCCATATGTGAGGGGCAGTCTGTCCGCAGCACCCTGGCGCGGGCTGCCATGGACAATCGGAACCGCACTGTGGTATTCTGAGCAGGCGGCAGGAAGGGGCGCGCATAGAGGAGAAGGAGGATGACGGTCTTCTTGCAGGTGGAGGAGACCCTTCGTCTGCAGTGAGGTGCCTGCTTTCTGCAGCACTCCTCGACTGGGCCAAGCGGGCTCATAAGCGCCTCTGGGCTTGCGCCGCTGGTAGGCGTGTCTTCGCGGATCATGTGCAGGCTTGCGATGACGTGCTGGGGTTGACTATGCGGGAAGTGATGCTGGGTGCATGTTGCTTCCGATGGACGATGGTCAGCGTGTTGGAGCCTGAACGCAGATTTTGGGTCTTGGTGGATGAGCCGATACTCCCTGTGTTCGAAGAAATACCCTGTGATGCTGCGAGTCTTCTGCGCATTCGGGAATACTCCACTCGCAGCGACAGCCCCTTATCGCAGCGAGCGCTTGCCGAAAGGGCGTGGACTTTTTGCCCCCCGAAGAAATCTCCATGATCGGGCGGGGGGGCGGGGTCTGCCAGGAACCGTTCGGGTGGGGCGGATGAATGGTCTGATGCGATCCGGGAAGGAAGGCTTCCTTTGGGGAAAATGATAGCTGTTGCCAACCAGAAAGGCGGCGTGGGTAAAACAACGACGGCCGTCAACCTGGCTGCCGCCCTTGCGGACCTGCACTGCCCTGTCCTGCTTGCGGATATCGACCCACAGGGCAATGCGACGAGTGGTCTGGGCATCCGCGCTGGTAAAGACACCTCCTATGAGGTCTTGATCGGTGCTACCCGCGCAGCCTCAGCTGTGATCCCGACGCGCGTGGAGGGGCTGAGCCTCCTTCCCAGCGACATTCGTCTGGCTGCCGCGGAGGTGGAACTGGTCAATGTTGACCGCAGGGAATTTCGGTTGAAGGATGCGCTTGAGGGTCTTCGGGATGCATACCGCTACATTCTGATCGATTGCCCTCCCTCCCTCGGGCTTCTGACCGTCAACGCGCTGACAGCCGCCGACAGTGTGCTGATCCCTATCCAATGTGAGTACTATGCGTTAGAGGGGGTCACGGCTCTGACCAATACCGTCGGTAGAATCCAGCGTTCGGTCAACAAGGACCTGAACGTGGAGGGCGTGGTCCTGACCATGTTTGACGGGCGCACCAACTTGTCCCTGCAGGTTGCCGCCGAGGTGAAGAAGCACTTCAGGAATAAGGTCTTTTCCGCGATTGTGCCGCGAAACGTGCGCCTGGGCGAAGCGCCCAGCCATGGCCGGCCCATAGGCCAGTACGATCCAAAAAGCGTCGGCGCTGAGGCTTACCGTGCGCTTGCCCTTGAGCTGGTCCGCCGCAATGAATAGGCTGGAGGCAAGCCGCAGATGAAGAAACAGGTTCTTGGACGGGGACTCGATGCCCTTTTGCCACAGAGCGATGAGCAGGGGCAGATCCTTGAGATTTCCGTAGCCGACATCGATGTAAATGCTGAGCAGCCAAGAAAAGATTTTGACGAGGAGACCCTGCGGGAGCTTGCAGCAAGCATCGCGCAGGTGGGCTTGCTTCAGCCAATCCTGGTCATCCGACAGGACGACCGATACAGGATCGTGGCGGGGGAGCGCCGGTTTCGTGCGGCGAAGATGGCTGGGCTGAGGCAGATCCCCTGTATACTCAGGGAGTTTTCGGAGACGGAGCAGCTGGTGGCATCGCTGATTGAAAACCTCCAGAGGGAGGATCTCAATCCCATCGAAGAAGCCTTGGCTGTCCGCGCGTTGATGGACGCCTGTGGGCTCACGCAAGAACAGGCGGCCGTCAGGCTGGGCAAATCCCGGCCCGCAGTCGCCAACCTCCTGCGGCTTCTTTCTTTGCCCGAGACGGTGCAGGAACTGCTGCGCGGGGGCTTGATCAGTGGAGGGCATGCGCGCGTACTCGCGGGGCTTCAGGACGCCCGCAGACAGCAGCAGCTGGCGGGAAGAGTGGTCACCGAAGGCCTTAGCGTACGCGAGCTGGAGCGGCTCTGTGCCAGTGAGAGCGCAAAACCAAGGCGTCAGAAACCAACAGAGGCTGTTCCGCTGGAGTTGAAGGACTTTGAGGACCGACTGAGGGAGACGATCGGGCTGAGGGCAAGCGTCAGAGGAAACCTGTCGCGGGGCAGGATCATCCTGAGCTACCGATCCAAGGAAGAGCTCGACTATGCCTATTCTGCTATCGAAAAGCTGCTGTAAAGCCAAGGAAGAGAGGCTGATGTGTTGGCGGCGCCTGCACGTGGGGATCGCCGCTTCCTCGCCGTCCGTAGGGAAAAAGCCGCCTCCGTACCATGCCGGGGGCGGCTTTTTGTTCAAGGACGCACGGTCAGCTGGCCAACTCGCCAATCTCGGCGCGCGGGCTCATCCTATAGCCCTTTCCATGTACCGTTTCGATGAGAAAGGCGCCGAGTTTCCTTCGGAGTCGCTGCACGTGTACGTCCACGGTGCGCGTCTTGCCCGGAGACTGGAAACCCCAGACGTTTTTCAGCAGATCGTCCCGGGTCAGGACCAGGCCGGAATTCCTCGCAAATTCGCTTATAAGCAGATATTCCTGCATGGTCAGCCGACAGGGTTTGCCGTTGACCATGACGGTTTGATGCGCTGCGTTCAGGCTGACCTGTGTCCGTGGATCCCCGTCACGGGTTTTCGCGTTCACTATCGCATTCATTGACATCACCTCAAGCATTCAACGTTTCAGCGCGGGGAATTCATGCATGCTGTCTTCTCCCGCGTGAAGGGAGCGCGGGCGCAGCCAAGGCATGGCTTGGGCAAAAACGCCGCTGTTTCATCCTACCATACAGATATGAACAGAAGATGGACGAACTGGAAACATGGCGTCGGGGAAGGCGCGGCTTGATGACGCGCTGGCTATCAGGACGCGTGGACACACAGGATGGAGGACAAAAAGGATGGCTGCCATCAGGGCGCTGGTCGTTGCCGATAAGGAAAGCGAATATATCTGGGATCATTTTGACCGCTCGGTCTTCGCTGGGGTCGACGTGATCATATCCTGTGGGGATTTGAAGGCAAGCTATCTTTCCTTCCTGGTCACCATGATCCCTGCACCGCTTTTGTATGTCCCAGGCAATCACGATCACTCCTTTTTACTCCAGCCACCTGAAGGCTGCGATGACCTGACAGAGAAGATGGCGGTCGTCAAGGGGGTTCGCTTCATCGGATTTGGGGGTTGCCTGAGCCGCAGCCCTAAGCCCTTTCATTATTCGGAAAAGGACGCGTTCAGGCAGGTGCAGCGCCGCATGCCCGAGATTTGCCAGCACGGGGGGTTTGACGTCCTTGTGACGCATGCCCCGGCGAGGGGCTTGGGCGACGGGGATGGGTTTCACCGGGGACTTTCCTCGTACAGGACGCTGTTGGACCACTTCGCTCCTTCCTATCACTTTCACGGGCACAATCACTTGAGCTATTCATCGTCTAAAAGGCAAATCAGGCACGGCTCCACGGAAGTGATTAACGCGTATGGTTACGTTCTCATGGATCTTCAGGTGGACGCAGGAGGATCGGGGCGCCTTTCTTACCTTAAGACGCGCTACGACTGGAGGCGGGCTCATGCAAGAGAACTTTGAACGGGCAGCCCGGTACGAATATGAGAAGGCGTACAGACAGGGCCGCCGTGAGCTTGGGGCAAGGGCTACCGGGAGAGAAGGCGGCATGCTGGCGGTCCTGGATGAGCGGATTGAGGACACGCGCATCATGGCTTATGTCCGTCTGCCGGACAGGGAGATCCTGCTGGACAGGATTTCCGGGACCTATACCTCGAGCCGCGCGCGATCCTTTAGCTACGGCTTCATGCCTCTGCATCCGGAGGAGAGCGAGTTTGCGCGCAAATGGATGAACCTGTGCGCCATTCACTTGGGGCAGGGGCTGCGCGATCCCATTGAGGTCTATGAATACCTGTGGGACTACTACGTTGTGGAAGGAAACAAGCGTGTCAGCGTACTCAAGCACTTTTCGGTGCTCTCTGTTCGGGCGCAAATCACGCGGCTGGTGCCTCAGCTGGACCCACAGGACCCCCGGACCTCTGTGTACTACGCGTTTTTGCACTATGACAGGGGAGGCCTGTTTAAGGGAATCCGTCTATCGGAATCCCTGAAGTACGAGCAGCTCTCCACCCTTGAAACCCGTTTGCTCCAAGCTCTTGGAGAGAGGGAGAAGCCGGACTTCAACAAAATGCTCCTGCGTTTTGAAGCCGCCTACAGGGAAGCGGGAAACGCCTCCTTCTGCCTGGGGGACGCCTTTCTTGAATATCTGAGGGTGTACGGGTTTATCCTGGATACATCAGCAGCTGAGATTTCAAGGCGAATCAGCGCACTTCAACCCCAGCTGGAGCTTGTCGGCAGCGTTTCTGCCGAGCCCAGACTCGTCCTTGAAAAAAGGGACGAGGCACCCGGCTTGTTTGCCCGCCTGTTTGGCCCGCGCAAGACTGCCCGCGTGATCTTTGTCTATGAGGAAGGCCGAACGGCTGCCAACTGGATTGGCGCCCATGAACGGGGACGCCTTCTGATGCAAGAGGAGCTTGGGGACAGCGTTGTCTCACGCGGGGTTGACGGGCTGGCGCCTGAAAACATGGATAGGCTGCTTGAGTCTGACGCTGCGGATGCAGATCTGCTGCTGGTCACCTCTTCAAAACTCGCTGTGCCTGCTCTGCGCTATGCGCTGGAACACCCTGACTGCCTGACCCTTGTCTACTCCCGCGCGCGGCCCGACTACAGCGTTGGCACTTATTATGGCCGATACTATGAGGCTGTCTTTCTCTGTGGGGTCGCGGCGGGCCTTGTGACCCGGACGGACACTGTGGCCTATGTCACCCCAAGGGTCAGCGGCGTCAGGCACTCGTCGGATATCAATGCCTTTGCCTTGGGAGTCTCCTCTGTGCGTCCTGAGGCGCGGGTGCTGCTGGTGACAAAAGGCGTGCTTCCCGAAGACCCTCACAGCTGCGCGTTTGGCATCCGCCTGGCGGCCGCGGAAGGAGCGGACACAGTGCTCTCGCCAGCCTACCCCGGGCTGAACCTGCCCGGGATCCCGGAAGGAGCCTTTTCTTTGTTACTGGGCCTGGATGGGCAGGGCGAGCCTGCACGGTATCTGGCCACTCCCGCTTGGGACTGGGGAAGGTTCTATACGGAGATCGTCAGGAGCTACCTAAACGGCAGCCTGGAAATGTTACGTCACATCAACCGGTCCGGCCCCGGGGTGGCCGGGCTGTGGTGGGGCCTGGGCACAGGGGTGCTCAGGTTTGAGATGGCGGACTTTGTGGGCTCCACCCCGAGGAACCTCCTGCACTTCCTTTCCGACAGCATGAAGCTTGGGCGCTTCAATCCTTTTCACGGTCCCCTGCGTGACAGGTCCGGGGCCCTTCGGATTCATGAAGACAACGACGCCAAACCCTATGAGATCCTCAGCATGGATTGGATTGCCGACTTTGTTAGGGTGATGGAATAGGCAAAATCCACAGAGAGTCCCCCCCGTCCGGACTGGTCTGTTCCACGCGGATGAGGCTGCCGAGGCTGGCCATTCTCTGGTCGATCAGCGAAAGTGCGCTTCGGAGGGCTCTTTCCCTGGCAGGATGTGTGACCATGACGATGGGGACGCTCTGTGCGCTGACGGGGTTGCGCTGCATGAGCGTCTTGATGCTGATGCCCTTTTCTGCGAAACAGGTGGCTACATGCCCCAATACCCCCGGCCGATCGGCAGCCGAAAAGCGCAGGTAGAACTCGCAAGCCCAGTCATCTTCCACCGTCAGCTCCCGGGGGAGGTCTGCCTCGTTGCGGAAGGTGGGGGCGGGGTGCTTCAGGCGTCCTGCTGCCTGGAGCATGTCGCCTACGACAGCGCTTGAGGTTGGCCCGCTGCCCGCACCTCGGCCAAAGAGCATCATCTCTCCGCAGGCGTGTCCGCGCAGGTAGATGGCGTTGAAGCTGCCGCTTACAGAAGCCAGGGGGTGCGCGTCTGGGATGAAGGTCGGATGAACCCTGGCGTCCACCCTGTTCCCTGCGCGCCTGGCGATGGCCAGCAACTTGAGCGTGAAGCCCAGATCCCTACCAAAAGCAAGGTCCTGGGCGGTGATCCGGCTGATGCCCTCACGGTATACATGCTTCCAGGGAATGCGGGAATGAAAGGCCAGGGAAGCTAGGATGCTCAACTTGTAAACAGCATCATGCCCGTCTACATCGCTGGAGGGGTCCGGTTCCGCAAGCCCGAGACGCTGAGCTTCCTCAAGCGCCTGCGCGTAGTCTTCTCCGCTCCCGCTCATGGCGCTCAGGATGTGGTTTGTCGTTCCATTGACAATGCCCATCAGGGTGTCGATGCGGTTGGCCTGCAGAGACTCGCTCAGCGTGCGGATGATGGGGATGGCGCCGCACACGCTGCCTTCGAAATAAAGGCCTCCGCCCCCCTCGTCTTCCGCCTCGCGGAATCGGTGCCAGTTCATGGCCATGGCCATCTTGTTGGCGGTGACGACGGTTTTTCCGTGCTTGAGGGCACGGAGGATGTAGGTGCTAGCGGGTTCTTCGCCGCCCATCAGCTCCACCACCAGGGAGATGTACGGATCATCCAGCACCTCTGTGGGCTCCGTGGTGAGCAGATTCTTTGGGACTTGAGCCTCCCGCTGTTTGTCGACATCACGCACCAGGATGCGCTTGATCAGAAACCGGACGCCGCGTCTGTGCGCGATCTCATCAGAAAAGGACTCAATTAACCGAAAGACGCCACAGCCAATGTTTCCGCAGCCCAGCAAGCCTGTCACGATGGTTTTCATGCGCTGTCCTCCTATAATAAAGCCGCGCACGGCGGCAAAAAGCTGCTGAGCGCAGCTTGATTGTACCATCCTCTTGACCAAAGCGGAACCTGAGGCCGGCGCAGCCGTAAGGCCATACAATGAAAAAACACACCCACCCCTGTTCGGAAGAATGGTTTTTCTATACAATTCCTGCGGACAGGAAGCGCCGAACCTGGCGCTGAAGGAGATGATGGGATGAACCGGTATGTAGCCCAGGTGCTTAAGGATCTTTCCCAGCGCTGTGTCCACGAGAGGGAGTTCCTGCAGGCTGCTGAGGAAGTCCTTCCTTCCCTCTCCGCTGTGTTTGACAGGCACCCCGCGTTTGAGAAGGCGGCACTGCTGGAACGCTTTGTGGAGCCGGAACGCTCGATCATTTTCCGGATCCCCTGGACCGATGACGCGGGGAAGAGCCGGGTCAACCGCGGATACCGCGTACAGTTCAGCAGTGCGATAGGGCCCTACAAAGGCGGTATGCGCTTTCATCCGACAGTCACGCTGAGCATCATGAAGTTCCTTGGCCTGGAGCAGGTGCTTAAAAACAGCCTGACGGGCCTGCCTCTTGGCGGCGCCAAGGGGGGATCGGACTTTAACCCCGCCGGCAAGAGTGACGGCGAAGTGCAGCGTTTCTGTCAGAGCCTGATGACGGAACTCTTCCGGCACATTGGAAGCGACGTGGACGTGCCTGCAGGCGACATCGGCGTCGGCGCACGCGAAGTGGGCTTCATGTATGGGCAATACAAACGCATCACGGGGGTTTATGAGGGGGCGATGACGGGGAAGGGCCTCTCCTATGGAGGCTCGCTGGTACGGAAAGAAGCAACCGGTTACGGCCTATGCTACTTGACAGAGGCGATGCTGGCGCGGCATGGAAGGTCCATGGACGGGATGCGGGTGCTGGTGTCCGGATCGGGCAATGTGGCGATGTATGCTGCTGAAAAAGCGGAGGAATGTGGCGCGAAGGTTCTTGCCATGAGCGACAGCGACGGGTTCATCCTGGACGAAGAGGGCATCAGGCTGGACGAAATAAAGAAGATTAAGGAAAAGGAACGCGGTCGGATCAGTGAATATGCCAAGCGCGTGCAGGGCAGCCGGTATGTACAGGGCAGTTCTTCTATCTGGTCTATTCCCTGTGACCTTGCCCTGCCCTGCGCCACGCAAAACGAGCTGGACGAGGAAGATGCGCGTCTGCTGGCAGACCATGGGGTCGTCGCGGTGGCGGAAGGGGCCAACATGCCGGTCAGACCCAAGGCGATTGCGTTGCTGAAGGCACGCGGCGTCCTCTTTGCCCCCGGGAAAGCGGCAAACGCAGGGGGCGTGGCGGTCAGCGCGCTGGAAATGAGCCAGAACGCCACGCACCTGGCTTGGTCCTTTGAAGAAGTGGACGGGAAGCTCAGGGAGATCATGGAAAGGATCTTCAGACGCATCTCCGACGCTGCTGAAAACTACACTACAGAGGCTGATTACGCGGCCGGCGCGAATATCGCTGGATTTTTAAAGGTAGCGGAAGCCATGATGTCGCAGGGGCTCGTGTAGGCAGCGCAGGGAACGCCTGGCAAGGGGGAGGCGAACCGGCAGCCCCCTTTTTCAATTCCGGCGGAGCGTTTAGCCAATCGTGAGCGACGGTGGGCTGTATGCACGGCTCGCCAGTTCGCGGTCGAGCATATACAGGTCCCTGTGCTCGGACCCCAGAAGCTCCATTTTCTGTATGAGCTCGTGGGCGTTGGCTTCTTCCTCGCCCTGTTCTCGGATAAACCATTCCAGGAACTGGACCGAATGATAGTCCTTTTCCTTCAGGGCAACCTCATAGATGTCGTTGATGGAGGCTGTGACATACTCTTCGTGAGCGAGACCTGCCTTCAGCACGTCCAGACAGCTGTGGTAGGCTGCATGGGGCTTGGCGATGGGCTCAAGATTGACCTCTTCGTTGACATAGTGGAGGAAATCAAAGAACAGCATCGCGTGGTCGCGCTCCTCCTGTGCCTGCACGCGGTACCAGTGGGCAAGGCCTGTGAGCCCCTTTCCCATGAAAAAGTTAGAAAAATCAAGATACAGGTAGCCGGAGTAAAACTCTTTGTTGATCTGCTCGTTGATCATTTTCGCAACCTGTTTGTTCATGCCCGTCTTCCTCTCTGGGAAATAGGATCCTTCCTGGCTTCCGTTTATTCCCCCCCTATTCTACCTCGCACGCGAGGACTCAAACAGGCTGCAGCAGCCTTTGGACGAGGCTTCTTAAATATTCCAAAGCCCTTGACAATCGGGCGCTGTCGTGTTAATTTGTGGACGTTAGCACTCGGATGATGAGAGTGCTAACAAACGAAGTGAAGGGCGTTGCGCCGTGAAGGCGACGGAAGGGGGGGAGGTCCGGATGATGATGGATGAGCGAAAGCTGCGCATTCTCAATGCGATTATTGACGACTACATCCTGACGGCGATGCCGGTCGGGTCCCGGACCATTTCCCGAAAATACGATATGGGGCTCTCCAGCGCGACGATCCGAAATGAAATGAGCGACCTGGAGGAACTGGGCTACCTGGAGCAGCCGCACGTATCTGCAGGCAGGATCCCCAACGCAAAGGCCTACAGGATTTATGTGGATCACCTGCTTCGGGCGGGGCGTGCGGTGTCTGGCAACGAGGAAGAGATCAGGAACCATTTTGCCTCCCGCGTGCAGCAACTGGAGGATGTCGTCGCCAGTACGGCGCAGATCCTCTCGGACCTGACCGGATGCGCCTCTGTGGTGACCATGCCCAGACAGGAAACGCCGCGGATATCCAGCCTACACCTGCTCCCGGTCACGAGAGCGACCGCGCTCGTGGTGATTGTGACAGACGCGGGCATCATCCGGGATTCTTCCGTCCGCATCTCGGAACATTTGGACGTAGATGCGCTGTATGCCATCAGCCGTATGCTGACAGAACGGTTTGCCAACAGAACGTTTGGAGAGGTGCACGAGCTGCTGGAAGAATACGTTGCGCGGGTATCTGCAGACCCACAGGTGCTCATGGGCATTTCAAGGCTGGCGACCCAAATGGAGAACCAGGCTTCCAAAGGAAGCCTCAGGGTTTCAGGGACACACAAGATCCTGAATTACCCAGAATATGCGGACGCTGAAAAGGCAAAGACTGTGTTGTCCATCCTTGAGACAAAGGAAAAGTTGCTTGAATTGCTGGCCAACAAATCGGACATGGAAATCACCGTCCATATCGGCCCTGAGACAGGGATACCCGAAATGTGTGACTGCAGCGTAGTCATGACGAGTTATGAGGTGGGACGGGGAAGCCAGGGTACCATCGGCGTCATTGGCCCAACCCGGATGCCCTACGCACGCATCATGTCCACCCTGATGGCAGTCGGGGATGCGCTCAGCGGCATGCTGTCCAAAGAAGAATGATATCAATGGAGTCGGAGGAAGGTATGAACCCTGTGAAGAAGAAAAAGGATGGGGCCGAAGGGATGCCGAGGGTCGATGAATTGGCCCCGGGCATGGAAGAAACAGCAGCTGGAGACTTAGCAGGAGGTTCCGCGAACGGGCTTTTGACGGATGCGGAGCTCGCTTCCATGGAAGACCGCATCAAAGAAGCAGAGGACTGTGTCGCACAGGCTGAGAAGGAGCGTGATGAATATCTGGCCCTGGCTCAGCGAGTCAAGGCGGATTTTGACAACTATCGGAAGCGAAACGCAAGCCTGCGATCGGAGTCTTTTGATGACGGAGCCTGTGCCTTTATCGAAACCGTATTGCCCGTATGCGATAACCTTGAGAGGGCGTTGGCGGTACAGACGAAGGATGACAAATTGAAGGAAGGCGTGGCGCTGGTGCTGCGACAGTTAAGGGAAGCACTGTCCGGGCGCGGGATTGAGACGATTGATCGCAGAGGCGAGCCCTTTGATCCCGTTCTTGAACATGCGGTATCCCGTGCCGAGCCCGAAGAAGGCAAACCCGGGACGGTGGCGGAGGTACTGCTCAAGGGTTACCGGCTCAAGGACCGCGTTCTCAGGCACGCTATGGTAAGGGTGGTGGGGGACCCGCCGCCAACCCAAGACGGGGAACAGTAGACAGGGAATGGAACGAAGTGACGGAGGAAGACACACATGGGAAAGATCATTGGCATTGACCTTGGGACGACCAACAGCTGCGTGGGGGTGATGGAGGGTGGCGAACCGATTGTAATCACCAACTCCGAGGGGAGCCGCACAACGCCTTCCGTAGTGGGCTTTACCAAGGATGGAGAGCGGCTCGTCGGACAGATCGCTAAAAGGCAGGCGATCACCAACCCCGACAGAACGATTTCTTCCATCAAGCGGAAGATGGGGAGCAATTTTAAAGTCAACATTGATGGAAAGGACTACACGCCGCAGGATATCAGCGCGCTAATCCTCCAGAAGATGAAGAAGGATGCGGAGGCTTACCTGGGAGAAACAGTCACCCAGGCTGTTATCACGGTCCCCGCGTACTTCTCGGACAGCCAGCGGCAGGCGACGAAGGATGCCGGGCGAATCGCAGGTCTGGAAGTGCTGCGGATCATCAATGAACCAACGGCAGCTTCCCTTGCGTATGGGCTGGACAAGGAGCATTCGCACAAGATCCTGGTCTATGACCTGGGGGGAGGTACCTTTGACGTGTCCCTGTTGGAGATCGGGGACGGCGTCTTTGAGGTCCTGGCCACCAATGGGGACACTCAGCTGGGGGGCGACGATTTTGACAGCCGGATCATCGACTATGTCTCCGAGATCTTCCGCAAGGAGAACGGCATTGACCTGAGAAAGGATAAAATGGCCTTGCAGAGGCTGAAGGAAGCAGCGGAGAAGGCCAAGATTGAGCTTTCCGGCGTCATGTCCGCCAACATCAACCTCCCGTTTATCACGGCGGACGCTTCCGGCCCCAAACACTTGGACGTCAGCCTGACGAGGGCAAAATTCAACGAGCTCACCGCAGATCTGGTGGAGCGGACCATTGGGCCCATGCAGACCGCGCTCAAGGACGCTGGGCTTAGCGTTCAGCAGATTGAGAAGGTCATTCTGGTCGGAGGGTCCACCCGCATTCCTGCCGTGCAGGAGGCGGTGAAGAACATCACGGGCAAGGACCCTTTCAAGGGAATCAACCCTGATGAGTGCGTCGCCATCGGCGCTGCGATCCAGGCGGGGGTGCTGGGCGGCGATGTGAAAGACGTGTTGCTTCTGGACGTCACGCCCCTGTCCCTGGGCATTGAGACGGAGGGACATATCTTTACGCGCCTGATTGACCGCAATACGACAATTCCAACAGAAAAGGCGCAGGTGTTCTCGACGGCTGCCGACGGGCAGACCACGGTGGAGATCCATGTTCTGCAGGGCGAGAGGCCCATGGCATATGATAACAAAACCCTTGGACGTTTTCAGCTTACGGGCATTCCCGCTGCTCCAAGAGGCGTGCCCCAGATAGAAGTGAAATTCTCCATCGATAAAAACGGCATCGTCAGCGTGACAGCCAGAGACATGGGGACGGGCAATACCCAGAACGTTACCATCACGGCCTCCACCAACCTGACGGAAGATGAAATCGAAGCCCGTGTCAAGGAAGCGGAGCGCTTTGCCGAGGAAGACAAAAAGCGCAAGGAAGAGGTAGAAACCTTAAACCGAGCGGACAGTTTGATCTACGATATTGAAAAGCAGCTCAGGGAGAATGGCCCCAAACTCGAAGAAGCGGATCGAACCGCTGTGCAGGACGAAATCGACCGGTTCAAGAAGGTCAGGGAAGGCGGAAAGCCTGAAGAGATCAAGCCTGCCATCGACCAGATGACGGAAAAGGTCTATGCAATCTTCGGGAAACTTTACCAGCAGCAAGACGATCAGCAGCCACCGGAGGGTGGGACTGCGGACTTTGAACCCCACGAGAATCCCGACGGCACGGTGAACGCCGAAGGCGACGTGCAATAAGGGGCGCGCGTCCCAAGGATGAACCTGTCCGGAAGGTCAGGCGCGACGCGCGCCTGACCCTTCGGCATAAGAGGAAGGTATGGCAGAGAAACGCGATTACTATGAAGTCCTGGGCGTTGATCGCAAGGCCAGCCCGGAAGAGATCAAAAAGGCCTACAGAAAGCTGGCTAAGGAATCTCATCCGGACTTGCACCCCCATGACAAGCAAGCCGAAGCACGGTTTAAGGAGCTCAATGAGGCCAACGAGGTCCTTTCTGATCCGGAGAAACGGTCCCGCTATGACCAGTTTGGGATGGACGGTCCCGCTGGCCCAGGCGGCATGGGCGGCTTCGGTGGCTTCGACGCTTCCGGCATGGGCGGCTTTGAGAGCATCTTCGACCAGCTCTTTGGAGGCATGGGGGGCGCGCAACGCAGAAGTGGCCCGCGTCAGGGCCATGACCTGCGCTATGATCTGCGCATCACCTTTGAAGAGGCGGCCTTTGGCTGTAAAAAATCCTTTGATTTTACGCGTAATGAGCTATGCGAAACCTGCCACGGCACGGGTGCCAAAGCCGGCACCCAGCCCCAGACCTGCCCGACCTGCAGAGGATCGGGGCAGGTGCGCGTGGGCGGCGGCTTCATGGTTGCTGTACGCACCTGTACAACCTGCGGCGGAAGCGGAAAGGTTATCAAGGATCCCTGTCAGAAATGCGCTGGCAGCGGGCATGTGCGGCGGAAGCGTACGGCCAACGTCAATGTGCCGGCCGGGATTGATGACGGCCAGGTTATCGTGATGCGCGGGCAGGGAGAGCCGGGGGTCAACGGAGGTCCCAGTGGCGACCTGCAGATCGTCGTTACGGTGCAGCCACACAAGCTCTTTGTCCGCGACGGGATCAACCTGTATTTAGAAATGCCCGTGTCGCTCACGCAGGCTGCCCTGGGCGTGGAGATCGACGTGCCGACCCTCACGGGGTATACCAAACACCGTATTCCGGAGGGGACACAGACAGGGACACAGTTCAGGCTAAAGGGGCAAGGTATTCCCCGGCTGAATAGTTCCGCAAAAGGGGACCTCATCCTCAAAGTGCATGTGGAGGTCCCTAAGCGCCTGAACGAAAAACAAAAGGACCTGCTCAGGCAGTTTGAGAAAAGCGCCACGGGCAGGGAGTATGAAGGCCAGAGGAAATTCTTAGAAAGGGTTCGCGGTCTGTTCCAGTAAGCTCAGACGGGATTTTAGCTAAAAAACCTCTTCCTGCCCAGCGCAGCTGTGTTCGGAGCCACTTTTTTCCGCCTTTTAAGGAGAAAGTGAAAGACAAGGCCGATCGTGCTGCCCGCCATGATCAGGACAAGGGGAAGCAGCTTGAGTTTTTGCCAAATACTTGGACTCAGGAGTGATGTTTTTCCCATGCTGTAAAAGGCCACTACGATGCTGAGGGCGATCACCGCGAAGCCCATCAGCGCTTTTTTTCGCGTCATAAGAGCGAACAAGCCCAAAACGACGCAGCCAAGCAGAAAGAGCGGTACCTCCAGGATGGACCAGTCGACATATTCGCGCAGGACCCTGTCAAGGGGAACCCGCTCACCGATGGCCATCCTGATAAACATCCCAACCGGTTTGATCATCGCGTCGACGCGGATGAACAACTCATAAGCAGCCCAGACGATCAGGAGGAACGCGCCCCAGAAGAGCATGCGTCTACCCGCTTCCCGCAATGCAGCCATCGGTTCGCCCCCCTTCCCCACAGGCTGAGTATAGAAGAGCCCGAACGCCCTGTCAAAGCCCCGGGATATAAAATCCCCTCCCCTGGCAGCGCCCAGGGGAGGGGGTTTTAGTTTCTTACAGCGCCCTGATCAGGCCTTCAGCGGCTTGCCGGAAAAGGGTTTCGTGCCGTAGAGAGCAGACGAACAGAGCATCTCCTCAATGCGGACGAGCTGGTTATACTTGGCGATCCTCTCTGATCTGCAGGGAGCGCCGCTTTTAATCTGGCCTGCGTTGACTGCGACGGCGAGGTCGGCGATGGTCGCGTCTTCCGTCTCCCCCGACCGGTGGGAGATGACCGTCGTATATCCGGCTTGGTGCGCCAGATTGATGGTGTCCAGGGTTTCCGACAGCGTGCCGATCTGGTTGAGCTTGATCAGGATGGAGTTACAAACGCCTTTGCGGATGCCTTCTTCGAGGATTTCCGCATTGGTCACAAAGACGTCGTCTCCGACCAGCTGGATCTTTCCGCCCAGTCTTTTTGTCATCTCTGCCCAGCCTTCCCAGTCGTCCTCGGCAAGTCCGTCTTCGATGGAAAGGATTGGGTATTTGTTGACCCACTCCTCGTACAGAGCAATCATGTCGGAAGAGCTGCGGCCGTCCTGGTCCCCCTCCAGAAAGTATCTTTTGTCTTTTGAAAACTCGGTCGCTGCGGGATCCAGGGCGATGAAGATATCTTTGCCTGGCTTGTATCCCGCCTTTTCGATCGCTTCCACCAGAAGTGCGAGCGCGTCCTCGTTCCTGCGCAGGTCTGGCGCAAATCCCCCCTCGTCACCGACGGCGGTGCTGAGCCCGGATTTTTTTAAGATAGATTTCAGCATCTGGTAGGTTTCTGCACCCATCCTCAATGCCTGCGAGAAGGTTTCCGCACCGACAGGCATGATCATGAACTCCTGGATATCCACCGTGTTGTCTGCGTGTTGGCCGCCGTTTAGGACGTTCATCATAGGCACGGGCAGCACGCGCGCATTGATGCCGCCCAGATAACGAAAAAGCGGCAGGCACAGTTCCTTGGCGGAGGCCTTCGCTGCAGCGAGCGAAACGCCCAGGAGAGCGTTAGCCCCCAGGTGAGACTTGTTCCGGGTCCCGTCCAGTTCCACCAGCAGACAGTCAAGCGCCCGCTGGTCTGCCGCATCCATCCCCTTCACCTTTGGCGCGATGATCCTGTTGACGTTTTCGACAGCCCCGCGCACGCTTTTTCCTGCATATCGCCCGTCCTTTGTGTCGCGCAGCTCGATGGCTTCCCGGGAGCCGGTGGATGCGCCCGAAGGAACGGCCGCCCTTCCCAGTGCCCCGCTGTCCAAAAGGACGTCGACCTCCACGGTCGGATTCCCGCGGGAATCAAGAATTTCCCTTGCTCTGACTGTCCTGATGGCTGACATGTTTTCCTCCCTCATGTTGATGATCCGGCGCGGCTTGCGGGCCTGCCTGCTCTCGTTGTGTCCTTCGCGCGGCTTGCCGCGCACCGCCATAGCATACAGAAGCGAAGGGACTTTCGGCAAGCGTCCCGGGCTGGCCGCTTCCGCGCCTCAGGCCTTGTCCGTGACCGCGCAGGCCATGGACGGCCTTCTCTTTCGCGCCTCGCCCAGGTAGGCGTCGCGGACGGACTGGTTGCACAAGAGCTCGTCGCCAGTACCTGAAAGGACGATGGAGCCGGTCTGCAGAACGTAACCGTAATCCGCAGCGCGCAATGCGGCGTTGGCGTTTTGCTCAATGAGCAGGATGGTGATTCCCTCCGAGACCAGCCTGTGGATGATCTCAAAAATATCGCGTACCACCAAAGGGGCAAGACCGAGCGAGGGTTCGTCCATCATCATCAGACGGGGCCTGGACATCAATGCGCGCCCGACGGCAAGCATCTGCTGCTCGCCCCCTGAGAGGGTTCCGGCCTTCTGCCAGCCTCGCTCCTTCAGGCGGGGGAACATTTCGTGCACATACGCGATGGAACGGAGGATCCCCTCTTTGTCTTTTCTGAGGTAGGCCCCGACCTTCAGGTTTTCAAGGACGCTTAAGTTGGGAAAGACCCGGCGCCCCTCCGGGACCATGACGATGCCCCGCTCTACGATCTTCTGAGCATCAGCGCCTGTGATGTCCTCTCCGTCAAAGGTGACAGAGCCGCCTTCCGGCTTCACAAGGCCGCTGATCGTCCGCAACGTGGTGGACTTTCCTGCACCATTGGCTCCAATCAGGGTTACAATTTTGCCCTTTTCCACGCTGAAGCTGATCCCCTTGAGGGCCTTGATGCCACTGTAGCTAACCTTCAGGTTCTCGATTGCAAGCAGGCTCATTCCTCGTCCACCCCCAGATAGGCGGTGATGACATCAGGGTTGTCCTGAACCTCCGCCGGGCTCCCATGGGCTATGAGTCTTCCAAAGTCGATGACGTAGATGCGTTTAGAAATATCCATGACAAGATCCATGTGGTGCTCGATTAAAAAGACCGTCAGGTCAAAGAGTTCCTTAAGGCTGACGATGAAGTCGGCAAGCTCGCCCGTCTCCATGGGGTTCATGCCTGCTGCGGGCTCGTCCAGCAGAAGAAGCCTGGGTTTTGTGGCCAGCGCCCGCGCGATCTCGAGCCTGCGCTGTTTTCCGTAGGGGAGAGAGACAGCCGGTTCGTCCTTCAGGGCCTCCAGTCCGACAACCTTCAGCATCTCCATGGCATGGTCGCGAAGCTCTCTTTCTTCCCGCCCGTTCAGCCTGAGCGTTGCGCTAAAGGGATTGCTGCCGCGGTGGAGGTGTGTTGCGATCAGGACGTTTTCAAACACAGTCTGCGTTCGAAAAAGACGGATGTTTTGGAAGGTGCGGGCGATTCCCATCCGGGTAATCCGATCGGGTGTGTGGATGACCGTCTCCACGGGGTGCTCCTTGCGGCTTCCCGCGTACAGCGTCTTCATGGAGCCTCTGGGCTGGTTGCTCACGATGAGCCTGTCTCCGTAGAGAGCCTGGCCGCTGGTGGGCGTGTAGACTCCCGTGACGCAGTTGAAGGCCGTGGTCTTGCCGGCGCCGTTGGGGCCGATGAGCGCGACAATCTCACCCCGGTCGATGTGCATGCTCAGGTCGTCCACAGCGACCACACCGCCAAACTGCATGGTGATATGTGAGAGCGAAAGCACCCTTTCAGCCATGCCCACCGCCCTCCCTTCCCCGGAAAATCCGCCTGGCGAGGCGCTTTGCGCTCATCTTTTCAAGCGCAGCGTTGAGGCGGTGGAAGCTCCACTCCCTGTCGCCCATGATCCCCTGACGGTAGAAGAGCACCACGGCCATGATCACCGCTGAAAAGACCACCATGCGAAAGCCGCTGCGCAGCAGGGGAACTTTGAAGGTGCCGATGTACTGGGCGTTGTCAAGAAAGCGCAGCCACCATTCGCTGCTGGCGATAAACAGAAAGCTCGCGATGATCGAGCCGGTGATGGAGCCCATCCCGCCGATGACCACCACCAACAGAATCTGGTAGGTCATAGCAGAGGTGAAAGCCGCTGCCTGTACGGTCGTCTGGTACATGGCCAGCAGCGCGCCGCCGATTCCTGCGAAGAAACTGCTGGTCACAAAGGACATCTGCTTGTGGCGGAACAGGCTGATGCCCATGGCTTCCGCCGCCACCTCGTCATCCCGTATCGCCTTGAAGGCGCGGCCGTAAGTGGAGTGTATTAAAAACGTCATCAGCGCGATGCACACGCCCGAAACGGCGAAGGGGAACAGGATGCTGTCAAAGGTGGGAAATCTGCGCAACAGGTTGGATCCATTGGTGATGGGGCCCAGTCCGTCGTATTGGAACACCGCGCGGATGATTTCAGCAAAACCCAGCGTTGCAATGGCGAGATAGTCGCTTTTAAGCCTCAGGACCGGAAGCCCGATCAAAAAGGCGAAAGCGGCTGCGGCCAGCCCTGCCAGCACGATGGCCAGCAGCACCGGCAGCTGGAACTGGATCAGGCCACCGTTGAAATACTGGTAGACCTGAGGCCTGCTTTCGACTGGAATGGTGAAGATGGCGTAGGTGTAGGCGCCCACCAGCATGAACCCTGCCTGCCCCAGGGAGAAGAGCCCGGTAAAGCCATTGAGGAGGTTCATGGACACTGCAATGAGGGCGAAGATTGCTCCCTTTCTAAGCACCATGATGAGCATGGACTCAGCGCCCACGAGCTGCTCCAGGATGTAGAGGCTGCAGTAAAGGGCGCTGATGAGCGCCAGAGCGTTTCCGACCTTCTTCAGCAGCCCCTGTCCAAAGGAGAACAGGAGCGCCAGGGCGCAGCACAGAAAGAAGGCGCCCAGCGCTATAAGGGCAGGACCATGCCGATAGAACTGAAGCTCAAACCCCGTCTCTCCTTCGAGGGAGAGGCGGTCACCAAAGCCTTTGAGGTAGCGGTCAAGGGCGCTCAAAGTCTTTTGGCGGTCGTCCTCCTGAAGGCTTGCGTAAACCCTATCCCGTGCCTTGAGCATTTTCGCGTCCGATAGAGCTGCCTCTGCGGGGTCCATGCGGGCAAGGAGGGCGGGCAGGTCCCTGCCCGTGCTCAGAGAGAAGAAGCCAAGCCCCAGTGCGCACAGAGCGAGCAGGATGGCCAGTGTGATTTTCAGTGCCTTCATGCCCTTCACCTACACCTTCTCGTATTCCGCCTCACCGAAGAGGCCTGTGGGTTTGAAGATGAGGATGGCGATCAGCAACGCGAAGGTGAAGGCGTCCGAAAAGGTGGTCAGGCCCAACGCCTTGATGATGTTCTCGCAGATGCCGATGATGAAAGCCCCGATCACAGCCCCGGGAATGGAACCGATGCCCCCGAAGACCGCAGCGACAAAGGCCTTAAGCCCGGGCATTGCCCCTGCAGTGGGCGTAACGCCGGTGTAGTTGGAGAAGTAGAGCATCGATCCGACGGCTGCCAGGAAGGAACCGATGACGAAGGTCACCGAAATGACCCGGTTGATCTGAATGCCCATGAGCTTGGAGGTCTCAAAGTCTTTGCTGACAGCACGCATGGCCATACCGATCTTCGTGTGGTTGATCAGCTGCACCAGCAGGATCACCAGCACCAGCGTCAGGACCGGCGTGATGAGGGTCACCATCTTGGTGGTGGCAGTATAGATGGTAACCCTGTTTGAGATGAAGGGGATGGTAGGGTACTGCTGGGAGAGGCCACCGGTGACATACCACATGAGGTTTTGCAGCAAATAGCTTACCCCAATGGCGGAGATCATGATGCTCATCCTTGGGGCGCTGCGCAGGGGCTTATAGGCTGCGCGCTCAATGAATAAGCCCAGGGCCACCGTCACAAGGACCGTCAGCGGCAGCGATAGGGACAGCGGCAGGGTGGCGCTCATGTACAGCGCCAGGTAGGCTGCGACGGTGAAGATGTCGCCATGGGCGAAATTGATGAGCCGCAGGATACCGTAGACCATGGTGTAGCCGATGGCGATGAGGGCATACTGGCCGCCTACGGAGATCCCGGCCAGCAGGTAGGGCAGGTTGGCGCGGACAATATCCGACATGGATCGACCCCCTTCGAGAAATGGGGGCCGACGAGACATCGGCCCCCATGCCCCGGTCAGACCGGATGGATGGTTTGAAGTCGCTTACGGGGCAATGCTCTGGACTTTCACAAAGACCCAGGAAGCGTCGGCATTGTTGGTCTTCTTGATGAAGGCCTGGTCGCGTACCGCGTCGCCGTGCTCGCCAAAGACGATGGCGCCGGTGACACCCTCATAGGTGACGTCGGCCATGATGTCCGCGATGTCTTCCCGTTCGGAGGAGTCCGCCATTTTCAGCGCCTCAAGGGCCACCATGTAGCCATCGTAGCCCAGGGCGGATACAGCCGCAACGATGTCGTTGCCGCCGTTGTTGGCCAGCTTGTCGGGGTTTTCGTTCAGCCAGGCCTTGAAGCCCTCGACGAATTCAGCTGCCGCGGAGGAGGTATCGCCCTCGTCAAAGAAGGTGGATACGCTCACCGACAGGTCGGAGCCCTTGGCTGCATCGAGAATGACGGAGGAATCCCAGGTATCGCCTGCCAGGATGGGGATGGTGACGCCGGTGGCGGCTGCCTGGGTAATGATTTGGGCGGCAAACTCTGTGGAGGTGGGCGAGAAGATGACCTCGGCTCCCGCATTGACCGCATTGGTCAGATAGGCGGTGAAGTCGCTGGAGCCAAGCGGGAAAGTCTCGCCTGTTACCTCACCACCCAGGCTCTTGAAAGCCTCTGTGAAGTAGTGAGCCAGGCCCACGTCGTAGTCGTTGCCCAGCTGGGCCAGGGTGTAGGCCTTTGTGGCGGCGAACTCGTCCTTGGCGAAGTTGGCCAACACGGTGCCCTGGAAAGGATCCAGATAGCAGATGCGGTAGTACAGGGGATTTCCGATGGTGACCTGCGGGTTGGTGCAGGAGAGGCCCAGCGCAATAACACCGGCGGCGTCAAAGATGCCGGAAGCTGCGATGGAGACGCCCGAGCCGTAAGACCCGAGGATCATAGAGGAACCCGCATTCACCAACGTCTGTGCAGCGCTGGGAGCCTTGTCGTTGGAAGACTCGTTGTCGACTTCTACGAGGTTCACTCTGTACACGCCGTCAGAAAGCTCAACCGTGGGGGAGACGTAGTTGGCATAGTAAACGCCCAGCGTCTCCTGCTTGCCGCCGGCACCGTTGGGGCCTGAGGCGGGCTCGTAGATGCCCAGGGTGATTTCGCCTGCGATTTCTTCTCCCAGCGCAAACACCGGGACAAAGAGCATGAGCGTAAGGATGATGGCAAGAATCCTTTTCATTTCGGCAACCTCCTTTTTAGATGCGCATATTGTACCTGAGGGCCTGAAAAAAAGCAATATTCCTGCAGGATGAGCTAATTGCGCTGCGCCTGTTTTTCAGACATCAAGTTAACGATTCAGCCT
>CAZPIC010000002.1:0-129675 GCA_964586835.1 uncultured Oscillospiraceae bacterium
TTGCCGGCAGCTCAATGAGATGTTGGACTTTGACCGTTCATGCGTAAGCCCTGGTTTCCCTGCCTGTCCGCCCCGAGATCTTCTTAGGCTTTGCTGCCTTCCGCTGGAAGAAGGGCCTGTGCGCTGTGTTCCGATTCTTCCTCCCGGGTGAAGACAATCCCATCGTCCTTCAGGGAGGCGCGCACCGTATCTCCAAGCTTTAGTTGACCGGCGAGCAACTCTTCGCTCAGTGCGTCCTCAATCTTGCGCTGGATGACTCTGCGCAAAGGACGTGCGCCGTACTGCGGATCATAACCCTCCTGGGCCATGCGGGCGATGAGATCCTCGCCATAGCTGAGCGTAATTCCCTTGTCCTTCAGCCTGTCTGCCACGGTCTTCAGCATCATGCCGGCAATGGTGACGATGTCCGCGCTGTCAAGGGGGTGGAACACAATGATCTCGTCGACACGGTTAAGAAATTCAGGCCGGAAGATCCGTTTAGACTCGTCCAGCACTCTGTTCTTCATGTCCTCATAGCCAAGGGCTTCTCCCTTTTCTACACCGAAGCCAAGGCTTCTCCCCTGGGCGATGTGCTGGGCACCCGCATTGCTGGTCATCACGATCACGCTGTTTCTGAAGCTTGTGACGCGCCCCACATTGTCTGTCAGGCGTCCATCTTCAAGAATCTGCAGCAGCATGTTGAATACGTCCGGGTGCGCCTTCTCAATCTCATCAAAAAGCACGACGCTATAGGGTTTACGGCGCACCGCCTCCGTAAGCTGTCCACCCTCCTCAAAGCCCACATAGCCCGGCGGTGAACCGACCATCCGAGATACGGTATGCTTTTCCATATACTCGCTCATGTCCAAGCGGATGAGGGACTCTTCGTCGCCGAACATTGCCTCCCCCAGCGCGCGACAAAGCTCTGTCTTTCCAACGCCTGTCGGGCCCAGGAAGATGAACGAACCTACCGGCCGCTTGGGGTCCTGCAGGCCGGCTCGGGCGCGCCGTATCGCACGGCTGATACCGGAAACAGCCTCATCCTGCCCGACGACACGACGGTGGAGGGTTTCCTCCAGGCGCATAAGCCGCTCGCCTTCGGCCAGCGTCATCCGTTGAACGGGGATTCCTGTCCATCCGGCCACCACCTGTGCGATGTCCTCTTCGCCCACTTCCAGCCTGCTTGTCTCCCTGCGGTGGGTCCATTCTCTGCGTTTTTCTTCGATCTCAAGGCGCTGTTTTCTTTCCTGATCCCTTAACCCCGCTGCCTTTTCATAGTTCTGGGAGTCGATGGCTTCCCGCTTTTCACGGAGCAGCTCCTCTAGCCGCTTCTCCTGGCTCCGCACGTCGGGCGGCGCGGTGAATGACCTGATCCGTACCCGCGATCCCGCCTCATCCATGAGGTCCACCGCTTTGTCAGGAAGATATCTGTCGGTGATATACCTGGCCGACAGGCGGACAGCGGCGTCCAGAGCCTCGTCTGTGATGCGCACGCGATGGTGCGCCTCGTACCGGTCGCGCAGGCCTTTGAGGATCGCAAGGGTTTCCTCCTGGGAGGGTTCGTTAACTGTTACCGGCTGAAAACGCCTGGATAGCGCGGGGTCTTTCTCGATATGCCTGCGATAATCGCCCAGCGTTGTCGCGCCGATGCACTGCAACTCCCCTCTGGCAAGGGCAGGCTTGAGGATCCCCGCTGCGTCAATGCTGCCTTCCGCCTTGCCGGCGCCTACGATATTTTGCAGTTCATCGATGAAGAGGACGACCTTCCCGTCGCTGTGTATCTCATCCAGGACGCTCTTCATCCGCTCCTCAAATTCACCCCTGTACTTCGTCCCCGCTACGAGGCTGCCGATGTCCAGTGAAATGAGTTTCTTCCCCGCAAGGGTTTCTGGAACGGTACCCGCTGCGATCCGCTGGGCCAGACCTTCGGCAACGGCACTCTTTCCAACCCCGGGTTCGCCGATGAGGACCGGGTTGTTCTTTGTACGCCTGGAGAGGATCTGGACAATACGCTCGATCTCGGTCTCCCGACCGATCACAGGGTCGATTTCCCCTCTCACGGCCATTTCAGTCAGGTTGCGACCAAAGCGGCGCAGGGCCGAAGTTTCAGTTCCTTCCCCCTGCTCTCCCGCCCCCTGCCTCAGGCGCACAAGGACGCTCTCTTTGAGCTGCTCGGGATCGCAGCCGAAAATACCCAGTATGCGCATTGCGACGCTGTCCGCTTCGCCCAGCAGTGCCATCCACAGGTGTGCGGATGAAACATATTGCACGTTTAGTCTCTGCGCCTCGGCTACGCTTCCTTCCAGTACCTTCTTCATGCGCGGCGTCAGCTCAAGAGCCCTGGGCTTTTCCTGTGAAGGCGTGGATAGCTGTGCCACGGTCTCCTGTACAGCCGTCAAGGTGACACTCTCAGGAAGGTCGGGGACATCGTCCCTCGCCTCCGAAAGAAGTCCAAGCAGAATATGCTCTGTCCCCAAATAGTGGTGTTTCATGGATACGGCGGCTTGCTGTGAATAATCCAGCACGCGCCGGGCTTTTTCATTAAACCTGCCAAAGACTGGCATCAGTGTCCTCCATTCAACTCGTGCCTGACCATATCGGCACGGAGAAAATTGAGATTCTTCTCTCCCGTTTCGTCCCCATGGCTCTTGAGAAGACGGCTCTTGCGGCCCTGCTCGAATATCCTGTCAGCATCTTCCATGCTGAGGGGCAGCAAACCCGCACAGGCGCCCAGGCGCAGCTTGGACCACAGGGCTTGAAACTCTACCGCGCCCAGGCGCCTGGCATACCTGAGCACGCCGTAGGCTCTAAATACCTGATCCGCGTAAACGGTATGGTGGTTGCCGTTAAAGATGCGTTGCCTGAGCTCCGTTTCCTTTCCTTCAACAAAGGCACACGCTTCCCGGGCTCCTTCAATCAGCGATGCCTCATCGGCGCCCTGCGTGCGTCGATTGAACAGGACATACAGTGCTGCAGGGTTCTTGCCATCTTCGTTGTCCAGAGATACGAGCGTGTAACCCCGGTCCTTCAGCAGTGCCGCCGCCACCCCTTTGACCTGGTGGAGCATGTGCAACAGTGGCAGGTGAAGCCGAAAACACAGATGCAGTCCCGTTCCGGCATACATCGGTCGGGCGGTAAGGTAGCCGTACTCCTGCCGGTGGGCATAGCTTCCCGCCGCAGAAAGTCTCTGCGCCATGGTGATCACACTCTTAGCCGCCTCCCCCACCTCCCCGCGAGCAATGAAGAGAAGGTGGTCTTCGGCATGCAGGAACACCGCCATATTCTCTCCTTTACGCAGGAGAATCCGCGCGTCGTCCCCTTCATCGCCTGCCTTGGGCAAGACGCGGTCCGCGCAGAAGCTTTCAAGAAGGCCTTCATCCAGATCCGAGGTCTTCAGCAGATAGAAGGTCTCCTCCCCCTCTGCGAGCGCCCTGAGCACGCGGTCTTCAGCTTCCTTGCGCTGCGCCTGAGTGAGGCTGGATTCAAACGCATAGTCCGCCCAATTCCTCCTCAGAAGGGCACTGCTTGACAGCAGTGTCTCAGCCATGACTGTCCTCCGGCGGCTCTGCACCGCCCGCCAGGCTCTTGAGCCTGTCCCGCAGCGCTGCTGCGAGCTCGTAATCTTCCGCAAAGACTGCCTGCCTGAGCCGACGGGCAATCTTCTCCCTCTCGGCTACGTCTTCATCACCGGAAGGCTCCGCAACTTCGCTTCTCTCAAAATCAACGGGCGCTACGGGTGGAAAAGCCTTTTGGATCATGTCCGAGAAAGCCACGTAGCAACCTGCGCACCCAAAGAGGGAGTCCTCGTCGATCTCTGTGATCGGGGTGCCGCAGGAAGAACAGATCTTTCTGGGCAGAGGCCCGGATACCGCAGCTTCCTCGCGTTCCGGCCGCCGGGCCTGCTGAAGCCTGATTCCGAGGGCAAAGAAGGCCTTGGCGATCTCAGACTGCGTTTTCCTGGCGCATTCAGCGCACAGCGATCGGGTCATTGCCCGGCCGCCGGCAACCGTCTGGATCACGACGTTTGCCTCTTTTTCCTTACACATCTCACAAAGCATCGTCATCCCTCCCTTATGGCTGACTTCGCCTGACTATGCTCAGGATCATGCTGCGAAGGATCTTCGCCCTGAGCGCGTCCTTCAAGGATTCGGGCACCGGGACGGAAATGGTCTGCGGAGAGAGCGCTGCAAACATCAGGTGCGCCTCGTCCTCCTCGATCAATCCCTGTTCCGCCAGTTTCATACAGAGGATCTGCGCGGGTTTCGCGCCGATCGCCTCACCGATCCTCTCATCAAGCAGATGCTGCAAAAACTGTCCGTTGTGTCGTTGCAACCGTGTGATGCGGATGTAACCACCGCCTCCCCTGCGGCTTTCGATGACATAGCCATGGTCAGGCGTGAAGCGCGTAGAGAGCACATAGTTGATCTGAGAAGGCGCGCATCTGAAATACTCTGCCAGTTCATTGCGCTTTAGTTCAATCTCAACCTCGTCCTGCCCCAGCATCGTTTTGATGAATTCTTCTATCGTATCACTGAGCCTCATGGTCCTCTTCCTGTTTCATACTGTCAATGCATCGGTCCCTGACCTTCTTTGACTAATTGGAGTATAGCACAGCTCTGCCCCGGGCTCAAGCCTGTATTTGTAAAAGACCGGCAGCGTACGCCCTGCTCCCAGGCGGAAGGGTTTTTATCGCAGCCAGACGCGGGTGCAGAAGAGAACAAACAGGATCATGGTGACGGACAGCACGCTGACAACAAGAAGGGAAGCGCCCATTGCGCCTGTCAGAGCCTGCCAGAGTTCGTAGCGGCTGAGGCTCGGCCTGTCCGGGTGCGGGCTTTCAGGTATCCCTGGTGGGCAGGCGTGTCCATCCAGCGCGTCCATGGGCGCAAGAACCCGACCGTCATCCACGGCGTTCGGCCTTTTCCTCTTTCCATCCTCAGCCATAGAGGTGACAGGCGACCCTGTGGCCGTCCAGATTTGTTTCCCGGGGAGTCTCAGTCTGGCAAATCTTCATGCGATAGGCACAGCGCGTGTGGAATTTGCAACCGGAGGGCGGATTAGCCGGAGAGGGGATGCTGCCCTCCAGAATGATGCGCTCCATCCTGACCGTCGGGTCAGGGACGGGGATCGCGCTGAACAGGGCTTTTGTATAGGGGTGAAGCGGATTTTTAAAGATCTCATGCTTATGCGCAACCTCAACCAGGTTTCCCAGATACATGACGCCTACGTCATCTGAGATATGTTCCACCACGGAAAGATCGTGGGATATAAACAGGTAGGCGAGGCCGAATGCCTGTTTCAGGTCTGCCAGCAGGTTGATGATCTGGGCCTGAATAGAGACGTCCAGGGCAGACACCGGCTCGTCACAGACTACAAAATCGGGCTTCAGCGCCAGTGCCCTGGCAATGCAGATCCTCTGGCGCTGTCCGCCGGAAAACTCATGGGGATACCTGTTTTTGTAATAGGGTTGCAGGCCACAGGAAGCCATGATCTGGTCAATATAGTCCTCCTGCTCCCTCTGTGGCACAATGCTGTGTTCCCGAACAGCCTCCCCGATGATCTCGCCCACCGGAAGGCGCGGAGAAAGGCTCGAGTAGGGATCCTGGAAGATAATCTGTATGCGAGGCCTGAGCTCCCTGAGCTCCCGGGGTTTCAGGCCAAAGAGCTCCGTTCCCCGAAACAGCACCTCGCCATCCGTTTTGTCCGTCAGGCGAAGCAATGTTTTCCCCACCGTCGTCTTGCCACAGCCAGATTCCCCCACAAGCCCCAGCGTTTTCTTCGAGGCAATGGAAAAGGACACGCCGTCCACTGCACGAACCTGCCCGACCACTCGCCCGAAAAGACCGGCCTTGATAGGGTAGTGCTTTTTAAGGCTCCTTACCGCGATGAGACTGTCAGTTGCATGCTCTGTCATGGTTTGCCCTCATACAGGTAGCAGGAAACCCGGTGGGTGGGCGTCAGCCCGCGCTCATCGGGATAGGCGCCGCGGCAAAGCTCAAAGGCTCGCTCGCAGCGGTCCCTGAAATAGCAGTAGTCCGGCATATTGATGGGGTTGGGAACGGCTCCCGGGATGCTGTAAAGCCGCTCCACACTGCGGTTGACGACAGGCTTAGAGGCCATCAAGCCTATCGTATACGGGTGGGCGGGTGACAGGAAGACCTCCTCGGCCGTTCCTCTCTCCACGATGCGCCCCGCGTACATGACGACCACGTAGTCTGCCATCTCGGCGATGACACCCAAATCGTGGGTGATGAGCATGATACTGGAGTTGATTTTGCTCTTCAGGTTTTTCAGCAGGTCCAGGATCTGTGCCTGAATGGTGACATCCAGGGCTGTTGTTGGCTCGTCGGCGATGATGAGCCTCGGATTGCAGGCCAGCGCCATGGCAATCATGACGCGCTGGCGCATGCCACCGGAGAGCTCATGGGGGTACTGCTGAAAGACCACACCAGGCTCGGCGATCCCCACAGTGTCCAGCATCTCAAGGGTGCGGGCCTTCACCTCCCTCGGGCTCATTTCCGGATGGTGAAGCGCGATCACCTCGTCGATCTGCGCGCCGGTTCGGAATACGGGGTTCAGGCTTGTCATGGGCTCCTGAAATATCATGGAGACCACATCGCCCCGAATCCTCTCCATGATGCTGACGGGCGTTCTGGCAATGTCGTAGGCTTTGGAACCCAGGTTCAGGCGGATCTGTCCGGAAACGATCTGTCCCTGAGGACGCTGCAGCAGCTGCATCAAAGACAGGCTGGTCACAGACTTCCCACAGCCGCTCTCCCCCACTACCCCAACGGTCTTCCCCTGGGGTACTTCAAAGGATACGCCGTCCACCGCCCGCACCGTCCCAATGTCCGTAAAGAAATACGTGTGAAGGTCCTCAAACTCAACGACATTGTCGGGATTTTTCATATTACAGAGGTATTCGCTCTCAGGAACCGACCTCCGGCTCCGCTGTTTTTCAAGGGCGTAGGTGGTCTGCCGGTTTTCCCGGCTGATGGCCCGCGACTCCCGGGCTGTCAGGTAAGCGGGCTTCACCGCTCTGCCCGACGGGGCGCCTGGCTCTGTGCTCATCGCCACCTCCTATCTCTTCATCCGGGGGTCGAAGGCGTCCCGAAGGCCGTCGCCTACAAAGTTGAACCCCAGCACCGTCAGCAGGATCAGAAGGCCTGCGGGGATCCAGATAAACCAGTAATTGGTGACGATATGAGGGTTGCTTGCAGCGTTGATAATACTGCCCCAGGAGGCCAGGGGATACTTGATACCCAAGCCCAGGAAGGAGAGCGTCGCCTCAGTCAAAATGATGCCCCCCAGGCTCATGGTCGCCTGCACAATCAGCAGGGGCATCACGTTTGGAATCAGGTGCCGGGAGATCCTTCGCGATACGCGCAGCCCCGTAGCCTCAGTCGCGACCATGAAGTCCTGCTCCCGCAGGGAGAGGATCTGTCCCCTGACCACACGAGCGATACCGGTCCAGCCCATGAGGCCCATGATGAACATCAGCAGGAATATCCTGGCGTAGGGATCCACCTTGATGGTGTCCATGACTGATCCGATGATGATCATAATGGGATAGTAGGGAATGCAGTTAAACAGATCTACAAAGCGCATCAGCAGCGAGTCCACCCAACCACCGAAGTATCCCGAGATCCCCCCCAGGATGATGCCGATGAACAGCTCCAGAAAAACCACCACAAAGCCCACCATCAGGGAGATCCGGCCTCCGTACATCAGCCGTGTCAGCACGTCCATGCCGTTTTGGTCGGTGCCCAGTACGTGCTTGCTGTCGGGAGCGCGGTACATGTCGATCAGCTGAATGACCGTTTGCGTCTTGATGTTGTACGTGTTGTGGACCAGCACCATCTCATACCTGACTTCATCGCCCGCGGGATCTGCGAAGTCAAAAGTCTTTTCTCCAGCGCGGATAGCGGACACTGCCTCCGCCTTGAAGGGAAGCGTGAGGAAGACATCGGGGGAGAGAGCGTTGACGATAAAGTCTGAGATCCAGGCAACCAAGGCACCGTCTGTCGCCTTCGTAACCTGAAAGTCCCTTCCGACTGGCTCTGTCCTATAGTCAAGCCCGTCCAGGGAAAACCCTCCCGTCCCTCCAGCCATGGCCCGTTCCGCGCCTATTTTAAACGCAAAAGAAGCGACCAGGTCGGCGTCCTCGCGCAGGTGCGGTGAAAACACCCGCATGGATGCGAGCGCCACCTCCCGACTGGTCACCAGCAGGGTCCTGGCACCATCGGCAACGATGCCGTATTCCTTGCCCCCATAGTCAAAGCCCGCCACACCGATCTGATGCGCGTCCTCGAAGGCTGCCCGCATCCCGTCGTCCGTGCTGAAGCCCGGAACGTCCTTGTAAAGGTAGAGTCCTTTGCGGGGCGTCACCTCGGACAGGACGGTCAACTCCCCCACGGTATAGAAACCCTCCCCTTCTTTCCGGAATGCGTAGAGCCTGCTATCGGCTTCGAACACATGATCGTCCCGGTTGATCGCAAGCACCAGGGCAGCATACGCGGCTTTGGAGAAAGACTCTCCCTCCGCTACGGTGTAGCGAAGCTCCGCGTTCTGTGTGGCGCTGGCGTATTCTTTGTCCATGAGCCCGGTCGTATGAAAGGTCTGGTCCTGACGGTAGGGGCTAAAAAGGCCGCCGGCAAATGAAAACAGAAACATCACGACCAGAATGGCCAGCCCCGTGAGCGCCAGGCGATTCCTCATAAAGCGCTTCATCACCATCATGCCGGGCGACAACACCCTGATTCGCTGTACGTCGTCCAGCGAGTCCGGAGGGAGGGGCTCTCCCGGAACGGCGCTCGGGGCTGGAGGTTCCGCTATGCCGGAATCAAATCCGTTTCCCATCTGCAAACCCCCTCAGTTGATGCGCACGCGTGGATCGGCCACAGCGTACAGGATGTCGGCCACCATCAGCGACAGCTGCGTCAGGACGATGATGAATACCGAGTAGAACATCGTAAACGGGATGTCTCCCGCCCTCATAGCGTCAAAGGCGATATAGCCGATGCCCGGGATCTGGTACAGCGTTTCCGTGATCATCGAGCCGGCAAACATGCTGGGCAGCAGGTAGCTCATATAAGAAATCAGCGGGATCATGGTGTTTCTGAAAGCGTGCCTGTGGATGACGCGCTTTTCGGGCAGACCTTTGGCCCTTGCTGTCCGGATATAATCAGCGTTGAGGACCTCCAGCATGTTGGTGCGGGTAAAGCGCATAAGGCCACCTACGGACAGCATGGTCAGCGTGAGCACGGGGAGGACCAGATGGTGCGCCATGTCAAGGAGACGGCCCCAGAAACCAAGCTGCTCGTAGTATCTTCCCACGATCCCGTAAAGGTCAAACCAGCCCAGGTTGATGGAAAAGACATACTTGAGCACCGTCGCAAGGAAAAAGGTGGGCAGGGAGATTCCCACCAGTGCGAAGACGGTCACCGCGTAATCCGTCCGGCTATACTGTTTTCTGGCAGCCAGGATGCCTAAAGGAATAGCGATGATGATCTCGAGGAAGAAGGTGATGATATTGAGCGTCACCGAGTACCAAATGACGCGCGCGAACTTGTCCGTGACCGGGACGTTGTACATCCACGAGTCCCCGAAGTTGCCGGCAACCGCGTCCTGAAGCCACCCTGCAAAGCCGGTGAACACATCCGTATCCAGACGAAACAGCGCCTTGAGCTGCGCCAGCCATTCCGCATAACTTTTACTCCCCGGCAGGTTGGCCCGTTGCCGGGCAATGCTTTCCACGTAGCTTGTCGGAAGAGCGCGGATAACAGCGTAGACCGTGAAGGCACCAAACAGGATGATCACGACCGCCAGCCAGGCGCGCCGGGCAACAAATCTCGACATGGCCTTCCCCTTTTTCGAAACAGCCGGATCAGGCCCACCCCGGGCCTGATCCGGCCGTTGCGCCCGTAAGGGCTCAGTTCATTTCAAGGAGTTCGATGTCGTGCATCCAGCCCCAATAGGTGGTGATGTCGGGTGTAATGGTTTCAATGTTCATGCGCTCCGTGCTGAACACGGTGCAGTTTTGCCGCTGGTAGGCCGGGATCTCTACCGCCCAGTCCACGATGACGTCAAGGGCCTGCTTGTAGATCGCCTTGCGGTAGGCCTGGTCATCGCTCTTTCGGGCATCGATGATGAACCTGTCAAGCTCCGGGTCCGCGATGTGATAATGGTTGCTGTCGGACCCTCCCAGGCCCACGATGTTGGAGGAATGGTACACCTGGTACATGTCAGGATCGATGGTCGCGCCCCAGGCAGCCGTCCACAGGTCCTGCTCGCCTGCATCCAAGGCCTGCCAGAGGATGTTGGAGTCGGCCGGGTCGTTGATCTCCAGCGTGATGCCGAGATTCTCAAGCGCTCCCTTGGCCTCGGTGAGCACCGCGAAGCTCGGGTGATCCCCCGTCCCATCGCCAGGGATGATGACCTCGTACGCAAGCCTGGCCCCCTCAGGAGCCTGGGTGAACTTGCCGGTCTCCTCGTCAAGGGTGTAGCCTGCTGCAAGGAAATAGCCTTTCGCCGCATCCAGGGCGGCGGCATACTTCTCCTCAGCGCTCATGCCGGACAGGTAGATGTCCTTCCCCTCCACGTCAACGGAGAAGGCCACCTTGTAGTCCTCGTCCGTTGGCTGGGGTGCCGCCCAGGAGGTGTTGGAGATGGGGTAGTTGATGACCGCGGCAGCCTCACCGTAGTAGCTGTCGTAAGCCACCTCACGGTAGACGGCCAGCACGGTGGCCAGGCCCTTTCGCAGGTTCCTGGAGGCCGCTGAACCAGGCTCGCCCCCCACGTTCACCGTATCTGCATTGATGCCAATATAGCCATAGCCCAGGTTGTCCACCTTGCTGGTGGTGATCCTGTCGCCGCTGATCTCTCCGTTTGCATTGAAGCCGGCAATCATGGCGAAGTTAGCCTTCGTGCCGCTGAGCTCGCCCGCGTCCACAACGCCTGTGTTCACGCCGGAGGCCACTTCAGCGCTTGCGGTCTCCTTGAACTGAATGTGTTTGATCTTCGGGGCACCCTTGTAGAAATGCTCATTGGCCTCGAAGTACACAACGCGGTTTTCATACTTGACGAATTTGTAGGGTCCGGCGCCCATCGGCTGCGTGGTCTTAGCCTCGACGGTGGAAAGGTCGCCGAAGGGAAAGCCGAATTGATCGTTCTCGTAATCGTACTGGTCGGGATCACCATAGTAGTGTAGGGGGGTGACCTCGATGCCGAGGATCGTGTACACGGCGGGCGCTTCGTAGCCGTTCGTCTTCACTTCTACGGAATAGTCGTCAAGCTTTTTAATGCCTGCGATGTTGGGTACGCCCTGGCCGGCCATGGCTTCATCCATGGGGCCCCAGTAACCGATGAACTGGCTTTTCACGTCTCCAAAGACGTCCGTACTGTTGGGAGACTCCTCCGCCTGGGTGTAGGCGGCAGGGTTGCCCTCATAGCTGACGTAAACCTCCTGGTAGAAGTCCTCCAGCGTCGGGTACTCGCCGGCCGTCAGGTCCCACTCTGTTCCGGTTCCCGCACCCGCCAGGGTCTTCTTTGCAAGAAGGTTCTTCACGTCCTCCACGAGGACGGTCTCACCTTCCGCAGTGCTGAGCAGCCCTGCCAGCTTGGCTCCATCGTATTCGTACTTCATCTGGCCAAAGCCCCACAGGGCCATGCCCACGGTGACCTTGAGGTGTTCTTCGTCCGCTGTGATCTCTTCGATGCTGTAGCCTGTGTACCTGGGCGCCAGCGACAGATAGTTGGCGTATACGTAGTCCACGATGGACTGCACGTCCGCGATCCAGTTACTCTTGAGCCGCGCCCAGAAGTCATCCTGCTGCTCGGCCGTCCAGGCGTCCTCTTCCGCATGCACGTGATCGGGGCTCGCCTCAAAGATGCCGTCCGCGAGGGCCTCGTACTTAGCGTATACATCGGAGGTGGTCTGTGTCTGGTAATCCTTAAGCCCGATGATGGGATAGGAATTGAGGGTCGTGGAGCCCACGTAGGCGGGATCCAGGAAGACGTAATAGGTAAAGATGAGGTCGTCCGCCGTCAGCGGCTCGCCATCGCTAAAGACGATGTCGTCCCTGAGCTTGGCGGTGTAGGTCGTGATGTCGGCTTCCTCGTCGTAGTCGACATCCAGGTCCGCAATGCCCCTGTACTCGTAGTCCGTACCGCCGTACTCACGAGTCTCGCCCTCAATCGCGTTGTAGACGATCCCGCCGACGCGGTCGGTGACGATCAGGAGCACCTGGGTCATGTCCTTCACGTCAACATCATATGCCGTGTCCGCGAAGAAGGGGCTGAACTTCTCGCTGAAGGCGCTGTACGCCACAACCAGAGGGGTATCGCTTCCTCCCTGTTCCGCCAGCGCGGGCAGACTCGCTGCCGCCAGCGCCAAGGCCAAGACCAGGGAAACCACTATCTTTCGGTAACCCATGCGCATCCTCCTTTGTCTCGGATTACGTCCGCAATCCGGTAGTACCTTCCAATGTATGCCGCCTGCTCCCTCCTGTCAAGACGATCCGGGATTTTCACCGCCCGCCTCATGGTGCCTCTCTTCAAAGGGAAGGCGGGCTAACAGACGGCAGGCGGTGAAGGCAGCCGCTGTCAGGGTAGCTGCGGCTGCGAAAGCGGGTGCCTCTCCGGCGGGCGCGCCTCCGCGCACAACGAAAAAGGCCCCGCCCGTCAGCAAAAGGGCTCCTGATAGAAGCAATCCCTTTTGCCGCTTCACAAACACCTTCACAGCGCGTTCATGCCGGCGTCTTGACAGGACGTTTCCGCCACCAAGGAGCAGGGCTGCGGAGGCAAGCGACGCGCCCGCAAAACCCAGAGCCGCCAGGAAAGGCACCGTCACGACCAGGCTCCGCAGACCGGGCGTATCCAGAAGTCCAACGCAGACAACACAGACGCACTCAAGGGTCACAAGGAAGAATAGAAGCAATCGACGGCGGACAAAGGTCTTGGCATCAAGGAGACAGACATAGTCTGGCCCTCTGTAGTCCCACCTGCCCTTTCCATTGCCTGTCCCCGGCAGATAGACATACTCCTCAAGCCCCTTGTACTTCTTTCTCAGGACGTGTCCTTCCGGGTTGTGCATGGGCTGTTTCAACCCTCATCCCTGTCTGGCGGCCCAAGGGTGCCGGCGGGGGACCCTTGGGCGGGAAGCCCCGGCTCGTCATGGGCCTCCAGCACCTCCACGCCGCGCAGCCTGCCTTCGATGGTCCTGGTCTTCTTTGCTGCAAGCTCAATGCTGTCACTGGCCTGCCTGAGCCTCGCCTGCGTCTTTTCAAGGATTCCTGCAAAGCTTGTAAACTCCGCCTTCACAGAGCCCAGCAGCCGCCATACCTCTCCGGAACGCCGCTCGATTGCCAGCGTGCGAAACCCCATCTGCAGGCTGTTCAAGAGGGCAGACAGCGTCGTCGGTCCTGAGACCACGACGCGGTTCTGACGCTGCAGGGATTCCACCAGTCCTGGAACCCTCAGCACCTCTGCGTAAAGTCCCTCTATGGGCAGGTACATGACCGCAAAATCCGTCGTGGCGGGCGGCGCGATGTATTTTGAAGCAATTCTGGATGCTTCACGGCTGATCGCAGATGCAAGGGCAGCTCGGGCCTCTTCAGCCGCCTGCTTTTCACCGGTATCCAGCGCTGCCAGGAGTTTTTCGTACGCTTCAACGGGAAATTTAGCGTCGATAGGAAGAAGGAGGCGGTCTCCCTCTGCACGTCCCGGGAGGATGAGGGCGAACTCCACTCTCTCCTGGGAGCCCTCCCTGACAGCCGCGTTGCGCTCGAACTGGCCGGGCGTGAGCGTCTCCATCAGCAGCGCTTCCAGCTGCATCTCGCCCCAGACGCCGCGCGTCTTGACGTTGGTCAGCACGCGCTTGAGATCGCCCACGCCGCTGGCCAACGTCTTCATCTCGCCAAGCCCCAGGTAGACCTGCTCAAGACGCTCGTTCACTAAGGCAAAGCTTTCGCCAAGCCTGCGGCCAAGGGCACCATGGAGATATTCGTCCACAGTAGCCCGTGTCTGCTCCAGGCGTGCGCTGGTCTCCATCCTGAGTTCCTCAAACGCTTTCAGAAGCGATTCGCGCAGCTGCTGTGTCTTCTCGCCGCTCAAGCTGAGCTCCTGGAAGACCGTGGCGCTTAGATGCCGGAACCGCTCCTCCTGGACACTCAGGGATCGGTCCAGACGAAGGCCCAGCGCGTCCATTCGCGCCATTTCCGCGCGCTCAAGCTCGCGCAGCGAGGCCTCTATGGCAGCCTGTCCATAGCGGCTGAGGTCTGTCCGATGGTCTTTTGCGTCCTCTGCGAGCTGTCGGACGTGCTCTGCAAGCCCGTCCGTCTTTTGCCTGCACAGGTTTTCTCCCCTGATCCACAGGGAGGAAAGCCTTCTGAGCACAGCAAAAGAAAGGCCACATAGTAGCACCAGCAGACCCAATGCCAGCCAGAGCAGCACCTGCCCCATCCCCGGGACAAGCTCAGGCATGAGCCCTCCCCTCACGCCAGTGCCTGTAACACAGGCCCATGTAGCGAATCTCGCTGGCCCCGTCGATGAGCACCTGTGCACCCTCCCGGACGACGGCACCTTCCCGGTTGACCCTGGTGTTCATGGTCGCCTTTTGCCCGCACCAGCATAAGCCGCCCGGGACCTCTTCGATGTTTTCAGAAAGCCTCAGAAGGACCGCCGATCCCGGAAAGAATTCTCCCCGGAAGTCGGTTTTAAGCCCATAACAGAAAATCTCTAGCTCATGGGACATGTCGGCCAACTCCCAGACCTGCTGTTCTGTCAGAAACTGGGCTTCGTCGACAAAGACATACTGAAAGTCCGAATGCGCATTCCTCGCAGCGAGCCACATCAGCTGCTCGCGCACGCTGTGTGTGGGCTCCAGGACGATTGCCGCCCGGGCGCTCAGCCCCACGCGGGAGTAGACGATGTCCACGCCTGCCCTTGTGTCCACCGCAGGCTTGACCAAGGCTACCTTCAGGCCAAGTTGAAGATAGTTATAGCGCTGCATGAGCAGCTGGGCCGTCTTGCTGGAACCCATGACACCATAGTAGAAATGGAGCACTTATAGTTCGCGCCTGCCTTCCACTGCCTTGGAGAGCGTGACCTCGTCAGCAAATTCAAGGTCACTGCCTACCGGCACGCCGTGTGCGATCCGGGTCACCCGCACGCCCAAGGGCTTTAGCAGACGAGCCAGGTAAGCCGCCGTCGCCTCCCCCTCGATATCAGGGTTTGTGGCGATGATAACCTCCTGGACCCCGCTTTCCACCCTGCTCAGCAGGCCTGCGATGTCGATATCGTCCGGTCCCACCCCATTCATAGGCGAAAGTACGCCGTGCAGTACATGGTAAAGCCCCCGGTAGTCGCGCATCCTCTCCATGGCAGCCACGTCCCTGGGATCCCGGACGACACAGATCTGATCCCGGCGCCTGCCCTCGTCCGCACAGACGGCACAGAGCCTTTCCTGGGCGTAGTTTCCGCATGCTTCACAGCGCCGAACGGCCCGACGACCGTTTAACAGAGCCTCCGAGAGGCTGCGCACCTGCTCTTCCGGCAATGAAATGATATGGTAGGCCAGACGCTGGGCCGTTTTGCGCCCGATGCCCGGAAGCCGCGCCAGTTCCGAGACCATGGCGTCAATGGGTCCAAAGCGCAGGCTCATTCAGAGCAGCCCGCCCAAGCCGCCCGGGGCAAGCGCTTCCATCGCCTTCTTTCTTGCCTCACCTTCTGCCCGCAGCGCTTCGTTGACCGCCGCGAGGATCAGGTCCTCCAGCAGGTCCACTTCCTCGGGGTCCACGGCCTCGGGCTTGATGGAAAGCGACAGAAGCTCACGACGTCCGCTGACTCTGCAGCTGACCGCACCTCCCCCGGACGAGGCTTCGTATTCCTTCAGGTCCAGCTCTTCCTGTGACTTTTCAAGCTGTTCCTGCATCTTTTGCGCCTGGCGCATGAGGCTCTGCATGTTGCCACCCGCAAAGCCACCGAATTTCTGTCCCTTCGCCATGCTTTCCTCCCCATGCCGCCCGCTGCCATCCTTGAGCGACGGCGCGGGCCACCGATCTTGTTTTCCGTGCGGAGTATAGCACAGCCCTGGTGGAGAGGCAACGCGTCAGGACCTGCTCTTCGCGCTCAAAGGATGTGAGGTGTCGAAGATTTCGTTCGCAGTCAGCTTGACATGAGACCCCGTGCGCGGGCGGTCCCCCTCTCATCCGCTCTGCCTGCGCTTGCACAGGGCTCCTCCGCTCTTACCGTCCGTTTTCCGCGGCTTTTCACGCCGAATGGCTATCCTGATACCAGGCGCGTCTGCCCCTTGAGGGGTGAAGCTGAGCATCTCGCCCTGCAGGCTCAGCGTCCCCCTTTTATCTATGGCCTTCCCCTCTAGGAGTAGTGCCCGG
Organism: uncultured Oscillospiraceae bacterium; assembly: GCA_964586835.1. Lineage (GTDB taxonomy): Bacteria > Bacillota > Clostridia > Christensenellales > Aristaeellaceae > CAZLYF01. The sequence goes on from CAZPIC010000002.1 coordinate 16,374, forward strand.
ACCAGGTCCTCCTCCATCTGCGGCCCGCCTGCCTTCCTCAGGGCGTCCTTCCATAGCGTGAAGCCGCAGCCCTTTTGCCAGGCGGAGCATCCAAAGGCCTTGCTGTTTTCCTGGACAGGCGCCCCACAAAGGGGACAGGAAAGCCCCTGAATCTGGCGCGCCCTCCTGGCAACCTTAGCCTTTCCCGGAGCTTCCCTCACGAAGCCGGCCCCCGGCTCCTGCTCGAGGGCAAAGCGGACCAGGAAGGCAGAGAAACGGCGGATACCTTCCATAAATCGGGCAGGGTCACCTTCCCCCCGGGAGATTCTGTCCAGGGCCTGTTCCCATCGGCCTGTTGTTTCAGGCGAGGCGATCTCTTCAGGAATCACATCCATCAGGCGCTCGCCCTTATCTGTCGCGCGAATGGACCTGCCCAGGCGCTGCGCGTACCCTACCTTGATCAGGCGCTCGATGATAGCTGCACGGGTTGCTGGCGTTCCAATCCCGCTCCCCTTCATCAGGTCACGCAGCGCACCGTCCTCCACCTCACGCCCAGCCTGCTCCATGCCATTGAGAAGGCTCGCGTCCGTATGCCGCTGTGGCGCCTTGGTCGATTCCTTCTTCACTTTCGCGCCAACAAGCCGGCGCCTGTCCCCTACAGCCAGGGATGGCAGCGTCTCGTCTCTGTCGGCCTGTTGCCCTTCAACAGCTTTCCAGCCCGGTACGAGCACCCTTCTTCCGGTGCTTTTAAAGGGATGGCCAGCCGCCTCGGTCACCACGCGGACCGCCTCGTATTCATGGTCCGGGTAAAAAGCAGCGATAAGGCGCTTGACCACCAAGTCATACAAGGCCCTCGCATCCGGGCTGAGGGTCTGGGGAGCGATCGCCCTGGCTGTTGGGATGATCGCATGGTGATCCGTCACCTTCGCGGCGTCAAAGACCCTTGGGCGCAAGGGCAGCCTGCCCTCCCGGGCAGGAATGCCATTGACAGCTTCCCGGTACTGTGCATCCAGAGAATCGAGGGTCTTTGACACCTGTCCGTGCATGTCCGGAGAGAGGTGGCGGCTGTCCGTCCTTGGATAGGTGATGCCCTTGCGGACCTCGTAAAGCTCCTGCGCGATCTTCAGCGTCCTGGCAGCGGTAAACCCGAAAAGCCTGTTTGCGTCCCGCTGCAGCGAACCCAGATCATAGAGAAGAGGCGGCGCCTCCTTTTTTCTTTCACACCGCAGATCCGTGACGCTGCCCTCCCGGCCGCGGACCTCTGCTGCAATCTTCTCCGCTCGCTCCCTGTCCCGGATGCGCGCGTTTGTCCGTTCGTCACGGATGTCCGGATCAAACCACTGGCCTTGGTAATCTCCGAAGTCGGCCGTCACGGTGTGGTACATCTCCGGCACAAAGGCGCGGATCTCCCTTTCACGCCTGACCAGGATGGCCAGCGTCGGTGTCTGCACCCTCCCCACGGACAGGAGGGCACCGTGGCGGATGGAGAAAGCCCTGCTGGCATTCATCCCCACAAGCCAGTCCGCCTGAGACCTGCATAGCGCACTTGCATACAGCCTGTCATACGCGGCACCAGGCTTCAGCGCAGCGAAGCCGTCCAGGATGGCTGCATCCGTCATGGAGCTAATCCACAACCGCATGACGGGAACCTGGCACGCGCACTTCTCATAGATGAGACGAAAGATCAGTTCCCCCTCACGGCCGGCATCCGTGGCACACACGATGCTTTGGACGCCGGGCATACACAGGTGCCTTCTGACAGCTTCAAACTGCGACTTGGTCCTGTCGATCACCTTCGTAGGAATGGTTTCGGGCGTGATGGGCAGGTCTTCCATCCGCCATTTTTTGTATCTTATGTCGATTTCGTCAGGCTCACACAGGGTCACCAGATGCCCGAGCGCCCAGGTGACCAGATAACGGTCCCCGCGGTAGGCACCATCTTCGCGTTTCCCGCAGCGGAGCACTCGCGCGATGTCCCTGGCGACACTCGGTTTTTCAGCGATCACAACGATCATACAGCCCGTCTGCTCCTCTTCACTCCGTCGTACCTCCGCGCTGGCGTCATTCCTGCGCAAAGCGCAGATAAGCTGTCAGGCAAAATCCCCTGCGCCCCTCAAAGGCTACCTCACACCAGTGTCTGCCTCTGCGGTACACCAGCACACAGTCCCCGCGGGGCATTCGAGCCCTCTGCTCGCTCTGTTCGCTGCAGCCTGCGTGCAGTGCAAGCCACTGGCCGTCCGGCTGGACAAAGGCGGACGCAGGTGCGGTCAGTACGACAAGCGTTGGATCCCGTGCCGCATCCCAGGAGGGCGTCTCCTGAGCGTTCGGGGGATCTGCCGACGCGTTGTCATCCTGAGCAGGGGCAGCCGACGGTGTAACAGTGGGTTTTTCTTCTTCAACCATGCCTGAATCCGGTGTTGTAGTGGGGGTTTTCCCTGGTATTAGTGGGTTTTCCGAGGCTTCAATGGGGATTTCTCTTTCTCCCGGCGTTGATCCGGGTTCTACATAGGGGGTTTCGCTCGGGGACGGGGGCGGCGCAAAAGGGGAAAAACTCAGATACGCTGACATCACAAAGCCCGCAATCCCCCTGTAGGTAGTGGAACACCACTCTTCTCCGCGCGTTTGCACAGCCAGGATCGCCCCTCTTGGGATGGTGGCCAGGACCCGGGCTCCCAGAGAGGGAAGTTCCCGCAGGTTAAGGCTTCCTGCCTGTGTAGAGACGAGCGCTTCGACAGAGGCCTGAGGGGGTTCCGCCTGGGTGAAGAAGGACAGGTAACGGGTCATGGCGAAACCCATATCCCCCAGACACTCCACCTGGCACCACAGCTCATCCCGCTTAAGGACCCGAACCTGCGAAAACCTGGGAAGGGTCCTGAGAACCGGGGAGAGTGGGTCGGGAGAAGATCTCAGGTTGAGGGAACCGGAGGGGGTTGTCACCTGCGCCCACAGGCTGTCGGCAGGGGCGGGTGTCGCCTCTGGCACCTGCATTCCCTCCAGAGCAACGTAGCGGATGAAGGCGGAGGGCAGGTAACCTGTCAGATCCCCCCTCCTGATGGCTGCCCAGGCACCATCATCTCTCAGAACCTGAAGGCGGTCTCCATTTTCAAGAATGGCAACGACCGGACCTGCCGTTTCCGGTCTGACACGAACCCAGGCCAGGCCCGATAATGACGAAACCTCCCCCACGTATACAGCGGGATCGACAGCCTGTCCCGGCCAGGTGGCGCTGATGAGCAGGAACTCCTGGCGGACAAAGCCGACAAGGAGACCGGCCTGCACGCGGCACCATCCTTTCTCCTGGGAAAGCACGGGAAGAATCACAGAAGGCTGGACCTGGGTTTTCACCGGGTAATCATAGCCCGGCCCTTCCCGCAGGTTGAGCAGACCTTCCCCAGTCACGGTTCCGTAGCTGACCGGATGCAGATCCGGCATTGCTTCTCCCGAGGGGTCTCCGACCGCCGCCAGCCACTCTGCCTGAACATATCCGCCGAGAAGGCCATAGCGGATCCCTGCCCAGCTCCCCTGAAGAGACAGGATATCCAGCACCGCTCCGTCTGGAAGAAGGGCAACGACCTGTGCATCGCGGGACGGTTCCTGGTACAGCGGCAGAGAATCCCGCAGGCCGGACAGCGTCAGCACGCCCAGCATCAAGCTGTCCTCGGCGATATCCGCCGCTTCTTCTTCCATACTTTCCCCCTGAGCGACGTCCCCAGGAAGAAGCGGGCTCATCGCAGAGCGGGTCAGCGTATGCCTCGCCCGCCTGCTTCCGCTAAAGTAAAAGCCCAGGATCCGGTCATACGTGTAGCCCAGCGTTGCCATCCTCATCGCGCCGCGTTGGCTCATGCCGATGCCGTGGCCGTAGCGCCGTGCGACAACGCGAAAGCCGTCCGGTGCGGCTTCCACAGACCACAGTTCATTGGAGTCGGGATTAATGCCCATACCCAGAGGCTTTTCAAGTTCGTCAAAGATGCGAAAGCCCAGCAGCATCGAGCCCGGAACACCGGCAAGATCTATCCGCACATGGAAGTCCAGACGGGTATACAACCTGCTGGGTGGCGGGTACTTCGGGCTGTGAGGTGTCACCCTGAACACACCGGTCACCTTCACGTCCACGCCTGCGGAAAGCGCCTGGGCCTTCCTTTGAAGCAATGCCGCAAGCGCTGCGTTGGGCTGCTCCCCCGAGGCGACCACCGGGAAAGAGGCAGTCCGGGACTGCGGGTTTGACAGGTCGTAGGGGTCATCCTTCACGGTGAGATAGGGGTAGGAAGCGTTTCCCCACAGGTTGGCTGCAGCCTCAGTCTGGCCACCATTGGATGCGCTGTAATAGGCTGCCGTGAGGGTGGCGCCCGTCATCAGCGCGATGCCCCGGGTGGCCTCCACCGCCGCATCGCAACGGTCGCATGCCTGGGGGGTTCCTGCATACACCTGATCCGACGTCGTGTCGGTCATATCGTACGACTTGCCCCGGGAGGCATCCATGGCTCTGAAGGTGTAGGTCCTCGCCACCACTGCCTGGGCCTTGAGCGCTTCAAGCGGGGATGCATTTCCCATCTCGTGGGGCAACACGCCGCGAAGGTAGTCTTCCACATAGATCCAGGCGACCACCGATAGGCGATAACCCCCCTGATCGGAGGTAGCGGAGAACTTCAGGTCGCAGGGAAACAGATTTCCGGGTGATCTGGACTGTGCAATCAGAAAGCCGTGCGCTGTATCGGCACCATGCCTGCGCAGGGCGAAGGCATGGCAGGAAGCCGCTGCCTTTCCCGCTTGCATCACCGTGATCTGACCAGACTCCCCTGAAAAAAGGACAGACAGCTTGGTACCGGTCGGGAGGCTGTCTCGATACGTGCCGTAGTCCATGGTGGCTGTGCCCCGAACCGTGATGTCCAGCCTTGAAGGCTGGCCCAGGGAGGACAGGAGAACGCGAACCATGCCGTTTCTGGGCCCTTCTTCGTACAGAGAAGCAGCCGGAGGTTCCCCGCCGGCCCCAGCCCACGGCATGCTGGAAAAAATCAGCGCGGTCATACACAACACCGCAGCCCATCGACGTTTACCCCGGCCTCTCACCGTTTTTCTCCACCTGCAGCATAGCGGAAAATCCAAAGCAAACGGGATACAAAGAGCCCCACTTCTCCTCATGCGTCCCTTCTTCCCCTCGCCGGCCTTGCCACGGGCTTTCAGCGTAGCGGGTCGCCTTAAGCAAAGACCAGGCGCAGGACTTCATCCGGCCGATCCACAAGCCTGTCTGGACCGGCATCCAGGAGCGCCTCCCTGTCGGTGTATCCCCAGGAGACGGCGACTGACGCCATGCCCGCAGCCTTTGCACAAAGCACGTCCGTGACGGTGTCCCCTACATAAAAAAAATCAGCAGCCTTCAGGTCCAACGCGTGGGCGACCGCCAGTGCGCCGGCGGGGTCGGGTTTGAAAGGGATGTCCGGAAGCTTGCCACGAACGAGCGAAAAGACATGGCCTCCAAAGCAATGGCGCACCACGGTCTGCGTCTGCGCATCTTCCTTGTTGCTCAGCACACACAGGCTGATCCCCCCTTGGCTCAAAGCATCAAGAAGCTCTGGAACCCCGGGATAAGGGGCGGTGAGCACCGTGCTATGTTCAGCATATTCTTCAAGAAACCCATTGAGAACGCCTTCAGCCAGGTCCTTCCGGTAGCCTGAAGCCCGAAGCGCCAACACCGCAGCACCGTTGCCCGTGAAGTGTCTATAGGCGTCCACGGAGTGGGTCTCCAAGCCCAGGCGCCCGAGCACCCGGTTCATGGCCGCTGCGATGTCTGCAACAGAATCCACCAGCGTTCCGTCAAGGTCAAACAATACAGCTCTTTTCATCCTTCGGTCCCTCCGCGTTTGGCGCGATTGTAGCATCACAGGCGCACAGGCGCAAGGAAAACAGCGTCCGCAAGGTTGACAGCCCTATAGGGCTGTCCTATACTCCCCCTGTTTACAGGAAGGCAGGGATACCCGTATTGTCACAAAAGGCCTCGCGCCGTCTCTTGTTGCTTCTGACAGCGTTGCTGCTTCTGGCAGGCACTGTTGCCTTGGGCGTTTCATATCTGCGCGCGCGGGGACAGTACCACCTGGAAGCTTCCGTAACGCGGGCACCCACACTAGCCCCGCCAGATCTATACGCAGCGCCCATTGACCCGATGCTGCGCATAGGTTCAGCGGGGCTTGCAGTGCTTCGTCTCCAGGAAGCGCTCCAGGCGCTGGGGTACTATTCCGATGACATGGACGGGGAGTTTGGAAGTGCGACACAGCAGGCTGTAAAGCTGTTCCAGGAAACCCACGGTCTCACTGCTGACGGCATCGCGGGGAACGATACGCTCGAGAAGCTGTATTCTCCGGGCGCAAAACCGTATGCAAGCTCCCCTTCGCCCACGCTTCCACAGCCATGATCGAGAGGTAGGCGCTTCATCAGGCCGGAGATCGCCCGAAAGGATTCACCACTATGATCACAGCCAAATTCGGAGGGAGTTCGCTCTCCGACAGTGCCCATTTCAGGCTTGTCAAAGACATCGTGCGTGCAGACCCTGCCAGGCGCTTCATCGTTCCAAGCGCTCCGGGCAAGCGCTACGCCGAGGATGAAAAAATCACCGACCTTCTCCTGAAGTGTCATAGCCTGATCCTTAGGGGGCAGCCTGCCGAGGATGTATACGCCCAGATCGCCGCGCGCTTCATCAGCATCCGCGACAACCTGGGACTCTCTACACCGGTTGAGCGCGAACTTAAAGAGATCTACATGAGGCTTGAGGACGGAGCGTCCATGGCCTATGCAGCAAGCAGAGGTGAATACCTCTGCGCGCGCTTGCTGGCAGACTGGCTGGACTACCCTTTTGTGGACGCTGCCGACGCGATTCGCTTCCACCATAATGGGGAACCGGACCTGAACCTGAGCCAGGGTCAGCTGCGGCATGCGCTGTCTTCTCTGGACGCGGCAGTGATCCCCGGATACTACGGCGCGGACACAGAGGGGGCAGTCCATACCTTCACGCGCGGGGGCAGCGATATTTCAGGCGCCATGGTTGCTGCGGCCATGAACGCAGACCTGTACGAAAACTGGACCGATGTCACGGGCATCCGTGCCGCCGATCCGAAGGTTGTAAAGGACGCTTCCTTTATAATGGAACTCTCCTATCAGGAGATGCGGGAACTCTCTTACATGGGCGCGGCGGTCATCCACGAAGACGCCGTCTTCCCTGTCAGACAGGCGGGCATCCCCACCCGGATCAGGAATACGCAGGATCCGCTGCATCCTGGAACACTCATCCACGACGGCCCACGCCTGCCCGGTCATTCCCCGGTCGTGACCGGCATTGCCGCAAAAAAAGGCTTCACCCTCGTCTCACTTGAAAAAGACCGCATGAACGCGGAAATCGGCTTTGGGCGCAGGGTTCTTCAGGTTTTTGAGGATCAGGGGGTCAGTTTCGAACACCTGCCCACCGGCATCGATACGCTGTGCGTCATCGTATCCACCCAGCTATTCGCCCGACGCCGGGACGTAATTCTCAGCGGGATCCGGGAGGCGGTAGCCCCCGATGCGCTGACGGTGTCCGATCACCTTGCTATGGTCGCCACTGTCGGTGCGGGGATGGTCAGACAGTTTGGAACGGCTGCCCGCCTTTTCACGGCGGTGGCACAGCAGGGCATCAGCATCAGAACCCTGTCTCAGGCCCCCAACGAGCTGAGCATCATCATCGGCATCGACGAAAAGGATGCTGACGCTGCCGTTGCAGCCATCTACGACGCTTTTATCCGTACATAATGGAGCCTGTGCCCGCCTTCGCCGGCGCTGTATCCTTTCAGCTTCGTGCGCCACATGATTTTTCCTTCCTCTCCGAATGGGGTTCTGTCTTTAGGGTCTTTGACAGCCTTGCGTCGGGAAACGTCTGCTTTGGCGTCACCTCGCCCGATGGGGCAAGGCTGTTTGTCAAGTATGCCGGTGCCCACCCCCTCCGTTATCCGGGGCACCCAAAGGACGCCGTCCGGAAACTCAGGGCAGAAGCGCAGGCGCGAGAGAGCCTCCGCCATGCCGCGTTACTTCCCCTTCTCTTTGCGCAGGAGGCAGGCGAGGGTTATCTGTGCGCTGTCCCCTGGTATGACGGCGTTGCGCTCTCCCCCGTCCATGAGCATTTCAGAAGGATGCGCTCCATGGACGTACTCTCAAGGCTGCGGATGTATGATCGCCTCGTCGATCTGCACGCAGTGGCGGAAGCCGTCGGGTTTTCCTTTGCGGGCCTGGACGACGCTAATATTCTCATCGACCTTTTCACAGAAGGCGTCCGGCTGGTCAGCGCAAGCCATTTCTTTCGTTTGCCCCTTCTGAACCTCAAAGGCCGCATGCCGGGCAACCCCTGGTATCTTTCACCCGAAGCCTATCTTCCCGGCCAGCTCCTGGACGAGACGGCAGCGGTGTACACGCTGGGCGCCCTGGCGTTTACCTTCTTTGGAGACAGGACAGGACATACGTCCACAGGCTGGGATGGACCGATGCGTTTGCTGGAGATTGCCCGGAGGGCTATCCTGAGGGACAGAGAAAAGCGTTACCAGAGCGTGCGTTCCTACCAGAATGCCTGGCGCGAAGCAGTCCTGGCTTCTCGGATTTAAGCGTCCCCTTCCTGCAAGGCTTCGACCTTCCCGTCACGTACCTTCAGGACGCAATCGGGGCGCAGGCCCTTCAGGTCGCCCGGGTCCGCACAGGTCAGCAGGGTTTGGATGCCCTTCATCCGGGATAACAGCCCCGCGCGCCGGCCCGCATCCAGCTCGCTGAGCACATCATCAAGCAACAGAATGGGCATTTCTCCGCTGAATTGCCTGAGAAGATCGATCTGAGCCAGCCTCAGCGCCAGCGCTGCCGTGCGGGTCTGTCCCTGGGAACCGAAGGCCTTCAGGTCATGTCCCGCCAGCGTAAGCTCCAGGTCGTCCCGGTGCGGACCGGGACCGGTCTGTCCCCGGGCAAGGTCCTCCCGCCGCGCTTCGTAAAGGGCCTGGAGCAGTGCTTCTTCAGCGTTCGCCCCCTTACCGGACGCTGTCTTCAGCGAAATGCACAAGCTCTCGCCCTCCTTGCCGCTGATGTGCAGATAGTGTTCTTCAGCGTGGATGGCGAGCTTTTCCACCGCCCGCCGACGGCCCACCACCACGGGTACCCCTGTTTGCGCCAGCTGTTCATCCCAGGCAGAGAGCTGCCGCAGATCACAAGCACCCCGGGACTGTTTTAAAAACGCGTTTCGCTGCCTCAGCGCAGCCTGATACCGCTGCAGGGCAAAGAAATATCCGGAAGAGCTCTGGCACAGAAGCATATCGATGAAGCGACGGCGCTCCAGAGGTGGCCCCTTGACGATCTGCTGGTCTTCCGGAGAAAACATCACACAGGTCAGATGGCCCATTAACTCGCCGATCCGCGCAGCTGTCTTGCCATTGATATAAACCAGCTTCTTTTGCCGGGGGCGGGAAAACAGCCTAACCCCCGCCTCGTCCGTGCCGCTATCCTTCTTCACTGCGGCATGGACGGCACCGGTTTCGCAGCCGGTACGAACAAGGTCCCGGTCGCTGATACCACGGTGGCTTCTCCCCAGGCAGCAGACATGGATCGCCTCCAGGATGTTTGTCTTCCCCGCACCGTTTTCCCCTACCAGGGCAGTGATCCCTGGCGGTGGCAACAGGCGCAAATGGGAGTAGTTGCGAAAATCCTTCAGGCGCAGATGCGTTAGAACCATTATTTATGGTACCTTTCGCCTGCTGTGATCCTACATGCCCTGTAGATCTGTTCAAGCAATACGATGCGGGCCAGCTGGTGCGGGAAGGTCATCCGGGACAGAGATAGACATCTCTGCGCGCGGGCTAGCACCGCCTCCCCTATCCCCAAAGAACCGCCGATGACAAACACAAGGCGCCTGTGCTGCTTTCGGAAGTCCTCAAGGAACCGGGCAAACTCTTCGCTGCTCAGCTGTCTCGCGTCGGGGCAGAGAGCAATGACCACATCCTCAGGATCAATGCGCCGCAGGATCGCGTCAGCTTCCTTCTTCTTCACCAGATCACACAGAGCGGTGTTGGGGCGGCGCGGCTCAGGCTCCGCCGGAACCTCAGACAGGGACAGTCTTTCATATCGGGAGATCCTCTTGAGATATTCGTCGGTAGCCTCCCGCCAGCAGCGCTCCCCTGCGCGTCCGACCGCGATGATGGATATGGGCATCTCCTCACTCGCCTCCCGCTGCCTTGAATCTCTCTGGATGTCCCCTGCCATCTGCGTACCCTCGGACAGCAGCTACAGGAAGTATATTCAGCTTGAGGGCTGCCGACAAGCAGCGTGGGGAGGACAGCAGCTTTATCCACATCCCCAAATGTATAAATATACATGTTACATCATAATAATCCATTCTTTTATTCGCCTGAACAGCGAATTCAAGGGTTTTCCACCCTCAATGTCTCCCTTCCTCTGCCAGCTTGAATGCCATTGCCTGCATATCATACATCTGGCCTGACAGAGCTTGCTGTCCACATTTTCCACAGGTTTTTCCACAGTCGAGAGGGTCCCGCTGACCTCAAAGCCCTATCCGGCCGCCTGTTCTGTGGATAACCTCTGCACTCATCCCGGATCATCCACAGGCCAATTTAGAGTTTCATCCCCCTTGCTGTCCACACGAACACGCTTTCTATCCGGGTTTGAATCTATTCAGAAATGATGGTTTTATGCAGGGAAGCAACCAGTCCTCTGTGCTCACATAGAGGCCCGGCAGCGAATAAAAAAGCCGCCGCAGGCAAGCGGCGGCCAATAGCTTGGATGGGTCAGCGGTTGAGCAGCGTCTCTTCGGTCTCATTATCAAAGAAGTGAAGCCGCGTTGTGTCAAAGGTGACGATGGTATCGTCCCCTGTGCGCGTCCGCGTACGCGGGTCGACGCGGGCAATGATGCTTTCGTCCTTGCCGGAGGTGGAAAAGTACAGGTAGGTTTCCGAACCCATCAGCTCCGTCACCTCGATATGAACCTTGACCGCGGTGTCGTGGCTTGCAGCGACCTTCTCCGTGCTGTCGCTGATGTTCTCAGGCCGGATGCCCATAGTGACCTCCTGGCCCACATGGCTTTCATCTTTGAACCTGCGGACAATGGCGTCGGGGACATGAATCTTGTTGTCGCCAAAGAGCGCATAAATTTTCCCGCCTTCACTGACAAGCCGCACATTGAAAAAGTTCATTTGGGGGCTACCGATGAACCCGGCAACGAACTTGTTGTATGGATAGTCGTAGTTGTTCTGAGGCGTGTCTACCTGCTGGATGAAGCCGTCCTTCATGATGACAATGCGTGAGCCCATGGTCATCGCTTCCGTCTGGTCATGGGTGACATAGATGAAGGTGGTCTGCAGGCGCTGATGGAGTTTGGTGATCTCCGTGCGCATGGCAACGCGAAGCTTCGCGTCCAGGTTAGATAGCGGTTCGTCCATCAGAAAGACCTTTGGCTCCCGCACGATCGCACGCCCGAGCGCGACGCGCTGGCGCTGCCCGCCGGACAGTGCCTTAGGTTTGCGGTTGAGCAGATATTCGATGTCGAGGATTCTGGCTGCAGACTCCACCCGGCGCCGGATTTCATCCTTGGGCGTCTTGCGCAGCTTCAGACCAAAGGCCATATTGTCGTAGACCGTCATGTGAGGGTAGAGCGCGTAGTTCTGGAATACCATGGCGATGTCCCGGTCCTTAGGCGCCACATCGTTGACCAGCTTGTCTCCGATGTAAAGCTCTCCGTCCGTGATCTCCTCTAGCCCGGCGACCATCCGCAGCGTAGTGGATTTTCCGCAGCCCGAGGGCCCCACCAGGACAACGAATTCCTTGTCCTCAATATCCAGCGAGAAATCGCTCACCGCGGTCACGCCGCCGGGATAGACCTTGTACATACGCTGAAGGGATACGCTTGACATACGACAGCCTCCTTTGGGGCAGCCCGGATCCCTGAGGGCAGAGGTTCCGAGCCGCTTCGATTGACTGAAGTATACCATAGTTTGCTTCAGGCGCCTATTGAGTCAATGCACCAAAGTTCTTGGGTCCTGTTTGTGCACATCAGCAGTCCTTGCTGTTTTACAGGCCATTTTCGCTATGCTATATTTGGGTCCCGGGGCAGGCCCAGCCGCCGCGCTTCGGAAAGACAAGGAGGGCCGTGATGTCCCAATCGTATACCTCGGGCAGCCTGCAGGTGCTCGAAGGCCTTGATGCGGTCAGGATGCGCCCTGGCATGTACATCGGTTCCACAGGCCAGCGCGGACTGCATCATCTGTTATGGGAAATCGTAGACAATGCGGTGGACGAGGCTGCCAATGGCTTCGCTGACCTGATCTCCGTCACGCTCAACAAGGACGGGTCCTGCAGCGTATGGGACAACGGACGGGGAGTCCCGGTCGACCCGCACCCCACCCTTGGCATCCCCGGCATTGAGATCGTATACACCAAGCTTCATGCAGGGGGCAAGTTTGACGGACGCAGCTATGGCTATTCCGGCGGCCTCCACGGTGTCGGAGCTTCCGTGGTCAACGCTCTGTCCAGCTGGATGACGGTGGACAGTTTCCGTGACTGGACACACTGGCGGATGCGTTTTGAAAGCGTGTACGACAAAAAGGAAAAAAAAGTCCTGCCCGGCCACCCGGTGTCGGGTCTCGAGCGCGTAGGCAATACGCGAAAGCGCGGCACCCTCGTGTGCTTTCTGCCGGACGACAGCGTTTTTGAGGATCCCCGGTTCAACGCGGAGCTCATTTCCCGCCGGCTCAGAGAACTTGCCTACCTCGTGGGTGGGGTGCGCATCACCTTCACCGACGCCAGGGAAGCCACACAGGAAAACCAGGTTCGCGAGTTTCTGTATGAAGGCGGGATTTCTGACTATGTCGGCTACCTGACAAAGGACAAGTCCCCCCTCCATCAGGAGCCCGTCTTTTTCGAGGGCGAAAAGGACGGCATTTTCCTGTCTGCTGCCATGCGGTACACGGACGCCTACACAGAGTCCATCTTCTCCTACGCCAACAACGTGCCCACGCCGGAAGGGGGAACGCACGAAGCAGGGTTTAAGGCAGCGCTTACAAAGATGCTGAACGACTATGGAAGGAAGCTCGGAATCCTCAAGGAAAAAGACGCGTCCCTGACTGGGGAGGATGTGCGCGAAGGTCTGACCGCGGTGGTCTCCATCAAGCTCAGCCACCCGCAGTTTGAAGGGCAGACAAAGGGGCGCCTTGGCAACAGCGAAGTCCGCCCCGCTGTCGAATCCATAGCCTCCCTTCAGCTGAGCAACTTTCTTGAGGACCTCCGAAACGCAGACACGGTACAGCGCGTCCTCGAAAAATCCATGCGGGCTGCCAGGGTTCGGGAGGCGGCGCGCAAGGCGCGTGAAGTGGCTCGCGCGAAAAGTGGGCTGGAAGCCGCACCCCTTGTAGGAAAATTGTCCAGCTGTTCAGGCCGCAACCCCATCGAAAATGAGCTGCTGATTGTGGAGGGAGACAGCGCGGGTGGCAGTGCGAAACAGGGGCGCGACAGACGGTTTCAGGCGGTGCTTCCTCTGCGGGGCAAACCCCTCAATGTGGAGAAGAAGCGCCTGGACCAAGTCCTTGGCAACGAGGAGTTCCGCGCCATCATCACCGCTCTGGGCACAGGCATCGACGAGGACTTCCAGCTCTCTCAGCTTAGGTACCACAAGGTCATCATCCTTTCCGATGCCGATCAGGATGGCGCACATATCAGGGCCATCCTGCTGACCTTCTTTTTCCGCTATATGCGCGACCTTATCCTGCAAGGGCATGTCTATATCGGCATGCCCCCCCTTTACCAGGTCAGATCTGGCCATTCCGTCCGGTACGCCTATGACGACAGAGGCCTGAGAGCCCTGACCACAACGCGCAAGCAGCACACCGTGCAGCGTTACAAAGGGCTCGGCGAGATGAACCCCGAACAGCTGTGGGAAACGACCATGGACCCGGCACGGCGCAGGCTGCTTCAAGTCACGTTGGAAGACTGCGCCGAAGCGGAGCGGATCATCACCATCCTCATGGGGGATAAGGTCGAGCCCAGGAGGGAGTACATCACAGCTTTCGCGGACTTTAACAGGCCGGATGCCTTCATCCCTTCGGAACAGGTGCCTGAGTCCCGGCCTTCCGCCACAACCCGGGCCCAGGAGGGATAGTCATGCCAAAGGAACCAGTCGTCCATGAAGCGCCGGGCGTCGTGCAGGAATCTTTGGGGAACATCATCCACAACAGCATGCTCCCCTATGCCGAATACGTCATCCTAGAGCGCGCGCTGCCAAGGGTGGAGGATGGGCTGAAGCCTGTACAGCGGCGGCTTCTGTATGCCATGCACGAGCTGGGGCTCAGCCCGGATAAGCCACATCGAAAAAGCGCGCGCATTGTGGGGGACTGCCTGGGCAAGTACCACCCGCACGGCGACACTTCTGTCTACGATGCCCTCGTGCGCTTGGCCCAGCCCTTCTCGATGCGTGGCCTGCTTGCGGACGGCCATGGCAACTTCGGTTCCATCGATGGGGACAGCGCGGCTGCCATGAGGTACACAGAAGCGCGTCTGGCACCGCTTGCCGTGGAAATGCTGCGGGACATCCACAAGGATACCGTCCCGTTCCGGCTTAATTTTGACGATACCCTGCATGAGCCAGAGCTTCTTCCCGCGCGGTATCCCAACCTCCTGGTCAATGGCGCCTCGGGTATCGCTGTAGGCCTGGCCACCAACATCCCTCCGCACAACCTTCGAGAAACCATCCAGGCTGTCCTCCTCCTGATGGACAAGCCGGATGCCTCGCTTGAAGAGCTGATGCAGGTCCTTCCGGCACCTGATTTTCCCACAGGAGGCGTACTCCTGAACACGCCTGAAATCAGAACCGCCTATGAGACAGGCCGGGGCAGGCTAACGCTCCGCGCGAAGATTACCGTTGAGCCCGGGCGTGCGGGGCGCAGTCTCCTGTGCATCCATGAGGTACCTTATCAGGTCAACAAGGCGCTGATGCTCGAACGCATCCTCCGCCTGACGGAGGAAAAAAAGGCAGCCCTTGGCTGCATCGTGGACATCCGAGACGAGTCGGATCGTTCGGGCATGCGTGCAGTCATTGAGCTGAAGCGGGACGCGGACCCCGATGCCGTGCTCAGCCACCTGTACAGGTATTCCGACCTACAGGTCACCTTTGGCGTCAACATGGTCGCCATCCTGGAGGGCAAGCCCGTCCTGATGGGTTTGACGGATCTTCTCAAAGGCTATATTGCCCATCAGAAAAAGGTCGTTTCCGGGCGAACGCGCTATGACCTTGACCAGGCGTTGGCGCGAGCGCATGTCTTAAAGGGTCTCATGACAGCCGTTGATCATCTGGACGAGGTGCTTGAACTGATTCGCCGCTCCTCTTCACCCAAGGAAGCGAAGGAAGGGCTGATCCGACGTTTTGGGTTTTCGGACATCCAGGCGCAAGCCATCCTCGACATGCGCCTGCAACGACTGACGGGGCTTGAAATCCTCGCGCTGAGACAGGAACTGACCGATACCGAATCGCTCATCGCAAACCTTGGAGCGATCCTGAACAGCGAGAAAAAGCTCCTTCGTGTCATCCGCGACGAGCTTACAAAGATCGCCAACGCTTACGGGGATAGCCGTCGCACAGCTGTCGTCAGGGAAGACGAAGCCCTCGAGGCGCTTCCCATCGACGACACGCCCGTACCGGAGGACGCGGTCGTTTTCTTGACGCGGGGTGGACAGTTCAGAAGAATGCATCCCCGGATCTTTGAGAAGCTGGAGGCGGCTACCGACGCCTCCGCCATGCCGCGCTTTCTCCTGAAAACACGGACCGACCATGAGCTGCTCCTGTTCACCACCGCAGGGCAGTGCTATGTCCTCCCTGTGGCACAGCTTGAGGACTCCGTCAGGCCCAGAGACAGAGGGATTTCCCTGTCCGGAGTGCTCAGCGGCCTCGGGCAGGATGAGTGCCCGGTCGCTATGCTCGAGCTTGATCCCAGCTCTCGGGACACCCTGGAAGACATCGTCTTTTTCACGGCTATGGGTACGGTCAAGCGTAGCGCAGCCTCGGAATACGCGGTCAGAAGGGCAAAGTTCGCGGCGCTCAAGCTCAGGGAGGGCGACAGCCTAGTGGGGGCCTGCTTTGCAGATGCCCGCTCGGACCTTGGCTGTCTGTCCGAGGACGGTTTGTTCATCCGCTTCACGCTTGACCAGGTCCCACGAAGCGGGCGCGGCGCCATTGGCGTGCGCGCCATGAAGTTGCGTCAGGGAAGCTGTCTGCTCTGGGGCGGAACGCTGAAGGATGACGATCAGATCCTCCTCTTCAGCGACCGCGGCTACGGCAAGCGGATCCCGGGCACTTTGCTTGACGCACAGGCGCGCGGCGGCAAAGGCATCCGCGTGTTCAGGTTTAACAAAAACCACAGCAACGGCTCAAAGATCGCCGCTGCGGCGCGCCTGCACGAGTCCGGCTCTTTCTTCCTGTTGCAGGCAGGCGGACAGCTCACGCCCTTCCTGTCAGAGGAGGTGGCTTTCCAGTCCCCCGCCGACAGGGGCAAGCCCTACCTGATCGCACTGCTGGACGACGTTGTTACGGATATCCTCCTTTAGTTGGCCACGCTGCACAGCGGTCCTCAAGCGCAGCATGAATGTCGACGCGCTTCAGCCAACTCCTTCACCCGAAGAAAGGAAGGCCTATGGTCACTATCGGCATCGGCGCCAGTTGGGACGCTGACAAGGCCAGGATCAGCATGCCGGACGACTATGTCCGGGCAGTCCTCCGCGCAGGCGCCCTGCCCCTGCTGTTCCCACTGACAGACCGTGAAAGGGTTTGGGATGCCATGGTCCACAGCGTGGATGGCGTCATTTTCCCTGGCGGCGAAGACATCGATCCCTCTGCCTTTGGCGAGGACACACTCCCCTGCTGTGGCAGGATCATCCCTGAGCTTGACAGACAAGAGATGTACACGCTGGCCAGGATCATGGACGCAAAGAAGCCCTTTTTGGCTATCTGCCGCGGCGTGCAGGTGCTAAACGTATACATGGGCGGCAGCCTGTACCAGGATATCGCCGAGCAGTATCCTACCCCGATCGACCATGCCCGGTTTCACACGCGTGCGGAGGTCGCCCATACCGTCTCGCTTTGCCGGGACTCGCTGATGCACCGATTGTCAGGCGCTGAGGCCTTGGGCGTCAACAGCCGCCACCACCAAGCCATCAAGGAGCTGGGCAGGGGGCTTGTCCCAAGCGCACGATCCTCTGATGGCCTCGTGGAAGGGGTGGAGTTTGCAAACGGCTATCCTGGCCTGGGCGTCCAATGGCATCCCGAGTCCATGGCAGAGCAGACGCCCGCTGCGCAAGCCCTGTTTGATTGGCTGGTCAGCGAGGCGGGCGCAAGGCGGAATCAGCCCTGAAGCGGGGTTTTGGAGCGCACTAACACAGCGCCGGGCCCGCAGGCCCGGCTTTCCTGTCGTTCCGGCTTACTGAAGGGTAAAGACGAGCGTTACGCCGGCGGTCACGGACACGCCTCCGGAAATGATTGCAGTGCCCTTGGCCTCCGCCGCTATCAGGTTCATGTCGTTTCGAATCCCGTAACCCCCGTAGTACATGTCGCTTTGAGCAGATACAAGCTCGCCAAGCTCCTTCCCGGCCGCCGCCGCCAGCACGGCTGCCTTGGCGTTCCCGTCCTCAAACGCAAGCGCCAGCGCCTTCTCTTGGGCTTGTGAGCTCTGGCTGCTTGAAAAGCTGAGCCCGTAGATCGTATTTGCACCGGCTGTTGACGCGCCATCGATGACCGCACCGATAAGCGACAGGTCCCGTATCGTGACGGAGAGCATGTTGCTGACCTCATAACGCACATCCAAAAGGCTTGACGCGTAGCTGATGAGGCTGTCGCCAGTATTGAACAGTACGTTGTACTGGCTGGTCACGATATCTTCCTTCGGAATGCCCAGGGCCAGGAGCGCGTCGAGAATCCCATGCAGGATGACGTCATTCTTCTGCTGCGCCTCAACCACGGTCTTGGCCTTGGTGCTGGCGCCGATCTGGATGTCCGCAATGTCCGCCAGCAGGGATACGGCAGCGGTTCCATACACAGTCACCGTAGCCCCCGAAGAGTCTGCCTGCACCGGAGTCATCAGGAGGAAGGCCAACGCCAGGGCGAGGCCGGCTGCCAGAAACTTTTTCATCATTCTTTCCTTCTTTCTTTCTGGATCTGATGGCGGCGTCGCCGTGCAACGAGGCTTCCGAACCGTCACCTCATCCAACGAAACGCACGGAAGGATCCCTGCAAACACCGCAGGCCTTTCCATCGACTCATCCACCAAAGAGTTTCCGGACCCTGTCCCACAGCGTTTCCTCAGGGACCTGTGTCTCTTCTTTGTTTTGTGGATGTGGATCCCTTTGGGAAATACCGTCACACAACAGGACGAACTGAACCATTTGGACCTTGCCATTGCGGCTGTCCGCAAAGGATTCTGAGGGGCTGCCGCTGAAATCCTTCAAAAACCCATCAATGAAACCACCCGCCATCGTCGCAAGGGGAGAGCTTGCGAGCCTTCCCTCCGCCATTTTGCGGATCATGTCCGCATCCATGGTCGCCTTTACGCCGACCGCCTGAATCCCGTCCATAAAGAAATCATGGACATCAGCTGTCACGGTATAGTGTGCCTCCATCCCAGAAAAAACCTGAAAGTTTAGCACCCTGTTGCCCCCTGAAAGGGCGACGGACGCATGCTCAGCTTGTACATCCAGGCAGCGGTCGCCATCAAGAGTCACGGTTAACTGAAGAACGCTTCCTTCTGTGAATGCAGCAAAGCGTGGATCCGGCATGACATCGATATCGATCTGAAGCCGGCCCTCCACGCCGGAGAGCAGGGCTGCATGGATCTGCCTGCCATCCAGGCTGTAGGCAATCCGAAGTTGCCACGGAAGCTCGGTACTCTCCGGAATCCCCTGGTAATAGAACCTGCCTGCGTCCATGGTGAAGCTCACCATCTCCTCTTCATAGGTAAGGGCTTCTGATCCGCTCAGGCTCTCAACGGAAAGATACTGTCCATAATCCATCACCTGAGCCCTCTGCTCGGACTCAAACGCATTGACGATATATACAGCACGGGGCGCCCCATCAGCGGAGAGACGGGCATAGACCACCTCGTCCTTTGCGACCTGCCCGGCTGCCGACACCGACACCGCCACGAGCAAAGAAGCTGTCAGAAGGGCAAAAGAGCGTTTGATCATGACACTTTCCTCCTGAGTCTATGAAAACTGGTTTTGCTGATCAGGGCATCAAACCAGATCAACAGATGGGGAAGAACAAGCAACACCATGCCGGCTGATAGGATGGCTCCCCGGCCGACGACCTCTCCCAACTGACTGATGATCCCATTGTTCACTGCCGCGAGCTTCAGCGCATACCCGGCAATGATCAGGACGAAGGCAGGTGGCAGGATGGCCGGCGCACACAGCGAGAGCGCGCGCGCAGCCGCCTTGCGTTTCTCCAGGGACCTTCGTCCCTCCAGGTAGCGTTGCGCGAGCAGGATGCCATAGTCTACCGTAGCGCCAAGCTGCACCGAGCTTACAATCAGGTATCCGATGTAGTTCATGCGCTCGCCAAAGAAGTAGGGAAAGGACATGTTCAGCCATACCGACCCTTCTATGGACAGGAGAAGCAGAATGGGAATGACCGGGTTTTTAAACGTGATCAGCAGCACCAGGAAAATGGCTAACGCCCCTGCAAGCAGCACCTTCGTACTGTCCTTCACGATGGTCTCTTTCAGGTCCGCATTGACCACGCTTTGCCCCAGGAGATGCGTATCCTGCCCGAAGGCCTCCGCCGTAAGCCTGCGGATCTCGTTCACAGCCTCAAAGGCTTCCGGGCTTTCTTCCTCCGCGTCAAGGTACAGGATGATTCTTTCATACCCGCCTGACATGAACCGGGCAGCGTCATCGGCGGACAGCATCTCAGGGGGAATCTGGTTTCCCACTGCTGAAGCGTAGGATACAATCCCCGTCACCGGGGTGAGTGCAGACAGCTGTTCTCCAAGAGATGCTGTCACCGCCCTGTTTCCCTCCGGCACCATCAGCAACAGGGGCTGTCCAGAAGGAAAAAGTCGGTCGATCTTCTCCGCTTCCAGCGCGGTTGACGAGCCTTCGCTGTGCATCCCCGCCGAGCCATACAAAAACCGGTTGTTGGCCTGTCCAAGGTAGGCTGGCACAAGCAGGATCAGGACCAGCACGGCGAAGACCGTCATGCGGGGAACCCGAGCCCCCATCCTGGCAAAGGAGGGGAGCAACGGACGGTGTTCCGTTTTTTCCAGAAGCCTGGCACAGCTGACCGTCGCGGCAGGCAGGAAGAACATCACGCTCACATAGCTTAAAACCACGCCCTTGGCCAGCACGAGGCCCATGTCAACACCCAGTCCAAACCTCATGACCAGCAGGGCGAGAAAGCCAAATACAGTCGTTGCGGCGCTGGCTGCGACCGAAGAAGCCGCCTTGCGCATCGCCTCTGCCATGGCATCGTGCACCCCCATGCCCTCCGCCCTGCACTCCGAAAAGCGGTGTAGAAGAAAAACCGCGTAGTCAATGGAAACCGCAAGCTGCAACACCGCCGAGCAGGCTCGCGTGATAAAGGAAATCCTTCCAAACAGGATGTTGCTGCCTTCATTGACAAGGATGGCGGCGCCGATAGCCATCAAAAACAGGAGAGGCTCCAGCCAGTGCCGGGTGGAAAGCAGAAGAATGAGCAAGGCCAGCGGAAGCACGTAGACCATGATGGAAGAGACTTCCTTCATCGTGACGGTCCTCAGCCGTGCCTGATTAGCGGCTTCACCCTTGTACAAAGCCTCCGGATACCGTTCCGAGATCTGGCTGAGCGCGTCAGCTGCGTGCACAGACTCCACCGTCAACTGAAACAGTGGCCCTCCGCCCGCATAGAAGCTTGACAGGAGGTCCGGATCGATCATGTCCGGCGGGGTGGCGCGCAGGTCGGTGGCGTCGTCCAGCCACAGCACCTCGCTGACATAGGGCAGCGCAGCCAGCTCCGCTTTGACAGCCGGTCCCTGATTCAGCTCTGTATCAGGGACGTAGACCTGCAGGTTGGGGAGCCGCTCGCCAACAACCTTCAGCGCTATGGCAGAGGGTGAATCCTCCGGAAGATATCCCTCAAGGTCGTAGCTGACCACGACATGGGGTATCAGCGCCAGGCTGCCTGCACATAAAACCACAGTCAGCGCAAGCACCAGCCTGCGCCGACGAATGACCGCTTCGCAGAGTTTTTTCATAGAACCTCCCATCCACCTATCTTTACACGTGTTGATTTACGTGCACGTGTCAAGTATACTCCTGAGGGACGGAGATGCAAGATCCGGAATGCCCCGGGTGTTCATAACTGAACAGTTTCTAAAAATTGTACAGGGAGGACTCATGGCTGTTATCACCGAGGACAGGCGTAAAAAAAGGACGACAGGGGTCCTTAAAAAAACACTGGTCTGCCTTCTTCAGAAAAAAGAATTGAAGCAAATCAGTGTCCGATCCCTGACCGATCTGGCTGATGTCAGCCGCGGCACCTTCTACCTCCACTACTCAGATATCCATGACCTCTACAACGCACTTGAAAACGATGTTGTAGAGGGAATCACTGCCATTATCACCGCGTCAACGCCTGCCAGCGACGCAGGAAATCTTCTTCCCATGATCGACGGAATCTTTGAATACCTGCGTACCCATTCGGATGTCTGCGAAGCCCTTCTCAAGACCAACAGTGCATCCTTTCTCTCCCATGTGTTCAGAAGCAATCGCCCTTCCGACCCTCATGCGTGGCGGAGGCTCCCGGGCGCCAGCGACAGCGCACGCGAGTATTTTTACAATTTTGTCTGCTATGGCTTCGCCGGTATCCTGAACAACTGGATGGCTGGAGGAAAGGTCGAAAACCCGCGGGAGGTTTCCGAAACCGTCATCCAGCTCATTTCCAGTCTGATCAAGTTCGACTGATATGGGGACAACCTTTGTCCCTTCCGGGCCGGCCTTGTTTTACAAATCCATGCCCCGGAGGTATGATGGGCAAGGCGCAGAGTGCTGCCGGGAAAGGGTGAGGGGCTTCGACAGAAGGCTTCAGGTGTTCAGCCGCGGGCTTGTGCTTGCATTGCTGATCCTGCCCATCGTGTATGCCGCGACGCGTCTTGATCGCGCAGCGATTCAGGAAGGAAGGGGGGCTTCAAGCTCCGACCTCTCTTCCTTTCCTTTTCCTGAGGCGCTTGACAGCTATCGCTATGCCCTGGTCTTTCACCCGGACACCCACCGCCTGGCGCTCACGATGGACCTACAGATGATGAACCGTACGGACGAGGATCTTCATGACCTGGTCCTCCGTACCTATGCGGGCGCCTTCTCCCAGGCGCAGACGAGTCCAGCCGCAGGCGAAGGCCTTTTTGATGCCTGTTACCCTAACGGCTTTTCACCCGGCGACATCCTGGTCCACGATACACGCTGGAATGGCGAGGCGGTCCCTGCTTATTTTGAAGACGAAGCCCGGACGGTCCTGCGTATTGCCATTGCGTCCCTGCGACCGGGAGACTGGGGGACACTCACGCTGCGTTGCGTGCTGACAGTCCCTGACTGCCTTTACCGGTTCGGGCGCACCGAAGGGATCTGGATGTTTGGCAACTGCCTTCCCATCCTCTCACAGATCGAGGGCGGTCAGTGGCGGCAGGACCCCTATGTCTCCATTGGAGATCCCTTTGTCTCCAACTGCGCTGACTACGAGGTCTCCCTGTCCCTGCCCCCAGGGTATTCCTGTGCCGCAACAGCGCCTCTTTCAAGCGGCGGCGGAAGCGTTTCTCCCCTGCTTGAAGGGCAGGTCCGTGCAGCGAGGGATTTCGCGCTGGCGATCTTCAAGGATTATGCAGTGCGTGAGGGGATGGCCGGTCACGTCCGCGTAGTCTCATGGGCTGCGGATGCCCAAAGTGCGCAAGTCGCCCTCGACTTTGCTGTGTCCGCTCTCTCATCTTATTCCAAACGCTACGGGCCTTACCCTTGGCCATGCTTCACGCTGGTTCAGACGCCTTTCCCCTTTTCGGGAATGGAGTACCCGGCGCTGGCGTTTATCGGAGCCCAGCTCTACGCTGAGGATCAGGAGGACAGCCTGGAACTGACCATCGCCCACGAAACTGCCCACCAGTGGTTCTACGCGCTGGTGGGGTCCGACCAGTACAGGCAGGCCTGGCAGGATGAGGCCCTGTGTGAATACGCGATGCTTGCATATGTTCTTGAGCGCTACGGCGTCTCCGCCTTTGAAAACCTGAGCGCGCTTAGGGTGGACGCACCGATGCGGCAGCCTGTCCGAGAAGGGATCTCGCCGGCAAGCCCGCTCGACGACTTTTTGGACCTTGCTGAATATGTGGCGGTCGTTTACGGCCGCGGCGCGGCTGCCATGCAGGCCATCGACCTGGACACGGGGGGTTTTGACGCGTTTCTCAGAGAGTATGTCCGCCAGAATGCCTTTGGCTTTGCAAGCCGGGAGGATTTTTCCACGCTGCTGAACAGCTTTTTCTCAAAGGACCTCACGCCGCTTCTGTCCGACTACTTAGACGCCCTTCCGTGACGCGGTGAAGGAGCCACAGCCCGATGGATATTTCTGATATGATCGTGCTGATCCCCGCCCTGAAACCTCAGGAGACGCTTGTCGACTACGTGGGCAAGCTGGTCAGCCACGGTCCAAAGCATGTTCTGGTGGTCGACGACGGGTCAGGCCCAGCGTTTGCGTCCCTGTTTGAAAAGATCGCAGGGCATGGGCGCTGCACCGTGCTGGGGTATCCACTCAACCAGGGCAAGGGTCACGCGCTCAAACATGGGATCGCCCACACCCTTGCCCAGTTCCCGGATGCAGCTGGGATCG
This sequence comes from uncultured Oscillospiraceae bacterium, assembly GCA_964586835.1. GTDB lineage: Bacteria > Bacillota > Clostridia > Christensenellales > Aristaeellaceae > CAZLYF01. The sequence goes on from CAZPIC010000002.1 coordinate 40,231, forward strand.
TGACAGCGGACGCGGATGGTCAGCATACCGTGAAGGATGTCCTGAGGCTAGCCGACGCTCTGGCAGAACGGCCCACGGACTTGATCCTAGGGTCAAGAGACTTATCAGGACGGAGCGTCCCGCTGAAAAGCCAGCTTGGCAACCGGCTCACCAGCCTCTTCTTCGCCCTCCTCTACGGCCGCTGGCTCCCGGATACCCAGACAGGGCTGCGCGCCTTTTCCATGGACCTCGCGGACTTCATGGTTGGGGTTCCGGGCGCTCGCTACGAGTATGAAATGAACGTTCTCATTCGCTGTGCGAGCAGGCATATCAGATTCTACCTGGTACCGATCGAGACGGTTTACATCGGTGGCAACGAGAGTTCCCACTTTCGCCCACTCAGGGACTCGGCAAGGATTTACTGGAATCTCTTTCGCAATTTTTTGGGATTTGCGTCATCCAGCGCCCTCTCCACAGTCATTGACGTCGTCCTGTTTACCGTGTTGGACAGGTTCCTACTGCCCGCTATCCTCGCAGACCTCTCGAAAACAGTTCTGTGGGGGATCTCCCTCCCGGTCCTGTTAGCGACCGCTCTGGCCAGGCTGTGCTCGGCCTTTTTCAACTACGGCTATAACCGTTCCCTGGTATTCAAGGCCACAGACCTTAAGGATTCGCTGGCCAGGTATATTCTGCTTTGCGTCTGCGTGATGCTCCTGTCCGCAACCCTGGTCAGCTTTTTGTCCTCCCTGCTTTCGGCAAACAGAACCCTCGTAAAGCTCTTCGTTGATACCGCTCTGTTTTTCGTTAACTACCGCGTCCAGAGATCCTGGGTATTCCGGGATAAATCTACCGGGGAGGCATGAGTATGTCACAGAAGTCGCGCCTGGTCCTGATCATCGTAGCCCTTGCCTTTGTGCTAACACTGCCCCTGTACCTCTCCTCCGGCGCCCTTTTAGGGGAGGCCAAGTTCAGGCTGCTTGAAGAGAAATGGGCGGAAGAAGACGCTGAGACACAAACGGAGGCAGGCACCCTGCGATGGTCCTTCCCCTTTCTTCCCGCGGCAAAGGCGGAAGAAGCTCCGCGCGTGACACCGCTCCCCATCGACTTCAGCCCCGGGATGGAACTGAACCCCGATGCCTTTACGACGGAAGGCTATGAGGACGCAAGCATCAGCTTAAGTCTTGAAACCCTGGACCTCGACGGTGTGGTCTTTCGAATTGCCAGGGTGGCGATCGCGGACCCCTCCCAGCTTCGGACAGCCACTGCAGGCACCTTGACGTCCAACCGTGTGGCCCTGATCTCTTCCATGGCGTCCAGGTTCAACGCAGTCCTCGCCCTCAACGCAAACTACTACGTCAACGACCCGGCCAAAACAAGCTATGAATACCGCATGGGCCAGCGGATCCGCAGCAAGCCCAACAGGAAGAAAGACCTGCTGATCATCGATGAAAACGGGGATTTCAACCTGTTTGTCAAGTCCGATCCCTCTCAAATCGAGGCCCTCCTCGGCGAGGGACGCCGTATCATCAATGCCTTTACCTTCGGTCCCGCGCTGGTCGTGGATGACGCTCTGCAAACGATCGACCCGGAGTACGGCTACAACCCACACGGTAGGGAGCCGCGCATCGCCATTGGCCAGACAGGGCCACTGCAATACGTGGTGGTCCTGGCTGAAGGAAGAACAGCCGCTTCCCAGGGTCTCACACAACAGGAGCTGGCCAACTTCATGTATGATCTGGGCTGCTCTCAGGCCTTCAACCTGGACGGTGGCAACTCCGCAACGCTGGTGTTTCATGGCGGCTTCTATCAGAACAAGTCCTTTTCCAACGAGCGCGCCCAGAGTGATATGATCTATTTCGCTTCCGCCATCGAACCGGAAGCCGGAGAATAGCGGTGCACGAAGACGCAGTTTTTTTTACGATAGGCAGCGTACGGATTTATGCCTATGGCGCCTTCGTGGCTGCGGGCGCCCTGGCAGCCGGTGCCTTGCTCCTTTACCTGTCGTGGGGAGACGGCCGAAAAAGAACCGCATCGGCGCTTACCTGCCTCTTTGCCACGCCCCTTGGCCTCCTGTTTTCAAGGCTTCTATACTGCGCAGGGGATGCTTCCTTCCGGGAAGTGGCCTCGCTCAAGAGCGTCATGGATCTGTCTTCCGGCGGTTATTCGATGTACGGAGCCTTCCTTGGCTTCACTCTGGCCGCGCTTGCCTCCTCCGCGCTCGTACGCCTGAACCGCCGCGCCTTCCTCGACCTGCTGGCCCCGTCCATCATGGCTTTCGTCTTCTTCGCTCGCCTTGGAGAAGGCTTCACAGCGCTGGGTATCAGCAGGCCTTTGGTTACAGGCATGCTAAAAGAGAGCTTCCTTGCCTTCCGGGATGAATACGACGCCTATCTGAAGACCTTTCTCCTGGAAGCTGCGGCTGCCTCTCTTCTGTGCATGGCGCTACTGCATCAGCTTCGCAGGCGCCGAAGGCACGGGGATGTGTTTTTCAGCTGGATGCTGTACTATGGCGCGGCGCAGACGTTCTTTGAAAGCCTGCGCTATGATTACCACATGCGCTTGAGCTTCATCGGCATCCAGCACATCCTGTCGGCTGTTCTGCTCGCGCTCGCCCTGCTGGTCTTCGCGAGACGGCTTCTGCGGCACCGTAACTCGCAGGCCCTGGCCCTGCTGTCCCTGGGCCTCCTGCCTCTCCTGTTCCCTGCCCTCATTGGCCTTGAGTTCATGATCGACCGCTCGTCCCTGAACAAGGGGATCCTGTATGCCGCTTATGCGCTGCTTTTGCTGATCCCCGTGGTCCTTGGCATCACCATGCGTGAAAGGGGAGACAGGCTTGGACCGTGAAAAGCTCAAGAGACTCGGTGAACTCGCCAGGAAGCAAAGCGGGCCGGGGCTCAGCCCCGAAGAAACGCACGAACAGGCTACGCTGCGCCGGGAGTATCTTGATGAAATCAGGGCAAATCTCAGAGCACAAGTTGAATCCATCCGCATCGAACAGAAAGACGGAAGTTATGAAAAACTCAGGAAAAAGCAGCGGGATCCCGGCGCTTAGGCGTCCGTGCGCGATCGCAGTTGCCGCATGGCTCTTCATCGTCCCCATGACAGCTTGGGCAGCCGGACCTGTTTTCCCCCAAAGCATGGCAACAGAGGCGGACGTGGTCTACGCAGCCATCATTACCCGCGTTTTTGGCAACAGCTTCACCGGTGTCTACACAGAGCCCGACACCAACAGCAAGATGATGGCCACGCTTAACCCGGGAACCCCGATCCAGATCTTCAGCGTGATGCCGGACTTCGTCGGCATTCGCTTGGGCGGCGACGTGGGATATGTGCTCAGACACAGGATCTCCGACGCAGTCGCTATCGACCCGGTGTCGACACCGCGTTTTGGCACAGCGCTCAACCGGTATTTCGCGACACTAGACAGGGATACGGCCGTCAGGGACGCGCCCGATCCGGGAGCTGAGGTCCTGGTTACCCTGGGTGCAGGCACTCACCTTGGTTTTTTAGACCTCAGTGATGGATGGGCGCGGCTGATTTTCAAGCGGCAGTACGGATACGTGGACACCAACTCGCTGCCGGCTCTCCGGATGGTGAGCGCCACAGCGGATGCTGCGACAGGGGATATTCCCCTGGCGGTATACAATTCCTTTTACAACATCGCGACAGACAAACTCAACCTGAACCGCATCAACAACCTAATCGTCGGAAGCGCCAGGATGGACCGAGTGATGCAGCCGGGTGAGACTCTTGATTTCAACGGAACAGTCGGTCCCTTTCGAGCCTCAAACGGGTACCTGGAGGCCTATGCTCTCCTGGATGGGGAGTTCTCTCCCACTTATGGGGGCGGCTCCTGCCAGATCTCAAGCACCCTGTACAATGTGGTGCTGCAGCTGACAGGCCTGACCGTATTGCAACGCTCGCCCCACGGCGCCAGCGGTGTGGCCTACCTTCCCCACGGCGTGGATGCCTCCTCAGGCGCGCTGAATTTCCGCTTCCGCAACGACTACGTCTTCCCCGTCCGCATCGCATCCCATGTCCAGGACGGTTCGCTGTTCATCGCTGTTTACAGGGAGGATCTCCTCTGATGCGGTGCCTGCGCGCGCTGATTGCCGGGTTGCTTCTTGCGGCCATCCTGACGGGGGCACGGGCGGACCTGTACGAGCAGACCCTCTACACCGCCAGGGCGCGCGATGCCATCACGGTCTTCTCAGCCCCGGACCGCCAAACCCCCCTCCTTGGATATCTCCGTCGCGGAGACCGCATGGAGATCGTGGATGTGGATCCCGACTGGCTGACGGTCCGCTTTGGGGAGACCGCGGGGTTCATCCGACGCCGCTCGGTGGACGCTGCTGACGTGGTGCCCCTGGACCCCTCGCGCGTTCCGCCCTATCCTGCGGTCGCCTGCGCGTGGATCGCCCATGTCGCCGAAAAGGCCGACGTTCGCATCGAAGCGCATCCGTCTGCAGACCCCCTCCTTACACTGGGGGCTGGAACCCGTCTGGCCCTCATCGATATTGAAGACGGCTGGGGAAGGCTGATCTACCACAGGCGCTACGGCTACGTGGACACGCGCCTCCTGTCCGACCTGCATCCGGTAGCTGCTGAAGCCGAGGCCGCCTTCCCGGGCGAGTTGATCGCCGCCTACACGTCCTTTTACAGGATGTCGCAGGATGAATCCAACCTCAACCGTATTGAGAACCTGCACACAGCCTGTGTCCGGCTTTCTTCCCGCCTGCTTCAGGCAGGGGACACGCTTGATTTTAACCGCGACATCGGGCCCTACAGCCGCGCAAACGGCTACCTGCCTGCCATTGTCCTTGTCAATGGCGGGACCGTGCTCGGCTATGGTGGAGGCACCTGCCAGGTGTCCAGCACCCTGTATAATGTGGTCCTGCAATTGCCCGGGATCTCCATCCTGCGCCGCCGACCCCACGGGCCGGCCGGGGCCTCTTATCTGCCTTTGGGCGCAGACGCTGCGGTAGGCACGGAGACACAGAACTTCATCTTTCAAAACCGCTACGCTTTTCCCTTATCCCTGGACGGCAGTGTATGCGACGGAGCCTTGACCCTCGCCGTATACCGCGCACCAGACTCGGACTAAAGCACGAAGTGCAGCATTCTGAGCACCTCAAAATAGTCCTCCGCCTCAAAGCGCAGGGTTCGTGCGTCCAGACGCAGCATGCCCGGATAGAAGCTGCCGCTCTGCGCCCGCCTGTGTTCCCTGAAGGCGATCTCCACCTGAAATGAGTCGGGCAGAGGATAAGGGCGAACAGCGGAGGCTTGCTTGACAGCCTCCCGTACCCCCTCACGTATCCGCCGCACTGCCTCATTGGGATGGATGCTCTCGTTGGAGTTGCCCTGGCCCGAATGGACCGGTATCGTCACCGTACCGGGACTCTTGCCCTTCATCCACGCGCACAGACCACGGTCGCCGCTGACCGCATAGACCGCTACCCCCTCATAGGCTGCAGTCATCGCGTTGATCATCAGCTCGCTGGCAATCTCCCCATTGATGGTGATGAGCGAAACTTCCGTGTTCATCGTATGCGCAAGCGGGTTGCTGTCCATGCCTGCCGCGGCGTGATATCCCGTGCAAACCACTCCACAGAAAGAGGCATCCAGGCCCTGCATCATGCTGTACGGATGCCCTCCCCAACCACGGATGAGCCTCGCATACGGGGGGAGCTCTCTGGGATTGAGGTTGCGAGCGCTGTCGTGGGCGTCCCTGACAAGGATCTCTTCGACCCCCGCCTCGAAAGCGCCTTCGCAGGCAGCCCGGACTTCCCGGGTCATCTGATCGGCGAAGTAGGCGTAGTCCGGGTGGGTTTTGTCTGTCTCATCCCAGGAGGCGATCCCACAGCTTCCCTCAATGTCCGCGCTGATAAACAGTTTCTTCATTCCTTTCACCTCGCACACTCAAGCTGCTTAAATAGCAGCCGTTTTTCTCCGTACAAAATCACAGACAGGGGATCTCCCCTCTCCAGCGTGAGCACCGTCGCCCCAGCGTCAACATGGACGCCGACCACCCTGCCGCGGTATAGGAAGCGAAACCCGTAGGAAGTGAAGCCTTCGGGAAGATAGGGCGACAGCGACAGTCCCTCTGCCGTTCGCAGTCCTGCAAAACCGTGAGCCACCGCGAGCCAGCCTCCGGCCATGCCCGTCACGTGGAGTCCGTCAGCTGTATCTCGGTTGATGTTGTCAAGGTCCAGCCGGACCGTCCGCAAAAAGAGTTCCCGGGCTTTTTCCCCATAGCCAAGCTCTGAGGCCAGGATCGAGTGGACGCAGGGAGACAGGCTGCTTTCATGCACGGTCATGGGTTCGTAGAAATCAAAATTCCTTCTCTTTTCATCCTCTCCGTAGAGGTGTCCCAGGAAGTAAAGGCCCTGGAGCACGTCCGCCTGCTTGATGAAACAGGACCTCAGGATCCTGTCCCAGGACCAATGCCGGCAGATGGGCCGTTCCTCGGGCGGGATGGCGGAAGCGGGCAGGAGCTCCTTATCTAAAAAGGTGTCATGCTGCACGAAGACGCCTCTCTCTGGGCACTCAGGCAAGTACATCCCGTCGGCGATCCGCCCAAAGCATCGCAGCTCTTCGTCTGTAATGCCCAGCGCGCTCCGCCGCTCTTCCCCCGCCAGGGCGGCCGCCTCGCAGAAATACTGAAGGCACCAGGCTGCCATTCTGTTTGTATACCAGTTGTTGCAGACATTGTTTTCATACTCGTTGGGCCCGGTGACGCCATGCAGCATGTACTGCCCGCAGCCATGGGCACGGTGTACCCTGCCCGCCCAGAAGCGCGCGATCTCCAGGAGCACTTCGAGCCCTTCATTCAGCAGGTAGGTCGAGTCGCCCGTGCTTGACGTGTAGTGAAAGATGGCATGCGCCACGGCTGCGTTGCGGTGGATTTCTTCAAACGTGATCTCCCATTCATTGTGGCATTCCACGCCGTCAAAGGTCACCATGGGGAACAAGGCGCCCGGCAAGCCCTGCATGCGCGCGTTGTGTCGCGCCTCAGTCAGCTGGCGATGGCGGTACAGGAGCAGCTGCCTGGCCACCCTGTCTCCGCAGATTGCGAGGTAAACTGGAAAACAGAAAGCTTCTGTATCCCAGTATGTGGCGCCTCCGTATTTCTCTCCCGTGAATCCCTTCGGACCGATATTCAGCCTGGGATCCTCCCCCGTATAGGTGGACAGCAGCTGATACTGACAGAAACGGATGCCCTGCTGGGCTCGCTCATCTCCTTGGATGTTCACGTCCGCCATCAGCCATTTCTCTCCCCAGGCATCTTCATGAGCCCGAAGCGCTGCCTCATATCCCTTTTTCGCGCTGGCCTGCGCCCGTGCACGCGACAATCCGCACAAGCTGTCCCGGCTGTGGTCTCGGTCTGTAAGGACGCAGACATGCCTGTCAAGAGAAGCCGTACAGCCCGCCGGCACCGCCTGTTCAAAGGACAGCGCCGCAAAGCCCTCCGCTACCTTCTCCCCCGCCCTCTTCATCCCGGTCTCACAGGCGAGCGCAGCAGCTGCAGAAAACCGGGGTGTCCCAAACGAATTCTCCCGTGTCCGGGACAGCACCCAGGCAGTGAAGCGCTCCGCATCCACACCGGCATCTTCCAGCAGCCAGAAAGACTCCCCGTAGTGGCTGTCTTCGTTTTGCACCGAAGCGTCGAGATAGGCCGTCACTTCAACCAGAGCCTCAAACGCAGGCGTTACACAGAGCCGCTGGCCCAACAGTTCCCTGGAGGCCATCGAGACGAAGCGTTCAAAGCGCAGCTCCACAGCACCCTGAGCTGTCTGAAGGGTCATCTCACGGCTCAGAACCCCTCTTTGCATATGAAGCTCGCGCCTGTACCTGATCACAGGCAGCTTGGCAGCATCCAGGGTCACCCCGTTCACGCGGATGTGCGTACCGATCAGGTTGACGGCATTGATCATCTTCCCGTAATACGCGGGATACCCGTTCTTCCACCAGCCCACCCTGGTTTTGTCCGGATACCAGACGCCTGCCAGGTAGGTGCCGCGGTGGCTATCCCCGGAATAGTCCTCCTCGAAATTCCCGCGCAGACCAAAGCTGCCATTGCCCAAAGAGAAGAGGCTTTCACTGAAGCGCAGGTCATCAAGTGCAAGCCTCGTCTCAATAATGCTGTAGGGGTCAGGCACAAACCTTTCCATCACCGTCCTCCCTCCTCCTTAAACGAGCACTGCACTCTACAGGGGCAAATCCCTGCGGGAGAACCGGCGTGCCCCCGCAGCGGCTGCCCCGGCTGCCACGGCAGATATCCACAGCCAGCGGCGCAGCGCTTCAACTTCGCCCATCGCGGAACCCCTCGGATCATACAGCGAAAAAGGGCTGATATACTTCATCCACCTGAGCATTTCCCACGTTTGGGAAGCTGCGCCCAAAGCCCAAAGCACTGCCATCAACAAAAGCGATGCCTTTACAGCACCGGCTCGGGTATTGAAAACGCAGGACAGAAGAAAAACGATCCCTGCGGTCATCAGGGCCATCAGGAAAAACGCCGTATTCAACCTGACAAGGCTTGCGAGGTTCAAGGTCTCGTATCCCAGGAAGAACCAGGTGGCGGCAGCGCTTACGAAGGCTGAAAGGGCAAGGCAAAAACCCACGAACACAAGGACCGCGTACTGCGTCGTCACCACCGCCGCGCGCCCATGCGGGGATGCCAGCAGGTCCACCATCTCCCCGGACCCAACACGACCGGCTACGAGTCCCGTTCCCAGCGGCACAAGCAGTGCCAGCCATATAAGCGGCAGCAGGAACCCGTAACAAAGAGAAACGAGATGCAGCGCTGGCGTCGCACTCCCGCTAAGGCCCAGGAGTGAGGAGAGTACAGGTACCCTTGCCCTCAGGATGGAAAGATCCCTCACAAGCTCCTCTCCATACGTAAGCGCAGCCGTGGCAACAAGAATGGCAGCTGCAAGGCAGGCCAACACTGTGCGCCACGCCTGCCTGCGTATTTCAAAGAAGAACAGAGAGCCGATCACAGCAGGTCATCCCCATAGTATTTCAGGAATGCCTCCTCCAAGGACTGCCTTCCTCCCACCAGGTCCACCACGGTATACTTAGACAGCGTGGAAAGCAGGGCTTGAGGGGTCCCGGGGATGGCTACAATCGCCCTGTTGCGCAGAACCTCCACCCCTTCCTCCCACTCCTGAGCGAAGGAAGCGGCCTGGCTGCCATTTTCAAAGGTGATATGGTACACCTTCTGTCGGGTGTACGCGAGTGCACCCACCGGCTGGAGCGCTACGAGGCTTCCCTTTCGGATAATGCCGACTGTATCGCAGAGCTGACGCGCCTCTTCCAGCGTCCGAGTCGTTATGAAGAGGGTCTTTCCTGCCGAACGCTCCTCAGCCAGCAGGCCGGTGAGCGCATTCTTTGACAACGCGTCCAGCCCGGCTGTAGGTTCATCCAGCACCAGGATAGCCGGATCCCGCATCAAGGCTTTCAGGATGTGCAGCTTCTTTCTGTCTGCCACTGTCATGCTGCATCCTTTGCCCAGGAGGTTCACGTCCAGCTTTTCAGCAATGGAATGCGCCTTTTCCATGCTGGCGCCCCCCAGATAGCTGCTCATGAAGCGCAGGTAGCCTTCCCCGCTCAGTCCACGGGGAAGCGGTGGGTTGGCGGACACAAAACCGAGCGTTCTGTGGATCCTGGCGCGATCGGCAAAGCAAGAGAGGCCACGGATGCGGCAAGCCCCCCTATCCGGTCTCTGAAAGCCCATCAGCAGGCTGACGGCGAGGGACTTCCCTCCTCCGGTCGGGCCAAGCAGGGCAAAGGAATGTCCCTGATCCACCGACAGGCTCAGGCCATAGAGACCTCTTGACGGGCTGAGCTCCTTGGTCACGTTCTCAAATACGATGTCAGCCATGTTCCTCCGTCGCGGGACACGAACCCTCCGCGTCTGCGCAATGCAGCCCGCGGTGTCGTCTCGCTGTCCCCTCCGCGAAGAGGCGGTATCCCACGCCTGCCAGAGGGATGGATAAAAGCATCCCTAAAACCCCTAAGATGCCCCCTCCCACCGTCACCGCGACGAGGACCCAGATAGAAGGCATGTTTACGGCACTGCTCATGATGCGCGGATAAACCAGGGAGCCCATTGTCTGCTGCACGGTAAAGAAGATCACCAGAAACCACAGAGATTTTGTGGTGTCGGCGGAGAAAACCAGAAGAAGGCCCGCCAGCCCGGAGATAAAGGGGCCGAAGATCGGTATGAACGCCATTAAAAAGGCGATCAACCCGATCAAAGGCGCATAGGGCATCCCCACCGCAAGCAGGGCCAGCCAGGTGACGACACCGGAGATCAGCGCCTGCAGGCACTGCCCTCCCAGAAAAGCTGAGTAGCCTTTGACTAACAGATCGACAACCTTTCGAACCCTCTCTCCCAGGAGCTTGCCAAACCACGCGTTGGCCGCCTCCTCGAACTGGCGTCTGATGCGCTCCTTGGCGGATAAAAGATAGATCGCGAACACCAGGCCCACGCTCGCGGAGACGAACAGCTGCGCGGCTGACCTGACCACCGTCGGGGAGTAGTTCAACCCGACGAGCAGAAAGCTGTACGCCTTCTCAAACTGCTCCCTGACCGCTGTTTCGTCCGTGTCCGCAAGCCCCAGGATGGTCCGCAAGCCCGCGTTGCGCTGAACCAGCCACTGTTCCAGCTGTTTTAAAAGGCCTGGAATGGCCTCTATCAGATCCTCCACCGCTGCAGCGGTCTGCGGAATAATCACAAGCAGCATCACGCTCACAGCTGCAAGGAGAAAAAGAACCGATACAGCCAAGCAGACCGGGCGTCTGAGCCTGCCAAGTACAGAGGCCCTGCCAAGAAACGCAAGTTTCTTTTCCAGCAGCCGCATTGGGAGGTTTATCAAAAGTGCGATCAGCGCTCCGAGAAAAAAAGGGGCGAGGATCGACAGCAGGCGCTCAAGGACCAGAAGGACAGAGTCAATCCTATACAGCAAAAAGACAAGCAGCAGGAACCCAACCCGTCCCGCTGCTTTCCCCTGCAAAATCCGCTTCACAAGCGCCACCCCTGTCTGAAGGCAGTATAACAAGCAGCCTGTTTTTTCACAAGCTGCCTGCGTACCTTACGTACATTGAGCGCGAAAAGGGAGTCGTTCCTCAGGCTCGTCAACAGTAATGCGGACAAAACATTAAGCAGTGAGATTTAGACCTGGATTATTCACAAGCATGACCGGAAAGGCCGAGATACGAAGAAATCACAAGGGTTTATGAGACTGGATGCTTTAACTTAACAAGTGAGAGTCGAAGTGGGAAATATTTCCGCTCAATAGATGTGGAAACTATTGAAAGAAGGCCTTTTCTTTGCTAGAATGTTAGTGTAACAAAACAACTTGCAAAGGAAGTGCCTTCATGAGCAGTATAAACGAAATCCAGCTGGAATTCAACAGGACGACGTACCTTACATACATTGAGCACGAAAAGGGAGTCGTGCCTCATTAAAAAACGATCGCGAATCGAGCTCGCTCAGAGAATGAAAAAGGAAGTAGTATCCATGAAAGCAAGAATTGAGGTCACAAAGCAACTCAAAGGCGCTTACCAAAGGGCCAGAAAGGCTGAGAAGTCCGTTATTCTGGATAGCTTTTGTCAGAGCACAGGGCTTAGCAGATCAACGGCCAGGCGTACCCTGAGCTCCGAGACACTGGGTGAGAAAAATGTACTGCGCATCGACAGACGGAAGTGTTGGCCAAGCAAATACAGTCCAGCGCCAAGGAGAAGCTGATCTGGTGGTGGCGCGTCATGCTCACGCCCTGCGGGAAGGTTTGAGTCGCACCCCTTCCCCAATGGATCACCTCATTAGAGAACCATGGGGAGCTGGTGCTCAACCAAGATGGCTGGACAAAGAGCGTACGGGAGGAACTGCTCAGCATGAGCGCCGCAACGGTGGACCGGTACTTGAAGGCTGAGCGAGAGCAGCTGAGCTTGAAAGGGATCAGCACGACTAAACCGGGAGCGCTTCTGCGAAACAGCATCAAGATCCGCAAAGCAGGGGACGAGATGGAGGCGGAGCCGGGCTTCCTCGAGATGGAACCCGTGGCCCACTGCGGCCCGACCTTGAAGGGTGAGTTTTTAAGGACGCTGACTATGACCGATGGGATCACGGGATGGATCCAGCTGAGGGCGATGCGCAACAACGCGCATGTACATATCCGCGCTGCGCTGGATGCTTCGCTGGACAGCATTCCCTTCCGGGTCCTGGGATTGGATTGTGACAACGGCAGTGAGCTGATCAACTATGACGTTGTGCGCTGGGCTGCAGAGAGAGACATCTATTTCACCCGGGCTCGGCCCTACCAGAAGAACGACCAGGCACATGTGGAGTCAAAAAACAACCCTGTGGTCCGCTGATTTGGCTTATACGACCGCTACGACACAGAGGAAGAACGAAAGACGTTGTCTGCGTTGTGGGAACTGGTCTGCTTGAAGATGAATGACTTCACCGCCACGAGAAAGCCCGTCGGCTGGACGAAGGATGAGGTGGGCAGACGCAAGCGTGTCTATGATGCTCCGCAATCACCGATGGAGAGACTGCTTAACGCGGGGATGTTGTCCGACCCTCAGGCCAGGGAGCTGAAACAACGCAGGGATGCGATCCATCCGGCGATGTTGACGCGCGAGATCGTGCGTTTACAAGACAAGCTGTCAGACCTTGCAAAAACAAAAACGGACGATTTGGTCATGAAGGTGGAAGAAGCGAAGGAACGTCGGTTGAAGAAGAAGCAGGGAGGGTGAAAGGGCTTGCCCTGTAGAAGGCTTTACGTTCAGCTTCCAACAGGAATAAAACGGGACTCAGTTCCCCTCGGAAATGTTCCGCTTTCCGGATGGACAGGGAGCCTCTGCCACTATGCTGGGTCAGCAAAAAGGTCAACCCCGCTGGGGCTGATCCGGCTGAAAGCCTGGCATGGCGGCTTCTCCCCCTCCATCCCCGCGGAAATTTCCTGCCAGGACCCGCTGATCTTCGCGCTTAAAGGTTGTGAGGCATCGAAGATTTCTTTCGCGCTCAACTTGACATGAGGCACTGCGGCACCCGGCTTTAATATGCGGTTGACTCTCGGGAATCCCCGTGCTAAGATTGTTAAGGTCAAAGTAAGTCAAGGTTAGGAGAGGATGTATGAACACAAGCCAGTACACACAAAAGAGCATGGAGGTCATCCAGCGCGCCCAGGCGCTGGCAGGCGAATATAGCCATCAGAAGCTGGAACAGGCGCATCTTCTGCACGCGCTCGCAGAGCAGCCCGACGGGCTGATCTCCCAGCTTCTGACCAGGATGGGCGTAGAGGCTCCCACCGTCGCCAGAGAGTCCCTGGAAGCGCTTGAAAGGCTGCCTCGGGTAAGGGGCACCGCGCGCAAGCAGGATGAGCTCTATATCTCCTCAGAGCTGGATGCAGCGTTGAGAGAGGCGTCTGCAGCTGCCGAACGGATGCGTGACGAGTACATCTCCGTCGAGCATCTCTTTCTTGGGCTGCTGATGAAGGCAGACAGACAGACGGAGGCCCTTTTCAAGCGATTCGGAATCGATGCCGACGCCTTTCTCTCCGCGCTTTCTGCCGTCCGCGGCGCAACCAGGGTCACAAGCGACAGCCCAGAGGATACCTATGACGCCCTCAACAAGTACGGGACCGACCTTGTCCAGCTTGCCCGTCTGCATAAGCTGGACCCCGTGATCGGCCGAGACGGCGAGATCCGTGACGTCATCCGCATCCTGAGCCGAAAAACAAAAAACAACCCCGTCCTCATCGGCGAACCGGGCGTTGGAAAAACTGCGATCGCTGAGGGGCTTGCACAGCGCATTGTCCAGGGGGATGTGCCCGACAGTCTCCGCGGCAGGACTATTGTCTCTTTGGACATGGGTGCGCTGGTCGCCGGCGCGAAGTTTCGCGGCGAGTTTGAGGAAAGGCTCAAGGCGGTCCTGGCAGAGGTCCGCAAGAGCGAAGGGCAGGTTCTCCTCTTTATCGACGAGCTTCACACCATCGTAGGGGCCGGGAAGGCCGAGGGCAGCATGGACGCGGGCAACCTCCTTAAACCTATGCTCGCCCGTGGTGAGCTGCATTGCATCGGTGCGACAACGCTTGACGAATACCGCAAGCACATCGAAAAGGACGCGGCGCTCGAACGCCGCTTTCAGCCGGTCCTCGTCACCGAACCAAGCGTAGAGGACAGTATCTCCATTCTGCGCGGCCTACGTGAACGCTATGAAGTGTTTCATGGTGTGAAGATACAGGACCACGCGCTCATTGCAGCCGCCAAGCTCTCCCACCGCTACATCTCAGACCGCTTCCTGCCCGACAAAGCCATCGACTTGGTGGACGAGGCCTGCGCGATGATCCGGACAGAGATGGACAGCATGCCACAGGAGCTCGATGAGGTCCGCCGCAGGATCATGCAGCTTGAAATAGAAGAAGCAGCGCTCAGGAAAGAAACGGACAGGCTGTCCAAGGGCCGACTTCAGGACCTGCAGAAAGAGCTTGCAGATCTCAGGGACCAATACGCCCAGATGACGGGCAAATGGGAAAATGAAAAGGCCGAGATCGGGCGCGTACAGAAACTCCGCGAAGAGATCGAAAGGGTGGGTGCGGACATCGCACAGGCGGAGCGCAGCTACGACCTGAACCGGGCAGCCGAACTCAAATACGGCACCCTGCCCAGGCTCCAAACCGAACTGTCCAAGCTCGAAGCCCGGGAGAACGAAGCGGGGAAGGCCACCCTTTTGCGTGATAAGGTCACAGAGGAAGAGATTGCGCGCATTGTGGCCCGATGGACCGGCATTCCCGTGGAGAAACTCATGGAGGGGGACCGTGAAAAGCTGCTCCGTCTTCCCGAAACCCTCCACCGGCGGGTCATCGGGCAGGATGAAGCTGTGCAGCTGGTCAGCGATGCGATCCTCCGTTCCAGAGCGGGTGTATCCGACGAGGCGAGGCCCATCGGAAGCTTCATGTTTCTCGGGCCCACCGGCGTCGGAAAAACCGAGCTTGCCAAGACGCTGGCTGAAGCGCTCTTTGATGATGAGCACAGCCTTATCAGGGTGGATATGTCGGAGTATATGGAGAAATTCAATGTCAGCCGCCTCATCGGGGCGCCTCCGGGCTATGTCGGTTTCGAGGAAGGCGGGCAGCTCAGCGAGGCTGTCCGACGCAAGCCCTACTGCGTGGTGCTCTTTGACGAAATCGAGAAGGCCCACCCAGACGTGTTCAACATTCTCCTGCAGATCCTGGACGACGGGCGAATCACCGACAGCCAGGGACGCACGGTGGATTTTAAGAATACCCTCCTGATCATGACAAGCAATCTTGGAAGCATGCAGATCCTTGATGGCATTGAAGCGGATGGTACCCTTTCTCAGAGCGCGAGAAATGGGACGCTGGCTCTGCTCCGGAGTCATTTCCGTCCTGAGTTCCTCAATAGGATTGATGACATTGTGTTTTTCACCCCGCTGAGCAGGGAGCAAGTCCGCCAGATCGTGGATCTGCTGCTGACAAGGCTCAGAAGCAGGCTTGAAGACCAGCAGCTGGGGCTTGAGCTGAGCGACGCTGCGCTTCAGAGGCTGATGGCGCTGGGCTACGATCCCGTCTATGGAGCAAGACCCATGCGACGGCTTTTGCAAAACAGAGTTGAGACGCTGGTCGCGCGCGCTCTGGTAAGCGGCGATGCCGCTGCGGGGGATACCCTTGTCATCGACGCGTCGGACGACGGAGGCTTTCTGGTGAGCGTCCGCGCCACTTAAAACGGCAGGGTGGTGCGGACGGGGAGAGCACTACACGCCTCCGCGACGGCCCCCGTCCTCCACGCTCCAAGAAGCACAAACCCTCGCTTTTCCTTACACGTTCCCCAGGTGGATTCGCTGAAGGCCCGCCTTCTTGCCGCAGGTCTCTGCCATCCATAGCGTTTCTAGGGGCGTTGGCGGTATGGAACGCATCCTAAAGGCAGGAAAGAACCTGCTGATGTGCCACGGCACATCAGGGCCAAGCTCCTGAGCAATGAACCCGGCGATTGCAGTCAGCTGCCCCTCCCGATCGCTGAGGCCGGGAATGACCAGGGTCGTCACCTCAAGATGGACGCTGGCCTTGCATAGACGCCTGAGGTTCTCCCGTACAGGTTCAGCGCTTCCCCCGCAGTGCGTGGTATACACCTCATCCGTACCCTTTAGATCGATGTTCGCAGCGTCCAGGTACGGGAGGAGGGCATCCAGTGCCTCCGGAGACATGAAACCGTTGCTGACCCATACGTTCATCAGCCCCTTGGCCTTTGCTTCCATCATCGTATCCAGGGCATATTCCAGGAAGACCGTGGGTTCACCATAGGTATACGATATGGAGGGACAGCCCGCGCGCAGAGCCCTCTTCACATGCTCTCCAGGCAGGATGTCCTCGCCCAGTACGGTTCCAGAAGCGGTAAGCCTGTGGGAGATCGTCTGGTTCTGACACCAGCCGCAGTTTAGGTTGCAGCCTTCTGCCGCAAAAGAATAGGTCCTCGTCCCCTGCAGGAAGTGAAAGAGAGGTTTCTTTTCAATGGGGTCGATTTGCGCTGCAACGGCCTTTCCCCAGTTCAGCGTGACCAGGGTCCCGTCCTGATTTTCCCGCACACGGCAGATACCCCTGCGCCCCGGTGCGATAACGCAGCGATGGCTGCAGACCCCGCAGCGCACCAGGCCCGTTTCAAACCGCTGGTACAGCGTCGCTTCCTTCATCTCTAAAACCCTCCAGCCTGCGAAGCCCGCAACAAACAGTCCTTAGCACTCAATAAACCCATCATAGGAGATTGCAGGGCGCCGATCAATGGTTCCGGAAGCAATTTTGCAAAATGGCATCGGTGCCCCAAGGGTTTGTGTCCTCACGGTCAAATCTTTGAATAGGACGGCCCATTGACGCCTTCTGTGCTCCCAGTGATGCTGCCATCGCCTGATGACGTGACGTTTTCTGTGGTTCGCTCCCGCTACTGCTTTGTGCGACCATGGCATGCAGCCCGGCAAACCCAGCGATATTGCCTGTGCACGGGAGCACCGATCCTACGGTCCTTGTTTCGGAAAAGAAACCCCTGGTCGTGGAAAACCGGTGGGTGTGCCTGCAGATCCATCGCAGCACTGATACAACCTGGACCCTCTTTGGCAAGAAACGCCCTCGTTTCCGGATTTTTCCCGCCTTCCTCTTTTTGCGTGGTCTATGAGGGCAACGCGCTGGAGAAATGGGCTCTTCTTTCTGCCAAATACAGCGCTGAAGGGGCGCGATGGTCTGCAGGGAAAGAGCCCTCCAGAAAAGAGAGTGCTGATGAAAGAAGCGCTGATGGACTGGCTCGCCAGGCACGTATACCTCCCCTTTGAGGTGCCGGGGCTGAAGTCCCACTGATTGGGGAGGATAGAGACATTGTCCTGCTCTTTGCTGTGATGAAACGCTCTCCTGCATGTCTAAGCTGGTCTCCCACTGAGGTAACCCAGACGGGGGAGATTGCCACCGGCTCCAGCCTGGTCAGAGCTGAAAAGGGCGACTGTAACTGGACAACGCTCTGGGACCTGGCCTGGAGGCTCCCTTTCATCCCGCCTTCAAAATACCACAACGTCCACACCTTGTTTTCTTTGGTAACCCCAGCAGCTGTTATGGCGGTGTGGCGTGCGTGAAGTGGCAGCGGAGCACTTGAAGATCCAGGCGACTATGTCTATGATATAGACGGAGGGGAGAATAGAGCTCCGCAGTGGATCATGGGGAAAAGAGGGATTTTGGGGGCGGTCACCATTGTGGTCGCGTCAATGGCTGAGGTCTTTGCTCACTACAATCACACTCTTGGATGCTTCACCCTAAGCTACCTATCAAAATCCCCCAAGGCATCGTGACGCGCGAAGGCATTGCCCCTTTGGCCCTTGGGCCATGAACACCTGCTTGTCTCCCTTGGGGGCGATCTCTTCCCGTTGACATCTGCCTGTCTTTGCAAACACCGCGCAGAAAGGAAAGACCTTCCGCTTCACCATGAGCCTGTTTTCCCCTGTCTTCAACAGCGTGTGGCTGCGGACGGATCGGCCCTGAACAGACAACAGAAAGCAACAGAAAGCAACAGAAAGGTGAACACGATGAACATGATGGATCAGCTGACAGTCCTCCACCAGTACGAGACCCGATCGATCAGTCCGGAGAACAGAACCGGAGAGAAAGGAATGGGTGGACGGACGCCTCTGGAAGAGGGCACGGCAAAGCTGGCTGCCCAAGACCTGGGTATCGGTTGGAAAGTGAACCCTTACCTGCACATCGCTCCTGGTGAGACGCTCGAGCTTGCAGACATCACGGGTCCCGGGGCTATCAGCCATATATGGCTGACGCCCACCGGCCCTCTGCGCGACCAGATTCTCCGCTTCTATTGGGAGGACAGCCCCGTCCCAAGCGTGGAGTGCCCGCTGGGGGACTTCTTTGCCTCAGGCTGGGGGCGCTACGCGCCTGTCAACTCCCTGGCCGTGTGTGTCAATCCAGGCAGCGCTTTTAACTGCTACTGGAGCATGCCTTTTCGCAGGCGTTGCCGGATCACCCTTGAAAACCGCCATGACAGCCAGGTCACCATCTATTATCAGATCACCTACACCCTGCGCCCCGTAGCGGAAAACGAGGGATACTTTCACGCCCAGTTCCGGCGTGTCAATCCTCTCCCCTACAAAACCGACTATGTCCTCCTCGACAGTGTATCGGGCAAAGGGCAGTATGTTGGCACCTACATGGCCTGGGGGGTGAACAACTGCGGTTGGTGGGGAGAGGGAGAGATCAAGTTTTTTATCGACGATGACGGAGAATTCCCCACCATCTGCGGCACTGGCACGGAGGATTATTTCTGCGGATCCTATGACTTTGAAAACCAGGAAACGCACGAATACGAAGAGTTTTGCACGGCCTATGCAGGGCTGCCTCAAGTGATCCGTCCCGACCGCCTCTACGACTCTCAGATGCGCTTTGGCATGTACCGCTGGCACCTGACGGACCCTATTTACTTTGGGAAGAACATTCGGGTCACCATCCAGGCGCTCGGCTGGCGCCGCGGACGCAGGTATCTGCCCCTTCAGGACGATATTGCCTCCGTTGCCTATTGGTATATGGACAGCCCCACGAAAACAATGCCGCCCCTTGGCTCCAGGGACGACCTTGAGATCATCTGAGTGTGAACCTCACTGAGGATCCGGGCCTGCTGCCTACGGCAGGCCTGCATCGCTGAAGGCTGTCTGTTCATCATGAAGCGCCAGCATGGCCTCTTGGCTGGCCACCCCCGTACAACCCAGCTGTCGCACGGTGACGCCCGCGCTGAGGTTGCCCACATAGGCCGCCTCCGCGTAGCTTCCACCCGCGCACAGCGTGCAGATCATGCCTGCTGTGGCAGCGTCCCCTGCCCCGCAGATATCGATGTCTCCGTGATGGCGCACCGCGGGTACAAGATGGCTTTCCTGCCCCTGCTTCACTGCCACCCCCCGAGCCCCACAGGTTACAATGACCGGCTTGCCCGTGCGCGCGGAAAGCTCCTCCATGCTGGCAAAGACGGACTCCTGGTCAAAGAGCTCAGGATCCGCCGCCCGGCCCGTCATACGCGCTGCTTCCAAGTGATTGCATTTGATCACCACGCCACGGTACAGGTGGATGAAAGCGCGCGAATCCACGTACATCAGCCTGTCCGGATGCTCCCGCGCCAGGTTGCTGACCGCGTCCCGCACCCGCTCGGTGAGCACACCGGCGTCCGGCTCGGTCACCTGATCCAGGAGGACCAGCGCGTCGGCGCTCAGGAGGGCGTCCGACATTCTCTCTATCAGCTTTTCCTGAAGATTGTCGGGCAGAGGCCTGCGATTTTTGATATCCAGGCGGTTCCCCTCGCGCGGGTACAGCGGTTTGATATAGGACGGTGTCACCAGCTGATCGCTGACCAGCACCCCGCGAACGTCGATGCGACGATGTGCAAGCAGCCTGCGCATCTCCCAGCCGTCGCCGTCGTCGCCTGTGACGGATACAGCGGACAGCTGCCCCACGCCCATTTCTGACAGGTTGTTGAGCACCGTGCCCGCAGCGCCCGCGCAGGCCCGCTTGCGGACCACCTGGAAGGCCGTCAACCCCGTTTCGAGGGACAACTCATTCAGGCGCTCATCAATCTCGTACCAGCGATCCAGAAAAAGATCACCCGCCACAACGACGCGAAGCCCGCTGAAGCGGCCAAAGAGCTCAGACAGTCTCGTTCTGTTCATGGTCATTCCCCAAAAGGGCATAGGCAAGCGCAGGCACCGTGTCCTGGTGTAGGCCTCGCACATAATAGCTCTCACCACCATCGGCTACGGTGCGGACCAGAATGGTCTTCCAGGGGCGAAAATAATAGCGAGGATCGGACCTGGAGGGCTCTTCATGGCGGTCCCCGCCTTCTAAATCGAGCAGGTCAAACACCGCGGTCGTAAAGCGCGTGATAGACCGCCCTTCCTGAGTGGCCACGTTACGGGCCATCGACAGCGCCTTCAGGTAGACTTCCGGCCCTGTGACCGCCGATCCGAAGTTTAAGAAAACACCCTTCTCAAGGCGCTCGATGCGTCTGGCATAGATCAGGAAATCCCGATAACTTGCCTCTCCGATTGAAGCGCCGTCCGCACCCGGCAACTCGTGCACGATGTCGCAACCGATGCTCACGTGCACGGTCAAGGGAACACGGTTTCGGTAGCCCGCTGCCAGAAGGCTGTACTGCCTGAACGGAAACCTATGATCCTCTATGAATTTGCCCAGAGCTTCGCCCATGCCCAGTCCGGCCTTGGCCCCTCGGTTGACGGCTTCGTTAAACAGGTCATCTTCCTTCCACAGCCCGAACTGCCCTTCCGAAATATACCTGGCAACACTCTCGGTGGTTTTCCCGATGAGGGCAAACTCAAAGTCGTGGATGGCCGCTGCACCATTGAGCGCAAAGTGCCTGATGAAGCCGGCTTCCATCATGGCATTCAGACTGGGTGCGACACCCGCCCGGATGACATGACCTCCCAGCATCATCGTCACGTTGGCATAAGCCTCCCTGGCTGCCCGAATGCGGCTGCTGAGCGTGGGGATGGCCGGGTGGCGGTAACCGCTGTCAAACACCGCGGACTTCATGACGGATAGGTCGAGGTCATGGGCTCGCTCGGACAAAGGCTTCAGGCATAACCTTGACCGATCAAAAGTCTCAAACGACATCTGTGATCCTTTCCTCCGCCGGCGCTTCAAACAAAGTGCACTCAAGCGCCGGAATATCGCGGTAGTCGGGGATGATCAGGTGGGCGCCGGCGCGGATCAGCCGTTCGCGCTTCCAGGCGTCAACACCCTCTCGGGCAGCTTCGTTAGAGGCCACGCCCACCGCGAATCCGCCTGCGTCGCGGATGTTCTCGATCTCCACATACCCATCGCCAAAGCCCAGGAGCTGTTCTCCCGCCAGGCGGTGATCCCTTAGCATGCGTTCGATCACCATCCTCTTTGAAAAACTCTTGTAGTCCCGCTGCGCGCCAAAGATGCGATCGCCAAAGTACCGATCCAGCCCCAGAAGCCGCGCCTCATGGAGGACATAGGCTTCATCGGTGCCTGATGCCAGGTATGGCGTGACCTGATGCCTGCTGAGCAGATCCATCAAGGCGTAGCTCCCCGGAACGGTAAGCGTTTCAGGGTCTAACTCGCCCTGTTCAAGGCCCTTGAGTCTGTGTTCAATGCGCAGCAGCAGCCTGCGATGGTACTCATCCTTGTATTCCTGGGGATCCTGCGGCACGCCGCCCAAAGTCCTGATCTCTTCGGCAAGGCGGATGCATTGATAGATGGTCTGTTTGCCAGTCAGCTGCGTGATAAATTCCCGCGCTCTTTCTATAAGCGTCTCGGTTGGCAGCTGCTTTCCGTCCGGAGTCCCCGCAAGCTCTTCCACGAAGTAGGGATTCATGATCTCCTGCCATCCTTCGCGTATCAGGGACAGCGTGCCGTCAAAATCAAGCACAGCATGCGAAAAGCTCCCCGTCCTGCCAGACAGGATCCATTCCATGCTTCCCTCAGCCATCGCCGGGCACACACCCCTTCCACACCGGGGGCCTCGTCATCAAGCCGTACATCAGAAAACCTCAATGCCCAGCAAGCTACAAAGATCCGTCACTGCCTCCCGCTCATCTCCGTAACAGACGATCACATGCTGACTGGATACCTTCTGGGCAAACTCAGGGACGGTACAGGAGTCTGGAAACACTTCAAGACTTGGCAACTGGGGCGCGGGCGCATCCCATCCGTATTCCTCCCATGCGGGGGGCTGTCTGGTCTCCCCGGTGTACATGTGCATGCAATACCGGCCCTTTTTGTAAACCAGCCGCAGACAGGTGACATATCCGTCCTTGACCTTGCTGACATTCAGCAGCGAGGCTGAAAGCAGGCCAAACGCGGTGGGTAAAAGCTCCACATCCCCCTTGATCGCCGGTACCGGTATATAGTCCGGTACACCGATGAGCATGCTGCTTTTGAAAAACTCGTAGTACTCCATATAATGTGCCACCTGTCCTGTAAGGTAGCGAACCATCAGCTGGGTAACGTTGCCCATCACATCATTCTCAGGCGTGGTGGAGACCCCGTACCACCTTTCCAGCAGCATAAAGACCAGTGCGGGAGGGAATCCAAGCAGCTTCTTCATCCCGTCCACATCAATCAGTGTCAGGGCTTCAAAGCCCCTTTCCTCAATCTTCTTGCCCACTCCCAGCGCGTAGCGTACCGCCTTTTCAATCACTTCATCATCACAGGGCTTCTGGATGTGCCAGTTATCTCTGACGAACCTGATGCCTTCAGCGACGCGCTTTGGATCAGCGTCCTCCGCGTTGCGCAGCATCTCGAGCATCTCAAAGGGTTCAACCTCTACGCCGATCTCTCCACGCAGAGAGTTGCCTTCATACTGCGTACCATAGAGCAGCATGTCGCGGTATCCCATGGTGCCGATGCGCGCGCTGCGCAGTTGGTGCGCTGTGTGCGCCGCCCGCAAAAATGCGCTGATCGCATCGATGGGTTCCGGCTCGCCGATAATGTTGTAAACATACTTAAACCGGTAGTCAAGCGCCTCGAAGGCCGGCCGCAGTGCGGTGGTCCCTGCCTGTTCCGCCGTAGTCACGATGCGCCCGTCCTCTATCCAGCCACAGAGCCCCCACAGGAGAATCGGCAGGTGCCGGAAAGGGTCGGTCACCCTGATCACAGCATGCGTTGGAACCCATCCGGCGACACAGACCACCAGGGAGGAAAAATCCTTTCCCTTCAGCCTGGCCACCGCTTCGTCCGCCGTTTTATATTCGGGGTCATCTATGACCAGGCCCGCATCCAGGATCTCCGCCTTCAGCACCGCCAGGCTCTCAAGCGCTGCATCATGCTTGAGTCTCAGGCGCTCAATGGGCGTATTTACCTCACCAAAGCAGACAAAGCCAACCTTCATATTCACCGTGTAATCCTCCTTTGACGGTCTGTAACCTGTTTCTTATCCCTTGATGGACCCCAACAGGATACCATTGATGATCTGTCTTTGGAAGAGCAGGAACACCACAACGGTCGGAACGGCGCTGATCAGGAGCCCCGCCATCAGGTAGGGAGGCTTTGTCGTATATCGGGTGGACAGGTCGGCCAACGCAACCATGATGGTCTTGACGCTGTTTTTCTGCAGCAGCATTTTTGGCATGAAGAGGTCATTCCAGCTGGCAATGGCGCTGAGAATCATCTGGATGATGACCACAGGTTTTCCCACCGTCAGCGCCACATGCCGGACCGTTCGCAGATAGCCACATCCGTCCACTTTGGCCGCCTCAATCAGCTCGTTGGGAATGGTCCTGAAGAAAGAAGTCATCATGACCGTGCTGCCAAAGACATAGCTCAGGTTGGCAAGGATCAGTCCAAGATGTGTGTTGATCAGCTGAAATCGCCCGAACAGGCTGTATATCGGGACAATCATCACCTGATCCGGAAGCGTCATGCAGGCGACCAGCAGGAGGTAGACCAGCGTGGATCCCCGGAAGCGCAGTTTCGCAAGGGTGTAGGCAGAGCAAATGGCGACCGGGATGACAGCGGCCACCGTTGTGGACATGACGATGAACGTGTTCTTCAGATAGCGCAGAATTTTAAACGCGCTGAACATGGTGTCATACGTGCTGTACCCCGCTGCCCCGGAGGGCATACTGAACTGAGACAGCATGTATTCTGGGGTGGTCTTAAGCGAGTTGACGAGAAGGTAGAAAAAAGGATACAGAAATGTTGCACCGACCAGCGCCATGGCTACAACCAGCGCTGCTGTCGCCAGACGGCTTCTCTCACTCACTCCATTCACCCGCCTTTTCCGCCACCATACGCTGAATCCATATCAGGGCCAGCACAATGACCAGTAACAGCACCGCATAGGCGCTGGCGACGCCCAGCTGTGCCCCCGGGCCAAAAGCCTTCAGGTAGATCATGTAGTCAAGCGTCGCGGTGGAATAGCCGGGCCCTCCGTTGGTGATGGTATTGATAAACGAAAACAGGCCGGAAAAGACCCAAATGATCGAGACGACGAAGGAAAACTCAATCGCTCTGACCTGCATGGGAACGACAACATGGAATAGCCGTTTCCAGTAACCTGCGCCGTCTATCTTGGCAGCCTCGATCACGCTGTGGTTCATGGAAGCCATTCCTCCGCTGAGGATGAGCATCTGCCATCCCAGACTCTGCCAGATCATGGCAAACATGATGACCAGCAGGGCGGTAAAACCCTCGCTTAGCCAGTTGAGCGTAAGAAAGTGAAGGCCAAGCCACCTGAGGATGGTATTGATGATGCCATTCGATGAGAAATATGTCCGAAACAGCG
Source organism: uncultured Oscillospiraceae bacterium (assembly GCA_964586835.1). Lineage (GTDB taxonomy): Bacteria > Bacillota > Clostridia > Christensenellales > Aristaeellaceae > CAZLYF01. Next base: position 65,032 of record CAZPIC010000002.1, read on the forward strand.
TGCCGATGATCACAACCGAAATGATGTTGGGAAGGAAGTAGACCACCCTGAACAGCTTCCATCCGGGGAGCTGTTCATAGAGTAGCAGTGCGAAGATAAAAGCGAGAAAAAGCTGTATGGGAATGTGCAGCAGCAGGAACAGGTTGTTTGCGATCAGCTGGCCGAACTCGTTGGACCTGAAGATGCGCAGATAGTTCGAAAATCCCACAAAGTCCTGGCGGTAGAGGCCATCCCAGTTGGTCAGGCTCTTCAGAATGGCCGAGATCATCGGGTAAGCCTTCAGCGTCAGAAGAATCAGAATGATCGGCAGAAGTGTCAGCCAGGCTGTCCGCTGTTCCCTTGCCGCCAGAGAATCTCCTTTTTGGTGGATGCGCATACCTTCACCCCTTTTCCCAGAACCCTTGCGCCCCGCCCCGGGCAGGTTTTGCCCGGGGCGGGGAGGCGGCAGCGAACGGGAGGAAAGCTTTATCTGTTTGCAATCACACTGTCCATCTCCTGGGCAAGCTCCGACGGTGTCATCTTTCCAAGGGTCACGTCCGCGATGAAGCGAAGGAGGATTTCCATTGCGTCGGGTGACACAATGTTGTCCGGGAAAAACTGTACATCCTCGGCCCACAAGAAGAACTTTTCGTACAGAGGGTTGGACAGGCCCACATCAGCAATCGTCACATCGTTTCTGTTGGGAATATCCGCAACGCCAGTCTTGAAAAACTCGATATATTCTTCCTTTGAGCACAGGAAGCGCATCAGTTCAAAGGCTTCCTTGGGATGTTTCGTGTCCTTCCAGACAATCATTCCTTCACCGGCACCGCCGATGACCCCTCCCGTAATCGGGGCATCCGAGGCAAGGTCGGGCGGTTTGATCATGCCCAGCTTGTCACCCAGTATCTCCGCGTACTCTCCCAAAGCCCAGGATCCGTTGGCGTACATGGCTGCCTGTCCCACCAAGAAGCGATTAGGTGCGTCAGGAGCGGCAACAACGTCCTCGTTTAGATAGCCTTTCAAGTACATCAGACGGAACATGTCCAAAGAGGAAAGCAGGCCCTGGTCATCCACGTACTTGACCTCACCGGTATTTTCCCGAACCAGCAGGTCATTCCCTGACTGCTGCAGCCACCAGTACAGCTGTACAAAGTATACCGACCACGGGTCTCCCGAGAAGTCCTCCACCATCGGCGTGTAACCGGCAGCCCGGATCGCTTCACAGGCGTCTAGAAATTCTTCCCCGGTTCGCGGAGGGTTGGCTTCAAAGTCGAGTCCAGCTTCCGCCACGATGTCTTTATTATAGTAGATACAGGTCTGAAACTGGAAAGGAAGCGGGTAGCCGCAGATGTCGTTCTTTGCATTGAAGCCTACGCTGACGGCGTCCCAGTTGCCGATGGCTTCCCGGTCCTCCGGTGGGATCAGGTCGTTGAGTACCAGGACCACATCATGAAGGTCCAGCATGTAGTTGCCGGTCCACATGTTGCAAAGATCCGGCGCTGTACCTGCCAGCGCTGCGGCTTTGAACATCGGCATGGGTTCGCCAGTGGAGAACTTGGTCACGTCCACCCTGACGTTGGGATACTTTTCGTTGAAGCGCTGCACAGCCTTGGTGATATACCAGTCCGCTTCATCCAGTAGGATGTCCGAGTCCGGGACCAACGCGTCCACCCAAAGGTTGAGGACGATCGGCTCCTCCTGGGCCAGCGCCGTGAGGGCGATCGGGTAGACGAGAAGCAGCGTCAGTGCCAATGCCAGAACGGTTTGAAGGCGTTTCATGAATCATTCTCCTTTCCCTGATGCAAGACAGAGTTGAACATTCAGCTGCCACACGCAGTGTATCGCGTCATGCTCTATCTGATCATAATCATTGTGATGGACGATAGGATCTTCTTGTCCTGATTCTGCACAGGCGCCGCGCTCCGGTTTCCTAAATGGTGTGATTCTCACCATTGCTGTAACATTTCGAATCCGATAGCCCGCAGTTACGCCTGCTGTACTCGCCAGGTGTCTCGCCTACAACGGACTTGAAGCGCTTGATGAAATAGCTGTCCGAGTCAAAGCCCACCAGTGCAGCCGTTTCCCGCAGGCTTTTTCCCTGTAACAGGTAATCCTTTGCCTTTCTGACCCGCTCGATCAGGATGAAGCGGCTGAGCATCCCTCCGGTTTCGCTTCTAAAAAGACGGCTCAAATATGCGGGGTTCAGATAAACATGCTCGGCGATTTCGTCCAGCGACAGCTTACAGTCGATGTTCTGCCGGACATAGCGCTTGATTTTTCCAACAATGTCCTCTGCATCGCGGCTGGCCCGGGTAACATTCAGGACACGGTCTAAAAGCATCAGGCTACGTGTTCGCAGCTCCTGAAGCGTTGGTGTGTTGACCAGCGCGATCGCAACGCCCTCCGTATTCCATTCCGCATCGGGAAAAGCGTTTCTGAAAACCCCGATCACATGCATCAGCATATCGACGCTGAGGCCCGTGAGAAGATCGCGTGCCGGATAGGGATGTGCCTGGGCGTAATCGAAAAACCGGGCTATGGTTGTCTGCGCTTCAAACATATCCTCTATCGCGTTGCGGCGCGTGAAATGCCTGGCCATCTGTCGCAGATGCGCGGCGGCCGCCTCCGAAGCGAAAGGGTCCAGGGAGTGGGCAAAGTTGATAGAGCCCGCGCCGGTATAGAAGCAGCGTTCCCATGCTGATTCCGCCTCCCTGAATGCAGCGCTGAGTTCACGAAGTGTTGTGTAGCGGTGGCTGATTCCAGCGGAGAGGCCAATCTCAAAATGCCTTTTTGCCGTACGAATCAGGCGGTAAGCAAGGTCCTGCGTACGGCGCCTATCCTCCGCCTCATCGATTTCTTCAGGTATGGGAACAGACGGGGACGCAACAGAAAAAAGCACGGCCAGCGTTTCTTCCCTGTATCTGCACACCATTCCACAGCCACAGTCCTCAAGCACCGCTTGGCCAATCTCCGTGAACAAGCCTACATCCCTCTTTGCGGAGGGTGTTCCTGGATCCAGAATCACAACACGGTATGCCCGGGGGTTGATGCCCACACCACACTCTGCCATCCGCCTTAAAAGCCCGTCCTCATCCGGGGCTTCATCGAGGGCTTCAAGCAAAAAGTCTCTGAAGGCTGCATGGCCACAGTTCATTCGGCTTTCTCCGCTTGTAGCCGCGGAGGAAGAACCACTGCCCTGCCCAACCTCCTCGTCAAGACGCGCAAGCACATCCAGAAGCGCACCTTCATCGATGGTACGCTTGGCCAGATAATCAAAGACTTTAAGCCGTATGGCGCGCTGAAAGTACGGCATATCTTCCGCGTTACTGATCACCACAAAGCGACAAGACGGAAGCTCGCATGCGATCCGGTCAATGAAGTCAAGCCCATCCGGGCCTGGCATGATGATGTCCACAAAAATGACATCTGGCTTGGTCCTTCGGGCCAATATCAGGGCGTCCTCGCAGCAGCTGGCTTCTCCTACCAGGTTGTAGCGTCCGGCCAAAAGGCTCTTGAGCGCAATGCGCGACAGCGCCTCGTCATCCACAATCATGATTCTCATGGTCCTGTCCCCCCTTCCCAACGGGCTGCGCGTCCCTTGAAACAAAGGGCAGCCACAGGGTGACCGTGACGCCGGACGGATGCCCCGGCTCCACCCTGACACCACTGGTTTTTCCATACTGCAACTGCACGCGGCGCCGTACATTGGCAAGACCATGCAGTGCCCCGTCCTGCGAATGCTGCTCCAGAGGATCCACCCCCTTCAATCCATGCCCATTGTCCGAGATCGAAAAGCGCATCTCTTTGCCCTGGACGCAGCCTGTCAGCGTAATGATCCCACTGCCCAACAAGCCGGCAAACCCGTGCTCTATGGCGTTTTCCACAATCGGCTGGAACAGAAAACCAAGGATCGCCTGGTCCAGCAGACGATCCTCTATCCGGGTGACCAGCTGGAATTTATCCTGGTAGCGCAGGTTCAGCAGGTCGATATAGTCTTCCAAGTATCCGATCTCCTGCCTGACCGTCGAGATACGCCTCGTCTGAAAGATGTAGTCCATGATCTTTGCAAAGGAAGAAATCGCTTCCGCAAGGCTCGCAGCACCGGCACGCTGGGCAATGACCCTGATGGAATAGAGGGTGTTTCGAATGAAGTGCGGGCTGATCTGCCGAGAGAGCACTTGCAGTTCCAGCCGATCACACTCCCGTCGTTCATGGTCCAGCTGTTCCATCCCCTGTTTCAGCCGGCTCAGTGTATCGACCAGGTTCCTGCCCAGCTCGAGGATCTCATCCCTGCCCCCCACGGGAATCTCCACGCCCATGTTGTTCCGGCGGACCTGGGCCAGCGCCACGCTGTAGGCCACAACCGGTTCGATGATCACAGCGTCGAGATAGTACCCACTCAGCAGGATCAGGCCCAGTACCAGGAGAAGCAATATCAGTGAAAGCCGGTTGATGCCGTCAATTTCCGCGTAAAACTCTGTGCCCGGTGTGATCTGCACCAGCGTCCACTCAGCAGCTCCCGGCAGCACCTGCATCCGGCTCGTATGAGACAGCAGCGCTCCGCTGCGCAGGTTCATCGGCTCCATGACGTCGGACGTCGGGACTGCCTGTGTCGGATTCTTCCCCCAATCCTCAAAAGCAACGCCGTTTTTCCCTCCCTCAAACAGGAGAACGCCATGCTCATCTAACAGAAAGACGCTGCTAAGCTCGCTCACCCTTCCCCTGTCAATCATAGCGGCCACATACCTCAGGTCCACAAAAAACGCCAACACACCCACTCCCTGCTGTCCGTTTAAGACATTCCTTGCAAAGAAGAGCTGGCGGCTGCTGTTGTTTGAAAACAGGTTGTCTTCCACGCCGCTGACCATTGTCCGGGCAGTTGTTGCAAGCAGCTTGCGGACGAAAGAAGCGTCAACAAAACGCTGTCGCATGGACCTAAAACGGTCATCCTGAGCGTAGGCGATGTTGTTGGCTAATGTGCCCTCAGCGGTGATGAGAACAAAAGAAAACGGAAAGCAGAAGCGCCCGCTGACATTGTTGTTTGAGATCGACGCGCGCAGACGAGCGTATTCCACAGCAAGGCGCCCGGGACTCTCCCCCGCCAGGGTGCAGAAGGCGAGCGTGGCAGGCATGGCGGCTGCCTCATCTAAAAGCGCGGTCAGCGTCCGAAGTTGAAGGCTTAAGCTCAAAGCCATGTTGTCCATTGATATGTCGGCAGCACTGCTGATCTTTTCTTTCAGCGCCGCGCTGAACGAACGGTTGATCTTAAGACCGAGCGTCGCCACTGGGAGAAGCGAGATCACGATCATCACAATCATTACTTTATTGCGGATCCCATGCCAGGGTTTTTGCACTCTACCACCTCCGCGCCCACCCCCTGTGCCGGGCCGCCGAGCGGGTGACGGCTTGCGGACACAGGTCCTCGAGGATGGGCCCGACCGGCGCACCCGCGCCAGCAGGGATGTCGGGCACTCACAGGCAACGCCACGTCCTGCCCAGAGTATAGCACAGCGTGCTCAGACCACAGGTAAGCCTGTGTGCGCCGGACACTCGATTCCCGCCTGCCTGTGTAGCTAAAAAGGCCGCGCTGGAACAAAGCGTCCACCGCGACCACTGCCGGCACGACCCGCGCCGGGGAGGAAGGGCTGCCCTGCCGTCAGCCCGGTCTGCTCAAAAGCGCGGAACGTCCAGCCAGACATGGCCGCGGACCGCTGCCTCGTGGGCAATCAGTCCCGGAATGGTCAATTCCATAGCGCGATCCACATTGACCAGGGGTTCCAGGTCGTACTCCACTGCGTCCAGAAAGGCATGGGCAGTAAAATAGTCTGAGGTCCCATGCCCTCCGAAGGCCAGTTCCTTTGGGACCTCCAGGGAAGTGCCATTGCAGTTCAGTGGGATTCCCTGCCGATCCACCCGTTCAAAAAACCGGGTTCCAATCGTGTCATACCCAGGCTCTCGCCCGCTGTCGAGCAGGCCTTCGGTACCGTAAACGCAATAGGTGACGGTATGCGGTGTTCTGGGCGTCACCTGGCTGCGCAGAATCTTGATGATGCGTCCGTGTTTTGTCTCAAACAACGCGACCTGCATGTCAATGGAGGAAGGCCAGTGTTCCTCAAGAATGGTGTTCCGGTTTCCAAACGCGGTCGCTTTGACAATATAGTCGTCCTCCAGCAGATAGAGGAGCGGTCCCAGGCAATGGGAGCAGTAGTGGATGGGCGGGCGATACGTGCGCCAGAAGGAGGCTCCCGTGGAGGGATCCACAAGCAGATCCCGAATATCGTGGACATATTCAGCTTCCGCGTAATGGATCCGACCGATGTGACCGTCGTCAACCCACTTCTTCCATTGCTGGATGTAATCCAACCAGATATAGTTTTCAGCCATCATGTACTTGGCCCTCGCACGCTTGGCCGCTTCGTAGATACGCCGGCACCCTTCCAGTGTATGGGCCGCTGTCACTTCACACAGCACATGCTTGTCCGCAGCAAGCGCCCTGACCACCTGTTCCTCGTGAAAAGGGATCGGGGTTCCCACGATGACAGCATCAATGTCGCTTTCAAGAAAAGCGTCGTAATCGGTAAAAAGATGGCTGCTGTCCAGCTGCAGGGTGGCTGCTGCATCATCCAGCTGCGCCTCATCCACGTCGCACAGGGCAGTAATTTCTGATCGCTTCCCCTGCCCAAAAGCCTCTACATACGCGCTGCCCCGTCTGATGCCAACTACGCCGATTTTTAACCTCTCCATGGTCATCCTCCTTGTCCTCCCTGCCCGGGCTAGAAATGCGGCACGTCCAGCCAGACGTTGCCTCTCACTGCCGCTTCATGCGCAATGATCCCCGGAAGCGTCCATTCCATGGCGCGGTCTACGTCGATCGGCGGCTTTGTGTCAAACTCGATGCAATCAAGAAAGGCTTCGGACAGGTAGTAGTCGGAGGTACCATGCCCGCCCTTGGCGTAATCCGGCGCGTCCAGTCTGGTCTGGTAACAGTTCATCGGCACGGTTTCCGCGTCGAATCCCTCGAAATACCTGTGTCCAATCACTTCGGCTCCAGTGCGGTCATTTTCCAGAAAACCCCTGGTGCCATACACGCTGTAGTAGACGCAGTGAGGTTCCGGTCTTGGCGTCACTTGGCTACGGCAGACCTTGATCCCACGCCCCTCCTTGGTCTCAAACAACGCCACCTGCATATCGATGGTGGAAGGCCAGTGTTCAGGTAGAATCGTGTTTCTGCTCCCGCTGGCTGTTGCCTTGACAATGTAATCATCGCCCATCAGGAAAAGAAGCGGCCCCAAACAGTGCGTGCAGTAGTGAATCGGTGGTCGATAGGTCCGCCAGAACGTCTCTCCGGACGATGTGTCGACCAGAAGGTCACGGATGTCGTGCACATACTCGCCTTCCGCATAATGGATACGGCCTATCCGACCCGCATCTATAGATCGTTTCCATTCCTGGATAAAGTGAAAATACACATAATTCTCCGCCAGCATGTACTTGGCCTTGACGGTCCTGGCTGTTTCATAAATCTGCGCACATCCCTCCACGGTGTTCGCGGCAGTCACCTCGCTGAGGACGTGTCTGCCGGCCTTCAGAGCCTTTGTGACCTGCTCCGCGTGAAAAGGGATGGGGGTTCCCACGACAACGATGTCCAGATCGTGCGCAAGAAAAGCGTCGTAATCCGTATACAGCTGATCATCCCGAAGCCTATTTTCCCGCGCAGCCTCCTCCAGCCGTGCAGCATCCAGATCACACACGGCGTTGATCAGGGTTCGCCTGCTGCGCGCATAAGCCTTCATATACGAGCCTCCACGGCTTGCGCCAACAATGCCAACCTTCAGTCGGTCCATAGCCTCCTCCTGTCTGTGCCCGACCCGCGGCGCCGGTCCGGGGCTGTTCTGTTTCGCAGCCGGCGTCCGCCGTCGCGCTCCTTTGACAGGATACACCTGGAGCACCTGTGGGCGCATAAGGATATTTGGGAGATATGGCACGTCTTCACAGAGAATACCGGGCGCCGCGTCTGCCCTCCGGGCAAGGTATAAAGATACGCCGCGCAATGCGATTATTTGTACATCGCCTTCTTTCCCGCAGCATCTTCCACTCCCCCGCGTGACGTCGTTTCCCTTCATTGACGGGCCTTGGCGCAGAATGATAAGATCGCGACGGAGCCACAGGCTTCTTTCTCATCTCCCCTTTCCTCACTTTGAGGGAAGGTACAGAAAATGTATTCGGAGGTCTTCGCATGAAAAAGTACAGCACGGCGCGGATGGCGCTCTCGGCGATGTTCCTGGCGCTCGGCCTTGTGCTTCCCTTTCTGACAGGCCAGGTGCCCGAAATCGGCAGCCGCCTTCTTCCCATGCATCTCCCGGCCCTCCTCTGCGGTTTCATCTGCGGCTTCAGATGGGGACTTCCGGTCGGCCTGCTCCTGCCCCTTGTACGTTCCCTTCTCTTTGGCGCACCTCCCATGCCGAACGCGGTGCCCATGGCCTTTGAGCTTGCTGCCTATGGCGCTGTTGCAGGCTTTCTGTATGAGCGTCTTGCTGGCCGCCCCGCGCGGTCTATCGTCTCCCTTGTCGTGGCGATGCTGGTGGGGCGCGTCGTATGGGGCCTTGCCAGCCTGATCCTCTATCGATTCATCAGCGGGAGCTTCACTTTGGCGATCTTTTGGACCGCTGGCTTTATCAATGCAGTGCCGGGCATCCTCCTCCAACTCGTCCTGATCCCCGCCCTTCTTCTCGCCCTTGAGCGTGCCAGGCTCATCCCGCTGAAGAATTAAACCCAAGGCTTTTCGCCCTCCAGTGACCCTGGCAACCTTTGCCGGAATGCGAGGAACCCCACGGAACACGCACTTCTTGTCGTCAACGCCTTTTTGAACACGCCCTCCTTCGTTGAAATCCGCGAGGCGCTCTCGGCGTCGGCAAGACGCCAGGGCTATGCGCTCGCTGTGGTAACGAACGCAGATTTCACCTCCTCGGCTTCTCTTGAAAACCTGCCGCAAAAAGGCATCTTCTGGGACAAGGACACAAGGCTGGCTGCCCTGCTTGAGCACCGGGGAATGCGCCTTTTCAACAGCGCCAAGGCTATCGCGCTGTGTGATGACAAAGCACTCAGCTACCTGGCCCTTCTGGGTACCGGTGTTCCCTTGCCCAGGACCCTCCTGTGTCCGATAAGTTATCCCGGCATCGGGTATGCGAGCGCAGCCTTCCTTCCAAGCGTAGCGGATGAACTCTCTCTCCCTTTTGTAATCAAAGAGGTATACGGCTCTTTCGGAAAACAGGTATATCTTGCCCGAACGCTGAAAGAAGCGGCAGAGATCCTTGAGAGAACGGCTCCTGCTCCGCTTCTCTTCCAGGAATTCATCAAGGAGAGTGCCGGCCGGGACCTGCGTGTCTATGTCGTCGGACAGAGGGTCTGTGGCGCCATGCTGCGTGAAAATACCGAGGGGGATTTTCGTGCAAATGCTGCTTTAGGCTCAAAGACCCAGGCTTATGCCCTTTCTGCGGAAGAGGAGAGGGTGGCTCTCGACACCTCTCGACTGCTTGGGCTTGATTTCGCAGGCGTTGATCTGTTGATGAGCAGCAGCGGTCCGCTTGTATGCGAAGTCAATTCAAACGCCCATTTCAGGGCGTTGAGGGCGGTCACAGGGATGGATCCCTCCGATGCGATCATCGCGCTGCTCAAAGAGGCGTCGGTATGACCGGCTGGCTTGTCTACGATGCGGGGAATGTCAAGCGCAACAGGTTCTATATCGATAAGTGGATGGACGCCGCACGCAGGCATGGGATCCGTCTTAAACTGCTCCTCACTGGTAGCCTGGCCTTCGGCATCTGCAAAGGAAAAGCTTTTCTCCATGGGGGCAAGGAGTGCCCGCAGCCCGATTTTGTCGTGATGCGTGCTCAGCGTCTCCTCCTTTCCCAGCATCTGGAAACGATGGGGGTGCCGGTCTTCAACAACGCAAGGGTGGCGGATATCTGTAACGACAAACGAAAGACGCACCTTTGTCTCAGCGGTCTGGTTCCAATGATGGATACCGCCTTTATCGAGCAGGACGCCTTTGTTTGTCCTTTCCCGTTTCCAGTGGTCGTCAAGGCGGCTCATGGCTACGGGGGAAGGCAGGTGTACCTGGCCAGCGATGAAGCGCAATACCTGCAGGCCCTGTCAGCCCTCGCTCCTGATGCGGCGGCGGTACAGCCGCTGTGTGATGAGCCCGGACGGGATCTTAGGCTTTACGTGCTTGGCGATCGGGTCATTCGGGCCATGTTGCGTCACTCCACCAGTGACTTTAGAAGCAATGTGGGACAGGGGGGCAGCTTCACCCCCTGTCGTCCGGATACGACCGTACTTCAGCACCTGGGGCGCATTTTACCGCTGTTTCGCTTCGGGCTTGTCGGTGTGGACTTTCTCTTTCACCAGGGAGAGCCTGTCTTTAACGAAATCGAGGACGTCGTGGGCTCCCGGATGCTGTATGCGCAGGGTGATATCGATATTGCTGCCGAATACCTTGACTTCATCCGAGAAACTGTGGCGGGTGGCGCCTGGCCGGTATAAATCGGCTCCGACGAAATCGTCCCGCTCTCATCGCTTGAAATCCAGAAACCAGGCCTGTGCCAGCCGGTTTTGTCGACTGCTTGCGAGGCAGCCGCGCTGACGGTATAATGCCCTCGAGGAGCCGGCAGTCTTTGCCGCCAACGCTTCAGAGGTGGGATCCCGGCATGGAGATAGACCTTCACCAGATGACCGTACAGCAGGCCAGAGCTGCCGTCCAGGCAGCTCTTAACCGGGTGACATCTGCAGATTACCGGCTCCGGGTCATCCACGGCTACCGGGGAGGCAATGCGCTGAAGGAAATGCTTCACGAGGATTTTATTGGTCACCCAAAGGTCCTGCGTTTCGAGGGAACCCTGAACCGGGGTGAAACGATCCTGGTACTACGCGAGTATTTCTAAACCCAGACCATCTGCAAGGAGAGGCATGTCCGCTACACAAAGATCCCGGATCAAACGCGGCAAGAGACGTGACAAACGAACACTGCTTTTGTTGTTATTACTGGTTCCACTCACCCTCCTGATTCTGGGATCACCGTCTGAGCCTCTGAAAAAGGCGCTCAATATCAGCGCTGACGGCTCTGTGCTGTTTGAGCATGAGGGCCTGGTCATCAGCGAGGTCATGTCTGTAAACGCCTCCGCTCTCCCCGACGAAAACGGGAACTTCCCCGACTGGCTTGAGCTCTGGAACAGCACAGAATCGGAGATGAACCTCGAGGGAATCTCTCTGTCCAACCGTTCAGACAAGGCCAAATTTATCTTTCCAGACTTTGTCCTTCCCGCCGACGGCAGGGTTTTGATCTACTGCGACAAGACCAATGCCAGCATTGCAGGCAGCCCTTTTCATGCCAAATTTAAGCTGTCCTCTCTTGGCTGCGCTGCCTTTGTATTCGATCCTTCCGGGTTTTTGCTCAACCATGTGGTGGTGCCGACCCTCAATGCCAATGACTCCTACAGCTTGATGGAAGACGGAAGCTTTGAGATTGTCGACTACTATTCCCCCGGTTACCCCAATACGCCGGAGGGGCACGGGCAGTACATGGAGCGCTATACGCTCCGTGAGGGCACGCTTCTCATCAACGAACTGATCGCCGCGCCCCGTTCGGGCTTCAGAGATGAAGATGGGGACCTGTCTGATTGGATCGAACTTTACAATGCGGGAACAGAATCCATCGATCTTAGCAACTACGCGCTGAGCGACAATGAGCTTCGCCCGATCAAATGGGTTTTTCCCGAAGGCTCCTGGATCGCGCCTGGCGGTTACTACCTGGTGTTCTGTTCAGGAAAAAACAAGGCCGATCCCTCCGCCTTCCCCCACAGCAACTTTTCCATTGCGGCCGAAGGCGAGACCATTACCCTCAGCAGCCTCCAGGGGAACCTGATAGATCGGGTCACGTTCAGCCTCTTACCGGCAGATCACAGCTACGGGCGCGATCCGCAGACCGGGACCTGGCAGGTGTTCGCCATCCCAACCCCGGGAGCGCCCAATAATGCAGATGGCATGGGGCTTGCGGACCGCTATCTGAGGGCATTAAACGAGACAGGTGTATATGTCTCTGAGCTCATGAGCAGCAACAATCAGACGGAGCCTGTCCCTGGCGAGTCTCCCTGTGACTGGGTGGAGTTGTACAACAGCTCCGATCAGGTCGTCGACCTTTCCGGTTTTGGCCTCAGCGACAGCATCTCCTGGCCCAGGCGGTGGCGGTTTCCCGCAGGCGTCTCCATCTGGCCCGGTGAATACAAAATTGTCATGCTGGACAAGAGCCTGACACCGGGGACAAACGCAGCTGCCCTGCACGCCTCCTTCGCACTCAAGCGCGCAGGGGGCGAGGTAATGACGCTTTCCAACCCCGAAGGGAGGGTCCTTGACCGGATTGTACTGCCTGAGATTCCCGGCAACATATCCTACGGCAGGACCATCGGCCGGGATGGTTTTTTTTATTATGACGTCCCAACGCCGGGAAGTGCCAATGGAATCGGTTTTCTGGGTTTTTCAAACAAACCCATTCTCTCACACCCCGGGGGACTCTATGGCGACAACATCCTCCTGACCCTGTCGGGTCCCGAAACAGCGCAGCTTCGTTATACAATCGATGGCTCCATCCCCACTCTAAACAACAGCACAGAATATCAGGGGCCCATTGAACTGAGCAACACCTGCGTCATCCGCGCGCGCTCCTTTGAGCCGGGCCTCCAGCCCTCCGAGACGGTAACAGCAACCTATGTGTTGAAAACCTACTATACCCTCCCCGTCGTCTGTCTGACGACGGACCCGGACGAGCTGTGGAACCCACAAACGGGCATGTATGCTGCCGGCGAAGGCATCGACGTGAGGCAGTACGAGAAAATCCCCTTTAAGAACCCCTCACCAGTCTACCGGCTCCATGGCAAAAAGCATAGGCCCGGCTTTGCTGAGATGTTTGACAGTGATAGCGGCGAAACCTTCCTCAGCCAAGGCGTAACCTTTGGGCTCATCGGGCAGTATTCACTGGATATGCCTCAAAAATCCTTCAAAGTTTCAGCCCGCGGTATCTACGGGAACAAGACCTTTGAGGCTAAGCTATTTGAGGATCGGCCCTTTGAGGAGTACAGATCCTTTGTACTGCGTGTCAGCGGAAACGACTGCGTCTGGACACGCATGGTCGATGGGGTACAGTCCCGGCTGGTGGATAAGCTTAACACAGACGTCATCCATCAGGCATGGCGCCCGGTCATTGTCTATTTGAATGGTCAGTACTGGGGTCACTACAACCTCAGGGAGCGGGTCAGCCGCTACTTTGTCGCCCAACACGAAGGAATCCCGATGTCTGAAGCTGACAACATGACGATCCTAGAGGGCAACGGGTTTTCCTACTACGGGTCACCTGCCGAATATAAAGAGCTTGTCGAGAAAGCCAAAACCCTTTCCCCCGGAAAGAACCCGGAAGACCTGGAATACCTCACCGACCGCATTGACATCGACAACTACTTTGACTATATGATCCTTGAAGCATTCTTTGCCAACACGGATACCGGAAACATCCGGTTTTACAAGCTGCCGGGCGGCAAATGGCGGTGGATCCTCTTTGACCTCGACTATGGGCTCTTCAATTCTACCACTAACGGTATCAAGGTCATTCTCAACCCGAAAGGGACCGGCGTGAACCATGCGATCAGTAACGTTCTTATCCGAAAAATCCTTGAGAACAGCGACATGCAGGACAAATTTCTTCGTCGGTTTGGCGAGATCTTCAGGGCTCTGACGACTCCCGTCATGCTTGCCCAGATCGATGAGTGCTACGCGCTGCTTGAACCTGAGATGCCCATGCACTTTGAGCGCTGGGCCTCCCTGAACTTAAAGAGCATCTCTTCCGATCAGCCGCAGACTGTCGACGGCTGCCTGCGTTACTGGAATACGCGCGTGGACCGCCTGCGTAATGTCGTCAGGAAACGCCCCACCTTCTGTTATGACCAGGTCAAGGATTGGTTCTCCCTCTCAGATGCACAGATGGGCGCCTACTTTGGCCCTCGTCCCGAACTCCCCCCTGACGCCATATAACCCGACAGCTCCCACTGTTCCTTGGCGGCGCAGGCCGTAGCTGTCATAAATGCCTCACGCTGAGCCTTCAAAGCCCGAAATCCAACGCTGGCAAAGATACAGGAGGGCGTACAGGATGATCGACAAAAAACTTTTGGAAGTCCTCTCCACCCCGCCGGACGCTGCCCTGACGATCGTGACGCAGGGCGCGGAGGGACCGCATGCTGTCAATACCTGGAATAGCTATGTGTTGGTCTGTGACGAAGGAAAGCTTTGGATCCCGGCAGGTCGCATGCACAAAACTGAGGCAAACATCCGACACAACGACAGGGTGTTGCTCACCATCTCAAACAGGGAGGTCATGGGAAAAACCTACAGGGGCACCGGTTTCCTCGTCAAAGGCAAGGCATGCTTTGGCATGGAAGGGGAGGAAGCTGACAGGGTCCGGCAGCGCTTCCCCTGGGCAAGGGCTGTCCTCGCCATCACGGTCCTCTCCTCCGAACAGACCCTGTAAGACACCCAGCCCCATAGGCTCCCCGTCGGTTTCTCAGCTCTCCAGCGGCGTCTCCTATCACACGTTGAGCGCGAACGAAACCTTGATGCCTCACGCCCTTTGAGCACGAAGGTCAGTGGGCTCTGTTAGGAGATTCCCGCAGAAATGGATGGCGGGAGGCTGCTGTGTTTAGCCTTTATCCGGGCCAGCTCCGCTGGAGCTGGCCCTTCTATGCCCCTGCATGGCGGTAGAAACTCCCTGTCAATCCGAAAGGGGAGCAACACCGGGGGAGCCGGTGTACCGTTTTGTGACCTGGTTGCTCATTTCCATGGATACGACTCCCTTTTCGTGCTCAATGCATGGTAGGTACGCCGTTCACTTGCATTTGCCCATCCTTCGCAGTAGAATAAATACAATAAAAAAACAATCTGCGGCGACGCAGGGAAAAGACGGAGGCGTGCCATGCTAGACAGGCGATATCCAGCGGAGCCTTTCCGCATCAAATCGGTGGAGACCATCCGCATGAACACCCGGGAAGAGCGACAAGAGATCATCCGAAAAGCAGGGTACAACACCTTTCTGATCGACTCTCAGGACGTCTACATCGACCTTCTGACCGACTCCGGTACCAATGCCATGTCCGACCGCCAGTGGGCAGGACTGATGCTGGGTGATGAAGCCTATGCGGGAAGTCGAAACTGGCACCACCTGGAAGACACAGTGCGCGAGCTATTTGGCTTTTCTTATGTCGTGCCCACGCACCAGGGACGGGGCGCAGAAAATCTCCTGAGTCGCATCGCTATCCAGCCCGGGCAGTACGTACCTGGCAACATGTACTTCACCACCACTCGCTATCACCAGGAGGCAAACGGCGGCATCTTCTACGACATCATCCGGGACGAAGCACACGATGCTGAGGCGGAGCTGCCCTTCAAAGGGGACGTCGACCTGAACAAGCTTACAGCTCTGGTTGACAGCGTGGGAGCGTCTGGGATCGCCTATGTATGCATCGCCATCACGGTCAACCTGGCGGGTGGCCAGCCAGTATCCATGGCCAATATGCGCGCGGTGCACGCCTATTGTCGTCGGATGGGCATTCGACTTTTTATGGATGCCACCCGCTGTGTAGAAAATGCCTACTTCATCAAGGAGCGCGAGCCCGGTTACCAGGACAAATCCATCCGCGACATCGTCCGTGAGCAGTTCAGCTATGCTGACGGTTGCACGATGTCCGGAAAGAAAGACTGCATTGCCAACATCGGGGGTTTCCTGTGCCTCAATGACGAGGAGCTCTTTCAGGCAGCCAGGGAGTTGGTGGTGGTCTTTGAAGGCATGCCTTCCTATGGAGGCATGACCGGCCGGGATATGGAAGCCATGGCCATCGGGCTTCAGGAATCCATGCAAGAGGAGTACATCGAGCACCGGGTGAAGCAGGTACGCTATCTGGGCGACCTTCTGTCCGAGCATGGCGTACCCATCGTACGCCCGGTGGGCGGTCATGCGGTGTTCCTGGACGCCCGCAGGTTCTGCCCTCACCTGCAGCAAATCCAATTTCCTGCCCAGTCTCTGGCGGCTGCCATCTACGTGGAAGGAAGCGTGCGCTCCATGGAGCGTGGGATCGTGTCTGCCGGCCGTAACAGGGACACCGGGGAAGACCATGCTCCCAGGCTTGAGACCGTGCGGTTGACCATTCCGCGCAGGGTTTACACCTACAGCCACATGGACCTGGTAGCCAACACCCTTATCAGTCTGTTCAGCCGCAGAGAGGAGATTCCGGGGCTCAGGTGGATCTACGAACCCAAACAGCTTCGGTTTTTCACAGGCCGCTTCGAGCCGATTGAAAAGCCCCTGCAGTCATAGACCGCTGGGAAAAATAAAAACCTTCTGCCGCGGACGCCATGCCAGGGCGTCCGTCGTTCGCGCCCGGCACAGGGTACGTCTCCCGCTTCATCGCCTTCATGCAGCGGCCAAAGGGCGCTGTGCCCTTTTGGCTCAAAGTGATGCAACTCCCACCCGTTCGCTGAACCTTCCGGGCCTGCCCCATCTGAAGTTGATTGCAGGCCATGCGTTTGGGCGCTCAGGAGCACCGTGCCGTAAAGCATCCTGCAGTGCTGCCCATCGACAGGCATGCACACCCTCCCTTTCTTGACAGGGTTTTCCTTCGCAGGCACAATGTGCCTATTATTATGGGGAAGGAAGACAAACCGCACGATGTCCGCAAAGAAAGTTGACCTGACACAGGGGGGGATTTTCAGGAAACTGCTCCTGGTAGCCGTCCCGATTATGAGCACCCAGCTCATGCAAATGGCTTACAACCTGACCGATATGTTCTGGCTTGGGCGCATGGAACAATCGGTCATGGCTGTGGCAGCTGGCGGTCTGGCCGGTATGTTTCTATGGCTGAGCATGGCGCTTCTGATGATTGGGCGCATGGGTTCAGAGATCGGCACTTCGCAGAACCTGGGGCGCAGGGATGCCGCCGCTGCACGCAGCTATGCAGAGAACTCCACCAGAATTGCATTGATCCTTGGTCTTGCGTATGGTCTTGTACTGATGATCTTCGCAAACCCGCTGGTAGCCATGCTACAGGTCAGCGACCCGTTTGTCTTTGACAACGCGACCCTCTATCTGCGCATTGTGGGCACGGGTATCCCCTTAACCTATGTTTCCGCTGCCATCACCGGCGCCTTTAACGGTGCCGGCAACTCGCGCCGAAGTTTCTACGCGAATGCCGCAGGGCTCCTCGCCAACATGGCGCTCGATCCGCTGATGATCCTGGTCTGGGGCTGGGGGGTGGCCGGAGCCGCCATCGCGACGGTTCTCGCACAGGGCATTGTATGCGCGCTTTTTGTCTGGTCTGTGAAGCGGCATCCGCACAGGCCCTTCGAACGATTCCGTCTGTTAGGCCGCATAGGTCGTGACAGGATCCAGCAGATCCTGCGCTGGAGTTTGCCGGTGGCCTTGGAAAGCGGTGCCTTCACCGCACTTGCCATGGTGGTCACCGGGATGGTGTCTGCCTGGTACGGCGAAACCGCCGTGGCTGTTCAACGCGTGGGCAGCCAGATAGAATCGCTCTCCTGGCTCATCGGCGGTGGCTTTTCTTCCGCCGTAACGGCATTCACCGGCCAGAACTACGGCGCGCTCAAATGGGCTCGTATCCGCAGGGGATACCGTATCGCGCTTGCCTCCCTGCTGGCCTGGGAGGCAGTGGTGATGCTACTCCTTGTGTTTGGCGGGAGGTTCTTCTTTTCTCTTTTTCTCAAAGAACCGCCCCATATCCTGGACATGGGGGAGACCTACCTGCGTATCCTTGCTGGCTGTTCCCTGTTCATGGCTCTTGAGGGAGCCTGCGCCGGTGCTTTCCGGGGCATGGGTCAAACCCTGCCGCCCAGCATCTGCAGTATTTCCGCCAATCTTCTCCGTCCAATATTGTGCTGGTTCTTCGCTGGCTGGATGGGCTTAAATGGCCTCTGGCTGGGGATTACGGTTTCCGCAGCTTTGCGCGGCCTGCTCATGTTCATCTGGTATACAGCCTATGAGCGCCGTCTACCCCTGACGGACGCACACGAAGCGGTTGCTGCAGCTCATTAGAGGATCAAGCAGCCTTTCCATGCTCACTGGCGTTCGGGTGAATCCTGTCAAAGCTGACTGCGTTCGCTTCAGCGGACAAGTTATGTTTTCAAGTTCTGGCTGCTGCCTTCGCCCACAGTACTTTCGTCCTTCCTTCGATTGGGGAGGTTCTTCTTTTCCATAGGCAGACCGGGCTGTCCTAACATCGGTTTTTCGGTGGCCCGGTCCAGCTTCGCCCGTTCCTCTGGCGTCAGGTCACGCCACGCACCCCTTGCTAGCTCCCCCAGCAAAATCCCTGCGTACTCGGTGCGCGTGAGTCTGAGGACTCTGTGGCCGATGGTTTCGGCCATCCTGCGTATCTGACGGTTTCTTCCCTCCCGGATCACAAGCGAAACATCGGTGAATGCGTCCTCCCGTCTTTGCAATACAAGCTTTGCGGGAGCTGTCTTTCTGCCCTCCAACAGGATTCCGCTGCGCAACAGGTCCAGGTCCTCGTCCGCCACCCGTCCCGCAAGGCGGACAAGATAGGTCTTCTCCACGCGGTAGCGCGGATGGGACAGCCGTTCCGTCAGATCCCCATCATTGGTCAGCAAGAGAAGTCCCTCGCTGTCGAGGTCCAGGCGACCTATGGGATACAGCCGCTCCGGGAACCCCCTAAAGCGATCCATCACAGTCGGCCGACCCTGCGGATCACTCGCGGTCGTCACCTCACCAAGGGGCTTATGATAAAGGACCACGCGCTTTCGGCTCTCGGGAATGATCTGCTTTCCACAAAAACTCACGACATCTCCGGGCCCTACCCTGGTACCCATTTCCCGCACGATCCGACCGTTGACCGCAATTTGTCCTTCGGCAATCAAGTCTTCAGCAGCACGGCGGCTAGCGATGCCGCAGGAAGCGATATATTTCTGCAGGCGCATACCAATCGCTGCCCTCCCCTGAGCCTCACTCACCGCCCAGGGCCAAGAGGAGGGTTTCCATGTTTCTGATCGTTCCTTCCTCATAACCCCGGGGATCGCCGTCTCCCGTCACCAGGGGATCCAGCTCGTACACCTGCGCCCCGGTCTCTGTGACAATGGCGCGGACTGCCGCGTCACTGTACTGTGGCTCTGTAAACAACGGAGGCGTTCCGGCCTTCTGTATCCTTTCCACCAGGTCGGACAACATCTTCGGCGACAGCGCCTCATCCGGCTCGATGGCGACAACGGCAATGACATTCAAGCCATAGGCCTCCGCAAAATAGGGGAAGGCCTCATGAAAGGTAACGATGTCCCTGCGTTTGAGTGCCACAAGCCCTGTGCGGACCACCTCATCCAGCGATCTGAGCGCACGGGCAAAGGCTTCGGCATTTGCTTGCAGCTCAGCAGCCCTGTCGGGCAGCAGAGCAGACAGCTCACGTCCAATGGTCAGCGACATGGCAGCCGCGTTTCTGGGATCCAGCCAGATGTGTGGGTTGATCCCGTCCTCGCCATGGACTGAGGGAAGCAGGGCAATCCCTTCAGAACCATCAATCACCGGCAGGTCTTCATACTGCTCCCTGATTTGATCAAGCCAGGTTTCCATGCCTGCGCCATTGATCACCAGGGCGTCCGCCTCCGAAAGCGTCCGCATATCCTCCGTCGTTAACTGATAGTCGTGCAGACAGCCTGTTGTGGGCGGCGTCAGGTTGACAGCCCTGATTCCATCCAGGCCCGAACCCACGTTGAGCGTGAACAGATAGACTGGGTAAAAGGATGCGACAACAGTGAACTCTCCGCTGCCTGCCCCGAAAGCCGGGACTACCATGACCATCACCATCGCCATGGCGACCAGGCTCAGCATGCTTCTTTTCATAGGTCCCTCCATCTAAGGCTCAGACACGGCGACCGTTCAGCGCTGCGTTCGCCTGATTCGCGCCCTGTCTCCTTCAGTATAGCATCAGACAGCGTCTCCGAACAGGTTCTGCGGTGCAGGCTGCATCTGGCTAAAAGCGTCAACAGCGTCCCTTGACACCGCATTTCCTGGTTTCTATAATGAGCCCGCACCTGCCGGTGTGATGGAATTGGCAGACGTAGTGGACTCAAAATCCGCCGCTGGCGACAGCGTGCCGGTTCGAATCCGGCCACCGGCACCACCAACAGGGTTGTTGCGCGCAACAACCCTGTTTTTAGGCGTTTGGCTGGACGTAGCGGCTCGCCCCGTCCTCTGCTTTCGATCGCTGTGCGATTTACTATGCGTTCGCTTCCCGGCACAGCATGTTCTCCTGTGATGCGCCAAAGCTGCGCAGGCGATCGTTGCCGTCGACAAACCCTCTTGTGTCACTGACGGAGTTCAGCGCCGTGCGCTTCACGCAGCCCGGGGCAGCGGGTTTAAACCCTCATGGCTGCACGTCTTACGCCTCGGGACGGGACTGGAGATAAGCGTTTGTCTTGTCGATCAGTGCCGGGTAGGGGCCGTAGGGTATGAGGGGGGGCACAAAGACACACAAGAGTGTCAGCGTCCTGTCCTGGCTCGTGTTGACGCATTCGTGGGTCTCGCCTGCCCGGGCATGTACAAGCCCCATGGGCGGCACCTGCAGCCTTTTCTTTCCGATGACGGCTTCACCGCCGATATCGAAGTATATATATTCGTCAAATGCCTCATGAAGGTGCCCCGGAGACATGCCTCCGGGCGGCACGGTGGTGTGTACGATGGAAAGCCGTTCTTCCCCGGTTGTCTGCGGAGATACGACAAGGCGCACCTCCCTTGACGAGGCCCCCTCGCCAAAGGCCTGGTACGGAAAAGACCTGATATCAAACAGGGTCATACCGCCCTCCTCCTCTTTCTTTATGTTCTCCCCGCCGCCATCGCAAGCAGGTCTTTCGCTTCCCGGAGGATCGCGCCAGCAGTGATCCCGTACATCTCAAGCAGATCTCTTAAGTCGCCAGACCATCCGTAACGATCGTTAACGCCGACAAAGCGCAGGGGGGTCGGACAGTGTCTTCCCAGGCACTCTGCGATGGCAGACCCAACGCCTCCTCGGATGTTTCCATTCTCCGCGCAGACCACACGACCGGTTTTCCGGGCAGACCGAATCACTGTCTCCTCGTCAAGCGGCTTGATGGCCGTAATATTGACCACCTCGGCTGATATGCCTTCCGCTTCCAGCACGTTTGCTGCCTCCAACGCGCGTGGCACCATGATGCCTGAAGCCATCAGCGATAGATCAGACCCTTTCTTGAGTACAGTGGAGCGGTCAAGGCTGAACGAGGTTCCCTCTGGAACAAAACGCCCTTCATACTCCGGCAGATCGCCCCGCACAGAGCGCAGGTATACCGGCCCCTGACAGCGGACAGCTTCCCTCAGCGCCTGTGAAAACTCAAAGGGATCCGCCGTTTCGACGACCCTCATCCCAGGGATGGATCGCATGATCGCGATGTCGTTGATGGATTGATGCGTGGCCCCAGTGTTCGGTGTGGTCATGCCGCTGTAACACCCCACCAGCTTCACGTTGGCCTGCGCATACCCTGCCTGAATGTACACCTGGTCGCAGGCGCGCCTGGCAAGAAAGCAGCTAAACAGCGGTACCACAGGGATCCTGCCACAGCGTGAGACTGCAAAAGCAAAAGAAACGGCTGCCTGTTCAGCAATCCCGCAGGTAACATACCTGTCCGGGAAAGCGTCCCTGAACGCAATCGCGTTGGTTGCGGTCCCCGTTTCCGCATCCACCACGACCAGATTCGGGTTTTCATGCCCTATCTCCACCAGGGTCTCCGCCAGGGCAGCACGGAACCCTCCCAGCGAACTGCCGTACATCATTTTTCCGCCCATACGCCCAACTCCTCCATGCAGGTCCTGTAGAGATCCCGGTCCAGATGCCCTGCATGCCAGTGCACAGCGTCCGCTTCCATGAATGAGATCCCGGCGCCCTTGATGGTATCGCACAGGATGACCCTCGGCTTACCGGGCGCGGTGGCTGGATCCCTGCACCGGAGCAGCGTCTTGCGCAGCGCCGCAACATCATGTCCGTCCACTCGCTCAACGTACCAGCGGTACGCCTGCCAGCGGTCCTCGAAAGGTTCAAGGTCACAGACCTCCATGGTGCTTGAAGAAATGATGTACTTGTTGTAGTCCACAATGCACAGAAGATTGTCGAGCCCAAGCTGCGCGGCCAGGGCTGCCCCCTCCCAAGTCTGTCCCTCAGTACATTCTCCATCTCCGACCAGCACGTACACGCGCCTGTCCCGCTGCCCGTCGCGCTTCATGCACCAGGCATAGCCGCAGCCGTTGCTGAGTCCCATGCCCAGCGACCCGGTCGGCGCTTCGATCCCCGGAAGATCCATATTGCAGTGTTCCTGCAGCAGTTTCCCCGCTACGTTGAAATCCGTAAACAACCTGTTCCTGTGAAAGTACCCTCTCCAGGCCATCGCTGCATAGAGAAGTCCAGCGCAGTGCCCCTTTCCCAGTACCATCACATCGCGCCCGTCCCAATCAGGGGCTTCAGGGCGCAGGCGCAAGGCGTCGCCATACAGCACGGCCATGATGTCCGCTGCGCTGAGCTCCCCGCCCAGATGGCTGCTGCCCGTCCCCGAACAATACGTCAAGCCGATGACATCACGCCTGAGCTGAAGGGCAAAGTCTTTCAGTTCCGCCTCGGACATCCCTTGCCTGTATCTGCTGATCACGGGAATGAACGCCGGGTTCTCATACCCCTCCATCGGCCCCTCCTCCCTGTGTGCGGTAGAGTGTCTTCAGTGCTGCCGTGAGGATGCGCTCCGCATCAGGAACGTTCAGGGTTTCCAGGCATCTTGCGTAGGGCATGGGAACCTGCGCTGTTGTCACCCGTTCAACGGGTGCATCAAGGTACCCAAACGCACCCTTTTGTATCCGAAATGCAATCTCTGCCCCAAAGCCGCAGAATTCGTTCGTTTCATGGACCACCACCACCCGGCCCGTTTTCTTAGCGGAGCGAACGAGGCAGTCTTCGTCCAGAGGAACAATCGTGCGCGGGTCAATCACCTCCGCGGAGATGCCTCTCTCTTTCAGCGCTGCTGCCGCATCCAGCGCTCGGGAAACCATGTAGGCAGTGGCAATGATCGTCACATCCTCCCCCTGTGTGAGAATGGCCGCCTTCCCAAAGGGCAGCGTGAAATCGGGGTCGTCCGGCACCTCCCCACGCAAGGGATAGAGCATCTTGTGCTCGCAGAATACAACAGGGTTGTTATCGCGAATTGCTGTTTTTAAAAGACCTTTGGCGTCGGCGGCATTTGAAGGACAGACGACCTTCAGGCCGGGTATGTTGGCAAACAGCGATTCAAAGTTCTGCGCATGCTGCGCTCCATTGCCCCTCCCGCACCCCTGCTGTACCCTCAGCGTATAGGGAACCGTCATCCGCCCGTTTGACATATAGCGGATTTTCGCGGTCTGGTTGACCAGCTGGTCCATGGCACACATGATGAAGTCCACATACTGAAGTTCCACAATAGGTCGCGCTCCGGTGATGGCCATACCAAGGCCGGCTCCCACGAAAGCCGCTTCTGATATGGGGGTCGATCGGATGCGGTCAGCTCCGAATTCTTCGGGAATCCCGAGGGTGCACCCAAACACACCCCCAAAACGCGCCACGTCCTCACCCATGACGAAGACATGCGGGTCCCGCCGCATCTCTTCTGCGATGGCATCCCTGATGGCCGTTGAATACCTGATGTTTGCCATAGACCCTCTCAAGCGAACACGTGTCGCAACAGTTCTCCGGCTTCCGGCTCCGGGGAGTCTTCTGCAAAGCGGACGGCCTGCTCCACCGTCTGACCGACGCGTTGACGAACGCGTTGAAGCTCTTCGTGCGTTGCCCGGCCGGATTGTACAAGCCATGTTTCTAAGCGCAGAATCGGGCACTGCTCTTTCCAGCTGTCCACCTCTTCCTTCGTCCTATATCCGCCATACGCATAGACGTCACCGGGCCAGTGTCCGCACCAGCGATAGGTGCGCGCCTCAATCAGCGAAGGACCCTCTGCAGCTCTGGCCCTTGCCACCGCCTTTTCTAAAGCCTCCTGGAGGGCAAACACATCGTTGCCGTCCACCGATTCACCCGGCATGGCATAGGAAGCCGCGCGTACAGAAAGATCCTCGACAGAACAGCTCTCTTCCTGCGTAGTAAACACCTGGTACTTGTTGTTTTCAAGGATAAAGATCACGGGCAGTTTCCATACTGAGGCAAGGTTCATCGCCTCGTGCGTGACGCCTTCATTGGCTGCTCCTTCTCCGAAGAAGCAGTAGACCACGTGGTCGGTCCTGTTGATGAGCTTTACCGTGATGGCAGCACCGCAGGCAATGGAAAGGCCGCCGGCAACGATACCGTTGGTCCCAAGGTTGCCGTTATCCGGGTCAAAAATATGCATACTGCCACCCTTGCCCCCACAGATACCGGTTGCCTTGCCGAACAGTTCAGCCATCAGCGCGTTGATCTGTGCGCCTCCTGCGATACAATGCCCCAGGCCCCGGTGCGTACTTGTAAACAGGTCTCCCTTTCGACGGAACATCAGGGCTGTGCAGGCAATGGCTTCCTGTCCGATATACGGATGGAGAGACCCTGTTACCTTCCCCTGCGCGTACAGGTCCTGTGCCCTTTCTTCAAAGGTCCTGGATAGGACCATCCGTTCGTAGATTGCCTTGAGCTCAATGGTCTGCATGGCGTGCCCTCTCCTATCGTTCAGTCCATTACCAAGCCGCCGTTGATGTCCAGGACCTCACCGGTGATGTATCTCGCCCGCCGTGGAGAAGCCAGAAAAAGCGCTCCCTCGGCAATATCGGAGGGAAATCCCAATCCCAGCGGCACGGAAGCGATGATGCTTTCCTTCCCATCACCCTTGGCACCGGGCAATGCGGCTTGCCTGTCAATCATCGCCGTGTCGATAGGGCCCGGGCAGATGCAATTGACGCGCACCCCATCCTTGGCTAGCTGTACGGCAAAATGAAAGGTCAGGCTGTTGATTCCACCTTTTGAGGCGATATAGGCGGGGCAAGGGTTCAGCCCGCCGGTTTTTGCCGCTCCGGCTGAAATGTTGACAATAGCACCGTGCTTCTGTTCTCGCATGATCATCCCGGCAAAACGGCAGCAGTTATAGGTTCCGCCCAAGTTCACAGCCATGACCCGCTCCCATTTTTCCAGGCTGTGTTCGGGAAACTTCTCAAAAGAGATGATCCCTGCGCAGTTGATCAGCGCGTCGATGCCACCTTCCTTCCGCCTGACCTCATTGAGGACGGATTCTACCTTTTCTTCGTCACGGATATCCGCCTGGTACCAGGTGATCCCATACCCCTCACCGCGCAGGGCTATTGACAGCTCTTCCAGCCCCGTTGCGTCCAGATCTACCGCAGCGACGCTTGCGCCCTCCTCCGCAAAAGCCCTTGCGCAGGCCTTTCCGATGCCGTTTGCAGCGCCCGTGACCACCACGACGCTGCCCTCATACTCCTTCATCCGCTTGAGCTCCATTCCCTGTCCCCTCCTTCGCTATGCGCAGGTCCATATGCCAACGAACAGCTGATTTTGCTGGAACCACGCTACCCTTCCCCATCAGCCTGGCGACATCAGGGCGGTCAAAGGGGGCTGTGCACGGTTCGATGAAGACATTGCAGATATTCCTAAAGCCCCCGGTATTGATGAGGATGCCCAGAAAGGGAACCCGATCAGCGGGAAAGCCCACCTCTACAATGAGCCCGTCGGGATAGCATAACCTGCAGGAACCTTGCGTCAGCCTGTCCTTGAAATAGAACTTCTCACAATTGCCGTCCACTTCTCCCACGCGGCTCATATCCCGCTTGACTCCCCGGGCATCAGTGAAAGCAGGATAGACAAATTCATCCGCATATTCGCCGATGCTCCCAGTGTAGGAAAACACTGCCTGAGCCCTGTCGCAACCCTCAGGCGTCTCAAGCGTGACGCCCGGACAGGCGCGGAGCATGAGATGCCCTGCCCAGAGATAGTCCATATCAAAGGCGGTCGGGTTCTCCACGCAGTACTCCAAACGGAGGGTGCGGTCGTCATGAAAACAGGCCCTCTTCATAAACAGGTACGGAAGCCGGATACCGCGAGCGGAAAACATCACATCGGTTTCAGAGAGGTCCGCAGCAAACGGCAGGTTCCATACCTCACCGTGGTCTGCAAGCTTCACGCCACTCCAGGGGAACCGCTCGTAATAGCAGGCGTCGATGGTTGGAAACATATCGTCCATCCCGCTGCATTCGGCATCCACATAGCTGCCTCCAAAAGGAACGCGCCTGTAGTTAGGTTCCGGTCTTTGCACAAGGAGCTCTCTACTCTGTTCCTTCAGATAAACGGACGCCAGCGAAGCACCGGTATCAGGTAGAAACAGACATCGCAAAGAGCCATTTTCAAGCGCAATAGCCTTTTGGTCTTTGTATGTGCTTTCATACACCATCCCGGGACGGCCCCTCCTTGCAGGCAACGCATCAAGCCATGCAGCCCGCTGCATCACACGTTTTCAGCTCGTTCAGGTTTTCTTGCGCGGCAAAGCATGGCAACACAGCCCCAGAGCGTCGTGTGCCGCCTCCATGAGGATCTCACTGACCGTTGGATGGGGATGGATGGTTGAGGCAAGCTCTGCAAGGGTGCCTTCACAACGCATCACCGCCACGATCTCTGCAATCATGTCGGTGGCCCGGGGCGCGAGGATCTGGGCGCCCAGGATCTCTCCCGTCGCCTGGTCCGTCACGATGCGGGCGAAACCCTGCGTCTCCCCCATCAGGGTGCTGCGCCCGTTTCCTGAGACAGGAAACGCACCGACACGGACGCTGTGTCCGCGCTCTCTTGCCTCCTTCTCCGACAGTCCCACAAACGCTGCTTCGGGGCTGGTGTAGATGCAGCTGGGAACGGGACCCACGCAGGAGAAGTCCTGCAGGCCGGCACAGCCGGCTGCAGCGACCAATCCCTGGGCGCTGGCTGCGTGAGCAAGCTGATGCCCCCCCGTCATGTCACCCACCGCATAGATGCCTTCGACATTGGTCTGCATGCGGCTGTCAACCCTGATGGCTCCCCTCTCCGTCAACACGCCCGCGGCTTCCAGCCCTATGCCATCCGTCCGCGGCAGGCGTCCGACGCAGATGAGAAAGACCTCTCCAGTCACGGTCTGTCTTTCGCCGGCTGATTCAAGGATTCCCTCACCCTCTCCAATGGACAGCATCCGTGCGGCTGTATGTACCGCCACACCGCTGTGCTCAAGCGCCTTCTCCAGCCCGGCACGAAGGAAGGTGTCGATCCCGGAGAGGAGAGTGGGAAGCATTTCCACCACCGTCACCCGGGAGCCCAGTGCCGACAGAAGGGTTGCAAATTCCACACCGATAACCCCTCCGCCCACGATCACCGCGCTCTCAGGCAGTGCCGTCATCGCAAGCAACCCGTCACTGGTCATCACATTGGCGCCGTGGACGCCCTCGATGCTGGGAATCACCGGCTTTGAACCGGTAGCGAGGATCAGTTTGTCTGCCGTGACCTTCTCTTCTCCGACGCGAACCGTATGCTGATCCTGAAGCTGTCCGAATCCACGGAGGATCTCCACGCCATGCCTCTTTTCAAGCGTTTCGATATTCCGCCGCAGCGTGTTGACCCTATGGTCTTTAAACGCCGCAAGCTTCGCATAATCCAGCGTCGCCTCTCCCACCTGAATCCCGTATAGGGAAGCGCTCCTGACAGCCTGATACGCCTCTGCACCCTGCAAAAGAGCCTTGGTCGGGATGCAGCCCTGGTTTAAACAGGTGCCACCAAGATGACGTTCCTCCACCAGCGCTGTCTTCAGCCCGTATTGCGCGCATCGGATCGCAGCAATGTAACCGCCGGGCCCTGCGCCCAGCACAAGCACATCATAATCGTACGCCATCGCCATCCATCCTTCAGAGCATCATTGCCGGTTCCTCGAGGTATTGAGCGATCTTCTGCAGGAAGCGGGCAGCCGGGGCCCCATCGATCACGCAGTGATCATAGCTCAGGGAAAGCCACATCATGTCCCGCACCACTATGGTTCCATCCGCCCGGACGACGGGTTTTTTTCGGATAGCGCCCACAGCGAGGATGGCTGATTCCGGGGCATTGCAGATGGCTGTGAAGCTATCGATACCGTACATGCCCAGGTTGGTCACCGTAAACGTACCGCCGCCCACTTCATCCGGCATCAGCCGGCCATTTCGTGCTCTTTGCGCCAAATCAGCCGAAGCCGCGGCAATGTTGCTCAGCGACCTGCGATCCACATGAGTCAGGACAGGAACGAGCAATCCCTGGTCTGTCTCAACCGCAATCCCAATGTTGACAGCGTTCCTGACCAGGATGCTGTCTCCGTCTCGCATCACGTTGATCCCCGGATGTTCGCGCAGAGCCCTGGCAGCCGCCATTATGATGATATCCGTGAAACCGACCTTCCTGTCCAGGGCCTTGAGCTGGTTGCGCATCCGGACACATTCGGACATGTCAACCGCCATCCGGTGGTTTGCCTGCGCCTGGGTCTCCAGACTCTTTTTCATCAGGGAAGCGATCCCCCTACGCATGCCGTCCATCGGAATGAGGCGGTCCTCCGCCTCCGGCTCGGGCGTCGTCACAAAGGCTGCTTTCACATGGCTGCGCACATCGGCTGCCATCACCTTCCCACGGTCTCCCGTACCATGCATCTGGTCGATCTGCACCCCTTCCCTGTCGGCGATCGCCCTAGCCAGCGGGCTTGCGCTCTTCACGGGGGCTGGTGCAAAAGAAAGCACGTCGCGCTCAATGATCAACCCTTCCGGCCCACTGCCTGTCAACGCTTCAAGATCCACTCCCCGCTCTTCTGCCCGCATCCTGGCTCTGGGGGTGCTGAACGTGCGCCGACCCTTCGGTTCTTCGGGCGATGCTGTATCGCTCCTGTCAGCGTCGTCAGCTGTTTCGATCGTCTCTCCGGGTTCGCCGATATAGGCAATGACTTCCGTCACGGGCACCGTGGCCCCTTCGGGATGGACGATCTTCAGCAATGTGCCCGCTGCCTGAGCATCAATCACAATGTTGAGCTTATCTGTTTCCATCTCAAACAGGGGCTCTCCGACAGAAACAAGCTCGCCCTCCTTCTTCTTCCAGGCGGTGATATAGCCTTCCGTCATCTGTAAGCCCTGTTTGGGCATGATCACCTGATGAGCCATTTTTTACGCTCCTTTACCGATAACAGACCTTTCTTGCAGCCTCAACGATATCCGCCACCTGAGGCGTGGCGGCGTTTTCCAGAACCAGGCTGAAGGGCAAGGGGCAGGACAGAGCACCCAGACGCAGGGGCGGCGCGTCAAGATACTTAAACGCCTCTTCCGTCACCAACGCAGATACTTCCGCCCCCCATCCGGCAGTGCGGTGCGCTTCATGCACGACCACCAGGCAACCTGTCTTCATGACAGATTGAACGATCGTTTCCCGGTCCAGAGGCACCAGCGTCCTTGGATCGATCACTTCAGCGAAAATCCCCTCCCCCGCAAGTATTTCCGCTGCCTCCAGCGCGCGATGGACGTATAGCAAATTAGCGACGATCGTGACATCCTTGCCTTCCCTTTTCACGGCTGCTTTTCCAAAGGGGATAGCATATTCGGGGTCGTCAGGCACGTCACCCCTCATAGCGTACAGCGCCTTGTGCTCAAAAAACATGACGGGGTTGTCATCGCGGATGGCTGTCCTGAGCAGCCCGGCAGCATCTGCCGGTGTGGAGGGGCAGGCAACTTTCAGCCCCGGAAAATACATAAACAGCGTCTCCAGGCTCTGGGAGTGCGTCGCCGCGTTTCCCCGGCCGATGCCCTGCTGCCCTCGTATCACTAGGGGAACCCTCGCGTGCCCCCCGAATATATAGCGCGTTTTCGCCACCTGATTGATCAGCTGGTCCATCGCAACAAGCGTGAAATCCATGTACATTAACTCCACGATCGGCCGCATCCCTGTACAGGCTGCCCCCAACCCTGCCCCGACAAAACCGGCTTCACTGATAGGCGTGTTTCTAACCCTTTCGGTGCCGAATTCCTTGTAGAGGTCCCTCGTACAGCCGAAGATGCCCCCCAGGGTCTCTACATCCTCTCCCATGATGAAGACGCGCTCATCACGGCGCATTTCCTCCGCGATGGTGTCGCGGATCGCATAGGCATAGGTTTTCGTGCTCATCTTGCGTCCCCCTCGTAGAATACGTCTTCCATCACGTGTGCCGGGTCTGGTTCCGGGCTGGCCAGTGCGAACTGCGCCGCCTCTTCAGCCTCCTGGAGTGCTGCCTGCTCCATCTCATCCAGTTCTTTCGGGCTGTACAGCGAAGCTGCGATCAGTTTTGCTCGGTACCGACTGATCGGGCAGCGCTCTTTCCATTCCTCGGTTTCTTCACGGCTCCTGTAGGTCAGAGGATCCCCTGTCCAGTGTCCAAGCCAGCGCCAGGTCTTCCCCTCAATGAGGGTAGGGCCCTCCCCTTTTTTCGCACGGTCCAGCGCCCGTGCGAAGGCTTCGTCGATGGCATCCACATCATTCCCGTCCACCGTTTCTCCGGGGATCGCATAAGCAGCCGCCCGCTCACTGATGTTCTCCACGGATGTCGATTGACGGACCGGTACGGAGATGCCAAAGCCGTTGTTTTCGCAGATCATGATCACAGGCAGCTTCCACACCGCGGCCAAGTTGGCCGCCTCGTGGAAGATCCCCTCATTGCTTGCACCATCGCCAAAAAATGTCACTGCCACACGGTCAAGCTTTCTCATGCGGATGGAAAGTCCGGCTCCGACAGCAATCGGTATGCCTGCCCCGACGATGGCATTGGCCCCGAGGTTTCCCCTGGTAAAGTCCGCAATATGCATGGAGCCGCTCCGGCCCTTGCAGTAACCGTTTGCCTTCCCCATCAGTTCGGCCATGGCAAGGGTCATCTCCCCTCCCTTGGCAATACAGTGGCCATGCCCTCGGTGGGTACTGGTGATATAATCCTCGTCCGTCAGCCTTGAACAGATCGTGGCCGCCAAGGCTTCCTGGCCAATATACAGATGCACTGATCCCCGAAGCAGGTTCTCTTCAAAAAGCTTGAGTGCCTTTTGCTCAAAACAGCGTATCCGATTCATGGTCGCGTATATTTTGCCAGCTCTCTCCCGTTCGATCATATCAATCCCTGCCTCCTCCACTCAAGCGCGATGTCCACAATGTGCTGCGTGTTTTCCGCGATAGCTACTCCGGCTTCCCGCAAAGCTTCCTCCTTGTTCTGTGCGCTGCCTGTGCCATCGGAGGCGACGATCGCCCCGGCGTGTCCCATGCTACGCCCTCTGGGCGCGTTTCTACCGGCAATCATGGCCACCACAGGCTTTATCACATGCTGGCGGATATAGTCTGCAGCAAGCTCCTCTTCGTTTCCCCCGATCTCCCCGATCATCACCAAAGCTTTTGTTTGCGGATCAGCGTTGAAATCAGGCAAAATATCGACAAAAGAAGCGCCTGCGATCATGTCTCCGCCGTTGCCGACACAGGTGGACTGGCCAATCCCTTGCTTTGTCAGCATGGACACTGTTTCGTAGCAGTTTGTGGCGCTACGGCTCATGACCCCAACGCTGCCTGGCATGAAGATGGTATGCGCCATGAAGCCTGCTTTGCACTCTCCGGGAGAGATCACACCAAAGGAGTTGGGTCCAAAAAGCCTCGCGCCTCTTTTCCGTGCCAAATGGTAACACAGCATCATGTCCTGCACGGGCACGTGTTCTGCAAGCGAAAAGATCAGCTTAAGTCCAGCATCCAGCGCCTCCAGGATCGACGCCTTGGTGTGAAGAGCGGGTACAAATATGACGGTCGCATTCGCATGGCCTGCTTCAACCGCCTCGCGGACCGTATTGAACACAGGAACCCCAAAGACTTCCTGGCCACCCTTGCCGGGGGTCACCCCGCCCACGACCTGCGTGCCGTAAGCGAGCATTTGCTCCGTATGAAACCTGCCTTCACGGCCCGTGATCCCCTGGACAATCAGCCTGGTATCCCTTCCGATCAGTATGCTCACAGGCTCTCCCTCGCTTCCGCCAAAACCGGCAGGCATTCACGCAGACCGTCCACCAGCCTGATGTTACCCTCTATCGATCTGATGATTTCAATGCCCCGATCCTTGTTGGTCCCTTCCATGCGAATGATAAGCAACCGGTCACCCAGGTGGCACTTTTCCACAGCCTGCTTCACCCCATTCGCCACCTCATCGCAACGTGTGATCCCCCCAAAGATGTTGATCAGAGCCCCTTTGATGCCAGGCGCTGAAAACATCATACGGAGCGCTTCACAGATGCGGTCCGCGGTTGCCCCACCGCCCAGGTCCAGGGCAGAGCCAACCTTCAGCCCTTCAGAGGTGATCACGTCAATACTGCTCATCAGCATGCCCGAGCCGTTGGAAATCACGCCGATCACACCCTGTGTATCAATGGGAATATACAGGAAGTTATACGTGCGCGCCTCCCGCACCAGCGCGTCCTCGGGGATCTCATCTCGAAAGGCAGAGACCTTGGGCTGCCTGCATAAAGCGCTATCGTCAATCTCGACCTTGCTGTCCAGAGCGGTCAGTTCCCCATGCCTGTCCAGAACCAGTGGGTTGATTTCCATTAAGAGGGCGTCGCTGGCGAGGAAGGCCTCATACAGCCGCCTGAGAATGGCATCCAGCCGGTCTAAACTGCTTGCGGGTAGATTGCAGGACGATTGCAGGTATCGCGCTGTATGGGCACCGATGCCCTGCAGGGGATCGATGATGATTTTCCGTATGGCCTGCGGATCATCGTGGGCGGTCTGTTCGATTTCAACGCCCCCCTGCGCTGAAAAGATGATCATCGGGCTCT
This sequence comes from uncultured Oscillospiraceae bacterium, assembly GCA_964586835.1. Classification (GTDB taxonomy): domain Bacteria; phylum Bacillota; class Clostridia; order Christensenellales; family Aristaeellaceae; genus CAZLYF01. The sequence continues at coordinate 97,925 of CAZPIC010000002.1, forward strand.
TTGTGAGACGGTCCAGCATGATGGACAGATACCATTCAGTCTCATATTCCAGCTTTTCCACGATGAGCAGCCTGTGCACCTCGTGCCCCTGTATGCTGGCTCCAAGAAGCTTTTCGCAAAGCTCCCTGGCCTCTCTTTGGTCATGGGCAAAAAGAATGCCTCCTGCCTTACCGCGGCCTCCCGCCTGCACCTGTGCCTTCACCACCAACGGATACCGGAGGTCCGCTGCACGGATCTCATGGTCAACCCGGTGCGTCGCATCAATCACGCAGCCCCGCGCGGTCGGGATCCCAAAGTCATGAAGGAGGGCTTTGGCCTGATATTCAAGCAATTTCATTAGGGCTCTCCCCAGATTTCTTCATCCGACAGCGCCCTGCTTCCAGGTCTGACAAAAGCGATGCGGCTGATGTTAATGAGGTGCTTCCAGCTTAAGTTCTCGCTAATGGAGTTGTTGCCCCAGCTGCCGCAGCCAAGCGTCGTCGTAGCGGCCAATGAATTGAAAAAGCTACCTCCGTTAGAGGTCGCGCAGACTTGATTGATCAAAAAGCGGCTGACACTCAGGGTTTCAGCCGCAAAGCCGATGTGTTCCCTGTTGTCGGAATGAATGCACACAGTGTGACCTTTTCCCTCTATCTCCAGATTCCTTTTCGCGATTGCCACCCCTTCCTCCCAGGTGTCATACGCATAAGCAGCAAGGACCGGGCACATCTTTTCCCTTGCAAACAGATCCTCGCCCGCACCGGCTCTCCTGACAACCAGCACTCGCGTGCCTGCAGGGACCTCCAGACCAGCCAAGCGCGCAATGCTCTGTGCGCTTTGCCCCACGCAGTCCTTGTTCATCACGCCGCCTGGAAACAGGGTGTTCTGTAAAGCCTCGATCTCCTGTGGCTCGCTGACATAGCTGCAGCCATTTCTTACAAACTCGCTGATCAGGCTATCATACTCGGCAGAGGGCATGATGGCAGTCTGTTCAGCAGAACAAATGATCCCGTTATCGAACCTTCGCCCTTCAATGACCATGGGGACGACCTTCTTCGCGTCCATGCCGGTGTCAATCAGGCACTGGACATTGCCTGCGCCGACACCAAAGGCCGGTTTGCCACTGGAATAGGCTGCACGCACCATCCCCATCCCGCCTGTGGAGATGCACACATCGCAGAGCTTCATGACAAGACCGGAGAGCACCACCGTTGGGTTGTCTATGACCTGAATGAGATCTTCAGGCAATCCCAGTTTAGCCACCGCGCCCCGCATGAGCCGTACCGTCTCTGTCGAGCATCCCTTGGCCCGCGGATGCGGGCAGATCACGATGGCATTGCGGCCTTTCAACGCAAACATCGCGTTGCACATTGGAGTGACAACGGGGTTTGTCGTGGGTGTCACCGCGCCGACGACCCCCATGGGTTTAGCCACTTCAACGAGTCCTTCTTCAGGGATTTCGCGGAGGACCCCAACGCTCTTTTTCTCTTTGAGCTCGTTCCACAGCACGCGCGCTTTCCCTTGGTTTTTCCTGACCTTGTCCTCGTACACGCCCATGCGCGTTTCATCGACAGCCATCCTTGCCAAAGGCTCTGCGTGATCAAATACGACTTTGGCAATAGCGCGCACCGCCGTATCCACCTGTTTTTGTGAGCACGGCTCAAAGAGCGCTTGAGCAATTCGCGCCTTGCGGATCAGGTCCTCAACCAGGGTCTTTTCCTGTTCGCCTCCCATTGCAACCTCCCGTAACCTCAGAAATGCTTGTACTCAGTACGATGACGCTTCCACAACACCGCCGCCTGTGCGGATCGCGAGTGTCATTAGCTCTATCCTACGCCAAGCCCGACGCAACCTATCTCCGAAACTATGCGGCCTTCCCATGGCCGCGGATCCCGCTGGGAAGCTTCGGGCCCCTTCTACCCCCGGCAGGTTTGAGCCTTTCAATCCCCCTCCTCTTTTAAAAGCCCTGTCGGTGTCTTAAGAAAACCAGTACCCGCTGCAGCTCTGACTTCCCCCTGCGCGCTTACCCGTTCCTTGTTTTAAGACGCTTTGATACATAATCTGGGTCCATATCCGCAACACAGCTTCCCCAGGCTTTCTGCCGGATATGGTACATCTCGTTATGCTCCTGTCTGCCCCACAGAGTGAACAGCACGAAGGGAACATCGCCTGCAGTATTGTCAATCCAGTGAAACACCTGAGGTGGGATGATGATGAGGTCCCCGGGCTTCACGTTGATGCAATCCTCGTCCAGCCAGACACAAGATTTCTCCGCGCAGCTGACCACATAGTAGATCTCGGTTTCCTCGTGGGCGCCACCGCCCGTGCGCATTCCGGGCTTCAGGGTTCCTTCATTGACGTTGATGACGGGAAACCCAGCCATCTCGTCGCCGGTCAGCATTTTCGACGAATACTCAGGGCCACAGACGTACGCCTTCACGTTTTCCGCATTGACAAGCTTCCAGGGCTTCTTTCCCACTGAGATCCTCCTTTTTCATTTCACCGGCTTTTGTCGGCAAGCAGCGCATCGATTTCAACACGTGTTGGCATGGAGGGAGCGGTACCGGGCTTTGTGACCGACAACGCCCCCGTGGCATTGCCGTAACGAACCGCATCAAACAGGCTGCGACCTTCTGCAAGCGCCGTCACAAACCCTCCATTGAATGCGTCGCCCGCTCCTGTGGTGTCCACTGCCTGCACAGGGAATCCCGGAAGCAGCTGTGTTCTTGTTCCATCAGAAGCGAAGGCACCCCTCTCTCCCAGCGTGATGACAACATTCTTCAAGCCTTTTCCATGCAAGACATCTGCGGCGCGCTTAGCGTCGGCCTCATTCCTCACAGCGACGCCGGTGAGCGTGTGTGTCTCGGTTTCGTTGGGGGTGATGAAGTCGAGCTTTCTATACATCTCGGCAGCAATCGGCGCAGCAGGCGCAGGGTTGAGCACCACCGTCACACCGGCACTGTAAGCCAGGTCAATGACGCTGTACAGCGCGTCGGGATTGATCTCCAGCTGCACCAGCAGAATACGGGCGTCAGTGATGAGGTCCCTGCAGCGCTGAACGTCTCCAGGCGTGATGTTCCCGCAGGCCCCGCTGACCACAACGATCTGGTTTTGCGCCGTGGCTTTGTCGACCATGATTAGGGCAACGCCTGTTTCCCTTTCCCGGTCACGTAGGATGAAGTCGCAGCGCATGTTTTCCTTCCTGTAAAAATCAAGGGCTACCTCCGCGAACACGTCATTGCCGACCTTCGTCACCAACGTCACTTCTGCGCCTGCGCGGTGGGCGGCAACAGCCTGATTAGATCCCTTCCCTCCTGCGCCCATGCTGAAGCTTGAACCCAAAAGGGTCTGTCCGGGGACAGGCAAGCCTTCCTGACGGCTCGTCAGGTCCACGACAAAGCTCCCGAAAACCACGATCCCCTTATTCATTGTCCCCCCGTTAGAAATCCACCAAGATCTTGATCCGACTGTCATTGCGCGTATCGAACGCCTCAAAGGCCTGCTCCGCATCGCTGAATGCGAAGTGGTCCGTGATCATGGGCTTCAGGCGGATCCGGCCGTTTGCCAGCATATCAAGGATCTTTCTTGCCATATTTGGTGTTCCTGCCGCGCCCACCAGCGTGCAGTTGCGCACGATCAGCCGGTCTAACATCACATGGTTCAGCTCCTGCTCATAGAAGGCAGGGATCACGAGGGTGCCGCTGGCTCTGAGCATCAAGAGTAGGTCATTAAAAAGCCTGGGATCGCCGGCTGTTTCGAGGATCACGTCCGCACCCTTTCCTTCGGTTTCCTTCATGACCGTCTCATGCAGGTTTTCCCTGAGGGTGTTGACCACGACATCCGCCCCCATCTCCGTGCCGATCTTGAGCTTCTGGTCTTTCCGACCGGCCAGGATGATCCTGCCGGAGCCCAAGCCCCTGGCGCAAGCCATGCCGCCTAGGCCAATAGGCCCCGTCCCCACGACGAGCAGCGTCTTTCCCGGGCCCATGGGAGAGCGCAGCAACCCATACAAGCCGATGCTCGCGGGCTCGACCACAGCGGCTTCGTCAAGGCCCACATTATCCGGTACACGAAAGACAAGCCGTTCGGGCATGACCATGTACTCTGCAAAGGCGCCCGGCCAGGCATCCCGGATGGTCCCGATCGCACGGCCCCTTTCACAGCTTTGGTACTCTCCACTCAGGCACCTTTCGCACTCGCCACACGAATATCCTGTGTCGCTGATGACCCTATCGCCCTTTTTCAGCCTCCAGGTCTCGCTTCCCACCTCTTCGACCACGCCGGACCACTCATGCCCGAGTCTCACCGGGTAAACAGGGTCGTTGCCTTCGCCAAGCTTCAGCGTCCCCTTCATGATAGAGACATCCGTCGCACAGACGCCACAATGGACAACCCTTGCCAGCACCTCTCTTGGGCCTGGCCTGGGCTTTTCAACTTCTATCACTCTCAGTTCTCCGGGCGAATGGGCTACAAGCACCTTCATACCAGTCACTCCTTTTTGATGATTCTTGGCCGTGCGCGCCGGCACGCGTACTTTCTCTGAAGAGCCGCAGCCCTCTGCTAAAAATCGCGCGTGTAACCGCAGATCCATCCTCCGTCGATGGTGACAATGGATCCTGTCATGTACTTTGCCTCCTCGCTGGCAAGAAAGCAGGTCATCGAAGCGATGTCGTCCGGTTCGCCGGGGCGCTTCATCGGGATGTGGGAGGTCATCCTTTCGGCTTTGACCGGGTCGGAGTAAAACAGCTTCTTCGTTCCCTCAAACAGGATGGACCCGGGAGCGATCCCGTTGACGCGAATATCGTGTTCTGCCAGCTCAAGCGCCATGGCTTTCGTCAGGTTGAACACCCCAGCCTTGGCTGCGGTAAAGGCACACTGAAGCCGCAGTGGCGTAAGTCCAACAATAGAGCCAATATTAATGATGCACCCGCCTCCACCCTGCCCAATCATTTGAAGCACTGCAGGTTTCGAGCAGTAATAGACTCCGTTCAGGTCGATGTTGATGATCCTCTCCCACAGGTCGTCATTATATTCATGGATGGGCCTGCGATCCTCCGGCCCGCCGTTGATCCCGGCGTTATTCACCAATACATCAATACGCCCAAAGCGTCGAACCGTCTCCTTGATCATAGCGGCGGCGCTTTCACGGATCCCCACGTCCGTCACCACCGCGCAAGCCTCTCCCCCCGTGGCTGTGATCTCTGCAACGACCTTCTCAAGCGTGGCTGCGGTGCGCCCCGCCACGACGACCCTCGCCCCATTGTCAGAGAATTGCCTGGCCATGGCACTGCCAATGGCTCCTCCGCCTCCCGTGATGACAACCACCTTGTCGACAAGGTCTACTTTCATGGTGATATTCCCTTTCTATGCCAGATGTTTCTCAGGTTCTGCGTCTTCACGCAGAAAGCGTGCGGAGTTATTCGGATACCTTTCTGCTCTGGCGGAAAGTGTCAAAGAGGACCGCTCCGGCCATCAGCGCACCCTGGACGCCTACACGCATCGTTCCGGGAAAGCCGAGAAAAATGATAGCGTTTTCAGCGACAAATACAAGGGTCACTCCGATGAGGACGCCCAAGGGTGAGGCTTTCCCGCCGCTGAGGCTGACGCCACCCACCACGCAGCCCGCGATTGCCCTGAACTCCCAGCCGTCTCCATTTTCGGGAAGCCCAAAACCCATGTCCAGTGTCAGCAGAAGTCCAGCAACGCCCGACAGCATCGCAGAGAGAACATAGGCCTGAATTTGCTTGATCCGGGTGTCGATTCCCACCAGCATCGCGACTTCTTTGTTGTCTCCGGTGGCAAGCATCCGGCGCCCCCAGAGTGTCTTCTTAATCAATACGAACGCGATTGCAAAAAAGACAAGCATGATCCAAAAATACAGCGGCATGCCAAAATAATTCGCATCGAAGGTATGGACCAGGGAAAACCCTTCAACGCCATAGAGATTGTACTGGTATTCCTTGATCAGAAGGTAGCGGGCTCCTCCCACCATATACATGGTGCCCATGGTTGCGATGAAGGACTGCAGACCAAACTGGACCACAAGCACGCCGTTGACCAAACCAATCACCAGGCAACACAGCAAAGCCACGAGGATGGCCTCTGTCGCACCCCAGCCAAACTCGACGATCAGCATGGGCATGATGATGCCCGCAAAGCCCGCGACCCGCCCCGTGGAGATGTCCACGTTGCCCGTCATCAGCGTCATGCTGGCTCCCAGCGCCGTGATGGCGATAAAAGGGATCTGTTTGAACATGGCTGAAAAATTGCGAACGCTTAGGAAATCCGGGCGGATCAGCGTGGTGATCAGCATGATGATGGCCAGAGGCATGAACGCGCTGACTTCGTCCGTCTGGAACAGTCTGCGAAGCCCTCTGCTATCTTTCCTGACCAGGATCTGTCCCTGCATTTTCGTCTCCTCCTTCACACGCCGATCATGCGCCTGTTGTCCACGCGCTTGCGCAGGATATCCAGCAGGACAGACAACAGCAGGATGAAACCAATGAGCACCAGCTGCAGGTTTGTATCTATCTTCAGGATACGAAGCGCGTACCACAGCGTATGGAAGAGCAGCACCCCCAGCGCGGCACCATACATGGATCCGGTGCCTCCGGACATGCTGATGCCTCCGATCGCAACGCTGATGATCGCCCTGAACTCCCGTCCCGCCCCAAAGGTTGAACTTGCCGACGCGTTAACCAGGACATCAAAGAGCCCCCCAATGGCAGCGAAGATCCCGGAGACGATAAAGACCATCATCTTGACGCGTTTGACGTTGATGCCCGTCATCTGTGCGGCTTCAACGTTTCCTCCCACCGCGCGCACGTTATATCCGAGTTTCGTGTTTCGAACAACGAGATCGCAGACCACAATCAGCCCGATAAAGATGAAGAAAAGCCAGCTGAGGCCCAGGGGGCGGGCTCTGGTGAAGCCCGAGGTGCCCAGAGAGGTGATGGGCATGGAATAACCGTCGCTGATCGTCACCGCCAGCCCGTTGCAGATATATTGGGTCGCCAGCGTTGTGATCCAGGAGCTCAGGCGCAGCCTGGTCACGCAGAAACCATTCACCGCTCCCACCAGCGCTCCGGTGGCAAGGCCCACAAGGAGAGTGGGCACAATGCCAAAACCCCAATGGATACACGCGTACGCCGCCACAACACCGCTGATGGTTCCGTTCATACCAACCGACAGGTCGATTTCTCCAGACAGGATGACAAAGCCCTCTCCCAGCGTAGCAGCGCCGATGAAGATGGATCCTGTCAGGATGGAGGCAAAATACTTCCATGTAAAGAAGCTTGGCTTGATGGAAGTGGTGACAGCGCTGAGAATAATAATGGGAATGAGTACGCCGATTTCTGGGTTGAGAAGGAGTCTGGCCAGCGCACCTCCGCCCCGGGGCTTGTCTTGCTTGTTCGTTCTGGACATTTGCAGACACCTCTTTGTCCGTTATGGCTCAGGACAGCGTCTTGAAGGTGGTGGTCGCCATTTCCATCACTTGCGCTTCGTTTGCCTGTCCGCCGGGAAGCTCCCCAACAATTCGTCCTTCAGCCATCACGAGCAGGCGGTCGCTCATTGCCATCAGTTCGGAAAGCTCGCTGGAGATCATCAAAATGGCCACGCCATCCTTTGCCATATCGTTGATAAGTCCGTAGATCTCGTTTTTTGCGCCTACGTCGATTCCCTTCGTGGGCTCGTCGAGAACCATCAGTTCAGGCTCGCTGTTGAGTGAGCGGGCAATAACGACCTTCTGCTGGTTGCCGCCGGAAAGGGTCGCTACGCGGGTGGTGACGGATGGGGCCTTGATCCGCAAGCTTTTATGGAATTTCTTGACCCTCTTCAGCAGCAGTCGCCTGCTGACAAACGGGCCTCGGGCTACTGACCCCAGGTTGGAAATCCCCACGTTGTTGCAGATGTCCCAGACAAAGTTCAGCCCATATTTCTTACGGTCCTCGCTGACCATACCAATTCGCTGTCGCACCGCTCCGGCTGAGTTACGAATTCGCACGGGTCTTCCATTGATCAGAACCTTCCCCGCCTTGATCGGGAGCATCCCGAAAATAGCCATGCATGTTTCACTCCGGCCGGCGCCCACCAGTCCGGCCATCCCCACGACCTCACCCTTCCTCACCGAGAAGGACACTCCCTCGACCAGGTTGCGGTTCACCACATAGGGATGGGCAACTGTCAGATCTTCCACCCGGAGGACTTCCTCCCCCGGCTTTTGTTTTTCCTTGATGTACATGCTGGTCAGGTCGCGGCCAATCATGTCCTGGATGATGCGTTTGGGGTCATATTGGGCCTTTTCGTACATGGAGACATTTTTCCCGTCGCGCAGGATCGTGACCCGGTCTGTCAGTTCGAGAACCTCTGCCAGCTTGTGCGTCACAAAGATGATGCTGACGCCCCTCTCCCTCAGATGCCGCACAACACCAAAGAGTCTGGCAACGTCCACACTGGACAACGAGGTGGTGGGTTCGTCCAGGATAAGGATCTTGGGTTGCATCGCAAGCGCTCGCGCAACCATCAGCATCTGCTGCTGTCCAATGGACAGCTTTCGGATATCCGCCCGTGGATTGAGGTCAATGTGATTGTCTTGCAGAAGCCGTTCTGTGGCCCGATACATCTCCCGAAAATTGACAAACGGCGTCTTTTTCTTTTTGTCCTTGGCAGCGTCCATCCGCAGGTCAAACATGTATATATTCTCAGCGACGCTGAAGTATTTGAGGATATTGATTTCCTGGGGTACATAGCCCACTCCCAGACGCATGGCGTCGTTTGGGCTTGTAGGCTTGATCTCATGGCCTTCAAGCAGCAGCTTCCCCGTATAGCTGCCGTAGGGATAGACACCGTTGAGGATTTTTAGCAGCGTAGACTTCCCGGCGCCATTCTCACCAATCAGGCCCATCACCTCACCCCGGAGGACGTCCAGGCAAACGCCATCATTGGCGAGCACACCGGGAAACCTCTTCGTGATATCGACTGCCTGCATCGCGTAGACAGACCTCACTGTACCGGAGTGCACGTCACCTACGCTCAGAGAAGCTGATTGGCTTGCGTCCATATCTCGAACCCCTGCCTCTCCTGTTTGTTCCCGGTTCCATGAAGCGGTGGGCCTGCGCCGCTCTGGGAACAAGCCCACCGGTCTCTATGGAAGCCGCTTGTTTCAGACGGCTGTCGGATTATTTAAAGAACTCCGCCACTTCACTGGCAATGGCCAGGTGATAGTCAATGCCGTTTTCCCCTTCGCCATCCAGTGTGACAATGGGGGCGACCAGGTCCGTCCAGTAGGGAACCTCATTGCCCATGAAGATCTCGTTGAGGTATTCCATGGTCTTGTAGGCTTCCTGGTACAAGGGCTGTGCGACGAGCGCAGCGACCTTTCCCTGCTTGAGGTATTCCAGGTTGCCCACCGTAGCATCCATTCCGACCAGGACAAGCTCCCCGTCAGCCTTGCCAGCCTTGGTAGCGGCGTCGGCCCAGGTGATGGGGCTGTTGCCCGTCGTACCAAAAGCGCCGATGAGGTCAGGATTTGCTTGGATAATGCTCAGGTTGATGGCCGTTGCCTGGTCGGCAAAGCCTCCTTCAAGCTCCACGTCGAGAACCTTGATCTTAGAAAGGTCGTATTTATCGGCCAGTTCCTTCCAGGTGGCGGCAAAGGACTCAGAAGCGCTGTTCTCTGTAACGTTCTTTGTATTTTGTGTCAGAGCGACAGAGCCTTCCTTCCCACTGAGCTTCTCCGCCATCAGCTCAGCGACCTGCTTGCCGTAGAGCACAGGATCGCAAGCCATGTTAAAGGCCAGGCCTTCCGGCGGCTCGCCATCATCCGTAAGGAGCTTAAAGTGCGGCGTGCCTACCACAAGACCATCCGCTCCAAGCCTCGCAAACGTTTCAAAGGCGCTGGAGTCCCCCGCCCAGAGCAGGAGCCCCTTGCCTCCTTCCGCTGCAAAGGCCTCAGCCGCAGCGTATACCTCGGCTGTGTCGCCCCCTTCCGTGCCGATCACCGTGGCATTCTTTCCGCGTTGATACCCAAAGCTCTCGGCGGCCTTTAGAAAGCCCAACTGCACAATGCGGTGAACGGGATGGTTGGTCATCATCATGCAAATCGCTACAGGGTAGTCGTCCGGGTTATAGTCCGCGGCAACCGCGGCTGTCATGGAGAGCAGCATGGCAAGAGTCGTGAGGGTCGCTAACAGTCTCTTCATGGGGGGTCAGTACCTCCTGTTTATTTTTATCACCATGCGCATGGTGATAAATACATCTTGAGCGTTTCTCGTAAAGTAAGGCTCTGTGCCGGGTTCTCCCTGTCAGTAAACCCTCGAAAAGATCCCAACATTCGCCATGTGCGTAATCGCTCCCGCAATTTTCCAATACCCAAAGTTCTCATCGCAACGGGACTTCCGACACTCACCTTCGGATCAATCAACGCAACCTTTCTGCTGGCTTTCGGGTACCATACGCCATCCGCTGCCGCTTGTCAATACGCTGAGAAAAATCCCAAATTCGCCGGGAGATGAGCGGCTGTGATCCCTTTTAAGACCATAGCGCCGTTTCGGAAGCCTTGAAAAAAGGCAGAAAAAAAGGAGCCTGTAGATCATTTTCCTCCACGATCACCAAATCCCAACTTAACACAGAGAAGTCTCACGAAGGATAGATTCATGCCACCCGATGCAAATATTCACTGGAGAGATTCCGCCCTATGTTATAGTGATGTCCTTAGCGAACAACGCGAAAAGAGCATCTCTTCCTTGACGATAGCCCCACCAAAAGTGATGTTTTGCTAGAAAGTCGAAACAAAAGCCCAGAAGGATCTGGAGAGACCGAATCTGCTGCGCCGTCCGATTCAGCACATCATCGTGCATCTGTGTCTATGCAACCAGGTTCAATCAGGTCTGAATCTAAGGATCTGCTCTCGCCTTGGTCAATGCACCCACAGGCTCTAACCCACTCCATTTTGCACAACACAGCATGCTCTGCTTTTCTCCCCTTCTCACGCGGTGCGGAGTACTGTTCTTTGCAGCCACAAAGCGCCCAACACAACAAATACCGCAGCTCAGGTGAGTTTATCTGCATTCGCATAAACGTCAGCTTCGGCTATAAACGGCATGCTCTGCGTGGATTCAGACGGAGGCAAGGCGCCTGCTCCACAGGGTAACCGTCCTGCTGGGGAGAGTGCACAGAAGGGTTCGGAAAAAGCCTCATCGAATGCATAGTTCGATCCAAAGCGCGTCGTCCACTGACAGGTTCTCGAAGGTTCCAGCATTCATTCGCAAGGGCTGCTGGAGGTTAGCATCAATCGCAGCTTCAATTATTACGTAATTCCTCTCCCATGATTAGAGGTGCTTTCTGCTGCTGTAGCAGACAATACGTCATAATCTAATGAAGAATCATTTCCAATTTTTATGACAGAATGCCTGAAAAACAGGTACAGGCACATTTTCTGCGGCGTTGACAACCCTTTCAACTTGCGGTATACTGCAGACAGTATTGAATATGACATTGTCTCTGGAGGGAATACAATGAGTATACTCGAGAGGATGAGCCTGCAAGGGAAGAAGGGTTTTGTCACTGGCGCGGCTCGGGGCATCGGGAAGGCTTCCGCGAGGGCGCTGTGCGAGGCCGGAGCTGACATCGCCATCGTAGACTTGGACATGCCGGAAGCAGAGAAAACAGCAGCCCAGCTAGCCGCAGACACCGGAAGGGAAGTGTTTGCCATCCACTGCGACTGTGTCAGGCCGGACCAGGTGGACACCATGGTCACAAACATTGTCGCCCGCTACGGCAGGTTGGACATCGCCCACTGCAACGCGGGGATATGCATCAATGCCCCCGCGGAAGAGATGAGCTATGAGCAGTGGTCCAAAGTCATCGATGTCAACCTAAACGCCGTCTTCCTCACCAACCTGGCTGCCGGCAAGGTGATGCTTAGACAGGGAAGCGGTTCCATCATCAACACCGCCTCCATGTCCGGCCACATCGTCAACGTCCCTCAGCCTCAATGTGCCTACAACGCCTCCAAAGCTGCCGTCATCATGCTGACCAAATCCCTGGCAGTGGAGTGGGCAACCCGAGGCGTTCGCGTCAACAGCCTGAGTCCCGGCTACATCGGTACGGAACTCATCCTCAACGCGCCACACCTGAAAGCTCTCATAGAAGAATGGAACCGCATGGCCCCCATGAAACGGATGGGCCGACCCGAGGAGCTGGAATCCATCATCGTCTATCTGGCGGGAGATACCAGCTCGTTCACCACGGGCAGCGACTTTATCGTCGACGGCGCCTTCACCTGCTTTTGATCCTCTTTGACTCATCCATAAATCTAGCGGCTGGGATGCCGTGAAAATATACAGGAGGTGCCCCATGAAGAAACTCGTTGCGTTGCTCCTGACCCTGATGATGATGTCCGGCATGTTTTCCGCTCTCGCACAGGAAAAAGTCACGCTGAACATCGGTTTCGCCAACAACCCCTATTCGCAGGCGCTGTACGCCATCGTGCAGAAGTATTTCGCCGACACCGATCACGACTTCAACGTCAACATTTCCGTCATCCCCGAAGAGGATCTCCGTTCCGCGCAGACGCTGGATGCGACGACTGACGGCGTTACCTACGACATGTTTTATGTAGGCCCCTACGAGGGGATGTCCTGGGGCAAGTTTGGCTGGCTTGAGGACCTTGCTCCCTATTTTGAGGCCATGACACCCGAGAAGAAAGAATGGTATGACATCGACGATATGTTCTACAGCATGACCAAGTCGGTTTCCGACACAGAGGGCCATATGTGGGCAGTCCCCTTCTACGGGGAATCGTCTTTCGTGATGTACAACAAGGAAGTCCTTGAGAAGGCCGGCGTGTCCATGCCTGAGTACCCCTCCTGGGATGAGATCTATGAGATCGCTAAAGCGGTCCAAGCCATGGAAGGTTATACGGGCATCGTACTGCGCTCCGACGTGGGCTGGGGCAATCTAGGTGCCCCGCTGGGAGCCATGCAAAACGCCTTCGGCTGCAAGTACTACGATCTGGAGTGGAATGCCTGTGTCGACACCCAGGAGTTCCGCAACTGCTGGGAGATGTACAAAAACCTCGTAACGGAGTGCGGCCCGGCTAATAAGACGGGCAATTCCTATAACGAGTGCGTCAACCTCTTCCTTGAAGGCAACGTAGGTATCTACTATGACGCCACCTCCCTATGCGGCAACTTCGAGGCCGACAATTCTCCTATCAAAGGCAAAGTTGGCTACACAAAAGCGCCTCGCCAGGTCGAGGGCGGACACTCTGGCTGGCTGTGGAACTGGGCGATGGCCATCAACCCGGATTCCCCTCACAAGAGGCAGGTGTTCGACTTCATCCTCTGGTGCACCTCCAAAGACTTCATCGATCTCAGCCTTGCCCACCAGCCCGACGGCTCCGTCACGCCGCCCGCCTCCCGCAAGTACACCTATGAACAGCCCGTCATCGCAGCCCTGCCCTACGCAGAGGCCACCCTGCAAGCTGTGGACATGGTGGACTATACCAACCCCGCTGTAGACCCCGTCCCCTACTATGGCCTGCAGTACTGTGCCATCGTTGAGTTCCAGGACGCGGGCACTCAGATGACCCAGTGGGTGCTGGACTATGTGGTGGGCAACATCTCCCTGGACGACGCCATCCGAAACACCCAGTCGCTCTTTGATGAGATTGCCGTGGACGGTGGATACAGATAAAGCGACATTTGCTGTGCGACAAGGGACGGGATCTTCCCGTCCCCTTCTGAATGTCAGGCACAAGCCGGTACGCTCGACGCCAAAGGAGGTTGGCATGGCGCTCAAACCTGAGACAACAGGCGTGGCCGTACCCGCGATCAAACGCCGGTACAGGGACAAATACTTCGCCCTTCCGGCTATCATATGGGTAGCGGTAACTACGCAGATCCCCTTCCTAGCCACCATCGTGCTGTCACTGATGCGGTGGAACCTGGTTCGGCCCGACCAGGGCGTCGTGTTCAACTGGTTCAACAACTACTCGTATTTCTTCTGGCAGAACGCCCGCTCCTCCCAGGAGTTCTGGCTCATCCTGTTGCAGACTTTCCAGATGACGGCCTACTCCCTGATCATGTGTTCCGTCTTCGGCTTTCTGGTAGCCCTGATGCTGGATCACCGGGTGCCGTTCATCAATGTCGCCAGGACTCTGGTGCTCGGCCCCTTTTTTGTAATGTCCACGACGACGGGTGTCATTTGGAAGGTTACGATCCTAAACATGACCTTCGGCTGGTATGCAAGGATCGCCACCTCCCTGGGCTTCCCAGTCCGTGACTTCCTAAGCAATTATCCACTTCCCCTCAACGCTTTCCTGTTTACCTGGCAGTGGATGCCATTTTTTGTCCTGATCATTCTGGGCGGCCTTCAATCGGTATCCAGCGAGGTGATCGAAAGCGCGTACATTGACGGCTGCAACTGGTTTAAGCTGACATTCCGGATAAAGCTCCCCATGATCATCAACCACATTGGTGTGGCGGTCATGCTAGGCTTCATCTTCCTCAGCAAGGAATACGGCCTCATCCTTGTCACAACGGCGGGAGGTCCGGGCAAAAGCTCCTACACCCTGGCCTATATGATCCGGGATCAGCTGTTCGTCTCAAAGCAGGTGGGGCGGGCAGCCACCATCTCCGTGATCATGGTGGCCGTCATGCTGGTCCTGGTCAATTTCCTGTACCAGAAACTGCAAAAGCGCGTTGAGCAGTACGGATAGGAGAATCGCGAAATGACAGGTAAAAGTGAGGCTTTCCTGCAGGCACAGCGGAGGATTCGCATCCGGAACATCACCAAGAAAACAGCGATGACGGTCCTGATTTACGGCTTTGCCCTGATCTATTTCTTTCCCATCCTCTATATGTTTCTGACGGGTATGAAAACCGAGGTCGACGCCATCCATCCGCGCCTGATCTTCACCCCGAGCTTTGAGACCTACAACAAAATTTTCGCTGATGCCAGCATGTATTCCTACCTGAAAAACTCGCTGTTCCAGGTCTCCGTCAGCACGCTTCTGACCCTGTTGCTGGGCGTGCCGGCCGCCTTTGTCATCCGGTTTGGAAAGTTTAAAAAGGCATCCACCAACAATACCCTGCATAAATGGTTCATCACAACCATCCTGCTGCCCCCGGTCGCCATCCTCGTGCCAATGTTCCTGTTCTTCAATTCAACCGGGCTCATGAACAGGGTATGGGGGCTGACCATCCTCTACACAGGCTTTCATATCCCCATCGTCATCTGGATGATCCATTCTTTCATGACGGACATTCCTTTTTCGCTGATAGAGGCCAGCGAGATCGACGGCTGCACCAGGGCTCAACAGATCATCTACGTCACCCTTCCCCTGATCCGCATGGGGCTCTTCTCTGCGGGCATGCTTGTGGCAGTCTTTGTCTGGAACGAGTTTCTGCTGTCGTTCACGCTGACCACAAACACCACTGCGACGTTGTCCGTGTTCATGAGCAGGTTTCGCGAACAGCAGGGCCAGTTCACCGCGCAGCTTTCCGCGTCAGCCACGCTGTGCACGCTGCCCGCGCTGATCTTAGGCTGGAGCACGCAGAAGGCGCTGGTCAAGGGTTTGACCATGGGCGCACTAAAGGGATAATGGAAGGCATAAGAGCACAAGGGAGGCAAAATGATGAAAGCAGCGGTTTATTACGGCAGGCATGACCTCAGGCTCGTGGACCTGCCTGCTCCGGAATGCAGCCCGGAAGAAGTCAGAATCCGGCTCGCCTACTGCGGCGTATGCGGGACAGACCATCATATCTTCCACGGGGATGGAGGAGCAGCACCGGTCCCGGACGGGACCATCATCGGTCATGAGTTTAGCGGCATCGTGGATGCAGTCGGCAGTGAAGTCCGCTCGTTTAAGCCGGGAGACCGTGTCAGCGCTGATCCAAACGACTGGTGCGGCAAATGCTACTTCTGTCTGAATGGAAAAGCCCACTTCTGCACGAACATGAAAGGATACGGAACGAGTTTCCCGGGCGGTTTTGCTGAGCTGATCGTTGTCCCCGAAAAACAGGTCTACCGTCTACCCGACACGCTGGACCTGAAAACCGGTTCCCAGAGCGAGACACTCAGCTGCTGCGTGAACGGGATTGACCTGTGCGGTATTCGAGCAGGAGACAACGTGCTGATCATCGGCGCGGGTCCCATCGGGCTGATGATGCTTCAGCTGGCCCGCTCCGGCGGCGCGGGCAGTATCGCCGTCAGCGAGATCAGCGAACACAAGCGCGCGCTGGCCCTGAAACTCGGCGCGGATCTGGTGGTCGACCCGGGGAAAGAGAGCCTGCCAGAAGTCCTGAAGACGGCATTCCCAAATACCGACTGCGTGATAGAAGCCGCAGGCACCCCGGCCACTCATGTCGCTGCCATTGACCTGGCAGGAAAGGGGGCCACGGTGATGTTCTTTGGGCTCGTCCCGCCAGAGACCGAGATTCCCATCAAACCCTTTGAGATCTTCAACCGCGAGCTGAAGATTACCTCCTCTTTCATCAACCCTTACACCTTCACCCGCGCCATCAACCTTCTGGCTCACAGGCGTGTCGTGCTGGACGACATCATCACGGACATCGTGCCTCTAAAAGACATCAACCGCGTTTTCAACGACCCGTATTTTCGTTCCCGTGGCAAGGTTCTGGTCAGCCTGGGTGGCATAGACGAGTGATTCAGGAAGGACTTAAAATGAAACAGCAAGTAATGGTCAAACCCGGCGTGATTGAAATCCGAAGCGTGGAGATCCCCACGCCTGGCCCCCATGAAGTGCTTGTCAAGATGATGTTCGTGGGCATCTGCGGTTCAGACAACCACGTCTTTCATGGCACCCATCCCTTCACCTCATACCCTGTGACCCAGGGACATGAAGTCTCAGGCGAGATTGCAGCCATTGGACAGGAAGTGAAGGGCTTGAGCGTCGGCCAGAAGGTCACGATAGAGCCCCAGTGGACCTGCGGGCTGTGCCACCCCTGCCGCAACGGCAAGTACAACCTCTGTGAAAACCTGAGGGTCATGGGCTTCCAAGCGCCAGGCGCTGCCCAGCAGTACTTCTCGGTGGATCAGTCTAAGATCACTCCTCTTCCCGATACGGTGTCCTTCAGAGAGGGCGCCATGATCGAGCCGCTGGCTGTCGCCGTACACGCCGTCGAACGTCTGGGCAGCGTTGATGGGAAGAAGATCTGCGTCGTCGGGGCGGGTCCCATCGGCAATCTGGTGGCTCAGACTGCCAAAGGGCTGGGCGCAGCTGCAGTCATGCTCACCGATGTGGTCGACTTTCGCTTGGGCCTGGCTAAGCAGCTGGGCATCGACTACTGCGTGAACACAGCCAGAGAGGACTTTGGCAGGGCGATCGAGGAAGCCTTCGGCCCCGACAAAGCGGACGCTTTCCTGGACTGCGCTGGGAACAACACGACGATCAACCAGGCGATACGCCTTGCCCGCAAGGGCACACCCATCGTTCTGGTTGCGGTATTTACCGGCATGGCCGAGGTGGACCTGGCACTGCTCAACGACCACGAACTCGACCTTCTCAGCTCCATGATGTATCGGCACGAGCACTACCTGGAGGCGATCCGCCTGACAAGTGAAGGACGGGTCAAGCTTGAACCCCTGATCAGTGCCGTTTTTCCCATGGACAGATATCTTGAAGCCTATCAGCACATCTCCAAAAATCCTGAGACCAGCATGAAGGTGATGATCGATCTTCAGGCCTGAAAGCTGCAGCATGCCGGAGCGAGGTTTATCCATGATACTGACCGTCACGCTGAACGCAGCAATCGACAAGACCTATGTGCTTTCCTGTGAAAACTGCCCCGGTGAGGTCCTCCGCGTTGTGAAGTGTCTAGCAACACCGGGCGGTAAAGGCCTCAATGTCACCAAAGCAGTGCGCGCCTTGGGCGAAAGGGTCACAGCAACTGGGATCCTGGGGGGTCATGCAGGCAAATGGATCCAGGAATCCCTAGAAAACAGGGGAATCGATTGCAGCTTCCTCTGGGCAGACGACGAATCCCGGACCTGTATCAACGTCGTGGAGCCTGGTGGCAGGCAGACCGAGTTTCTGGAGCCCGGCCTGGATACCAGGCCGGGCTTTGCTGCGGAGTTCGAGCAACACTTCACCGCCCTGATGGAACAGAGCAGGGTCGTCATCCTCTCTGGGAGCCTTCCAAGAGGCTTCTCCTCCAGCTTCTATGCCCGGCTGATTCAGGCCTGTCGGGAGAGAGGAAAAACGGTCATCCTGGACTCCAGCGGGGAGGCGCTGTGTCTGGGTGTAGCTGCTGGGCCCAGCCTCGTCAAGCCCAACCTGGATGAGCTGACCCAGCTCCTCGGCCATGCGCCGGGCGATTCCCCTGAGGAAGCCGCCATAGACGGAAGACGCTTGCGCGAGGCGGGTGTCCGCAGCGTGGTCATCTCCATGGGCAGGAAAGGAGCAGTGCTGGTCAGCGAGGAGGGGGCCTTTCACGCACGCCCCCCGAAAGTGCAGGCAGTGTCAGCGACCGGCAGCGGCGACTGCATGACCGCAGGCCTGGGAGTAGGTGCCCTGTACGGCTGGGGGCCTGAAAAAACGCTCCGCTGTGCGACCGCTGCGGCAGCAGCCAACGCCATGGAGCTTGAGACAGGGCGTATCGCGATAGAGAACTACCGGCGACTGTTGCCGCTGGTCGAGGTCTCAGCCATCGGGTAGTAGCATGACCTTCCCCCGGACCTGGCCCGGGACGCGAAACAGATCGAAAGCTTGTTGTGCCTCCGACAACGGAAAGCTGCGGAAAATGAGCCTGGGATCTATCCGAAGCTCACCCCCTGAGAAAGCCCTGGCAGTCTCTTCCCATTCTTTCCCGGGGAAGGGGGCGGAATAGCTCATCCACGAGCCCGTCAGGCTGAGTTCCTTGCGGTTGAGATTCTCCCATTCCTGCGGAGTGAAGCAAAGCTCCCTCTGCGGTGTTCCGATAAAGCATATCCTGGCTTTGTTGGCGGCAAGACGCAACGCTTGGCGCATGGTTTGCGTAGCCCCCGCTGTTTCAAACACAAAGCCAAATCCCCTGTCCCCTGTCAGGCTGAGAGCTCTGTCCATGAAGCCCTCCTTCGCTGAGTCCAGCGCATTGCTGATGCCCAGCCGGTTGGCCATTTCCAAACGCTCCTCCTCCACATCCAACACGGTCAAGCTTCCTGCACCCTTGATCCGCGCCCATTGGGCTGTAAACTGCCCGATGGTCCCAAAGCCCAGGACAGCCGTGTGCTCAGCAGGTGAAAATCCGTTCAGATACAGTCCGTGTAAAGCGACGGTGGATGGTTCGAACAACGCGCCTTCGACCCAGGATACAGAGGGTTCAAAAGGGATCAGATTGCTTGCCGGGACCGCCACATACTCTGCGAACCCGCCCTGCACCCTGGATCCGATGAAGCTGTAATGATGGCACAGGGCATAGTCTCCTTTCAGGCAGTCGAGGCACACCATACAGGGGAGCAGGGGCGCCACGGAAACGCGCATCCCCGGTTGGATGCGTCCGCTTTCTCCCCTGACCCTGAGGACCTCCCCAGAAAACTCATGACCGAGCACAATGGGATAGTGATGCGCCTTTCCCCTCAGCACACGGGGGATGTCTGAGCCACAAATACCCGCCGCCCGGACACGCACCAGTGCTTCTCCCTCCTTTAGCTCCGGGTCAGGCCAGTCTCCATAGCGGATGCTCCCGTCTTCATTGAGTATCGCTGCCTTCATAAGCTGTCTCCTTCATAAGCCCCCGCAGTTCTTTGTAAAGCCTGAGATAGTTCCTGTAGTTGTGCTCATACACCCCGCGGGTTGCAGGGTTCGGATGGTGGGTGCGCCGAAGTCGGATGGTCTTTTCGACAGCAGTGTCGAAATCCTTGAAAAAGCCCGTTCCTGTTCCCGCCAGCAGGGAAGCTCCCAGGGCTGTGGCTGTTCCGGCAGCAGGAACATGGATCGTCCTGCCCGTTACATCAGCCTTGATCTGCGTCCATACCCTGCTGTTGGCGGCACCCCCAATGGCGTGAAAAGCAGCAACTTCCGCACCGGCCTCGGCTGCGATATCGCAGTTGTGCTTCAGAGAAAAGGCTGTTCCTTCCATTCCTGCCCTCGTGATATGCGCGCGGGTCTTTGTGTAGTCCATCCCAAAGAGCACGCCCTTTGCGTCTGGATCCCAGACAGGGGAACGCTCCCCTGCCATATAGGGCAGAAAGACGAGGCCATTGCTTCCTGGCGGGATAGACTCCGCTTCCCTGTCCATCACAGCATACAGCTCCGCCCCGTCTCCAACCCGCTGCTTCTCCAGCCCCGCATAGAGTTCCCGTCCCAGCCACCGGATGATCCCTCCGCCTCCGACGCTCCCCCCCTGTAAAAGCCAGGCGTCTCCGACGACATGCCGGCTTAAGATCAGGCGCTTGTCAGCCAGCATCCGTTCCATGCATATGCTCATGCCCCCCGCCTGGCCGCCCTGTTCCTGGGTCTGTCCCTCGCGGTACACGCCGGCGCCCAGGGTACCGCAAGCTGCGTCCAGCCCTCCCGCCACCACCGGGGTCCCCTGCAGCAAGCCCGTTTCCCGGGAAGCGGCGGAATGGACCCTGCCCACAACCTGCTGGCAGCGGACGATATCCGGCAGCAGGCCTTCCCGGATGCCGAGGGTGCGGGCCAACCCAGTGTCCCAGGCGCCCTTCTTCATGTCAAAGCAGGCAAATCCATAGCCCTGGGAGAGGTCCTGGGTCATCTCCCCTGTCAGACGGAACACCACATAGCCATTTGACTGCAGAACCTTATCCGCCTGCCCGATAAGCCCGGGCGCATGCCTCTGGTACCAAAGGAGCTTAGGCAATGTATAGGAAGGCTTGAAAGGGTTCCCGCTCACGGAAAAGACAGTGTCTTCCCCAAGCCGCGCGATGACCTCTTCACACTCTCGCGCGGCGCGCGTGTCCATCCAAATGGGCGTCCGGTTCAGTGACTGTCCTGAACCGTCCACCAGGACGGCAGACCAGCTTTGTCCTGCTACCCCAACAGCCCCAATCTCCCATGGGCTCAGTCCGCCATTAGAAAACAGCTCTCTCAGCGCCAGGCATACCCCCCGCCACCAGTCGTCCGGGTCCTGTTCCGCCCAGCCAGGCTTGGGGTAGTGAACGGTATAGTCGCTGCTTGCCTGTCCCATAAGAGCCCCGTCTGTGTCAAAGGCTGCCACCTTGCAAGACGAAGTCCCGATGTCTATCCCCAGCAGAAGCCCGCTCATGCCTTGCCCTCCGAGCCTGAGACAGAGATGAGACGGTCGACAGCGGCGCGCACCGCTTCCCTTGCAGCCCTTCCGTAGAGTTTTGGGTCAAAGCCCTCCGCGTTCACTGCCATCCAGTCGCGGACGGCCTGCGTATAGGCGATACGCAGGTCTGTCGCGTAGTTCACCTTGCTGATCCCCTGAGCGATGCACGCTCGGATCGTCGCTGTGGGCACGCCGGAACCGCCGTGCAGCACGAGGGGCACCTCGAGCAGGGCACGGATCCTCCCCAGCAAAGAAAGGTCCAGCTTTGGCGCCCCCTTATAGACGCCATGGGCTGTGCCAATCGCCACTGCAAGCGAGGACACCCCCGTGAGCCTGACGAACTCCTCAGCCTGCTCCGGATCAGCCAACATGGTGTCCGATGACAGCTCATCCTCCTTTCCCCCCACCGTTCCCAGCTCAGCTTCGACCGGAACGCCCCCCGCTATGAGGACGGCCTCCTTCGAAAGAGCCAGGTTTTCCTCGTAGGGCAGAAGAGACCCATCGATCATGATGGACGTGTACCCCGCTTGTAGGCAAAGCCGGACAAGATCGAGGTTTGTGGCGTGGTCAAGGTGCAACGCCACGGCGGCCCGGGACAGGCCAGCCAGGGACGCAATCATTCCCACAAACGCTGACGCAGGAGCATATTTCAGGGTAGAGGGCGTGGTCTGTACGATGACAGGCGCATTCAGCCCCTCAGCCCCTTCAATGACTGCCTGCGCCATCTCCAGGTTTTCCACATTGAAAGCACAGACAGCATAGCCGCCCCGATGGGCATCACGCAGCATAGCACCTGGCGAAACCAATGACATATCACCAACCTCCAGTCCATTGGGCTTTGATCAGATGATAACCCAAGGGCGCTGAAACACAAAATACCAGGCATTTCTTGCCAGGCGCGGATGTGTTTCCAACCACTTCCTGGCAGGCGGCGTCCAAGCCTCTCGTTGACTTATCCCTATGCAGCGCTGCGAAACGCTCTTCTTCGATCCGCGCGAAACGCTTAACCCAGCTCTTCTTCAATGCTCCTGGTTTCGATCACTCAACATAAGGTTGTCAACTCCAAAAGTTATCGGATTTCTTCTTTTCTACACAAGCGTCCTCTCTTCTTTCCATCACCATCCGAATTTGCAAAAATTTATATGATATCTGCAGTCTCCACTCAGATGTCACCATGATTTTAGCACCTGAACTAAAAGGCGCGCCGCTCTCGATAATCGTTTACTGCGTGCAAACCCCATTGGCGTGTTCTTATGATATAATCGGGTTGTTGAATCAACAAAGAAGGGTTTCGTGAGCTGACTCGTCTGAAACACCATGACTACGTGCCATAAGGAGAAAGCCATGGAAAAACATGTCTTGATCGAGGTCTGTTGCGGATCCGCGGACGATGTTATTGAAGCCAGCCGAGGAGGAGCCGACCGTGTGGAGCTGAACTCCAGCCTTTTCCACGGCGGGTTAACCCCTACTCTGGGAACCCTGCGCACAGCGTTAGCCCACGCGCCACTTCCGGTGATGGCAATGGTCCGGCCCAGGCAAGGCGGTTTTTGCTATACGGAAGTTGAATTTGAAACCGCTCTCGCCGATGCCCGCGAGCTTGTAAAAAACGGTGTTTCCGGTCTTGTCTTTGGCTTCCTTCATCCCGATGGGACTGTTGACGAACATCGTTGCCGCAAGATCATCACGATCGCTAAAGATGCGGGGAAGGAGACTGTTTTTCACCGCGCAATAGACGTCACACCGGATTGGAAACAGGCGTTAGACACACTGATCAGCTTGAATGTTGACCGTGTGCTAACCAGCGGCCAAGAGCCGGATGTGTTCTTTGCCCTGGATACCATTCAGGCGATGGTTTCATTTGCCGGCGATGCCATTCAGATTTTGCCAGGCGCCGGCGTTACGCTGCGCAATGCCACCAGGATCGTCGAATACACCGGATGCTCTCAACTGCATATCGTACGGCACAGACCTCAGACCGATGCCTCGACCGCCAATAACCGAGATATTTTCTACGGTGGGGCGCTGTACCCGCCAGAAGATACGTATGATGTGATCGATGGAGATTATATCAGGAATGTAGTTGCACGGTTGAGGCGCTGAACATAGGGGAAGCAAGAATCAAGGGTTGTTGAAAAGACCCACCCTAGCCATTCCATCACCCTGTTGGCTATTTGGATTCAGTCGTTCCTATTTGGATCGCTACGGTGGGATACCACGGCGCTTATCCGCCAAGCACGCGGAGGAAACTGTTTTATCGCGGTAAATACAAGATAGCGATGATTGGTATCAGCGCCGAATCGCCCCTCATTATGATTCCACTCATGGTTCGTTGGACGCTCGTCTGCATGCTTTGTGTCCTGCATCTCCAAGAAGCCTATAACCCTCGCCTCGTTTTACTGTCGACGAGCCATGTTCAGCTGGCCCAATATCACTAAAAGCAGTCTCATCAGCAAACAATATCTGTTGTTCATTCACGTTTACAAGCCAGCCGCCATCCGGAGAACGGCCGATTAACCAAACATCATTGAAATCTTTATCCAATGAAAGGGTAATGTCTGGCATAACCATCTCAAGGTGCTGTGATTCATTTTCTGAAAACGAATAAGAAGGAAAACCAGAGATAATTTCTTCAATATCCTTCCCGAATGAGAGTTCTCTGCTAAGGAACCATCCGGAAAGCCCTAATTCTTTACTTCCGAATTGCAAATGGACCCATTCTCCCTTTGCTTCAATTATCTGGCCAACCGCCCTTGAATAACATATGGCTATCAATCGACCATCAGGCGAATCATACATCTTTGAGTTATCGGTCTTGGTGCAAGCCAAGCCTTCAGCATTTAACATAGGTATAGCATCCGCAATCGTTCTTGGTATCTGGTTAAAATTTACTTCTTCCAAGGTTGATGCAAAAACCGGATAACCGTAATGATAGTTTATGTTATTCTGACCGCTGCTCCCGAATGTAATATCCTCTATCGATTTCTCATGAATGTTGAATATCTCTCCGCCGTTATTGACACCCTTCATTCTCCAAATACCGTCCGAATCACAATGCAGGAAAACATCCACCTCATCAGTATACAACTCTAAGGAGTCGTTATAAGAGTGAGTGGCATTCAAATGTAGCTCAGCTTTTTGAGGAGTCAAAGCTGATATCTGTGTGTATTCTGACCCATTCCAATGCGCGATGCGCAGACTTTGGAGCTCTTCCGCCCCCTGTGCAATCCCAACCAAATAATCCGGATAGGCAATGAGCGTATTCCATGTCATGCTTTCATCCAACATGAATTCCGCACTTCCAGACATTGCAACATTCGAAAAAACAAAGCCTGCACCGTGAGAAGCAACTTCATAAGACGGTATAGATGAAATCACTTCAACAGCATCTTCTGAAAGTGGTATAGTAACCCATTCGGTTACTTCCCATGGAATCCTGTCTCCCTTTTTCAACGGACTCAGGAAAGCATAAAGGCTTTTTAACTCCAGTTGACCTTCGATCAAGCGAAACAACCCGATATCACAATTCATCGCAATTTCATCTTGCCACTTTCCACTGCCATATTTGTCAATCCGCCAGATTGCCCAATCGGGGAACTCCTGGATAACGGCAATCTGTAATTCCTCATCTGAGAACTTTTCTGCTGAAGCAGGGTGGCAAATCAGCATCAAACCCATTAACATGACCACAATGAAACTTCGTCTCATAGAGGACCTCCAATGATCATTCTCCCGACTAAACCTTGTCATGTTCCCTCCGCATATTTCGTATGCATGTCACTGAGGTAGTTGTTGCTTTTCCCTGGATTCAATTGTAATGTTTACAAATACGAGCGCACATGGTGTTCCATCCCCTTCTCGCTGCGTGAGCTGGGGAAGGTGCCGCTGTTCCACTTCATATCAATGTTCAGGAGTTCATCCGAATTGTACGCCGGCGCAAAAGGCGACAGGAAGAAGGCCGCGATCTTGTCCTTGTGCTTCTCCAGCCAGGCGCGCACTTTCTTTGGGTGAAGCACTGCGGATCTTACAGAATATGATGTACCTTTTCAAGCTATGCATCATCCGAGTCCATTTCGCTGTTTCTGCTTTCCGTCTTCCAAGTGCAGTGGGCCTCATGCGACCGTCTGTTCCAAGCTGCGCAACAGTATCAATCGGATACCACCTGAAGGCTTAAGACTTATTCTCTCGATTGAATCATTCCCCGATCGCGTCTTTGAGTAAGCCAAATAAGTTGAACCCTGCCGGCCTAGCCTTTCGTGTTCCTTGGACCAGGCGCTTTTTGCCAGGCTGTGTGCATCAATTCCAGCTTTTTTGTAGGATCCTGTCCAGCGCCATCCCCTTCATAATGATCCATCACACCACGCAGGACAACCCGACCCATCGGCCCCCTCATGGCGAATGTTGTCCATCTTCTGGATTCAAACCCATTTGGCTGCATGTCGCTGTTTGTGCCGAACGCCACAGTCGGCGTCAATCCACTCCTTGATCTGTGCCTTGAAGGGCTCCAACCGGGATGATGTGCATTCCTCCGACAGCAGTACGTTGGGTGAAAAGACGATCTGTTTTAGACTCTTTCTGACGGTTCTCTCGTCGACCACAGACTAAAGAGCAATCTGCCCGATATATCATCTGGAATCGTATGCTTCTTTGGTACCCTTGATTCGAGACGCGCTGAGTCGTTCAATTGTCCCGTTCTCATCATGACTTCCCTGAGCATTCCTCATGGTGATTTCCGGGTTTTACCGGTGCTCTTTTCCGGAAATTTCTCCTTGCCTTAAACACCCCTTCCTGCAACCACAACAGCATGGCGTCTTTCATTCCTTTTTCATTACAACACTAACATGAAGCTTTCAGGCTGCAAAACACGCCTTGAGGGGGAGGATCCTCTGAATTAAAAAACAACCCCTTGAAACCGCAGTGTTTTCAAGGGGTCTCTTCTGGTACCTCCGACGGGATTCGAACCCGTGTTGCCGCCTTGAGAGGGCGGTGTCCTAGGCCTCTAGACCACGGAGGCTGGCTGGGGAACTAGGATTTGAACCTAGACTATACGAGTCAGAGTCGTAGGTGCTACCGTTACACCATTCCCCACCGTTTCCCGGCCAAATAGCCGACTACGCGGCGGATTATATCGAAGGCGCCAGGCCTTGTCAAGCGCATTTTGGGCGCATTGCGCCTTGACTTTGGCTCTTCTTTGTGGTACTTTTTACCGTGGCCGCTCGGGAAAGGCTTTAAAAGCGGGATTCGCTGCCTTGTGGCCCTGTGCCATTTGCTCCCGGCGAGTATTGGTTCCGGAGGTGCTGCGAGTGTACGCGATCATTGCTACCGGCGGCAAACAATACCGAGTCTCCCAGGGTGACATCATCTATGTGGAAAAACTCAGCGCCCAAGTTGATGAATCCGTCTCTTTTCCCGTCCTCATGCTCAGCGGAGGTGAAACCAGTGTCGGTACACCTTTTGTCGAAGGCGCGGAGGTGACAGCGAAGGTTCTCCAGCATGGCCGTGGCAAGAAGATTGTGATCTTCAAGTACAAAAGCAAGAAGAACTACAGGAAAAAGGCCGGCCATCGCCAGCCTTTCACCAAGCTCGAAATCACCGCTGTATCACACTAAGGTGTCCGACATCTTTATCCTGACAGCAGCGGACGGACAGTGCTGTGGCTATGAAATCCTGGGACATGCTGGATTTGCGAAGGCAGGGCAGGATATTGTCTGCGCAGCGCTCTCCTTCCTCTCCATCACCTGCGCCAACGCCCTTGAAAGCGTTGCGGGGATCGTACCTGGCATCACACAGGCGGAGGGTCGACTACAGGTCGTCGTTCCCCCATCAAAAAGCAACCATGACGCGCGCGTGATTTTCAGATTGTTCTGCCAGGGTGCACGCGATCTGCAGCAATCCTACCCAGACCATGTCCGAGTCATCGACTCGTGTTTGTTCAAGGAAACGGAGGAAGAATTGCCATGATCATTTTAAATCTCCAGCTGTTTGCCCATAAAAAGGGCGTTGGATCCAGCCGTAACGGGCGCGACAGTGCAGGTCGGCGCCTTGGCCCCAAACGTGCTGACGGACAGTTCGTCCTGGCGGGCAACATCCTCGTACGCCAGCGCGGCACTAAGCTTCACCCCGGGATCAATGTCGGCATCGGTCGCGATGACACCTTGTTTGCAAAGGCGGACGGCTTAGTCCGTTTCGAGCATTACGGCAAGTTCAGAAAGAAGGTCAGTGTCTATCCCACGCAGGAACAACAGTCTGCTCCGGCAGCTCATCCATAACGCTCTTTCAAGCACGAAAGCCCGCGTTTGCACGCAGGCTTTTTTTTGCTGAATTCGGGAAAATTCATCCTATCCGCTCCTTCATCCTCTGCGCAATTTGTTGTATACTATCAGCACCGGTACAGAAAGAGAGGAGCGCATTTTGGATTCGTTCAGCGACCAGGCAGATAGGTTTTTGTGGAACATCTTTAACCGTCCTGAACCCAAGGACCTGATCGATATCCTGATTGTCGCCTACTTGCTGTACAAACTGCTTATGCTTACGCGCGAAACACGTGCAAGTCAGGTGATCAAGGGCTTCGGTCTTCTGATCATTGCCAGCTGGGTCAGCGACTTTGTGGGACTCGCAGCGCTGAACTGGACCTTGATGACCATTGTGAACAATGGCCCGGTAGTGCTCCTGATACTCTTTCAGCCGGAGCTTCGTCGCGCCCTGGAACAGCTGGGCCGGGGAACAAAAATCGAAAGGCTGCAGCAAAACACTGATGAAGGCAGCCGCATTGTCAGCGAGATCACGCAAAGCCTGCTCAGCCTTTCACGCAGGCGCGTCGGTGCGCTGATCGTATTTGAGCGAAGAACCGGCCTAAAGGACTTCGTCGATACAGGCCACATCGTCGATGCTGTCATCACTGCCCCATTGCTGATCAGCATCTTTGAGCCCAATACGCCCCTTCATGATGGGGCCGTAATCATCCAAAAAAACCGGATCATCGCTGCGGCCTGCGTCCTAACCCTGAGCGATTCGGGCGCCATCGCACGCGATTTAGGTACGCGACACAGGGCCGGCCTCGGTATTTCTGAAAGCACGGACGCTCTCGTTCTCATCGTTTCCGAAGAAACCGGCATCATTAGCATGGCTCAGGGAGGGAAACTGACAAGGCATCTTGACAATGAAGCGCTAGCCCGGATCTTGCATCAGCTGTACCAGCCCTCAGAATCAGCGTTCAGCCAAATCCGGGACGCTGCCAAGGCATGGTTCTCCGCATGGAAGGGACGCAGAGATGGCCGCTAAAGAAGCAAAGACGCCCAACCGCAGGCAGGAATTACCGCTACGCACGCTTGTCGTCCGCTTTTTTAGAATGCTCACCTTCCGCTGGGGCTGGAAGCTTGTTTG
Organism: uncultured Oscillospiraceae bacterium; assembly: GCA_964586835.1. Classification (GTDB taxonomy): domain Bacteria; phylum Bacillota; class Clostridia; order Christensenellales; family Aristaeellaceae; genus CAZLYF01. The sequence goes on from CAZPIC010000002.1 coordinate 126,538, forward strand.
CCTCCTGCTCTCGCTCCTTCTATGGGGAGGTCTCATCAGTCAAGACGCCACGCTGACGCGCGAAAAGCGATTTTCGGACGTGCCGGTCAATGTCGTCAACTCAGACACTTTGATCAGAAACGGCCTGATTGTCGTATCCGGACTTGAAAACATCGGCTTGATTCGCATGCATGCGGATGTGCCCCAGAAATACTATGCAACCGCAATGCCTTCCAATTACAATGTCCGTGTCGACTTGTCGCGGGTTCTGGCAGCAGGCGCCCAGAAAGTGCCCATCACTTTCACCAATACCACCAACTATGGCACCGTTACCTGGCTGTCCGCGACAGAAATCACGGTGGAGGTCGAACCCTATGTCACCCGGCGCAGGATCCCTGTGCAGGTTGAGACACAGTCTACACCGCCTGCAGGGTTCTACGCTCCGCCGCCCAGCGTGGATCCTCTGTTGGTGACCGTATCAGGCCCCAAATCCGTCTGCGACAGCGTCGCCAGATGCGTCGCTGTCTATAACCTGGCATCCCTTGCCCCTCAGGCAGGCACCCAAATCAGTGCGGTTTCCTTTTCTCTGCATGACAGCGAGGGAAACAGGATCAACAACAGCCTTCTGTCTGTGAGCTATGAGTCCGTCCGCCTGGACAGCCTTGTCATCGAGCAAACCCTCTACCCCATGAAGACAGTGGACATCAATCTGTCGGGGATCCTCTCGGGAGTTCCAGCCAGGGGCTATCACGTCGCCTCGGTCGTAGCCGACCCTTCGTATCTGTCCGTCGCGGGCAGCACTGAAATGATCCAGTCATTGAAGCTGCTGGATGTTGATGCTTCCATCAACGTGGACGGTGCCTCGGAGAACGAGATCATCCGACAGGTGAAGGTACTGCCCCCTCAGGGTGCGCAATATATAAGCAGTGAGCTCGTTTATGTAACTGTCTACATCGAACCTGTCTACGATGACGCTGTGGACCCCAAATGAACGCTTTCGCGAACTGGCTCTTCGGGCTCCTCCTTGGATGGACGAGCTCGATGGCCAACAATCTGATGAACAGGTTTTCGGACAGCGGCGGTGCGATGGCAGGGCTGTTTTCGCGCCTATGGCTACCAGCCGTGGTAATCATGCTGGCAGGAGGAACGCTAGCGGACCTCATTGCATGGTTCGTGGTACGCCGGTCCCGTCGCACCTTGTATTCTGAAGCCCGAGACAGACAGAGCGACAGGAGGACTGAAGCGGATCATCGGGTTTTCGAAGCCTTTGACATACCGCAGGAAGATACGGACCTTCTGGCTCACTGGGCTGCCAGCCCCATCGCCGAAGATCCATACGCGCCGTTCACAGCTTCTTCTCCTGCGGAGCCCTTTTTGATTGATGCCAACTATCCGCCAGTCGGTTTTGAAGAAACCCCAGGGGTGCTTGCCGAAGGGGAGCTTCCATGGCCAAACCCACCTTCTGGTGAATACGGATCCTTTGAACACCAGACCCACGACAGCTACAGCCCTCCATCTGCAACAGGTGAGGAAGCTATCTACGATGCCCCTGCCTCGCAAGGAGGGTTCCCCTACCAACGCGCTGTATTGCCAATGAACGACTCAGCGCCCTCCCTCAGCGAAACCCCTGTTACCCAACCCTTGGCGTGGTATCCGCCCTACGATTCTTCAGCGCCGAATGATGGATCCAGCCTTTATCTGGATGCCGTCCCTGAGGTCGGTGCACAGGAGTTCCAGCACATAGAAGTCCCACCCCCACCTCCCGCAGTAAGGAGACGCAGAGCAGACGCCCATCGAAGGCGCAACAGCGCTTTGAAACAGGCTGTCGAATCACTAAAAGACAAGCTATCCGGCACTGAGGACGATGAAGCAGTGCTCGAGGGGCTTCCTCCTCCCATCCCACAGCACGAAGCCTTTATGGATCCCGTATATCCAGATGAATACCACTACCTTGAACCTCCAGCGCTTCCGCCAATGGACTCAAAACAATAAGAACGCCCCCTGTTTTCGCTTCTTCAGCCCCCGCCCCACACCGCTCTAGGCAGGTGTTCCCAACAAAAAAGCCCTGCGTAGCAGGGCGGTGGCGCGGCAATATGTCAGCGCTTCGAAAACTGAGGCGCACGCCTGGCACCTTTGAGACCATACTTCTTTCTTTCCTTCATCCGTGGATCTCTGGTCAGGAATCCGGCCCTTTTCAGGTCCGGGCGAAGATCAGGGTTCGCCTTGACCAAAGCACGGCTGAGGCCGTGGCGGATCGCACCGGACTGCCCGGTAAGACCTCCGCCATGCACATTCACAATCACGTCAAACCCGCTAACTTTTGTCAGTTCGAGCGGCTGCCTAACTGTCATCTTAAGGGTCTCAAGATTAAAATACTCGTCGATCCCCCGACGGTTGATGACGATGTTGCCCTGTCCTGGCACAAGCCGTACACGCGCAACCGCTAGCTTTCTGCGCCCAACGGCATTAAAATCGACCATTGACATGCTCATCCAACTCCTTCCTGCTTAGTCGACAAGGGTTAGGGGCTCGGGCTTTTGAGCCGCGTGCTCATGCGCTGATCCGGTATACACACGGAGCTTCCCGGCCATTTTTCTTCCCAGCGGCCCCTTTGGTAGCATGCCAACAATGGCTTTGCGCACTACAAACTGGGGCTTTTCTTCCATGAGCCTCTTGTATGGGATCTCCTTCAGTCCACCCGGGTATCCTGAATGTCGATAATATACCTTCTGCTCAAGCTTTTTTCCAGTCAGCAGAACTTTTTCCGCATTGATGACGATAACAAAATCCCCGGTATCAACATGCGGCGTGTAGATAGGCTTGTGCTTGCCGCGCAGCACACTTGCTACTTGGCTTGCAAGCCTTCCCAGCACAACGCCTTCCGCATCGACCACAAACCATTTGCGTTCGACGGTCTGCGTGTTGGCCATATAGGTATTCAAAAGAATTCCCTCCTCAACTTCCATAACAACCGGTACACGATGGTCACGCACACCGTTGTTCCGCTCAATAGTACCGGGGCTAGCGGAGTCTATTGACGCAAAAGATATCCTATCAAAGCACATCTCTTCCTGTCAAGCGAGTTTCGCGCCTGTCACATCCGCTCCAGGGCTAACGCATGAACGATTTATCTCGATTGTATTATGAATTATTAACAAA
>CAZPIC010000003.1:0-54874 GCA_964586835.1 uncultured Oscillospiraceae bacterium
CGTCTATGAAGCCATGCAGGGAGTGATTCTGGCCGGTTCCCATCCAGTCAAAGGGAGAAGCATCCGCCTGAAGCATCATGCCCAAAGCAGGTTTTCTTTCTCTGGTTTTGTGCACGGGCTTTCGAGGCCTTTCAACCCAGCTCGAAAAGTGATTTGCGCAAACAGTGATCTGTGAGCCTTTGCTCAGAGCCTTCTTCAGCTTCACATTCAGAAAGTTTCGCGCAAACAACTTGCCAGACAAAGCGTGGACAAAGGGATCGACCTTTCATACACAGCAACGACTATGTCGACTATACTCGACAACGGTACCTGAATATGCTATCTTGTCGAGTATATAAGACAGGGGGTATGCTACCACGATTATTAGGGAGAAGTACTTGGCCCAGGTCCGGCCATTTTACAACAAGGATCTCATCAAGGTGATCACTGGCTTTCGTAGAAGCGGAAAATCCGTCCTGCTGCAGCAAATCCGGGATGAGCTGGCTGCACCTGATGACCGGACGCTCATGATTAACTTTGAAAGCCATCTGTTTATGGATCTACAGGGATATACGCAATTAGACGCATATGTAGCTGCCTTTATGAAGAACAAAGCAGGAAAGGTCTATTTTTTCTTTGATGAAATCCAGAATGTTGATCAGTGGGAAAAGAGCATCAACTCATATCGGGTAACCTACGACTGCGATATTTACATTACCGGCTCCAACTCCAGGCTTCTTTCCTCTGAGCTCGCTACCCACATTGCGGGGCGATATGTTTCCTTCGTTTTGTACCCATTCAGCTTTAGTGAGTTCAAGCATACTGGGTATGGCTTTGAAAGCTACCTGCAATTCGGCGGGATGCCCTTTTTGAACCAGTTGGGTTACAAGCCTGACACCTCGCTTGTGTATCTGAATGATGTTTACAACTCTGTCATCCTCAAGGATATTGTTGCAAGGCATCAGATCAGGGACGTAGATCTGCTCAGCAGGTTGATTCATTACGTCACTTTGAACAATGGGAAGGTCTTCTCAGCCCGTTCTATTGAAAAGTACTTCAAATCCGTTAACCGCAAGGTCTCAGTAGATACCATTTTAAACTACCTTTCATATTGCCAGGACGCCTTCCTGTTCTATGCCATCAGAAACCAAGATTTAAAAAACAAGGAGTATCTGGCCTCCAATGACAAGTATTACATGGTTGACCATGGATTGCGTCTGCCATTGGTGCAGAATCCGCAAAGCGATATCGGACTGACGCTCGAAAACATCGTGCTGCTGGAAGCACTCAGCCGGCGCTATCAGGTTTCAATTGGCAAAGTGGATGGGAAGGAAATTGACTTCGTTCTCCGTAAAGGCGACGAAACCCTGTATCTCCAGGTGACCTACCTTTTGGCAGACCCGGCTACCATGGACAGAGAGTTTGGAGTCTATCGCATGATGCAGGACCATTACCCGAAGTATGTTATCTCCATGGATCAGGTTGACTTCAGCAGGAATGGGATTGTCCATAAGCACATCAAGGAGTTTCTGGAAATGGAGACGTGGTAACCGTGCAGAAAAGGAATTTTGAGAGGACTTACAATTCTGAAACGTCCTTTTTTAATATCCTGAAAAGATGGCTGTGGTTGACGAAGCGGAGGGTGAAAAAGTGCCAGTGTGGCAAGTCAACGAACAGCGAAGGATGCCCAAGGCAGTGTCCTGGGACGAGGTGGGCAGAATTATACTCAGCTCTCAGCTTGCGAAGAAGCGGCTTTTGACGCAGCCTGTTTAAGATGGTAAAGGCAGCAGGGCGGCAACTGAATGGCTGGAAAGAGAACCATGTTATCGGGGCATCGATGTTGGCGCGACCGGATGCAAAGTCGCTGTCTATGCAGAAACAGATATAAACCTGGCGCAGCCATAGCGGGCGCGCGGTGTGCTTGCTTCAGGGGAAGAGATCGGGCTGGACCCTGATGTAGTTTTTGATCGCGTGCCAGCCTGCATACTGGAAGCAGCAGGGCAGTTGAAACTGCAGGATGAGTGTCTCGACAAGGGCTGACACGATTCCAGCTGTCGGTCATATTGGAAAAGCCTGTTTCCTTCAATGGCGTCATAGGATAAACGAGGCCCGCAAAGGCGCAGCGCATCGAAGTGGAGCTTGGTGCCCGACATCTGTTCCGCAGGGCTGGACTGTTGCTGCACTCTTCCTGTTTCATCTGCCAATTGTTGTAAATGAAGGATCATTGCCCTCACGCCTCTGGCCGCGCAAAGAAGCTTTTGCGTGATGAGGAATACATCCTATGGCGACTGGAGGTGAAGCCGGTGACCGGCGACTCAAGCGCCGGCAAGGCCCTGCTGTAGGATATGGAGCAAGTGCGCTTAAAGATAGATCCGTTTTTCCCACGCGCTGGCAGAACAGAGATGAATCTGATCCAATATACGCCTCCTGGCTTCTTCAACCGTTTGAAAAGAGGACGAGGAGGTGTTGATAGATCAATGCCAAGGCAAATGGACCCCGGAGTTTAGACAGTTCCAAGAGAACAAGCCGCTGAGCCATCCACTAAAATCTGTGATGACGGACGGAAGGCATCCGGATTTTGCTTTGGAGGCTTGAAATTTCCTGTCGGGAATAAATCATGCTTCTTGTGCATCTATAGAGTGTCAGGCCCGACAGAACTGAAACACGAAAGCGAGCGACCATGAAAGACCATGACCTGGAACAGTGCATCCTGGCGCACACAGACCTTCTCTTCCGCATCAGCTATACCCTTTTAGGCAGCCCGGAGGATCGGGAAGACGCCGTGCAAAACACCATCGAGATCGCCTGGCGCAAGGCAAAGGGGATGCGGGACGAGAGCAAGCTCAAACCATGGCTTACCCGGGTGATGATCAACAGCTGCTACAGCATCCTGCGGAAAAAGCAATGGGAGACACCCACAGAAAATGTGATGGAATCAACCACAGAGACCTCCCTGGAAGCGATCATGCTAAGGGATGCGCTGGTCAAATTGCCCGACAGACAGCGTCTGCCGCTGATCCTTCATTACTTTGAGGGGTTTTCCATCAAGGAGGCGGCGAAAGCGCTGGGCTGGCCCCAGGGAACGGTTCTTTCGCGGATGCAGCGGGGGCGTAAAAAACTGAAAGAACTCTTATCGGAGGAAAACGATGGAAGATAGCAACATGAAAAAACTGTGGCGGGAAGCCTGTGGCGAAACGCCTAAAGGCTTTACCCACCGGATGCACAGTACATTTCATGCACTGAAGGGTGAACGCGCTGGCAGCCTAAGGCCAGCTCTGGCAACGGCGCTGTTCCTGGTGTTGCTGCTGGGCAGTGCCTATGCGCTGGAGCGGCTGGGGCTGCTGGACACCCTGAACAAGGTGCTGAAAACGCATCTGCTGCCCCAGGCCACCGAAATGGTAAAAAGCGATATCCCCCAGTCGGGAAGGCAGCCTGCACTGGCTTACTTCACCGTTGAGGAGGCTGTGTATGACGGCAGACAAGCCTACTTCACCCTTAGAATTCAGCCCTCAGACCCGGACAGAGTACTTCTGATGGATGTTGAGGCCGAGCCGGCCTGGGCGTATGACTGGCAGGAAAGTGGAAAGCCCTATGAAGGGGAGAGTTTCGCGGAAAAGGCGCAGGCCTCCGGACAGCAGTTGGTGCAAGTAGAGGCTTGGGACGCGCGGGTGAACGGAAAGGAACAACAGACACGCACGTACCACACCCTGTACCAAAATGGCGACATCCTGTACACCCTGGCCTTGCCCGCCCAAGGGGAGGAAGCTCAGGTGCAGCTAAACCTGTCGGCGATGGATCTACAGAGCCAAGCGAACGAAAGCGCTTACGGCACGCTGGAATTCACCCTTCAGAAAAGCCCTCATATTCAAGTGGCTGAGGTCAAAACACCTCTGAGCCTGCCTGAAGCGGGGCTGATCCTTACCCTTTGCCAGGTGGAAACCACGCCCATTGCCAGCTACCTGAACCTGCGATATGCACTGGCTCCCGAGGCCAGCCCCTTACAGGCAGTAAACTATGGGGACGGCCTGTGGCCCCAGTGGCTGGACGAGAAGGGAGAGCCACGCGAGTCCAATGACCCTTGGAATAGCCTGAGAAAGCTGGAAGACGGCAGCCGCGAAGTGCTCCTGTCGTATGGCGCTTTGAAGGAAATGCCAGAGCGCATCACCCTCTCCTTCTACAATGGCATGAGCACTGAAAGCTTTGATCATATGACCCAAGCGCTGATCCTAAAGGAGGCAAAGTAACATGCGAACACATAAAATCATCGCGGCCCTTCTGTCCATCCTGCTTTTGCCTGGCATCTTTCATCTGACCCTGGCGGAGGAAATCCGCACGGTAACCTTGGGTGACGGCGATCCCATTCCCTATTTGGATGGATTCAACAGCAGGCTCATAAGGGATTCAGGTCAAATGTCCGGCATCACTGGAGGCGTCGATGTGGGCTGGCAGCAAGCAGGAAACACGGGATCTCAAGTGAAAGTACAGCTGCAAAACATCGCGCTGACCGACGACGTCCTGGCGGTTTTTTACCGTGCAGAATATGAAGAGCGCGTGCCGCTTATATATGGTACTGCTCCCATAAGCTACGAGTACGCAGCGCCCTACCTGAACCCAAGCGTAAACGGCGCTCCACTCCCCGTGATAGGCCTCTGGAAGGAAGGACATCCCGATGGTGAAAACGCAGTTCTTTGCCTGTCTGTTTACTCGCTGGAAACCCCCGTACCCGACCAAAGCATCCTGAGCTTTGAAGACAACGACAACCCGCGTCCTAAGCAGGATGACCCCACGAGGGAGGTCAGAATGGACCGGAGCCAGTCGAAGGACCCTACGACTTCGTATACCCTCAATCGGTCACTCAATTTCACTTACGAACGCTATCCAGGACGGAATACGAGCTTCGATTTCACCGTCAGGCGAATTTCCTTTGGTCCCTTCGGAAACCGCATACAGTTAAGCAATCTGGATCAAGGCCGCGACAGTGGTATCCTGGACTGCTTGCTGGAAGATGAACGGGGAAACTCCCTGCCCATCAGGAGCATAAGCAACACGTTCAGCACTTTGGCGAGCCCCGCGAAGCCCATTGAGATGGAGAATGAAATCTGGTTTTTTGGCGGAGAAGAAGCAGAGGCCATCCGCATTGTGCCGGTCAAGATCCTCTCCCAGACCGCCCCAACCCTTCCCTTTTATACCCTGCCGCTTCACAGTGAATATCCCGTGGTGTTGCCACTTAAAAATGGTTCTAAGCTCACAATCAACGCTGTCGAACTGGACGAGAACGGCTTTACAGTCAACTATACCTCAAACATCGTGGGCAACGCCTCGTTTACACCCGGGAACAGCGAGGGCGAAGCGTTGGACGATCTCTTCTATGGTTCCTCAAATTCATTTGACCTTCCTTCACAAACATTTCTGATGCAAGGCCTTTGGATGGCGGAGCATCAAGGGCAGCTCGTTTCCCGAGTAAGCGAACAGGTCATTCAGGAATTCACCACCCTGCGCATTTCATCCTACGTGCAGGACTATGAGGTTCCGCTGCCTGAACTGGCAGTCGCGGTCCCGCTGAAAGAAAAGGAGTGAATGCGTTTCAGAGATGATAAACAAAGGGGATTGTTGCTGATGGACGAACACAGCGCTGTGTATAGGGGCGGGGGAGGAAGGGGCTGTATGTAAAGTGGATTTGAGACAATGCTGATGTTTCGGAAGCACTGAATGAAAGAAATCCCTGATCTGCGTTGCAATGATGGAATATAGAAGCAATGTAACGCAGAAAGGGGGTTCTTTCTTATTGATGGTCTTGCGTGCTAGGGTGTTCTGTCGGAAAGCAGCGGACGACCCTTGCTGATGCAAGGATGGAACCCTTCACGGAGGTCATGGACGCACCGGGGATTTTGATGGGAAGAACGCCCTTGCCCCTGCGGCCGTGTTAAAAGAGCGGCGATACGGGCTCTTTCTGTTGCACGGCACGAAGGTACAGCGCCTGCTTGTTGATTTCCAGGCGGATCCTCATTCCCGGGTCTATCTCACTTTTCTTTATGCTTCAGCGTTTCCTGGGAATCCAAATAACCTCGTCATCACGCTTGTCCTCTGGCTCCAAGTGGAATTTTTGACCTCTTGATACCAGACTTGAGCGTCCGAAGCTTTCTGTTTTACGCGGCATCGGGTGAAATCGCGCATGACGAAAGCCACATCAACAGGGCAACAAATCCCACATCATCAGCTCAACAACATCCACATGATGTGGCAAGCACAGGCCGGAGGAGGCGACTTGATGGAACACCTGCGACGCGCGTCACAGACTCTTTGCTGAGTAGGGAGCTGGGAAGTGGCTTTCTGGTGGGGCTAAATGGGTGGGAAAAGGCCGCTGTGCTGCGTTCGCCCCCCTTCACGCAAGAACAGAGGCCGCTGTATCATTTTTTAAACAATGGAAGAGCCCGTGAAGCGTCCCCCATCTTGGTGGCAAACCGGAGATGGAAAAGCCTTGCATAGGGATGCCGGTCAAAGCCGAACATGACAGCCAAATGTTCATGACACCAAATGACGCTTTTAACGCGGTGAGAAGGCAGACAGCTTGGCTCGAAGCTATCTGTATTTGAAGCAACAGCATTTGACGCAATCTGTGTGAAATGATAAAACCAGCATAGCAATAATCGAATGGCGGGAGGAAAGGCCATGTCTCTGATGGGCATCGATGTTGGCACGACCGGATGCAAAGTCGCTGTCTATACAGAAACAGGCGTGAGCCTGGCACATTCCTATCGGGAGTATGGTTTGCTTCTTTCCGACGAAGCGATCGCGCTGGACCCTGACGTGGTTTTTGATCGCGTGCTTGCCTGCATGCGAGAAGTGGCAGGACAGCTAAAAACATCTGTGATTTGTGGGATCAGCGTCTCTGCAATGACGGATACGATCACAGCTGTTGGCCATGATGGCAGGGCCCTGCTTCCTTCAATGATATCATTTGATAGACGGGGGGCTGTCCAGGCGCGACGCATGGAAGCGGGGCTTGGCGGACGGCAGCTGTTTTGCAGGACTGGAATGCCACTGCACCCTTCCCACTCCATCTGCAAATTGCTGTGGATGAAGGAACATTGCCCGCACGCGTTTAGCCAAACATGGAAGTTTATGTGTTATGAGGAATACATCCTATGGCGACTGGGCGCGGAGCCGGCGACCAGCTATTCAAGCGCCAGCAAGACCATGCTGTTGGATGCAGAGCAAATGCGCTGGAGCATAGAAATGCTTGATTACTGTGGCATTGCACTTCACCAGCTGCCAGATAGCGTGCCATCGGGTAGCGTTGTTGGGAAGCTGTCTCCAGAGATCGCCCAGGAGACCGGATTCATGGCGGGCGTTCCCCTGGTTACGGGAGGCTTTGATCAGGCATGCTGCGCCCTGTCCTGTGGCATTACCAAGGCTGGCGATGTCCTGGATACAACAGGCACGAACGAAATCCTGTTCTTTGCGCTGCCAAAGGAGCAAAGAGACGGTTTACTGGAACATGGCATGGACTATTCCCCGCATGTGATCCCTGAGCAGCATTGCTCTTATGCGTCGGTTATCAATGCCGGAGGTGCGTTCCGCTGGTGCCGGGATGCCCTCTTTCCGGATTTGGCTGCGGAGGATGCACAGGGGGCGTATAACGCCATGACGGCCAGGATGCGGGAAAGCCCTGAACGCGTCCTGTTTTTTCCCTTTCTGACAGGGGTTGGTACCCCGGAAATGACACCTGAAGCCAGCGGGCTTTTTTGCGGCCTGACATTGCAGGCCGATCGCTACAGCCTGGCACAGGCCATCCTGGAAGGGGTTACCTTTGAACTGCGGTACAACCTGGAGATTGTGCGCGAAATCCTGAATCAACCGAATCCAAAGCTGGTGGCGGCAGGAGGTGCGACAAAATCACCCTACTGGCTGCAATTAAAGAGCAACGTCAACAATATCCCCTTCCTCGTGCCGGAGAATCTCGAACAAGGAACGAGCGGAGCAGCGATGCTGGCTGGAATAGGCTGTGGGTTGTTTTCGGAGGCGGATGAGGCAGTGTCAGCGTTCCATCACAGGCGCACTTACCGGGAGTACCTTCCGGAGAAGCAGGCCGTTCCCCGATATCAGGAAGCGTATCAGCAATACCGCATTGCCCGCGCGTCTCTCATGGCGGAAAGGCCATTGATCTTTGGGGGCTGCTCTGAAGAGGGGGAACGCCCCCGGCAAGGGGGTATTTAGCAATTTGCTTTTGTATGGCCAGGGTTGGGATGCTTGTCCGGGGCATCTGGCGCGCAACAGAAAGATGAGGGAAAAGCTTGAAATCAATCGTCATTTATGGCGCGGGAAAGATTGGACGCGGCTTCGTGGCGGACATATTTTCATCCTGCGGCTACAAGCTCGTGTTTGTCGATTCGGATCAACAGCTGATGAAATCGCTAAATGCGCAGGGGTACTACACCCTGCAGAACATCGGCACTTCTCACCAGGAAAAGAAGGCAATCAGCGAGTATGTTTGTTTGCATTCGGAAGACCCCACCGTTGCCGAGGAGATTGCAGCAGCGGGCCTGATGAGCGTATCGGTTTTCCCGGACGCTTTACCCGCGGCAGCCAGCGCGATTGCCGCGGCGATCAAGATGAAACATGCCCAGGGGAACCACGACCCTTTGGATGTGATTGTTTGTGCCAACATAGCCCATGTGCGCCAACTTCTGCTTGACGAAATTCGCTCAGCGGTTCCAGCGCCCCTGCACGGCTTTATGGAGAAGATCCTTGGCGTTTCCGCCACCATTGTGATTCGTGTCGCGGTGAAACCAAGCGTGCAGATGCTGCAGCAAGATCCGCTGACGGTGCTGACGGATGGGCATCGTGGTCTGCCCATAGAGCGAAACTTCAAGGGGCAAGCGCCAGATTGCGCCATGCTGGAGTACCACGATTCTTTAGAAACGCAGGAGAGGCTTAAGCTGTTCACCTATAACATGGCGCACGCCGCTGCCGCATACCTGGGATATAGCCTGGGGATGAACGCCATCGCTGAATCCCTGGATCATGATGACGTGCGGGAGATTGTGCGCGGCGCACTTGACGAAGTCTTGAGCGCCTTGGTCAAGTCCGGCGATTTTGCGGAGGATGCAAAGGAGCATTACATCAACGGGGTTCTTGACAAGTTTAGAAACCCCCTTCTTGGAGACACAGTGGCGCGCGTGGGCGCCAATCCTAAAAGAAAACTTGGCCAGGAGGACCGTATCATCGGCGCTGTCCGTGCGGTGCGCGATGCAGGCCTCTACCCCTATTACCTGGAGAAAATTGCCGCGTATGGGTTCCTGTTCGCACAGGGGGGTGACCTCTCTGCCCGAGAGATCCGTGAACATATCCACCTCTATGGCATCGAATCGGCCATCAAAACCTACACAGGGCTTCAGGAGCCAGATTTGATGGACGGAATCAAGCGGCATTACCTGAAGGCGGACGGGCGTTTTATCCCGGAGGACAGCCAGCGCGTTGCTTTCCTTAAAAAAGCGTATGCGCTTGGGTTTACCTGTGAAAAAACACACAGAGGATGCGCGCAGGCCACCTTAATCGCTGTGTCCCAGCTGACGGGACAACTGAATAAAGAGCTGTTTCTGGCCGCAAGTGGTTTGTCGGGAGGGATGGCGCTTTGTGGGGATGGCGCGTGTGGCGGCTATGCTGCAGGGATTCTTTTCACGGGACTCAACAAAGGAAGAGACTATGACCGCATGCTGCTGGATGGGGACAAGGGAAACCAGTATGCGGCCTATGAGGCGGCCCAACGGCTGCATGATCGTTTTTATGCTTGCTATGGCAGCGTGATCTGCAAGGATATCCATGCAAGGATCTTTGATGGTGAGCACTTCATCCTGCGCACCAAACCGCGCCGTGATGCATTTGAAGCAGCAGGGGCACATGACGTGAAGTGTACCACTGTCGTCGCGCTGTCATGCGCCTGGATTGCCGAGATCTTGCTTGACTTAAAGCTGCATACCCTTACAAGGGGACACTGAGCATGGAAATACACGGTGTCAGACTTTAGGAGGCCAAAGGCTTGGTGGCAGATGCGATTGGGGCCCCTGGTTATAAAAATGAGATGCCTGTGCGCACGATCTCAGATGACGGCTGGGCTATCTGTACGGATGTGCGTACTGGGGTTGACGATGCGAAATGACGAAGAAGTGCCGGCGTAGCCTGTCAACTGGCAGCGAAGGAAGCTCAAGGCAGCGTTCTGAGACAAGGCAGGCAGCTGAAGCACGGCGGAACGTTTGGAGAAGGGGAACCGATAGAAGGGAGGATCTGCCGCGCCAGGCAGCCGAACTCAGGAAGGGTAGGAGGAAAACAGCGCAGCGAAGCACGCTCACATCCTGCCTGTGGCATCAGCGGGGGGATCTTTGAAAAGAAGCGGCTGGGGGCAAGGATAGTAGCGAGGACACTTCAGCGGGGAACGGCAAGCCCTTCACCTTTTCGTGACGCCCTGCTCAAGCAGTTTCCAGACCTTTCGTTTCAGCAACGTCACAGAAATCGCTTTGCCCGCAATCGTGCTAAAAGGGCACCGGGGAAGGCTTTTTTGCCTTCCACCTTGCACGGATGTATTTTCTTGTCCAGTTCTCGTCCCAATAACGGCTGCATTCATTCCTTTGACAGCCGCAGCAAAGATCGTCGGATATCTCCAGAATGACATCCAGGAGTTCCAGATCCTTCTTCCATTTTTCGTCCATGGCCTTGTAGCCCAGCCACGCGCCAAGGAGGTTTCCCGCCACAGCTCCGGTGGAGTCGCTGTCGCCGAGATGATTGGCAGCTGCGATCACCCCGGCAGAAAAATCATCATGATGGCGCAGGGCACAGTAAATGGCGATGGCCAGCGTTTCTTCCGCGACCCAGCCTTCGCCCAGCGCATGGATATTGTTCAGATCCGTCTCCGTGTTTTCGGACAGTGAAACCGCTTTGTCGACGATTTGCAGCATATCCTCGATAAAAGGCTCTCCGCGATACATCTCGGCCATGGCCCTGCTCGCTTCGGAGACGATTTCTTTTAGCGTGTCTGCCCCTCGGGAAGTGGTGATCCTGTTGATGATATGCGTCATCATGGCAGCAGGCATAAAGCCAAGCGGATGCTTATGGGTGACAGCAGCCAGGGCAGCGCCCTCCGCGTCCAGCCATTTTATATCCACAGACTCATAGAAAAGCCCCAATGGGGCGATGCGCATGAGGCCACCGCAGCCCTTGCTGTTGTTATGGACTTCTTTGTAATTGCTTATTTGCTCCAGTGCAGTGATGCAGGTATTCCCGGGCGCTCGGTGATGATACAGTTCCGGGACATCCGTCAGCCAAGTGATTATCTTATGATGGCGCCCTCGCTTTTGCAGCTGCACAGCGTTAAAAGGAATCGTTTGGGTTTTGTACCAGTCCTGATAAGCAGCGCGGATATACAAAGACGGCTGGCCATCCCTGCCCAGGAGGCATTCGCGGGTATCGCCATAAAGGATAGCGTTGGCGGTAAACAAGGACATCTGCGTATCATCAGAAATCAGGGCTTTTCCGGTGGAAGCATCCAGTTCATAGGATTGGATGCCATGGTGGCCATAGCGGGCAAAAATCGCCGGCTCATCCAGGAACTCGACGGCATAGCCCAAGGCATCGCCTGCGGCACCGCCAACCATACATCCACGGATGATATTGAGACGTCTTTCGGTTTTATTGCGCCCAGCCGCTTCATTGCTCGGTGTGTCTGCAGGCATCGCGGTATTATGGTCGCGCATGATATCCTCCTGTAAGACCGCCAACCGTTGCGGATATGGGATCAGGATCTTTTCCTTCTGTGGGCCGATCTGCAAGAGCGCTGAGGGTTTGAGAGAACCCTCGGGTCTGCTTTCTGCCTGTGCGCCAGGGATGGGTGAACAAAGGCTCTGCACCACAGGCTTTCTTTCTGATATCTGAACCCATCTTAACACAGGCCGCCAGGGGCGCTCAAGGTCGCTATGCAACGAGGCCTGATCGACTGATGGGGTGCACATCCGGAGGAGGCCATGACAAGGGCAGCAAACGCACCCCTCATTTTGCCCTTGGCCCGGGGAGTGCTTCTGTGGAGGACCGGCCGCCAGAGGTACGAGGAGCTTACTTGTGGGAGAGTGGATCCCCGGGGAGGTACAAGCGGAAGCGCAGCCATCCCGGGGGCGGCCAAGGCGCGCGGGGGCTGCGCCATGGCCCGGTGGGAAAGACTTGAGGCAGAGGACCGCCGATGTTGAGGCGTTCATCAACAGCAAACCCGATGCGGGTGGCCCTGTAAAAAGCGCGGGGTACAAAGCGAGCCGAGCGCAGAAAGAAATCCTCCCACATGCCACGAGGCCTTCGTAAGACCGAAGACAGCTGTCCCCGAGGCCCCTCTGGGCGGGGTTTGAGTGTAAATCCCCTTAAAGGCACCAAAGGCAGACGCCGGCCCCGCATCAGGCTGACATATCATGCCACCTGTTGGCAGAGGCCGGCGGGGGGCGGGTCTTATTCTTTGACAGCGCCCGCGGTCATGCCGCCGGCAATGTATTTTTGGATATAGGTGAAGACGAGCATCGTGGGCAGGATCGAGACGACCATGCCGGCTGTGAGCGCGCCCCAGTTGATGTCGAATTTCATGATGAACGAGTTGATGGCCACGGGGATGGTCTTCAGGCGCTCCGAGTCGATGAACATGATAGACAGGAAGATTTCATTCCAGCACTGCACAAAGGCAAAGAGAAAGGTGGAGGCCACGCCCGTGAGCATCACGGGAAGGATCACCAGAAAGAGGGACTTCATCCGCGAGCATCCGTCGATCATCGCCGCTTCTTCCAGGGCGTTGGGGATGCGCTGGAAAAAGCCCCGCAGTGTGATCGTGCAGTAGGGGATCAGCATGGCCATATACAGGATCATCAGCACCGGCAGCTTGTTGATGAGGCGAAGCTTGCCCATCATTTCGTACAGCGGGGGCAAAAGGATGAACATGGGAATCATCTGCGTGATGAGGTAGCCGAGCATCAACGCACCCCGGCCCTTGAACTTAAAGCGCGCCATCACGTAGCCGCCCATGATGGCAATCACCATGGCCGCTGCGCTGCCAATGACCGATACCAGGAGGCTGTTGAGAAAGTAGCGCCCGAAATTTGAGATACGGAAGAGCTCGACGTAATTTTCCATCGTGAAGGGTTTGGGAAGGTAAACCACCGGAAACACATAGATCTGCTGTTTGCCCTTGAACGAGGTCAGCAGGATCCATACGATGGGCCCGACAACCAGGGCGAAAAAGGCGGCGAGGGCGAGGGCTTTCATCGCTGTGAGAAGGGGACTGCGCCGGGTTGTCATTAAAAATCACCCCCCTCTTCAAAGCGGGTGATTTTCAGGTAGAATACCGCGTAGGAAAGAAGCACCGCCATGATGATGACGCCGGTGGCGGAGGCCTTGCCGTAATCCTGGTTGAACATCAGCATGTCGATCATGTAGGTGGACAGGATGTGCGAGGCATTGGCCGGCCCGCCGTTGGTCATGGTGTAGATAAGATCCGGAAAGTTAAGGATCCATATGACCCTTAAAAGCGTCGTCAGCACCAGGATCGGCGCGATGTAGGGCAGCGTGATATGGGTGAACTTGAATGTCGCGCTTGACCCGTCGATGTCCGCTGCTTCGTAAAGCTCATCGGGTACCCCCTTCAGGGCAGCCTGGATCATGATGGCGAAGAAGGGGATGCCGTACCAGACATTCGCGATGATGCAGGACCACATCACCACTTTGACGTCCGACAGCCAGCGGATGGGTTGGTCAATCAGGTGCAGGCGCATCAGAATATCGTTGAGCGCGCCGGACTGTCCATTCATCAGCCAGCGCCAGATCAGCCCGATTAAAAAACCCGAGATAGCCCAGGGCACATAGACCATGCCCTGGTACAGGCCGCTTCCACGAAACTTGCGTCTGAGCAGGAGGGCAAGCCCGAAGCCCAGGAAGAACTGGCAGGCCAGGGAAACGAACACCCACTTGACCGTATTCATCAGCAGCATGGGGAATTCGCGGGTGCGGAAGATGTCTATAAAGTTTTTGAAGCCTATGAAACGACGGTCAAAGATGTCCCACAGGGTGTAGTTTTGAAAGGCCATGACAATGCCGCGGCTGAGCGGGTAATAGGTGAACGCGAGCACCACCAGGATACCGGGCAGCAACATTCCCAGCACAAACCATTGGCGTGAAGTCAGCCGTCTTTTTCTCCCCGTCATGCGCCGCCTCCCCTCGTTTCACCAAAGGAGCCGGCGCTCCGCAGCCGCACGAAAGGCCGCTGGGCTGTGAGCGCCGGCAGGACGTGCCTATTCGGCCTTCTTTGCGTTCACTCGCTGGTCGAGCCAGTACTGATCCCAGCCCTCAAGCACCTGCTCGGCTGTCATGGAGCCGGTCAGCAGGAGCTGCAGGTCGTCATTGGCCCGCTTCATGTACGCGCCCCAGCCCTGGTACTGCTGCGGCGCCACCGCGCAGATCCAGGTATCGGGCTCGGCGTTCATCGTCATGTAGGGAGCGTAGGCGCCCGTGCCGAAGAAGGGATCCTCAGCGGCGGAGGCATAGATGGGCAGAAGCCCCGACTCTTTGCAGAAAGTCATGTTGCTTTCTTCATTGGAGAGGAATTCGATCAGCAGCCAGGCTTCCTCCGGATGCTTGCTGTAGGAGGTCATGCCCCAGCCAGCGTAACCCATCGGCCCGTAACTCTTGCCGGTCGGACCTACGGGAAGCGGAGCGGTCCCCCAGTCTCCCTCGACCATGCGCTCCTGACAGACCGCGATCACCTCGGGATCCTGGATCAGCATCTGGGTGACCCCGGATACAAAGCCTTCCACCATCTCGGTGTAGGACCAGTTCAGGGAATCTGGCGGAGAGGCATCTTCGTAGAGTGCGACATAGTCGTTGAGGGCTTCCAGCGCTTCGGGTGTGGAGAAGATCGTGGAGCCATCCGGGAAGAAGTAGGCTTCGTTGACGTCGATTTCTCCGGGCGTGTAGGCCTGGATCTGCATGTCGGCATACCATTGGCCTCCCGCGCCCCCCCTGAAAGAATAGCCATACTTGCCGCTTGCAGCGTCCACCAGCTGCGCGCCGACATCGTGCATTTCCTGGAAGGTGGTGGGCGGCTGAAGGCCGGCCGCTTCAAAAGCTTTTACGTTGTAGAAGAGGATCCTCTGGTAAAAACCATAGGGGATCAGGTACGCCTTGTTGCCAATGCGGGTGATGTCATCCAGGGCAACCTTCAGCAGTTTGTCGCGGTTTTCCCAGGTCGCCACTTTGGCGTCCATGTCCTGGATGAAGCGGTTGGTGATGAACTGTGCGGCTGTCTGCTCGCGCACTTCCAGCACATCGAGTTCCTGCTGGTGCATGAGCATCTGAGCAATCTTGTCGTCGGCATTGTCCAGCGGGGGAGAGATCAGGTCAACCGTGATGCCTGGGTGGGCCTCCTCAAACCTGTCAAGAAGCTTGCGGATCGTGGCTGTCCTGGCAGGGCTGGTCAGGCTTTCAATCATCGTCAGTTTGATGGAGCCGCTTGCCAGTACGCCCGCCGGCAGCAGGGTGGATAGCAGCACGGCTGCAAGCAACAGCGGTATCAGGCGTCGTGTCTTCATGAGGGTCCCTCCTTTTTATTGCCAAAGCCGCTTCCCTGCGGCCTGGGTTCATGTGATTCCAAGGCGCCGGCCTGTGCCAAGAAGTTCACAAATGCCTGTGCCTGGACCGGTACAGCCTTTATGCGCTGTGGAAAAGGGAGGAAAAAGGCTTATTCTGCCTGGGCCCAGGACTTGGCAACTTAAACACATTTTAGCCCAAGACCCGAAAATGTCAATGCCTGAGATCATACAAAGCCGGCCGTACCCACTGCTTGAAGCCAGTCGGCCTCGGTCATGCGCTGAGGGGGCGGCAGCCATCAGGGGAAGTATACCCCCGGTGTGATGAGGAAACGGCAGAGGATCTCCTCTTCATACCACAGCTTAAAGTTGGTGCCCCACAGGTTGTTGTACAGGCAGAAATAGATCAGACCGTTGTCCGCTTCCCCGTCAAAGTCCAGAAGCCTGGGCGCCGCAAGGCAGACCAGGGGTGAATCCAGCGGCGTGATCCACAGAGCCCGACCTTTGCGGATCACACAGGTGTCCTGGACTGCGTGCACGCGTCGATTGCCGCCCGGCACACAGCGTTCGGGCTTGACCCATTCCCCAACCTTCAGGAGCCGTGTGCTGCCGCGACCGGGGACAAAGATCGGCAGGAACAGGGCTTCGGGCTTTCGGTTTGCGCGCTTGCCGGAAAGCCACAAATCCACGGCCAGGCGATCGCCTTCCAGGCGAAACAGCAGGCTGAAGGACCGTGGGCAGCCAGCGCTTCGCTGTGGCGCTTCAGGATAGCTTCCC
This sequence comes from uncultured Oscillospiraceae bacterium, assembly GCA_964586835.1. Lineage (GTDB taxonomy): Bacteria > Bacillota > Clostridia > Christensenellales > Aristaeellaceae > CAZLYF01. The sequence continues at coordinate 16,359 of CAZPIC010000003.1, forward strand.
TCAAGCATCAAACCGGCATCCACGGGAGAGAGGCCGCCAGGGAGGGGACTGTGCATACGGTCTTCCCGGGGCGCGTCGCTGTGCTCGGCCCCGGGTTTTAGGTAATCCGGCACCGCCCAGTCACGGTTTTGCTGCAGGTGGACAAGATACTTGTCGGCCAGCCTTTCGTAAGCCAGAAGCCCTACTTCCTGGTACAGGGGCAGGGCCATGACCATCAGGGGCTTCCCGGCAGCAAAAAAGTGGATGGCGTCCTGTTTGAGGCGAAGCGTATAGTGCCCGAGAACGGCCTCGTGCGCGTGCCCTTCTCTGGCAGGACAGGCGGGACGGCGGGGCGTGTCGGACAGGAGCTGCCTGGCGGAGGGCTTCAGAAGGGGACCCAAGGTCTCGACCGCCTGTTTAAGGTATTCCCTCTGTTCCCGGTGGGAGGACTCAAACAGGGAATAGCTCCTGTCTGCCCAGGTGATTCCCTGGGGAGCCTGCTTTTTATATTCCTCCCTCGCAAAGGCAAAGCAGCTGTCGTAGCCCACCCCAAGCGCGGCATCGTCACGGATCCAGTCCTGTTTTCTGGCCAGGTCAAAGGGTTCACGGTTCCAGTTTTTAAAATCAGTCAGGAATTTCTTCATGTCCAATCCCCAGGTATGCTCGCATACCAGAAGGAGCTGTTCTAAAAAAGCCTCACGCCGGGTTCTTCCGTCCGGCAACAGGGGGTCGTCCTGCCTCCACGCGCCGGTCCTGTCATGCGCCGCACACAGCCTTTCAAGGCTGCGCAGGGCGCTTGTTTTAGCCGGGTCTGTACCCACGCCATGGATCCACGTGTCCCCGATCTCATCCCTGACAACAGGCAGGCTGTCTGCCAGAGGAAACAGCCCTTCTGCAAAGGTATCGAGGGTGGAACCGAAGACGGACGCTTCCGGGAATTCGGACCTGAGGCGGTCCATGGCAGCGCGATGAAAGTCTGCAGAAGGAGGACCGGCATTGTCGGACGCATGCAGGAAAACCAGGGCCTCGTCATGACCGTCCACACGCGTTACGCCGCCGTATCCGCGCGCGTAATGGACCATCACGCGCTCGCCCGCTGCGTTTTCCCACATAAACAGTGGGGGGACCCGGGGCATCGCGGCGACAGCATTGATGCCGATATGCAGGAATTTGACACCGCTTTTGTGAAGGGGGCCGATGATCCCGGACGTGTGTCCGGGCACGTCCGTCATTTTTGCCGCGATGGTCCGGCGTCCATAGCGCTTGTCAAGCCTGCGCGCGATACCGAGCCCGGCTTCAAAGAGCTCCGGCCCGCACAGTTCGCTGTGCATGGTGAAGGGAAGGGCATGGTAGGCGATGTCCCCCAGCCGAAGCGCGGTATCCAGGCGGTCGGCAACGGAGGCGTCCAGCGTGCGCAGGGCCAGATCGATCAGGTAGGAGCCCGTAGTCCACACAAAGGCAGGAGGACGGGTGCGGTCCGCGTTCGCCAGCTTTGCCAGGTCCAGCGCAGCGGGAAGAAAGCGGTCGAGGTAGTGACGAAGGACAGAGGCTGAGAAGTCTGTAAAGCCAATATCTAAGTGGGTTTTGCAGACCACGTGCACTTTTTGGATCACAGCGCCTCCCCGCTTGAAGGCTGGAGATAGATCGGGTTGCTGATGGCGGCCAGCGTTTCGCCAAAGCCAAGCAGGCTGCGCCATACCTCCATGCGGACAAAGAGGCTGTCTTTGATGTCGGTCTCCCCCTCAAAGCGATAGCTGGCCCCCGGCGACAGCCGGTAAAAGACCCCTTCCTGGTTAAGCAGGCGGATTTCGTCCTGGCCGCCCAGGCCTTCCACGCGGAAGGCAAGCCTCTTTTCATCCCCTGCATGAAGATCCCCCATGCGCGCGTCGCCCAGCTGGAGATACAGGACGGGGGCACCGATGTTCATGCCGATGAAGGCGTGCCCCTTTCTCATCGCCTCAAGGATGGCGGTGGTCCCGCGGCCTAAGGTGTACAGAAAGGTGCAGGGCGTCCCATAGCTGCGGAAGAGCTCGGCGTGGTGGTAATCGCTGCCGCCGATGGCCGGCCAGACCCGGCCCTGGGAAAGCGCCTTGTGCCACAGGTCGATGGAGGCCTGGTTATAGGGCGTGAAGGGGCCGTTCCATATTTCGATCAGATCTGCCGGCACCTCTTCGCCTGTGCCGAAGTTCCAGCTGACGCCGGGGGATACCGGATGGTTGATCGAGGCAAGCGCGCCAGCGCTTCGCCCCTCTTGCATGATGGAGAGCACTTCGTCTCTGGAGTTGGCCACAAAGGTTCTGATGGGGCGGGCGACCCCATAAAGGTTGTAATGCCCGTTGTAATAGGTGACTTCTACGGCCGGGATCACGGTCATTTCGGGCTGGGAGCGCAGAAAGGGCCCAAGGGTCATGTTGTTGTGGTCTGTGATGAAAAGATAGTCAAGCCTGTCCTGGCGCGCCCTGGCAATCAGCTCCTCTGCGGTGTACCAGCCATCGGAATGCAGGGTGTGGCAGTGGGTCTCGCCCCTGAGCAGAAGGGGCTCCCTGGGTGTCTGGGTCACCGTGATGACAACTTCACAGCCCGGGTCCTCCACCATGCACGCGCCGAGGATGATATACCAGTCGCCTTCTTCCAGCGGCATCCCCCTGTAACCGGGGGAAGCGTAGTTTTCGTGGATCAGGATATCCTGACGTTCAGACCCTGAAGCGCCCACCAGGCAATGGTCCCTGTCTTCCAGGGCGATATCGATGATATTGACCTCGCTTCGGATCGTCCTTCCGCCTTCGCTGGGAAGGATGCGGTGGCGGGTGTAGGAGTAGGAAATGGAAAGCGTTTCCATGCCCGCATGGATCCGGATGGCTTCGCGCAGGTAGCGCCCCTGTTCTTCCTTAAGGACAAGACGGGTCAGCGAGGTCACAAGGGGAGGCACGTGGATCACCTCTTCAGCTTAAGTTTTTCGGAAGAGTCACGCAGTGGCGGCGAGCCCTTATCCTTTGGCGGCGCCCAGTGTCAGACCGCCGATCAGAAAGCGCTGGGCAAAGGTATACAGCGAAAGCAGAGGCAGGACCGTAATGACAATGGCAGCCATTTTTGCGTTGTCATAAATCTGTACGGTGCCGGAGGTGCTGTCTGTGGGCTGGGTGAGTTGCCTCAGGAGGATGGGAAGGGTATAGAGCCTGGGCTCTGTGGTGATGATCAGGGGAACCATGAACGAGTTCCATTTGCCGATGAAGTCAAGAAAAGTGATCGCGGCAAGCCCTGGCAGGGACAGGGGCAGGTAAATAGAGAGGAAGATCCGAATTTCCGACGCGTTGTCGATACGGCCGGACTCCGCCAGCGATTCAGGGACGGACAGGAAGTAGTTGCGCATCAGGATGACGGAGAAGCCGGACACCAGGCCATTGACGATGAGCCCCAGGCGGGTGTTGATGAGCCCCAGGGACTTGTTGAGCGAAAAGATGGACACCAGCGTCAGGTCGCTTGGAACCATCAAGGTAAGCAGGATGAAGGTGGCGATCCCTTTGCGGAAAGGCAGCTCTCGCTGAACGAGAACATAGGCGACCAGGGCGGAGAGGAGCACGGTGATGGCCGTGCCGATCACGGAGACGAACACTGAGTTTCCAAACGCACGCCCAAGCCCCCGGGCGCTCCAGATGAAGGTATAGCCCTCTGTGGAAAACTGCTTGGGCCAAAGTGAAATGTCTGACACCTGCGAGGCTGTATTGCTGGACAGCGAGATGGAGAGCACATTGAGCATGGGCAGGACCATCAGCAGAAAGATGAAGGATAAAAACAGCGCGTTGAGGGAGCGCTGCCAAAGCGTCAACTGGTTGCGAAAAGGCTTTGAAACGCTTTCATGCCGTTCGAACACACCGCCAGCCACCAAACCACCTCCCTAATAGCTCGCGTCCTGGTCGTACTTGGCCGCCCGCCGTACGGTGATCGTAAGCACAAAGGTAATCATGAGCACCACCGTTGCCGCGGCGGTCGCCGTGCCGATCTTGATCTTGGTGATGCCTTCTTCGTAGATATAGAGCAAAAGGGTGCGGATGCTGTCCTTGGTGGCGGGACGGTTCATCAGCAGAACCTGGTCAAAGTTGCGCAAGACGCCCGTCGCTCCGAGGACTAAAAGGGTCTTGATGGTGGGCCAGGTCTGGGGGACAATGATGTACCTGATCTGCTTTGCCCGCGTGGCGCCATCGATGCGTGCCGCTTCATAGACGGAGGGGTCGATGCTGACGATGCCGGCCAGAAGAAGCACCACGAAATAGCCGGCCTGTTTCCACGCGTTGGTGAAGAGGATGACCGGGCGTCCCCAGGCGGGTGAAGTAAAAAAGGGAAGTTTTGAAAGGCCCAGGGCAGAGAGGGCATGGTTGACCATCCCTCCCTGTGCCAGGATCTGCAGCCACATGCCGCCCACCACAGTCCATGAGAAGAGATAGGGCAGAAAGGTCACCGTCTGCACGGCGGATTTGACGAAGCGCTGATGGACTTCATTGACGCTGATTGCCAGGAGGAGGGAGACCGCCAGATTGATGAACAGCGAAACGCTGCCCACCACGACCGAGTTGCGCAGCGAAAGCATAAAGATGGGGTCGTTCAGGATTGCCCTGTAGTTGTCGACGCCCACAAAGACGGGGGCGCCGATCAGCCTGACCTTTTGAAAGCTTTGCACGACGCCCAGCACAAGAGGGTAGAAGGTGAAGATGGCAAAATAGACAAAGGCGAACACCACCACAAGATACAGCGCTTTGTACTGAGACAGCTTCCTTAAGAGACGGCGGCGGGCGCGCAGCGCGGAGGATTCCTTCATCACGATGCTCATAAGCGTCTTCCTTCATCTGGGCTTTGGTGAAGAGAAAGGCTGATCCTCTCAGCGGAGCGGATCAGCGCTTTCTCTTGTGACGATCAGATGATCCCGCGGTCTTTCAGTTCTTTGTCCATGGCAGCAACGCCCTCTGCAGCAGTCTTGGAGCCGTTGAGGATCTCGGTGGCGTGCTTGGCCACGATTTCCTTGTAGGTGGCGGTGTCGCTGGTGCTCAGCTCGAGGAAGGCATCATCGATGAACTCCATGGCCCTCTCAAAGCCGGGGTTCCAGCCGACCCGGTTGATGAACTTGCGGCTGGTTGGGACAGGGGCGCCGTGGTCCATGCCATGAGAGATGCCGATTTCGGTCAGGACCACCTGGCCGTCCACCAGATTCCAGTCGTGGCCTTCGATGCCAATGGACAGAAGCTCGCCGCCCTCCTGCGTGGCGATGAACTCCAGCACCTTCAGCGCCCCGTCGGGGTTGGCCGCGTTGACTGGAACCGCCCAGATGGAAGGCTCGCCTCGAAGCAGCATGAAGTTCCCGTCAGGGTTCTTGGTGCCACCCAAAGCGTAGGCATTGATGACGTCGGGGTAGTTTTCCGGTGCGCGGGTATTGTAGAGACCGACCCAGGCGGCCCAGTCCACGACAACGCCTGTCTGTCCGGCAAGCATCTTGTTACGCATTTCGCCGGTGGTGTTGGTCAGACCGTCGGGATCCATCAAGCCTTCGGCATACAGCTTGGCCAGCCACTCCCAGACAGGGAGGGCCGCTTCTGTCGCGATGGGCACATACAGGGAGCCGTCCTCCCTCCTTTCGAAGCCCAGCTTCAGGCCGACGGAGGCGAACCAGGGCTGCAGGTCGAAGAGCCCCGGGAGATGCGTGTTAAAGGCGTAGAAGCCCTCGCCACCCACCTCGTTGAGCTGCTTGAACAGCTCATAGTAGCCGTCGAGCGTGGGGGCTACTTCATCCAGATTGACACCTGCTTTGTCCGCAAGCGCCTTGTTGACAGCCACAACGCGGTGCACTTCCGTTTTGTTGAAGCCGCCGTAGATGCGTCCGTCAATGGTGAGCTGATCCCATTCGTCTGTCGGGATCACCTCCGGGTCACTGAGAATGGGAGAAGCTTTGACCCTGTCGGTCAGGTCGGTCAGGATGCCGTCCGCCTGCATGTCGTACAGCTGCTGAAGGCTGATGTAGATCAGGTCGTACTGCTCGCCGGCGCTGAGCTTGTTCATCATGACCTCGCCGTAATTGGCGGCAGGTTTTTCCATGATGACCTCTGCGTCCAAAGCCTTGCCCATGGCGTCTGCGAACAGCAGCATCTCATCCTCATCCTTGCCTCCCGTGACGTTGGTGAGGATCCTGATGGTTCCAGCTGAATCGGCCAGAGCTGACACGCTTACAGACAGAAGCATGATCAGTCCCAGCAACAGTGACAGGAATCTTCTCGTGCGAATCCGCATCATGCATGCACCTCCATTTTTTATTGTGTGCTTGCGCACTCGGTTGTGCGCTACTTGCTTGCACGCTCACTTGCGCGCTCTGGCTCCAAGCATACAGCAAAAAGCAAAGAAAGTCAAACGGGAGAAGGCCCCTGTGTTGTCAGGCTTCCGGAGCCGTGCTATAATTTCGCGGAGAAAGATACGCGTCAAGGCGGATGGAGAAGGGCGCCGGGAAGGAGAGGGAATGGTATCCGCGCATATCTTTTTAGTCGGGATGTCCGGCAGTGGAAAAACAAGCCTGGGTAGAAAACTTGCTGCAAACCTGAACCTCTGCTTTGTGGACACGGACCAGCGCATCAGCGAAATGCTCGGTCTGTCCCCTGATGAGGTTTTTTCAAGGTTTGGAGAGGCTTTCCTGCGCAACGCGGAATCCGGTGTGCTGATCGGGCTCATCGGTGAGGCGCCCTGTATTGTATCCACCGGCGGAGGCCTTCCCACGTCCATGGAAAACGTACAGCTGATGCAAAACCATGGCATCATCATCCATGTGGACAGACCGCTGGACCAGATCCTCGCGGACATTCGCCCCGATCTGCGGTTACTGAAACCGGGCACGACCCGCGAGGGACTGATCGACGAGTACAATCAAAGAATTGGCTATTACAGGGCCTGCGCCGACTACACGCTGGACAACGCGCACGGTTTCGTCGTGGGCCTGAACAACCTGACGGAGCTGGTGTCGGGGATCAGGTAGGCGGGGCTGGACACCACCTTGGACGGTTTTTCTTTCGCCGTCGGATGAAACAGCAGTAGGGGGATGCGTTGACGATTTCCTGGTATCCCGGGCACATGGCAAAGGCCAGGAGGCTGCTGGAGGCACAGCTTTCCAGAGCGGAGCTGATCATTGAGGTGTGTGACGCGCGGATTCCGCTGTCCAGCAGAAACCCCGAACTGTCAGAGATGGCGCTGCCTGCGCACCGGCTTGTGGTTTTAAACAAGTCCGACCTTGCTGAACCGGGCGCGACGGCCAGGTGGCTCAGGCACTTGAGGCAGTCCGGTGAGCAGGCGGTCGCGGTAACCTCCCTGAAGAGCGCGTCGCCTGTGCTTACGGTGCTGGGGAAGCTGGCTGCCGAAAAAGAAAGCCGTGATAGGGGCCGGGGGATCAGAAGGACGATGAGGGCCATTGTCGTAGGCGTCCCCAACACGGGGAAGAGCTCTTTGATCAACCGCCTTTCAGGCGCCGCGGTCAGGACGGAGAACAGGCCTGGCGTGACGCGCGCCAACCAGTGGATCAAGGTATCGCCCTATATGGAACTGATGGATTCACCAGGGATGCTGTGGCCAAGGCTGGACGATCAGGAGGCAGCCAGAAGGCTGGCGTACGTCGCTTCCATCAGGGATGAGGTGACGGACCGCTACCTCCTGGCTCAAAGCCTGGCGGAGGAGCTGATGGTCCTTGCAGCGGAGGTCTTCATGGAACGCTTTCGGGTGTCGGATCCATCGCTGCGGGGGCAGCTGCTGATGGAGGCCGTATGCGCGGGCAGGGGCTTTCTGTTGCGGCAGGGAAAACCAGACTTTGAAAGGGCGGCGGCAGCGGTGCTGGAGGAGTTCCGGTCCGGCCTGATTGGAAGAATTACGCTGGAGCATCCCCAGGCTGAAACCCCTGTGCACAGCGATGAAAGTGCCCCCTGTGATGCGTGATCAGAGGCTTGCGGCGCTGCTTGAGATCGAGCACGAGTATCGGCGCGCCGGCACACGGATCGCCGGTGTGGACGAGGCGGGACGGGGACCTCTGGCCGGACCTGTGACGGCCGGCTGCGTGGTGATGCCTGCAGAACCCTTGCTTCCAGGGGTGGACGACTCCAAAAAGCTGTCCGCCGCAAGGCGGGAGAGCGTCTACAGCCTGATCATGCGCCACGCGCTGTACGCGGGCATCGGGTGGGCTTCCCACGAGGAAATCGACCGGATCGGCATCGTCGAGGCGACGAGGCTTGCGATGCGCCGGGCCGCACAGGGCTCTGACGCCGAGCTGTTTTTAGTGGATGCAGTGCGGGACGTGGGACTTCCGGGAAAGGAACGCGCGCTGATACGGGGGGATGCTCTCTCGTACAGCATCGCAGCCGCGAGCATCCTTGCAAAGGTTCTGAGAGACCGTGAAATGTGCCGGATGGATCAGCAGTATCCGGGATACGGCTTTGCGCGAAACAAGGGGTACGGAACCCCTGAACACATGAAGGCGCTGCAAGAACGCGGGCCCTGCCCCATTCACCGGAACAGCTTCATCGACCACCTCCTCTTTAAGCCTTGAACAGTCACGACATCGGCCTGAGCGGGGAGGCCATGGCCTGCGAATACCTGTCCGACCACGGGCTTGTCGTGCTGGAGACCCGATACCGCGGTGGAGGCGGAGAGATAGACATCGTTGCCCGGGAAGAGGGGACACTGTGCTTTGTCGAGGTCAAGTACCGGCCGGACGGAAGGCTGGGCGAAGGGATTTCAGCCGTGACCCCAGACAAGTGGAAAAAAATGCGCAGCGCGGTGAGGGCATATATCCATGCCCGCGGCGTAAGGACTGGGCATCGTTTTGACATCGTGGAAATAACACGGGCCGGCGTGTGGCATCTGAAAAACGCCAGGCCAGCGGATGGGAGACTGTGACTGGAAGAAAAAAGCTGGCTGCCCTTGTACTGGCAGCCGTTGTGCTTGTTGTGGCTTTTGTGCTGATCCGCCGCAGCGCGGTGAAGGAAGCCGCATGGGGGGTCAATCTCCTTCATAACCCTGGCTTTGAAACCGTGGATGGTGAAGGCTTTCCCGAGGGCTGGACGGCAGAAGCCTATTTCAGAGCGCCGGGGATCAGCGAGTTTGACCTGGTGGCCGGCCTGGAAGGCAGCGCCGCGCGGATCCGCAACCACGAGGCAAACGACGCGCGCTTTGCGCAGACCGTGTCCGTCGTGCCCGATACATGGTACTGCCTTTCCGGCTTTGTCCGCGCACAGGCGGAAGGCGGACTGGGCGCGAACCTCTCGATTGAGGGCGTCTACGTTTTTTCACCGAGCGTCTATGCAAGCACGGAGGGCTGGGAAGAGCTTGTGCTGTATGGCCGGACGGGCAAGAAACAGACCGCCGTCACGGTCTTTGCAAGGCTGGGGGGCTATGGCGGGGAATCGGCTGGGGAAGCCCTGTTTGACAGCCTGTCGCTCCATGCGGTGGATCAGGTTCCGGAAGGGGTCCATGCAGTTCTGTGGGCTTCTGAAGAGCCGGTGCAGCCGGTACTTCCGGAAACGGACGGGCAGGCAGCTGCCCCGGCCTGGCCCTGGCTGGCGGCGATCGCCGCCGGGTACGTGCTGCTGGCCGTGGCACTGGCAAAACAGGCGGAACGCGAGGACAAGCGCCTCCCGGAGCGGCCTGAGAAGGCACCCCGTACTCAGCTGGTCGCCTTGCTGCTGGCGGCCCTGGGAACGCGCATGGCAGCCGCCCTTTTAATCCCTGGTTACGGGGTGGACATCGGATGCTTCACGTCCTGGGCGAACATGATGGCGGAACTTGGTCCGACAGGGTTTTATCCAAGCGATGTGTTCAGCGACTATCCTCCGGGATATATGCTGGTGCTGTGGCCCATAGGCCTGCTTGGACGCCTGATGGGAACCGGGGCCACGGAATGGATGGTCAAACAACCGGCGATCCTCTGCGACGTGGCCACGGTATTTTTGCTGTACCGGCAGGCAAGCAAGCGCATGGACGAGCGTGCCGCGCTTTTGATGGGGGTGCTGTACGCCCTGAACCCTCTCACCTACGCGACCGGTGCAGCTTGGGGACAGATCGACAGCCTGCCCGCGCTTTTCATCATGATGACGGTGCTGTGGGCGATGGAAGGCAGGTGGTCCGTCGCCCTGCCCGTGTACGTTACAGCGGTTTTAATGAAGCCGCAGGCCTTGATGTTCGGCCCGCTGGGCTTGGTGGCAGCCCTGGTGGCCCTTATCGGCAGGCGGGACAAGAAAGAGCGCGTGTCCTTTGTAAAGGGGACGCTGTGGTCGGTGGCCGTTGCCGCGGCGGTGATCCTCCCCTTCTCTGTCCGCATGGGCGGGCTTGGCTGGATCGTATCGCTGTACGCGGGAACCATGAGCTATTACGGAAACGCGACGATCAACGCGACAAACCTGTACTTTTTGTTCGGCAAAAACTGGGGTGCGCCAGAAGCGGCGGCCTCCCTGCCCATGAAGCTGATCGCGTGCCTCTCCTGGCTGGTCCCGGTGCTGTTCTATGTGCTGAAAAGGCCGTGGGTTTCTGACAAGACGAGGGCTTCGGGTGCGGACAGCGGCTGGCTGCGGCGTGGCGGCCTGCCTGCCGGTGCCTGTGCTGTCGCATTGCTCTTGGCAGCCCTGCCCCTGAGCCTCTCCGCGCTTGGCACGGTGATGATGGTTTTGTCGTTTGTCCTGGTCGCCGGGCTTCAGATCCTGAGCCGGGATGCAAGAACACTGCCTCTTTTAGGGGGCGTCATGCTGGTGGCCTTCTATTTTTCCGGCGTGATGATGCATGAACGGTACATCTTTGCCGCGGTTCCTCTGCTGATGCTCGCGTATGTGCACAAGCGAGACAAGGGCTTGTTTTACCTGATGCTTGCCGTCACCGTCCTGGCCTTTTTGAACGTTTCTGTGGTGTTGGACCGAGGCGTCCGGATCGGCGGTGTGGAGGGGCATCTGTCCGCCCCGGACTTTGGCATTGTCAGCGACTCCGCAGCGCTTGAATACAGCCTTTCCGCATTCAGCGTACTGGTAACGGGCTATGCCATCCATACGGCCCTGAGGCTGGTCTGCGGCGGTGCTTCAAGCCGCTTTGCACCGGTCTCCCGTAAAGAAAAGGCAGAAGGCCCCCGCACGCCCGGGGGCGAGCTGTTCAGGCCTTTCAAAGCACGCAGGCTGGACAGGAAGGATGCCGGCCTTCTGCTGGCCATCACAGCGATATACGCCGTCGCGGCCTTTGTGAACCTTGGCTCTTTGAAGGCGCCCCAGCACCCATGGATCGCCCGCGCCGAAGACATGGAAACCCTCGCGGACCTTGGTGAGGAACGGGCATTTACCCTGCTTTACTATGGCGGCATCCACTGGCGGGAGAGCGACTTTTGGATCGAGACCAGCAGCGATGGGGAAGCCTGGCAGACTTGGCCGGCACAGATGCGCCAGGGAGACTGCTTTACATGGAAGACGCACAGCGGATCCTATCAGGGGGTTGAAGAAACGGTCTTTACCGGCCAGGCGCTCGAACACCGGGCGCGGTATGTGAAAATCCGAGCCGAGACCATTGGCCTGACCCTCATGGAAGTGTTCCTGCTGGACCTCGAAACCGGCAAACCCCTCCCCGTAACCGCCGGGCGGGGCCAGGCGCTTTTTGACGAACAGGATGCCTTCAGCGGAAAGCCGGACTGGTCCAACAGCATGTATTTTGATGAAATCTACCACGCGCGCACGGCGTATGAACAGCTCAACGCCCTGCGTGGGGAAGAACCCAGCAGCATCTATGAAACCTCTCACCCTCCGCTGGGCAAGCTGTTGATGACGGTGAGCCTCATGGTCTTTGGCATGACCCCCTTTGGCTGGCGCTTTGCCGGAGCGCTGGCGGGCGTCCTGATGATCCCGGCCCTGTATCTGCTTGGAGGGCTTCTGACGCGCAGGCGGTCCGGCGCGGTGGTCCCTGCCCTCTTGCTGGCCTTTGACTGCATGCATTTCACCCAGACACGGATCGCCACGATTGACAGTTTTGCCACGCTGTTTATTATCTGGTCCTTCTATTTTATGCTTCGCTATGTGCTGTTGGACTATTACGCGCAGCCCTTTCGCCGTTCTCTTCCCTTCCTGGGCCTGAGCGGGCTGATGATGGGGCTTGCGATCGCCAGCAAGTGGACTGGCTTCTACGCGGGAGCGGGCCTTGCGGTGGTTTTCTTCTGGTCCCTGGCACGACGGATCCGGGAAGGCCTTGCAGCGAAGAGGATGCTGTGCACCCCCCTCTCCGGCGTCGAGGACGACAGACAGGAGGTCATCACCTGTGCGGCAGAATCCTATCAGCAGCGCGCCCTGGGAGCGGTGGTCTGGTGCCTGCCCTTCTTTATCCTGATCCCTGCGGTCATCTATTTCCTTTCGTTCTATCCTGTCTTTGTGCGCACGCCGGGGGGCCTGTCGGCAGGCAAGGTGCTTTCCGCCAGCCAGTCCATGCTTTCCTACCACGCCACCAAAGGCCTGGGCATGGATCACCCCTTTTACTCGCCCTGGTATGAATGGCCCCTGAGCCTGCGGCCGATGTGGTTTTATGCGGGAGAACGCGTGGGGGATACCGCGAGCACCATTTTGACCTTTGGAAATCCAGCCATATGGTGGGGAGGTTTCGCCGCGCTGATCTGGGCAATCTGCCTGGCTGTCCGCGGCTTCCTGCGGTCGCGTGCGACCAGCCTTTCCCCTGGACTTGGGACAGGGGCATGGCGTGAAGCGCTGGTGGTCATCATGGTGTTTGCGCAGTACCTTCCCTGGGTGCTGGTGCCGCGAGGGACGTACATCTATCATTACTTCCCGGTGGTGCCGCTGATCATCCTGTGCAGCACGCTGTTCCTTGACAGGCTGTCTGAGCGCGCTCCGCGGACGGCGCGCGCGCTGACCTGGGGGTTTGTCTCGCTGTCCGCAGCACTGTTCATCGCCTTTTTTCCTTATGCCAGCGGGGTGCGGGTCTCCACAGCCTGGCTGGACGCGATGAAGTGGTTTCCCAACTGGCTGTACTACTAGACGGATCCACCGGACGGATCAAGGAGGCAGGCCCTTGCACGCACGGACGAAGTGTTTTGCCCTGGTGGGCATTGAGGGAGAGCCGGTCACCGTGGAAGCCTATGTCGCAGACAGCAGTTCCTTTCAGTTTTCGATTGTGGGGCTGCCCGACGCGGCTGTGAAGGAAAGCCGGGACAGGGTTATGGCCGCGTTAAAGAACAGCGGCTTTTCCATGCCCTACGGGCAGACGATCGTGAACCTGTCGCCGGCAGACCTCCGCAAGGAGGGGAGCGCGTTTGATCTGCCCATTGCGGTGGCGATCGCGATAGCCAGCAGGCAGGTCAGGCCCTGTGACACCGAGCGCGTGCTGTTGCTGGGAGAGCTATCCCTCGACGGGCGCCTGGTCCCTGTCCACGGGGCCATCTCCTTGGTGATCGCAGCCCGGGAGAGAGGGTATGACAGGGTGATCCTACCCTTCCTGAACGCAGCGGAGGTACAGGCAATCCAGGGCATTGGGATTTATCCGGCCAGAACCCTGTACGAGACGATGCAGCATCTGACGGGGCAGGCCCCCATTTTGGCACAGGAGCAAAAAAGCTACGAGGACTGCCTGGAGGAAGGGGAGGCAGGGGTGGACCTGCAACAGGTCAGAGGGCAGCATACCGCGCGGCGGACGCTTGAGATCGCGGCTGCGGGCGGGCACAACATGATGATGGTGGGCGTTCCCGGAAGCGGAAAGACCATGCTGGCCCGGTGCCTTCCGGGGATCCTTCCCAGGATGACGCAGGAAGAGGCCTTTGAAACGACGCGCATCTACAGCGTGGCCGGACTGTTAAAACCCGGACAGGGCCTTGTTTCGCAGCGCCCTTTCCGATCGCCCCACCACTCGGCGTCCATGGCCGCACTGGTGGGCGGAGGCGCCAACGCACGGCCGGGAGAAGTGTCGCTTGCGCACAACGGCGTCCTCTTTCTTGACGAAATGCCCGAGTACCCGCGCCATGTGCTTGAATCTCTCCGCCAGCCGCTTGAAGACGGCTTCACAACCGTTGCCCGCGCGAAGGCACATGTCCGCTATCTCTCGCGCATGATGCTCGTGGCAAGCATGAACCCCTGCCCCTGCGGATACTTTGGAAGCCGCGTCAAGCAGTGCCGCTGCGGCAGCCACGAGATACGCAGATACCTGGACCGCATTTCAGGGCCTTTGCTGGACAGGATTGACATCCAGGTGGAGGTGGATGCGGTGGACATGGAGGAGATCGCCGCGCCCGGAACGGCCGAGGACAGTGCGACGGTGAGGGCGCGGGTGCAAAAGGCCCGGGAAATGCAGCAGCGCCGCTTTCAAGGACTTGGCCTGACCTGCAACGCGCAGATGGATTCAAAGCTCCTGGAAACGCATGCGGGGGCAAAGCCGGAGGCCATCCGACTTCTGCACGGGGCGATGCACCGCTATGGTTTCAGCATGCGGGCCTATGGCAGGCTGTTGAAGGTGGCGCGCACCATCGCGGACCTGTCGGATCGGGAAGAGGTGGGAGAAGCCGAGATGGCCGAGGCGGTGCAGTATCGGCTCATTGACGCGAAATACTGGGGGAGCGCTCTGTGACCCTGACCCGGGAGGCGCTGTGCAGGGTCTGGCTTGCCATGAGCGACAGCGCGACGGTGAGGGCCCGGAAGAAGCTGCTTGAACGTTACGGCTCTGCGGAGGCGGCGTTCGACGGCTTTTCCAGCGTAGACAGGGACTGCATCGGCCCGGCCGCGTGGGAAGAGTATCATGCGCTCAAAGAAAAAGGCCTTGATCGCTTGTCGGAGGAGCTTCAGTCAAGCGGCCACCAGATCGCGTTCAGGGAAGACGCAGGGTACCCGCCCCTTCTCAGGCAGATCGACGAGGCGCCCGACCTCCTGTTTTTCAAAGGAAGCCTGGAAACCGTCGGGGAACGCGCGGTCGCCATCGTTGGATCACGCCGTGAAACGCGTTACGGGCGCGAGCAGGCTTACCGCATCGCCAAGGAGCTGGCGCTGAGCCAGGTGACCGTGGTGAGCGGCCTTGCAAGGGGCATCGATACCGCGGCCCACAGGGGGGCGCTGGATGGGAAGGGACGCACCATTGCGGTCCTTGGGTCCGGCCTTTCAAGGATCTACCCCGCGGAGAACGCTGCCCTGGCGGAAAGAATCGCCCTGTCCGGCGGTGCGGTGGTGAGCGAGCTTCCGCCCATGAGCGAACCCCTCGCGTTTCACTTTCCGATCAGGAACCGCATTGTCAGCGGGCTTTCTCATGCGGTGCTGCTTGTGGAAGCGAGGGAGAAGAGCGGCACGCTCATCACGGTTGGGCACGCTTTAGACCAGGGCAGGGAGGTTTTTGCCCTGCCCGGACAGGTTGACTCCGCCGCGAGCCAGGTGCCCAACCGCTTCATCCGGGAAGGGGCGAGGCTGTGCGCCTGTGCGGAGGATATTCTGGAGGATCTGGGATGGGCGGACGCGCACCGTGCGCCCGCGAAGGGGCGCAGCCGCCCCCGGCCCACTGGCCTGAGTGCAGAACAGATGAAGATCTATCATGCGCTGCAGGAGGAGGAAAAGAGCTTTTCCGAACTGCTTGAGGCAACGTCGCTGCCGGTCAGTGACCTGGGGATCCAGATCACGCTGCTGGAAATGGAGGATGTCATCGAAACCCTTCCGGGGCGCCAGTACAGGCTGAGGGGCTGAAGGGCGAAGCCCCTGCGGGTCTGCAGCCTAAAGCACCGAAGCTGCATGCAGACACGGCTGCCCGGGCCCCGGGGCGGCTTTTTTGTCCGCGGCGGACAGCGTCAAGGCGGGGACAGGCGATGCCTCGGCGGTTGACAAGGCCTGAAGCCCCGACTTATCATGCGCAGCGCGGCAGGTCGCAGGACCGTGGGGGCAGCATGTGCCCCGTTTCGAAATGGCAGTGATGTTCCGTGCTTGACGGAACGATAGGGGTGCTTTGACAGAAGACACAAGCGCGTACATTCCGCGTCAGGAGGGTTACAGTTGCCGGCAAGCCGAAAACTTATTATTGTAGAATCACCAGCGAAAGCGAACACCATCGCCAAGTTTCTTGGAAGGGGATACAAGGTCGAGGCCTCCCAGGGCCATGTCCGGGACCTGCCTAAGTCCCGGCTTGGCGTGGATGTCGACAAAGGGTTTGAGCTAAAGTACATCACCATCCACGGGCGCGGGGAAATCCTGGCGCGGCTCAGGAAGGAGGCGCGCACAGCCTCCACCATCCTGTTGGCGACAGACCCCGACCGGGAAGGCGAGGCCATTTCCTGGCACCTGGCGCAGGCGCTGAAGATCGACCCGGAAAAGCCCTGCCGCGTGGAATTTAACGAGATTACCAAAAAGGCTGTGACAGAGGCGGTCAAATCCCCACGGGCGATCGATATGCGGCTGGTTGACGCGCAACAGGCCCGGCGCGCCCTGGACAGGCTGGTGGGCTATAAGATCAGCCCGCTTCTTTGGGCGAAGGTCCGAAAAGGGCTGTCCGCAGGCAGGGTACAGAGCGTCGCCGCCCGGATGGTTGTCGACAGGGAGGAAGAGATCAGCGGCTTCATTCCCGAGGAATTCTGGAATGTCTCCGCATCGGTGCAGGCCACCGGCGGCAAACAGGCTGTCTTTACCGCGAAGCTGACAGCCATAGAGGGGAGCAAACCCCTTCTTTCCACCGCGGAAGAAGCGCATAGCGCCCGAGACAGGCTGACGGGCGCCGGAAACCTGAGGATCAGCGATGTGCGGATCAAGGAAAAGAGAAAGCAGCCCTCCGCTCCCTTCATCACATCCACCCTGCAGCAGGAGGCTTCCCGCAAGCTCGGCTTTACAATCGCCAGGACCATGCGGGTGGCCCAGGCGCTTTACGAGGGCGTAAGCCTGAAGACCGGCGGCCACCAGGGCTTGATTACCTACATGCGCACCGACTCCGTGCGGGTCAGCGAAGAAGCCCTTGCGGCCGTACGCGAGCATATCCGTGACCGCTTCGGGCCTGAATACCTGCCGGATAAGCCAAACGTATTCAAAGGCCGGCCGGGCGCCCAGGACGCCCATGAGGCCATCCGGCCGACGGATGTAAACCTTTTGCCGGAAAATATCAAGGAATCGCTGACCCGGGAACAGCTTCAGCTCTACAAGCTGATTCATCGCCGTTTCCTGGCCAGCCAGATGTCCGAGGCTCTGTATGACACGCAGACGGTTGAGATGGAAGGAGACGGGCTTTCGCTTCGGCATTATGGAGAGCGGAAGCGTTTTGCCGGCTTTACCGGCGTCTATGAGGAGGGGACCGATGATGCGGAGACCGTCGCCGAGACGGGCTTTCCCGAGGTTTCAAAAGGCGATGCGGTGACCGTGCTGGAAGCTGAAGCCCATCAGCACTTCACCCAGCCTCCTCCCCGGTATACCGAGGCCTCTTTGGTGCGCGCCCTGGAAGAACAGGGGATCGGTCGCCCGTCGACCTACGCGCCCGTGCTCTCCACGATTGTGTCCCGGGGCTATGTCACGCGGGAAAACAAGCGCCTGTACCCGACGGAGCTGGGCTTTTTGGTCAACAGCCTCATGACGGCATACTTTTCGCCCATCGTCGATACCGGCTTCACCGCGGGGCTCGAGGCGGAGCTGGATGCCGTCGAAGAAGGGAAGAAGCCCTGGGGCGAAGTTCTTGAAGCGTTCTATCCCTCCTTTGAGGGGATGCTGGCCAGCGCCGAAGCGGAGATGGAAAAGCTGGTCATCGAAGACGAGAAGAGTGACACGGTCTGCGACCAGTGCGGCGCGCTCATGGTCTATAAAAACGGCAGGTTTGGCAGGTTCCTGGCTTGCCCGAACTTTCCGGAGTGCAGAAATACGCTTCCGATCCTCCACTACATTGACGCGCCCTGTCCGGACTGTGGCGCCAGGCTGCTTGAAAAGACCAGCCGGAAAAACAGAAAGTTTTACGGCTGCGAGCGATACCCCGAATGTGGGTTCACGTCCTGGGAGATGCCGGTCGCGGAGCGCTGCCCTGTCTGCGGATCCTATATGACCCTGAAGAGAAAGAAGGGAGACTCCTTTCTGCTGTGTGCGAATGCGCAATGCCGCCATTCCATGCCCCGCGATGATGCGGCCGGCGGTGAGGACGATGACTGAGCCCTGCGTGACGGTGGTCGGCGCGGGGCTTGCAGGCTGTGAAGCCGCTTGGCAGCTTTTAAAAAGGGGCGTGCGGGTGCGCCTGCATGATATGAAACCCGACCGCAAGAGCCCAGCCCACCGCTCTGGGCTCTTCGCGGAGCTGGTCTGCAGCAACTCCCTGCGCTCAGACCGCCTCCAGAATGCCTCAGGACTGCTGAAAGCGGAGATGCGGCTTTTAGATTCCCTGGTGCTGCGCGCGGCGGACGCTGCCCGCGTGCCCGCCGGAGGGACCCTGGCCGTGGACCGCCGCGCCTTCTCCAGCCATATCACCGACACGCTCCTTTTGCATCCCGGGCTTCACTATCTCCCGGGCGAGGTGACCCAGCTTCCACCCGGGCCGGTCATCATTGCGACCGGCCCGCTGACGTCAGAGGCGCTGTGCGACGCCATAGGCGCTTTGGCGGGGAGCGAACTGCTTCATTTTTTCGATGCGGCAGCCCCGATTGTCACCAGGGAATCGCTGGACCCGGATGTCATTTTCAGGGCGTCCAGGTATGGCCGGGGGGACGACTATCTTAACTGTCCCATGAACGAAGAGGAGTATTCTGCCTTCCATACGGCGCTTCTGACTGCGGAGACCGTGCCATTGCATGGATTTGAAGAGGGTTTGCTGTTTGAGGGCTGCCTACCGGTGGAGGAGATGGCGCAGCGGGGGAGGCTGTGCCTGGCCTTTGGGCCGATGAAGCCTGTGGGGCTTACGGACCCAAGGACAGGGAGACAGCCTTTTGCGGTCGTTCAGCTCCGACGTGACGACGCGGCGGAGACGCTGTACAATATAGTTGGATTTCAGACGCGGCTCAGGCATTCAGAACAAAAACGCGTGTTTTCGATGATTCCCGGCCTGCGTCACGCAGCGTTTGCCCGCTTTGGGGTCATGCACCGCAATGTGTTTTTAAACAGCCCTGCGCTGCTTGACAGGCATTATGCGCTCAAAGGCGCGGACAGGGTGTACTTTGCCGGGCAGATCTCGGGAGTGGAAGGCTATGTGGAGAGCGCATCAAGCGGGTTGCTCAGCGGCGTGAGCCTGGCTGCGGCCATGCTTGGGCAGGAGCAGCCGGTGTTTCCGGGGACGACAGCCATTGGAGCGCTGGCGAGATACATCTCAAGCCCCAACAGGCATTTTCAGCCCATGAATGTAACCTTTGGCCTGCTGGATCCGCTGGAAACCCGCATCAGAAACAAGGAGCAGCGCAGCCTGAAGCTGTCAGAGCGTGCCCTGAGCGAGGTCGCGCGGTGTGTGCCGCTGCTCCCCGGGACCCATGAGAGCAAGCAGAAGGAGGAAGGTGCATGCAGCTGAGGGGAACGACCATCTGCGCGGTCAAGCGTGGGGGCAAGGTCGCGATCGCAGGCGATGGCCAGGTCACCATGGGGGAGAAGACGATCTTTAAAAGCACCGCAAAGAAGGTGCAGCGCATATACAAAGAGGAGGTACTCATTGGGTATGCAGGTTCGGTAGCGGATGCCTTTACCCTGTGTGAGCGCTTTGAAGAGAAGCTTACCCAATATAATGGAAATCTCGAGAGGGCGGCAGTAACCCTTGCGCAGGACTGGCGGGGGGACAAAGTGCTCAGAAGGCTGGACGCCCTGATGATCGCCGCCAACGGGGAGGAACTCCTCATCATCAGTGGAAACGGGGAAGTGATCAGCCCTGACGACGGCATTTGTGCGATTGGGTCCGGAGGCAATTATGCTCTGGCTGCCGCACGCGCGCTTTGCCAGAATACCGACCTGTCCGCGCATGACATCGCCGAAAAGGCGCTGCATATCGCGGCATCCATCTGCGTCTACACCAATGACAAGATCAGCGTTGAGGATGTCTGAACATGAAGGAACTGACGCCCCGGGAGGTGGTCCGCGAGCTGGACCGGTATATCGTTGGACAGGAAGAAGCCAAACGCATGGTTGCGATCGCGCTGAGGAACCGCTACAGAAGGTCCCGGGTGGAAGCTGGGATGCGCGATGAGATCTACCCTAAGAATATCCTCATGATCGGCCCGACGGGCGTCGGAAAGACGGAAATCGCCCGCAGGCTTGCCAAACTGGTGGAAGCCCCTTTTGTGAAAGTGGAGGCAACGAAGTTCACCGAGGTGGGGTACGTCGGCAGGGATGTGGAAGGGATTATCAGGGACCTTGTGGAGAATTCTTACCGGATGGTCAAGGAAGAGCATGTTGCGCGTGTCAGGGCTCGCGCGGAAGTGCTTGCTGAAGACAGGCTGGTCAGCCTGCTTATAAACCCCCCGCGCAAGCCGGTCACAAACCCCATCGATGTCCTCTTGGGTACGGCGCGAAAAGACCCGGAGCCCTCTGAGGAAGAGAAGGAGCGTGCGTTCCTGCGGCGCTCCGACATCCTTGAAAAGCTGCGCAAGGGTGGGCTTGAGGATGCTGATGTGGACATCGAGGTGGAAGAAACCATTCCCCAGCTGGAAGTGGGGGGGAGCTCCATCAATATCGGTGACATGATGGGTGGCATGCTGCCCCGGAAGACCAAACTGCGAAAGGTCAAGGTGAGGGAAGCCCGCAAGATCCTGGTCCAGGAAGAATCGCAGAAACTGATCGATGACGACGCTGTGAAGGAAGAGGCGCTCCGTCGCGCGGAACAACATGGTATCGTCTTCATCGACGAGATCGACAAGATTGCGGGGCGTTCATCAGCCTCAAGCGGGCCGGATGTCTCAAGGGAAGGTGTCCAGAGGGACATCCTGCCCATTGTGGAAGGCAGCACTGTCAACACCCGCTATGGCAGCCTTCGGACGGATTTCATGCTGTTTATCGCTGCCGGTGCCTTTCATGTGGCAAAGGTGACAGACCTGATCCCGGAGCTTCAGGGACGGTTTCCCGTGCACGTACGGCTGGGAAGCCTTTCCAGGGAGGACTTTGTCCGCATCCTGACACAGCCTGACAACGCGCTGACGCGGCAGTATGCAGCGCTCCTTGCAGTGGACCGGGTGCATCTTTCCTTTGACGAGGACGCCCTTGAGGAGATTGCCGGGGCAGCCTGCCATGCCAACGACGCAGGGGAGAACATCGGTGCCAGGCGGCTGCATGCGGTGTTTGAAGAGCTGCTCGAGGACATCTCTTACAACGCGGGCGGAGAGGACATGCCAGAAGTGAACCTCAACATTACAGCACAATACGTGATCGATCACGTCAAAGCCGCCAAGGAAGACGACCTGAAGCGCTTCATCCTCTGAGGCTGGGAGCTACTCAGCCCCGCCCATCGCTCAGCCCCATGGCTTCGCCCCAGGCGACGGCAAGCCGGTCAAACCCCCACGCCGCGTTGGCGGCGCTTGTGGAGGGCAACACGCGGAAGGGGCTGTCGGGGAACGGACGGACCGTGCGCTGGTAAAGGCGCGCAGCGACACGCCCGTTAAGAAGGATGACGCCAATGTGAGTGCTGTCCACCAGTGTGGCGATGGGGTTTGGAACCGCGTCTGTGATCCTCGCATCCGAGGAACCCACGATCTTACAGCTGCCTACGACGTCCCACAGCGCGATGCCATGGCCAAGGAGCAGGCATCTTTTTTCATCGTCGCTCTGGGGCAGGCGCGCGCGAAGCAGCCGCGCCATCAGCGGCCAGAAGCGGTTTTTCGGATGCGCGTAATAAAAGCGGTCTTCCCTGGAGCGGACGGAAGGGAAACTGCCCAAAATCAGCATCCGGCTGTCCCTGTCAAACACGGGGTCAAAGGGGTGCAAAAGCAAGCCGGCATCCTTCCTTTCGCCAGGTGTCTGGGTGGGATTGTATCAAAAACGCATCGTGTGGTGAACCCCTGCGCGCAGCTGCCCGGTTGCGGGCCAAGTGGCCTGCCTGTATAATCGGATGCGGCTATAAGCCAGAGGAGGCTTCATGTTACAAAGAGTAATGAAGATATTCGGCCTGGGGGACGAGGCGCAGATGAAGCCGCTGAGAAAGACGGCGGACGCGATTGAAGCCCTGGAGCCGTCCTTTGAGAGGCTTTCCGACGAAGAGCTTTCCGCGAAAACCCAGGAGTTTCGAAAACGACATGCAGGGGGCGAGACCTTAGACGAGCTCCTGCCTGAGGCCTTTGCGGCTGTCCGGGAGGCGTCGCGACGCACGCTGGGCCTGCGGCCGTTTCATGTGCAGCTCATTGGTGGGATCGTGCTTCATCAGGGCAGGATCGCTGAGATGAAAACAGGCGAAGGCAAGACGCTCACAGCCTGTATGCCCGCCTACCTCAACGCGCTCTCTGGCGAGGGCGTCCATATCGTCACCGTCAACGATTACCTGGCCTCCTTCCAGGGCGAGGACATGGGAAAGCTGTTTCGCTTCATGGGCTTGAGCGTGGGCATCATTGTCCACGGCCTGAGCAACGAGCAGCGGCGCGCCGCCTACGCCTGCGACATCACCTACGGCACCAACAATGAAATGGGCTTTGACTACCTTCGCGACAATATGGTCCTCTACGAAAAGGACAGGGTGCAGCGAGGCCACCGGTATGCCATCGTGGATGAGGTCGACTCCATCCTGATCGATGAGGCGCGAACGCCGCTGATCATTTCCGGCCAGGGAGACAAGCCGACCGACATGTATGAAAAGGCCGACCGGTTTGTCGCCCGCCTTAAAAAGGAAGAGGACTTCAGCATCGAAGAAAAGGAAAAGGCTGTCGTCTTTACGGAGTCGGGCACGCGCAAGGCTGAGACAGCCTTTGGGATAGACAACCTGGCGGACCCTGCCAACAACGAACTCAATCACTACCTCCTGCAGGCACTTAAGGCCAACGCGCTCATGAAGCGGGACATTGACTACGTCGTGAACAATGGCGAGGTCGTCATTGTGGATGAGTTCACGGGCCGCCTGATGATCGGAAGGCGCTACTCAGACGGGCTGCACCAGGCGATTGAGGCGAAGGAGCGCGTGAAGGTAGAACACGAAAGCAAAACCCTCGCGACCATCACCTTTCAAAACTATTTCAGGATGTACGGTAAGCTTGCGGGCATGACCGGGACTGCCAAGACGGAAGAAGACGAATTCCAGGGGATCTACAGGCTGGACGTTGTGCAGGTGCCGACGAACATGCCTATGATACGCTTAGACCTTAACGATGTTGTGTACAGGGGTAAAAAGGGCAAATTTGAAGCCGTCGTCAACGAAATTATGTCCCGGCACGCGACGGGACAGCCTATTTTGGTGGGAACAATCTCCGTGGAAGTCAGTGAAATGCTGAGCCGCATGCTGTCCCTCAGGGGGGTGGAGCACGAGGTGCTCAACGCCAAACACCATGCCCGCGAGGCTGCCATTGTAGCCCAGGCCGGTCACCTGGGGGCTGTGACCATCGCCACCAACATGGCCGGGCGAGGTACGGACATCCTGCTGGGCGGCAACCCCGACTACCTGGCACGGCGCACCCTGCGCCAGGAGGAGTTTGCCGATGAACTCATTGAGGAGGCCACCGGCAGAAATGAGCGCGTGTCCGAGGAGGTCCTTTCCCTGCGCAAGCGCTTTCGTCAGCTGAGGGAGGAATACAAAAAGACAACGGACACCGAGCACGAGAAGGTCGTTGCGCTGGGAGGTCTGCACATCATCGGGACGGAGCGTCACGAGAGCCGGCGAATCGACAACCAGCTCAGAGGCAGGTCCGGCAGACAGGGAGACCCTGGCTCTGCGCAGTTCTTTATCTCCCTGGAGGATGATCTGATGCGCCTGTTCGGGGGCGAACGGATTGAACCTATCATTGCTCGCCTTGGCATGGACGACGATGCGCCTCTGGAGGCCGGAATCCTGACAAGGCAGATTGAGAACGCCCAGAAACGCATCGAGAGCAGAAACTTCGAAATCCGAAAGAATGTGCTGCGCTATGACGATGTCATGAACCAGCAGCGTGAGCTGATCTATACCCAGCGCAAGCAGGTCCTGGAAGGCGAAAACATGAACCCCGCGGTCATGAACATGGTAGACAGGATGCTTGAGGAATCTGTAGCACGGTTTTGCGCTGGGGAGGCAAAAGACTGGGATGTGAAAGGGCTGGGGGAGTATCTGGAGCGTCTTTGCATCCCGCCGGATACCTTCAGGCTGAAGGCGGATGAGATGCGCCCGCTGGAAAGGGAAGGCCTTATCGCTTTTCTCACGGAAGAAGCGCTCCGGTTTTATGACGCGCGCGTCACTGCCATCACAGAGATAGGCATTGACATGCGCGAACTGGAGAGGTCCGTCATCCTGCGGTCCGTGGACCTTCGTTGGATGGACCACATTGACGCCATGGATCGTCTGAGGGACGGCATCGGACTGCGGGCCTATGCCCAGCGAGACCCGGTCAACGAGTACAAGATCGAAAGCTTTGATATGTTCGACGAGATGGTCCGTCTGATCCACGAAGACGTGATCCGGACCCTCTATCAGATACGCATCGAAAAGGCGCCGGAACGACGGGCCGTATCCAGGCCCTCCCAGACGCCGGCTGCCGGGAATGCGCCTGCGCGCCGGGAAACGCCCAGGCCTGCCGTGCGCGGAGAAAAGGTGGGGCGCAACGACCCCTGCCCCTGCGGAAGCGGGAAAAAATACAAGCACTGCTGCGGCAAAAACGTGCTGGTTCATTGAGGTCGGACGGACAGGGTTTGTGAAATCGCAGCAGGAGGGAATACATCCATGATACTTGAACTGGACCAGTACCGAATAGACCTGGCCAGAACCAGGGACAGGCTGCTGGAGGTATCCGAAGGCCTGCATATCGACCGCTCCGAAAGGGAACTGGCTGAGCTGCACGAGGAAATGGACCAGCCCGGCTTTTGGGAGGACACCGAGCATTCCGCCGCGGTGAACCGGCGCATTGCAAGGCTTGAAGAGAAAATCATCCTCTATCGCGGGTTGCTTTCAACATGTGAAGACATTGAAACCATGGTTGAGCTTGCGCAGGAGGAGAACGACACGGAGCTGGCCCTTGAAATCTCGGAGGAGCTGTCGGCGTTGTCAGAGCAGATCGAGGCCCTGGAACTCGAAACGCTGATGCGCGGGGATTACGACCACTGTGGCGCCATCCTGTCCATCCATGCAGGCGCGGGCGGGACGGAAGCGCAGGACTGGGCTGAAATGCTGTACCGGATGTATACCCGCTACTGCGAGCGGCGGGGCTTTCGCATCACGCCGCTGGACTTTCTGTCCGGCGATGAGGCGGGGATTAAGTCCGTTTCCTTTCAGGTGGAGGGAGAAAATGCCTACGGCTACCTCCGCGGCGAGAAGGGGGTCCACCGGCTGGTGCGCATCAGTCCCTTTGATTCCAATGCCCGCAGGCACACGTCCTTTGCATCACTGGACGTTTCGCCCATCCTGGAGGACGAGGGGGACCTCGTCATCAACATGGAGGAGGTGCGGGTGGACACCTACCGCTCCACAGGCGCCGGCGGGCAGCACGTGAACAAGACCGACTCGGCCGTGCGGATGACGCACCTGCCTTCGGGCATCGTTGTCTCCTGCCAGAACGAGCGCAGCCAGATTCAAAACAGGGAGATGTGTTTAAAGATGCTGCGGTCCAGGCTGCTTGAGCTGAGGGAGCGGGACAAGGAAGAGAAGATGGCCGATATCAAGGGCGAAATGAAAAAGATCGAGTGGGGAAGCCAGATCCGCTCCTATGTGTTCCAACCGTACACCATGGTCAAAGACCACCGCACCGGCTTTGAGTCGGGCAATGTCGCCGACGTGATGGACGGGAACCTGGATGGATTTACAACCTCCTTTTTAAGGATGCAGTGACCCAGCGGCACCAGGGGGAAGAAACGCCGCGCAGGCGAAAGGCCTTGGCAGCGTCGTTTCTTTTTTTGGCGCTCTGCTCGCTGGCGGCGTGGATTCCCGCACAGATGGCTGTCAGCGCTCGTTTCCTTGAAAGGCAGTTCATCCTGTACGGGGATACGGGCGCTTCGGGCATCACGCCGGGCGACAGGAGCGCGCTTGCGCGCAGCCTGGCCGCCTATCTGTCAGGAGCGGAGGATTCACCCCAACTGACCGTCTTCAAGCACGGGGGCGCCGGCCCGGCACTCAGTGAGAGAGAGCTTTCGCACCTTCTGGACGTTCGGTTCCTGGTGGGGTGGGGGCGCTTGCTTCCGGTGCTGGGCATGGTGTGTGTGCTGGGCGCTGTCCTCAGCCTGTGGCGTCCCGGGAAGGCGCCGTCGGGCGCTGCCTTTCGAGACAGTTTTCTTTGCGCCTCTGCCGGCCTCTTTGTCTGTGCCATGGGGCTTTCGCTGTGGGGCGCTGTCGACTTTGACGGCCTCTTCGCTTCCTTTCACAGGCTGCTGTTTAAAAACGACCTGTGGCAGCTGGACCCCGCAAAGGACCTCTTGCTGCAGCTGATGCCGGATTCCTTTTTTATCTCCAGCGCTGTCATGGCTGCCGCAGGGCTGATGATCCCCACCACGATCGCCGTGCTTTTTGCGGCTGTTCATGCGAAGAGACTGAGGAGAAAGGACCGGCGTGATGAGCGGTAGACTGACCCCCGCCCCCGGACCCATGCCGGCGCCGGCCGGGGAGGGGACGAAGATCCTGGCCATTGAGACCTCGTGCGATGAGACGGCGGCGGCTGTGGTCGCCGATGGCAGAACCATCCTTTCCAATGCGGTTTTTTCCCAGATCCCGCTGCACCGGGCTTATGGAGGCGTGGTTCCCGAGATTGCCAGCCGGGCGCACACGGAGAGGATCAGCACGGTGGTGGAGACCGCGCTTGGGGACGCAGCCCTCCCTTTTTCCGGGATCGACGCGGTTGCCGTTACCTACGGGCCCGGGCTTGTAGGCGCGCTTCTTGTGGGCGTCTCCTATGCAAAGGGGCTTGCTCTGGCGCTCGCAAAGCCCTTGGTCGGAGTCCACCATATTCAGGGACACATCTGCGCAAACTACCTGAGCCATCCAGACCTTGAACCTCCCTTTGCCTGCCTTGTGGTCAGTGGGGGACACAGCCATATCTTTGAGGTCAGGGAAGATGACAGCACCCGGATTTTGGGCTGTACCCAGGATGACGCGGCGGGAGAAGCCTTTGACAAGGCGGCGCGCCTCCTTTCCCTGCCTTATCCGGGGGGGCCTTTGCTGGATGAACTCGCGCAAGAGGGCGACGAAAAGGCGTTCAGGCTTCCCATATCCCGGACAGCCGGCAGGTATGACCTGAGTTTTTCGGGGCTCAAGACCGCCTTTGCCGCGCTTGTTCAAAGCCTGGGAGACGGGGTAGAGGGCCATACGCGGGCCGACCTTGCCGCATCGTTTAGAAAAGCGGTGGTGGACGCGCTGCTTGAAAAAACCCTGCGTGCCACAGAGGAGAACGCCCTGCGGACGCTTGCCCTGGCCGGTGGGGTGTCTGCCAACAGGCTTCTGCGGCAAAGGATGGAGGAGGCATGTGCTGAGAAGAAAATCCGCCTGTATATGCCTGAACCCTTTCTCTGTGGAGACAACGCGGCCATGATCGGCGCGGCGGCATACAGAAAGATGCGTCAAGGATACTCAGACGAGCTTTCCCTCAACGCCTCTCCCTCGGCCCGCCTTGTGTGACAGCGCCGCAGGATTCCCCTGGTTTACAAGGATGAAACCGCGTGGTAAAATCAGCCTGTCTTGTGAACCGAATGCGCGGCTTCGCGAGCTTCCGACGCCTGTCTGCGCATACGGCGATTTTTATGGGCTTTGCCCTATGGGGAGGAAACATGGAAAAGGAACTCAAAAACCAGATCATTGGGACCTATGCACGCCATGAGGGGGACACAGGGTCGCCGGAAGTGCAAATCGCGTTGTTGACAGAACGGATCAACCATCTGAACGAACACCTGAAGATCAACAAAAAGGATCACCACAGCAGAAGAGGCCTGCTGTTGATGGTTGGCCGCAGGCGCGGTCTTCTGGATTACCTCAAACGAACGAATATCGAGCGTTATCGCTCCCTGCTCACGGAACTGAACCTGAGAAAGTGACGCGTTGAACGGGCCGGAAACCCCTGAGTGCTTTCCGGCCCTCTGTTTGTATGGCGCAAACAGCAAAGCCGGGCCTACGGCCCGGCCTGAGAGGAAGGAATGAATGGAAACCCGTACTTACACGATGCAGTTTGCCGGAAGACCCCTGAGCATCGAGGTGGGCAAATATGCTCAGCAGGCCTCCGGGTCTGCCCTGGTCCGTTATGGAGACACCGCGATCCTGGTCAGCGCCACCGTATCTGATACGGCGCGGGAAGGCATTGACTTTTTCCCGCTCAGCGTTGATTTTGAAGAAAAGCTTTACGCTGTCGGAAGAATACCGGGCGGCTTTATCAGACGGGAGGGAAGGCCCACCGAAAAGGCAATCCTGACATGCAGGCTGATTGACCGACCGCTGAGGCCGCTGTTCGAAAAGGGCATGCGCCATGACGTGCAGGTGGTGGCCACGGTGCTTTCGGTGGACACGAACAACCCCCCCGAGATCCCGGCCATGATCGGCTCTTCCGTGGCCCTGAGCATCAGCGACATCCCCTGGGCAGGGCCCACCGGCGCTGTTTTGGTGGGCAGGGTGGACGGTCGGCTTGTGCTCAACCCCTCTGAAGAAGAGCGTGCTGTCAGTGACCTGCACCTCATCGTCTCCGGCACGAAAGACGCCGTGATGATGGTGGAGGCAGGGGCTGACGAGGTCGACGAGGAGGTCATGCTCGAGGCGATCCTCTTTGCCCATGAAGCGATCAAAGAGCTGGTCGCTTTCCAGGAAGGCATGGTGGCGGAAGTCGGAAAGCCAAAAAGGGAGTTCCCGCTCTCCCGCACGGGCGAGGATGTGGTGAGCGCGGTCCGAGCGTACGCCCTGGACAAGGTCAGGTGGTGCTTTGAGTCCTTTGACAGGGAGACGAGAAAGCAGCGCGAGCAGGAACTTAAAGATGATGTGAAAGCGCGTTTCTCGCAGGAGTTTGAAGGCCGTGAAGCGGAGCTCAGCGAAGCCCTGTACGAACTGAACAAGGAGGTCATGCGCCACAAGATCCTCGACCAGGGGATCAGGCCTGACGGCCGGACCACGTCTGAGGTCCGTCCCATCTGGTGCGAGACGGGCATCCTTCCCCGCGCCCATGGCAGCGCCGTGTTTACCCGGGGGCAGACCCAGGCGCTGACCGTTGTGACCCTGGGCTCCCTTCGCGATGCGCAGATGCTGGACGGGCTCTCCAACGAGGATTCAAAGCGCTATCTGCACCATTACAATATGCCGCCCTACGCCACTGGAGAAGCCGGCAGGATGCGCTCGCCAGGCCGGCGGGAAATCGGACACGGCGCGCTTGCTGAGCGGGCGCTGGAACCGGTCATCCCCAAGGAAGAAGAGTTCCCCTACGCGCTGCGTCTTGTCAGTGAGGTCCTTTCAAGCAACGGATCCTCCTCCATGGCCTCTGTCTGCGGAAGCACCCTGTCGCTGATGGACGCAGGGGTCAAGATCAAGGCGCCTGTCGCGGGCGTCGCGATGGGTTTGATCAAGGATGACCGCAACGGCAAGGTAGCGGTGCTGACGGATATCCTGGGCCTTGAGGATTTTCTTGGCGACATGGACTTCAAGGTAGCCGGTACCATGAGCGGCATCACGGCCATCCAGATGGACATCAAAATCAAGGGCATCGGCCGCGAGATCCTGAGCCAGGCTCTGAAGCAGGCGTTGGAAGGCAGGCTCAGCATCCTGCGCATTATGCTGGAGCACCTTGCAGAGCCTAGGAGCGTGCTGAGCAAGTACGCGCCGAAGATCATCACGTTCTTCATCAACCCCGACAGGATTCGCGAAGTGATCGGCCCCGGCGGCAAGATGATCAACAAGATCATTGCCGATACCGGCGTGAAGATTGATATCGAGGATGACGGCCGCGTGTCCATCGCGACACCCGACGAAGAGGCGGCGGCAAAGGCTCGCAAGATCATCGAGGGCATCGCCAAGGATATCGAGGCAGGAGAAGTCTACACGGGCCGCGTCGTGCGCATTCTCAGCACGATGGGTGCCTTTGTCGAGCTCCTTCCGGGAAAAGACGGGCTTCTTCACATCTCCAAGCTTTCCAACGAGAGAGTGGAAAAGGTGGAGGATGTCCTGAGCATTGGGGATACGGTCGAGGTCAAGGTGTCTGAAATCGATTCCCAGGGACGCATCAACCTAGTCCGTGCGGACATGACCTATGTGCGCAAGCCTGCCAGCCAGGCAGGACCGGGCGCTTTCAGAGGCCGTCCGCCCCGACGCGACGGCCGGCCGGAGCGCGAACATCGCTGAAAAGGGGCTGCAAACACAAGGGGAACCGCAGGGTTCCTCTTGTCTGTGAAGGAGATCCATGACAGAGACCTATAAGCTGGACAACGGCCTGACCATCGTCCACGAGCGCCTGGGGCACCTGAGGT
The DNA here is from genome assembly GCA_964586835.1 of uncultured Oscillospiraceae bacterium. Lineage (GTDB taxonomy): Bacteria > Bacillota > Clostridia > Christensenellales > Aristaeellaceae > CAZLYF01. Next base: position 46,793 of record CAZPIC010000003.1, read on the forward strand.
CCGCGGCGGTCGGGGTGTGGGTCCGGGCAGGATCGATGCTCGAGGCCCCGGAAGAAAACGGCCTGTCCCACCTGATGGAGCACATGGCCTTCAAGGGCACCCCAAAGCGCAGCCTCAGAGAGCTGGCGGAAAGGACGGACGCCATCGGAGGCCATCTCAACGCGGCAACAGGCAAACTGTACACCGCCTATTACGCCAGGGTGACGGACGCGGACCTTCCCGTGGCCATCGACCTGCTTTCCGACATCGTCAGGGACCCCCTCCTCCTGAACGAAGAACTGGAAAAGGAAAAGAACGTCGTTCTGGAGGAGATCGCGATGGGGGAGGACTCCGCCGAAGACGTGGCAGACGACCTGATCAACGAGGCGGTTTACTTTGGGCAGCCCCTGGCCATGACGGTCATCGGCCAAAGGGAAAACATCCGCTCTTTCACACGGGACAGCCTTGTCCGCTTCAGAGACAGGTTTTACACCCCGGAAAACACCGTGGTTGCGGTAGCCGGCCGTTTTGACAAGCAGCACCTGAAGGACACCCTCGAAGCCTTTTTTGGGACCTGGCGCGGAAAAGGCCATTTGGAATATCCTCTCCATACGCCCAACGCCTCGCGCCTGGATCTTTTTCGGGATAAGGCTGCGGAGCAGGTGCACTGTTACATCGGATTCGCGGGGATTCCTCAAGACCACCCGGGCCTCTATGCACTCACAGCGTTGAGCAGCATCTTTGGAGGGGGCGTTTCATCGCGCCTTTTTCAGCGAATCCGTGAGGAACAGGGGCTTGTCTACAATGTCTATACAAGTCCGTCCTATTACCCTACCTGCGGGGACTTCATGGTGTATGCCGCAACCTCGCCGCGCAATGTGGCAAAGGTCATGCGCCAGATCGATCTGGAAAGGGACAGGCTGCTTGACGAAGGCGTGACAGAAAAAGAACTGCTGCATGCCAAGGCTCAACTGAAAACCAGCTTTGTCCTTTCACAGGAGAACGCCTACCGACGCATGGCGGATCTCGGGCTGAACATGCTGCTCCGGCACAGGGTGGTTCCCGCCATGAAGACGCTGAAACGAATCGAGGACATCCGGGTGGAAGACGTCAATCGCCTGGCTCGTACGGTTCTCTCGGGTCCCGGAAACCGGGCTTTTGTGGGGAAAAAGGCTGAGAAATACCTTCGCGCATAGCAACGACAAAGACAGGAGAGAGCATTGGACAGACTGGAAGAAATCTTCGAGCGCCAACAGGCCTTCAATGAAGAGCTCATTCGCGTCAGGGGCCTGTCGGGCATTTCGTCGGAAGAATGGATCCAGAAATATGCGCTGGCTATGCTGGTGGAGATGGGAGAGCTGTTGGAAGAGATCAACTATAAATGGTGGAAAAACACAAAACCAACAGACATCGGCGCTGTCAAGGAAGAGCTGGCCGATATCCTGCATTTTTTTGTCAGCATGTGCCTGAAGGCCGGCATGGACGCCGAGGAGCTTCACCGACGCTATATGGGAAAAAACCAGGAGAACTTCATGCGTCAGCGCGGACTGAGCCACAAACCCGGTTACGAGTATCCTGCCGATCCACCCTCCCCCTGATCGCCAGAAAGGCAGCTTAAATATTTCAAATTTGTTGCGGGATTGTATTCAATCTTGCAACAATTGTGTTTTTATCATATACTATCAGGGGAGGGGATGAACATGAAAGTTAAGGCCTGCGCAGTGGTGATGGTGACCTTGATGCTGTGTTCCCTGAGCATGCTTTCCGCTGTCGGGGCGGTCACGGTCGAATCTGTGCGTGAGGAAAACGCGGGCAGTTTCGTCGTATATCCGGTCGTTCTGGGCATCGAAGACCCGGCTGTTCAGCAGCACATCAACCAGGAGATCTTTGAGAAGAGCGAAATTGCAGCCCATCTTCAGACGCTGGCCGGCATCGGCACGGGTTCCGTGGGCCTTGAGGTCTCCTCACGGACGCGGATCTTTGAGGGCGCGAACGGGCTTTCTGTCCTTTCTGTCCTGGTGACAGCGGAGGGAAGGATGCCGGGAGGCAGGCCTGGGAGCAGCGCGCTGGCCATGCTGTTTGACCTGACGAACGGAGAAGAAATCCCGCCCTCTGCCCTGTTCACCCATCCGGAGGAGGCGTCGGAACGCCTGGCTGACAGGATGTTCAGTGAGGTGCTGGGAGAGATATCGGACTACGCCGATGACGCGGACCTGGCGCCCGTTCCTATGGACAATGCCTGCCTTGATGAGGGGGGCATCACGTTTTACTATCCCGCGGAAAGGTTTACCTTCCTGTCGGGCAGGAGCGGCGCGGTCAATTTCCGTTTCCATGAAATGGAAGACTTGTTGGACCTGGGCCCTCACGCGCTTCTACCGGCGCTGGGGCTTGCGGGAAGCCCCCTGTCTCCCCAGGAAGCGGCTGACAGGATCCACGCTGCCTGTCAGGCGGGACGGCTGCCTGGGATTCCTGCGGCGATAGGGGACGAGCTGTCCGAATGCGCACGGCTCTATGGTCAGACGCTGGATTCGGAGTACTTTCCGGGGGGCGCCAGATACCAGATGGAGAGCGCGGAGTTTCGTAAAACAGGGCTGATATCCTCTGAGGAGGGTTTGTTGGTGGAAGGAATCCTCAGTGAAAGGCTGGACCTCTATGGCATTGCGACCGGGAAGACAGGCGCTGAGGAACTGTGGGCCATCCTTGGCGAGCCTCTCTCATCGCTTCCCTTGCAGGGGGCGGCGGCTGAGCTGTACGGACTGCCGGAGGGCTTTTTGCAGAGCTATGCGATCGGGGGCAACAGCCTGAGCTTTTTGACGGATGAGGCGCAGATCGTCAGGGCCATTTGGCTTATGGCGGAAGCGCCCTGAACACGGAGGAACATTGGCATCCGCAGCGCCGCGCGCCAGGCCGGCTCAGAGCCCCAGTTCCACCGATCGCGGAGGCGTGGTTCTTCTGCTGTTCGGTGTGCTCTCCCTTTCCTTGGGCATTGGAATGGCCCTCAGCCTCCATGTGCAGACGGTGGGGGTCTCGCTGTATATCCTGAAGTTCATGGCGCACGGCCTGGGCGGATCCCTGCCCCATGTGCCTGCGCTTTTCGCCCTATGGCTCGGCAGCCTTCTTTCGACGGCAGCAAGGCGCCATGTGAGTTTCAGGTCCTTTCTGGCTTCCCTTCTGTTCGCCCTGTGTCTTATGGGCTTTCTGACGATGATTGCACCGGCTCCCGGCTTTCGATCGCTGTTTGATTTCTGCCTCAACGCCAATACCAATGTGCACAGGGTGAGTGCCCCCGATCGCTATGCCGAATATATCTCCTGTGCGTACCAGCGTTTTTATGACGAGCGCTCGATCTCGGATGGCGGGGCTCTGGGGATGCTGCTGGCTTTTCCCGCCTGGAGGCTGCTTGGTTCGGCCGGGGGCACGGTGTTTTTAGCCCTGGCCACAGCCTTCTCCTTCTTTCTGGCTACCGGGCTGAACCCTGTTCGGATGGCACAGCGCATGAGGGAGCGCAAAGCGGGGAGCGGGGCGGAATGGGCCGCCGATACGGTGTCCGGGGCCTTGCAGGCCAACGACCCGGCTAAGCAAGAGGACAGGGCGACCGGGCTGCGCAGGGACAGTCCGGTCGAGCCGGTCGGAGACCCCGCTGAGGTGTGGGGGAACCCCGCAGCAGCTGAGACCGACGCCGGCCAGAGAGAAGCGGACCTTCTTGCGCCCCTGGCCCAGGAGCGAAGGGCGCCGGAGGGCTTCAAGCCCACGGAGGGCGACTTTGTGGACTGGATTTTAGAAGACGAGCCTCGTGCCGCCCCCGTCAAGCGGATGGAGCCTTCGCCGACAAGACCGGTTTCTATTCGGACAGATTTAAACGGGAGCACAGGTCTCTTTGAGCCAAACACCGGCGAAAGCCTTTCGCCCTCCCAGCCACCCGATTCGCCGCATGAAGAGGCAGGAAGGGAGATCTCCCCCAGCGAGGGCGTGCCCGGTGTGCACTCCGGGAACATCCGGCCGCAGGGGCGGCCTGGCGAGGACGAAGCTCCGGAACCTGCGGCAACGCACGGGGACGAGCGCGCTGCGGTGCCGGCACGCGCTCAAGCGTTCGAGGTCCCTGAAACACCCAAGCAGGGCGGACGGCTTCAGCGAGCGGAATACGCTGACGGAGAGCGGACTCGCTTAGACGGCACGCCGATGCCAAAGCCGGGTCCAAAACAGATGCGGCTCCCCATTACGGACTATAACAATCCACCTGCCAGGCTTCTATCCGTGCCGGAAAACAGTGTCCAGACCAATACCACAGAGGAAGACGCTCTGCGGGCGGAAAAGCTTTTGCAGACCTTGAACAGCTTCAACATCCCCGCTCAGGTGCAGCAGATTGTCCATGGCCCTGCCATCACGCGGTTCGCCATCAGGCTTGCAGAGGGTGTCAATGTCAACCGATTGAGAAATGTCATGGACAACATCGCTGTCGAACTGCTGGCCAAGAGCCCCATCAGGGCGGAGATCCCCATTCCCGGAACCCCGATGATCGGGATTGAGGTATCCAACGAGCGCACTTCGATCGTATACCTCTCTGAAGTGCTGTCTTCTCAGAAAATGCGCGAGTCGCGGTCTGCGTCGATGGTTGCCTTGGGGAAAGACATTACAGGTGCGCCGGTGGTCTGTGAACTGATGGACATGCCCCACCTTCTCATCGCTGGGGCGACGGGGAGCGGTAAGTCTGTCTGCATCAACAGCATCATCACCAGCCTCCTCTTTCGCGCTACGCCTGACGAGGTGAGACTGATCCTTGTGGACCCGAAGTTTGTTGAGCTGCAGCCCTATAACGACATTCCGCATCTGCTGCTGCCGGTGGTGACCGATCCCAAAAAAGCGGTGGCTGTGCTTGACTGGGTGTGCCAGGAGATGGACCAGAGATACCGGAAGCTTGAGGACTTCGGCGTGCGCAACATTGACGCATACAACAGAAAGCTGCCGCAAGACGGAGAACCGTTGCCCAGGATCGTTGTGATCGTAGACGAGATGGCGGACTTGATGGCAAGCTGCGGCAAAGCGATCGACGAGCATGTCAAACGCATCACAGCCAAGGCGAGGGCTGCCGGCATCTGCCTCATCCTGGCCACCCAGCGGCCCTCTGTGGATGTGATTACCGGTGTCATCAAGGCAAATATCCCCAGCCGCATCGCCTTTCAGGTAAGCTCCCTGGTGGACAGCAGAACCATTCTGGACATGCCGGGAGCGGAAAAGCTTCTGGGTTTCGGGGACATGCTGTACCTGCCCCGGAATCTATCGGCGCCTAAACGCGTTCAGGGCTGCTTCTTAAGCGACCGGGAGGTGCTCAAGGTGACGGAATATGTAAAAAGCAGAAACCAGGCACGCTACCGAATGGATGTCATCGAGCACCTGGAGATGGAGGAAAGAAGCGAGGGGATCCGCCTGCCGGATGAGAGGGAGGAAGAGGACTCCGTTGACGAATTGCTTCCCAAGGCCATTGAGATGGCTGTGGAGGCCGGTCAGATGTCCATCAGCATGCTTCAGCGCGTGCTGAGGATCGGTTACAGCCGGGCGGGACGCCTGATCGATGAGATGGAAAAACGCGGGATTATCAGCGGCAATGAGGGCACAAAGCCCAGAAAAACCCTTCTTTCACGCGAGGAATACGGCATGCTAAACGATGAAGACAGCGCTTGAGGCAGCCTTATGAGATCCCCGCCAAGGAGGATGAAAAAGCCTGTTTACCCCGCGCCGCTCCCTTGACGCAGGGAAGGACAGGTGATAAGATGCGCAGGAATTGTTCCAGCGCTTGGCTGTGGACAGACAGAATGAGGACGGTCGGCGAGGTTTGATCAAGTGGGTGGGCTCCTCCAAGGGAGAAATGAGGCCTGCAGTTGTCTGCCTGGGCTTTTTTGATGGTGTGCACAGAGGACATATTGAGCTGGTCAAGACGGCAAGAGAGGTTGCGGGTTCCCGTAACCTCGTTGTATGTGTCCACACCTATGACCCTTCGCCCTTTTCTGTGATCTGCCCGGGTGCTGACATCCCGGAGCTGACCGGCTTGGAGGAAAAGTGCAGCCTTCTTGAGCAGGCCGGCGCGGAACTTGTCGCGGTGAGCAGGTTTGACAGGGAGCTGATGACCCTGCCGGGGGAACAGTTTTTTGATCGCGTTCTCCTGGGCCAACTCAATGCGCGCCATCTGGTCACGGGCTTTAACCATCGATTTGGCTTTCAGGGGGACACGGACACGGAAAAACTACGACGGCTTTGTCACTTAAAGGATATCGGGCTGTCCGTACTGCCACCCGTTTTGAACGCCCGGGGTGAGGCGATCTCCAGCACGGCGATTCGTTGCGCTATCCGTGCGGGAGACATCGCCCTGGCGGAAGAAATGCTGGGAAGGCCGTGTACAGAACACATGCAAAACCGGGTGCGGCAAGCGCCGGGCTCGGAGAATGAGTATCGGTCGAATAGGGAGGTCATTTGAATGAAGACTCGGGTTCCGGCATGGCTTGCCCTCGGTCTCATCGCGATTGTCTCCGGGCTGTTGCTTTCGATGACAAACGAAGTGACAAAAGGGGTCATCGAGCAGAGGGCTGTGGAGAGCGCGATCGAATCCCGCAAAAATGTGCTGAAGGATGCGGACGCCTTTGATCCCCTTGGGGAGGGAGAACAGGCTGAGGACCCGCTGTATGCGGGAAAAAGCGACGAAGCCGTGATCGGCTATGTGAGTTCTGTCACCGTGACCGGCTTTGGCGGACCCATCGAGATTACGGCGGGAGTCGATCTGGAGGGGCTTGTCACAGGCATCAGCGTGGGGGGGGCTAGCTTTGCGGAAACCGCCGGGCTTGGCGCAAAGGCCAAGGACGAAGCCTTCCGGGAGCAGTTTGTGGGCAAACAGACGCCGCTTCAGGTCATCAAGGCGGGTGAGGAGCCGGGCCCGGCGACCATCGATGCGATCACGGCTGCGACCATCACAACCCGCGCGGTGACCAGCGGTGTCAACAAGATCGCCTCCCGGGTCAACGCCTTCCTCCATCCTGAATTGGAGGAGGAGGCACCGGCGGAGGGCATCACGTACACCGCTTCGGAACAGGGCTTTGCAGGGCCTGTAACGGTATACGTCACCATCAGAGAGGATGGCACCATCTCACGCCTGAAGGTGGGAGACGAGCAGTTTAAGGAAACTGCCGGGTTGGGGGAGTTGGCGCGTGAGGCAGGCTTTACCGATCAGTTCATCGGAAAGAGCCTGCCCCTTGCGATGGAGGACATTGACGCGCTATCGGGAGCGACCATCACGACGAAAGCGGTGCTGGCCGCGATCCATGCCGCCTATGAGACCGGGTCTGTCTTTGAGCAGGCAGCCACAACGCCGGAGGGTCTTGTCTATACTGCTGTAGAAAAGGGCTTTGTGGGCCCTGTCGCGGTGTCCGTCAGGGTGAAGGACGATGGCACGGTCACGCAGCTTGAGATCGGCGACGACGACTTCGCGGAGACTGCAGGCCTTGGAGAACTGGCGCTCGAAAAAGAGTTCAGACAGCAGTTCATCGGAAAAACCCTGCCCATCGCGCTGGAGGACATAGACGGGATCTCGGGCGCGACTGTGACGACAAGGGCGGTCATCACAGCGGTGAACAGGGCCTACGCGGAAGGGAATGTGGAAGAAGGCGAAGACCCCATCGCGGTGGAAACGCCTGTTGAGGTACCGATAGAGATAACGGAAGTCCCCACAGAGACGACGCCTGTCCCTGTGCCGGTCTCCGGCGAGGCTGTGAGCACGGCCGTTGCGCAGGGCTTTGCGGGGCCGGTGGAAGTGCAGGTGTCCTTTGCGCAGGATGGGAGCATCCTGTGGCTGAAGGTGGGGGGCGAGGGCTTTGCGGAGACGCCTGGCCTTGGGGCGAAGGCCCTGGACGCGGAGTTCACGGAGCAGTTTGTCGGGAAGATGCCGCCGCTGAAGCCCGAGGACATCGATGGGATCTCAGGCGCGACGGTGACGACGGAGGCAGTGCTTCAGGCGCTCAATGAGGCGGGCGAAAGCCTCGCCCCGGCTTCTGAAGAAAGCATTGGCACGGCCGTTGCGCAGGGCTTTGCGGGGCCGGTGGAAGTGCAGGTGTCCTTTGC
>CAZPIC010000003.1:54974-109213 GCA_964586835.1 uncultured Oscillospiraceae bacterium
AGTTCACGGAGCAGTTTGTCGGGAAGATGCCGCCGCTGAAGCCCGAGGACATCGACGGGATCTCGGGCGCGACGGTGACGACGGAGGCGGTGCTTCAAGCGCTCAATGAGGCTGCTGTCCGCTTCTTTGACCGATAGAATTGGATTCCGCACGGAAAGGCAGGTGTGCGCGTTGAAAAGATACACATTCAAACGAGGGATCCATCCCCTTCGGGAGGTCCATGAAGGAAAACCGGCGACCAGCACCAAGCCCATCCAGGACTTTGTGCCCGAGACCGTGTGCATTCCCATGGACATGCATTTGGGCCCCCCCAGCAAACCCCTTGTCAGAAAGGGGGACACAGTCCTCCTGGGACAGGTGATCGGGGAAGCGGTCGGCGCGCTGGGGCTCCCCGTGCACGCCAGCGTCAGCGGACTGGTGACGGATGTGTCTCAGCGCCAGATGCTGGGGGCCGGAAAAAGCCTCTGCGTTACCATCAAAAACGATCTCAAAGACACATGGGTAGAGATGGAAGGTCTCGGTGATGTTGAAACGGCCCCGGCTGACAAGATCATCCCTGCGGTGTTCAAGGCCGGGATTTGCGGATTAGGGGGCGCGTGTTTTCCGACGCATGTCAAAATGACCGTCCCCGAAGGGAAGAGCATCGACACAGTGATCCTCAACGGTGCGGAATGCGAGTGTTTTCTGACATCCGATCACAGGCTGATGCTGGAGACGCCCAGGCGTGTCGTGGATGGTCTTCGCGCGGTGATGCGGGCGATGGGAGTCCAGCGTGGCATCGTCGGCATCGAAGAGAACAAGCCCGACGCGATTGCATCCATTCGCGAAGCCGCGCAGGGTCGCGCAGGGGTCGAGGTCGCTGTCCTGAAGACGAAATACCCACAGGGCGGAGAAAAGCAGATCATTGAAGCGCTGCTCGGGCGCGAGGTCCCCTCCGGAGGGCTCCCGTCCGACGTGCATGCCATCGTGCTCAACGTCGGCACTGCAGCGGCCATCGCCGACGCGATCACAGAGGGAAAACCCCTGATCAGCCGTGTCACCACAGTCACCGGCTGTGTGAAGGAACCCGCGAATCTGCTGATCAGGATTGGCACTTCCTTTCAGGATGCCATCGAGGCCTGTGGCGGCTTTTCCGAGGAACCCGGAAAGGTCTTCGCAGGAGGCAACATGATGGGAACCTGCGCCCCGGACGTTACGGTTTCGATCACAAAGGCCAACAATGGCATTGTGGCCTTCAATCGAAAGGACGCGGCGTTGCCGGATGAATCGCCTTGTATCCGCTGCTCCAGGTGTATTGAGGCCTGCCCGATCGGGCTGAATCCCTATCGTCTCAGAATGCTTTATGATCTGGGTAAGCTGGACGAGGCGCGCAAGGAGCATGTACTTGACTGTATTCTCTGCGCAGCCTGCTCCTATGTATGCCCCGCGCATCGCAGGCTGTGCGTAGCGTTTAAGAACACGAAGGATCTGATCGCAGCAAGGAGGAACAGTCCATGAACCTGCGTGCGTCCGCCGGCCCACATTGTCTGACACAGGAATCCACGCGCACGCTCATGCTTGACGTGCTCATCGCCCTGGCTCCGGCGACTGCAGCCGGGATTTATCTCTTTGGTCTGCGATCCGCCTGGGTTTTGCTTTTGTCCGTGGCGACCGCGGTCCTCAGTGAAGCGCTGTGGCAAAAGCTTAGAAAACGCCCCTTGCGGGTGGGCGACCTGTCCGCTGTGGTCACGGGGCTGCTTTTAGGGCTTAATCTCCCGCCTGGCGTGTCATGGTGGATCCCCGTGATCGGAAGCGCTGTAGCGATCATTCTGGCCAAGGAGCTGTTCGGGGGCATCGGTCACAACTTCATGAATCCGGCGCTGTTTGCAAGGGCGCTGCTGATTGTATCCTGGCCAGCCAGAATGACCGTGTTCACGCAGCCCATCAGAACGCTGGGTGGCGCTGCGGTTTCGGGGGTTGATGCCGTTGCTTCCGCGACACCTCTCATGTCGCCGGGAAGCTTTAGCCTTCAGGACTTGCTGCTCGGCAATATCCCCGGATCCATCGGTGAGGTCTGCAAGATCGCCATCCTTGTGGGTCTCCTCTACCTGTTGATCATGCGAACGATCACCTGGCATGTGCCCCTGGTCTTCCTTGCTTCCACAGCGCTGCTTACCTGGCTGACCGGCAGCGATCCTCTGACCGCCCTCCTCAGCGGCGGCGTCCTCTTTGGCGCAGTGTTCATGGCGACGGACTATACAACAAGTCCCATGTATCCGGTGGGAAGCTGTCTGTATGCCCTGCTCTGCGGCCTGATCGTTGTTGTCATCAGACAGTATGGCAGTTACCCTGAAGGCGTTACATTTGCAATCCTGTTTATGAATTGCGTCACACCGCTGATCGACAGGTTCTCATCCAGAAGAGTATACGGGACGGTGAAGAAGCATGTCTGAAAAGCAAAGCGTACGGGCTGTTTTCCTAAACGGCGTACTGACGGAGAATCCCATCTTCCGCCTGGTGCTGGGCCTTTGTCCTGCGATTGCCGTAACAACAAACGCGACCAGCGGGCTTGGCATGGGACTGGCGGCCACTTTCGTGCTGCTGGGGTCGAATATCGTTGTTTCACTGCTTAGGAACTTCATTCCAAACAAGGTACGCATCCCGGCCTTTGTGGCTGTGATCTGCACCTTCGTTACGATGGCGCAGCTGCTGCTGCAGGCCTTTGTTCCTTCCCTGTTTGACGCGCTGGGGATTTTCCTGCCCCTGATCGTCGTCAACTGCATCATTATCGCCAGGGCAGAGGCCTTTGCCTGCAAGAACACCGTGCTTTCCTCCGCGACAGACGGCTTGGGAGTGGGGCTTGGCTTCATTTTGGCCATGGTGTTGATTGGGGCTGTTCGCGAACTCCTTGGCAACGGGACCGTGTTTGGCGTTCAGGTACTGTGGCAGAGCTTCGAACCGGTTCTGCTGTTGATCCTCGCTCCGGGAGGGTTTATCACGCTGGGGCTTTTGCTTGGGATCATCAACGCCATTGCTGACAAGCGCCAAAGCAGGAAGGTGAAGAGGGAGGGCATCGCGAATGAAGCTTGACGACATCGGCATTTTCCTGTTTTTTATCAGCTGTGCCTTCAGTAACAACTTCATCTTCTCCCGCTTCCTGGGGAACTGCCCTTATATTGGCGTATCAGGGAAGCTGGAGACAGCGACGGGCATGGGCATCGCAGTCACGTTTGTGATGGGGATCTCCTCCTTGTTCACCTATCTTGTCTACCATTACCTGCTGATTCCCCTGGGGCTGGTGTATCTGAGCACGATTGCCTTCATCCTCGTGATCGCCGCAATCGTTCAGTTCGTGGAGATGTTCCTGAAGAAAGCACTCCCAACGCTTTATAGCGCCCTGGGGATCTATCTGCCGCTCATCACCACCAACTGCGCGGTGCTTGGCGTGACGGTTGTGAATATCAACAGCGAGTATAACCTGCTTGAATCCGTGCTCAGCGGCGTGTTTGGGGCACTGGGCTTTTTGCTTGCGATCGTCTTGATGGCGGGCATTCGCGAGAGGCTGGAGGCCTCCGACATCCCCAAGAGTTTCAAGGGCTTTCCGATTTCTATCTTTATCGCTGGAATGATGTCTCTGGCGTTCCTCGGCTTTTCGGGCCTGGTTAAGTAGGGAGGGTGTGGCATGGACGCGACAGCCATTGCGTATGCGGCGGCCGTATTGGGAGGTCTCGGGATCCTCTTTGGGGTCTTTCTGTCCTTCGCCGATAAAAAGTTTGCGGTGACCGTAGACCCGCGCATTGAAAAAATCACGGAGAACCTTGCGCGCGCGAACTGCGGAGCCTGCGGCTACCCAGGCTGTGACCAGTTTGCCATGGCGGTTCTCAAGGGAGAGGCACCCGTGGGCGGATGCACGCCGGGCGGGGCGAAAACAGCGGCAGCACTTGCACAGATCATGGGTGTCGAGGGCAAACAGGAGGAGGAACCGCAGGTCGCACGCCTGCTGTGCCAGGGTGAATTTGGTGTTTCACACCTGAGATATGAATATGATGGCCTTGAGAGCTGCCGCGCGGCAGTCAACCTGTCGGGGGGACCGAGGAAGTGCAATTATGCCTGTGTCGGGCTGGGCGACTGTGTCAGGGTTTGTAAGTTTGATGCCATGAAGATCGTCAATGGGCTGGTGGTGATCGATGAAGACAAGTGCACGGCCTGCGGGATGTGCGTTACGGAGTGCCCGCGTGACGCGATTGAGTTGCTGCCCAGGAGCGCGACGGTCACCGTGCGCTGCAGGAACCTGGATACGGCGAAAGAAGCGATGCAAAGCTGCACCATGGCCTGCATAGGCTGCCGGAGATGCGAAAAAGCCTGTCGCTTCGATGCGATCCACGTTGTGAATAACTGCGCAAAGATCGACACGGACAAGTGCACGCGCTGCGGAGAATGTGTCCCTGTTTGTCCCACGAAGTGCATCACGCTGCTTGAAGAACCATGAGTCCGGCAGCTGCGGAGCCAGGGCGCTCGCTTGATGGCGGGCGCCTTCGCTTTGCTTGTGTCGCTGTCCGGAGCTCTTTATGTTATCATCATGCTGCCTTTCAAGAATGTGAGGCGACGCTGCGCGCCTGAGGAGGCGACCCTTATCCTATGCGAAAAGCCCATGCCGCGCTTCTTCTCGTTTTGGTTCTGGTCGTTCTCTTTCTGCCCACGCGGGCCGAAGAGAGATTGACGGACGCCGAGCTGACTGAGCTTCTGTTTGAGCTTACACTGGAAGACGAGGCACAGGCAGGATTTTTGGTTCTACCTGAAGACTATACGCCCCCGGTCACCGGCCTTGAAGGGACGTTCAACCTTTTGATCATTGGGGTCGATACCGACCGTGCGGATCTTTCGGGCAGGAGTGATACGATGGTGCTTGCCTGCCTCGATGCGAGAAATGCGCGCCTGAGCCTGATTTCCTTTATGCGTGATCTGTACGTCACCATCCCCGGCAAGGGACACAACAAGCTTAATGCGGCCTATGCTTATGGGGGAGCCAAGCTGCTCAAGCGGACGCTTGAAACGGTCTTTGAGGTCAGGGTAGACGGCTATGTCGCTGTCAATTTTTCCGGCATGATTGACCTTGTCGATGCGCTGGGAGGGGTGGAGCTCACCATCGCGGATAACGAATTGAAACCCCTCAACGGCATTCTTGAATACTACAACTACCTCAAAGGGCGACCCTCGAAGGAGGGCAGGCTTGCTTCCGCTGGCACGCAGCTACTGACGGGGCTGCAGACCATGTCCTACGCGCGCATCCGCAAGGTCGGCAGCGATTTTGAGCGCGTGAAGAGGCAGCAGCGTGTGCTCACGCTGCTGTTTGAAAAACTGACCGCCATGGGAAGCGACAAGGTGGGAGACTTTGTGCTGCGCTACCTGGACAGCGTCGGGACGGACATCCCTCTCTCCAAGGCGATCAGCCTGATGGTGGAAACGCTTGCCCTGCCGCCGCTGCGCATCGACACGTTGAGCATCCCGGTGAAGGGGGCCTACTCGTCCAGAATGATCAGAGGTACCTATTTCATCGTTCCCAACCTGAAGAAAAACGTGTCCGCGATCCATGATCTTCTGGCCGTGCGGTGAGGCCACAAGGCTACGCGGTTGATCCTTGTGTGTAAACACGTTAAAATGCGGCTTGAAGTAATCGGGAGGTCAATGCTATGTATCAGGACATCATCGAGCAGGCACAAGAAAAGATGGGAAAAACCAAGGAAGTATATCGAAAGGATATGCAATCCCTGCGGGCGGGACGAGCCAATCCACAGCTGCTGGACAGGATCCTCGTGGATTACTACGGAACCCAGACCCCGCTGAACCAACTGGGGAACATCTCTGCGCCAGAGCCCCGGACGCTGACCATTGCGCTGTGGGATCCCAAGGCCATTCCGCTGGTCGAAAAAGCGATTCACAAAAGCGACCTTGGGCTCAACCCGGCCAATGACGGCAAGATCATCAGGCTTGTCATCCCTGAACTGAACGAGGAGAGAAGAAGAGAACTCAATCGCCTTGTTCGCAAGGCCGCAGAGGAATCCAAGGTTGCGCTGAGGTCGATCCGCAGGGATGCGATGGACCAGCTCAAGAAGCAAAAAAAAGACTCTGTGATCACGGAAGATGATCAGCGCAAGGCTGAGGACGAGCTACAGAAGGTCACAGACGCTGCCGTGAAGGACATTGACAAAATGGCGGATGACAAAGAAAAAGAGATCATGGAAGTGTGAGTGCCGATGCCGTCATAGGCCGCCCCCTTCAGCAAGCCCTCGACATCCTCAGACTGGAGGGCTTTCAGCCTGTCATCGTCTACACCCGCGCCCCTGCCGCCCGGGATACGCAGAGAAGAACCCCCAGGGTTGTTGCTGTGAGAGAAGATACGCTTGTGGTTGCCTTTTTTGCAGATGGCGCCCCCAAGCCTGAAAGGGAATGAAAACATCGAGGCAAACGTTCCGCGCCACATTGCCATCATTATGGACGGAAACGGGAGATGGGCCAAAAAGCACCTTGTTTCCGTGGCTTCCGGGCATCGCAGAGGTGTTGAGACGCTCCGGGAAATCATCAGGCACTGCAGCCACTCAGGCGTTCAGGTGCTTTCTATCTACGCCTTTTCGACGGAAAACTGGACCCGCCCCGAAATGGAAATCGCGGCGCTCATGGCCCTTATCCTTGAATTTTTCAAGACCGAGATCGAGGAGCTTGATCAAAACGGCGTAAAAATCCGCATCATCGGTGACAAGGTCGGTCTTCCTCCAGCCCAGGCAGAGGCCGTCTCTGATGCTGAAAGGCGTACCATGCACAATGCGGGCCTTCAGCTGAACATCGCGCTGAACTACGGGGCCAGAGACGAAATCCTCCGAGCTGTGAAGCACCTGATGGACAAAGCTGTGCGCGGGGAATGCAGCGCAGATTCCCTTGACGCGGAAACCTTTTCCCACGAGCTATACACGTATGGACAGCCAGATGTCGATCTGCTGATCCGCACAAGCGGAGAAATGCGCCTGAGCAATTTTCTCCTGTACCAGTGTGCCTATGCCGAGCTGGTGTTCCCTGAAGTTCTATGGCCGGACTTCAGCGTGGAACATTTTCTATCCGCCCTTGAGGGATACGCGACGCGTGAGCGCCGCTTTGGAGGAAGGAAATCATGAAACTCAGGGTCATCACCGGGGCGGGACTCATTGCGCTGCTTTTACTGGCGCTGTACACGGGGGGATGGTTTTTTTCACTGCTGTGGCTGGCGGCAGTCGCGCTTTCGCTGCGCGAAATGTTTGCCGTGTTGTCCGCTTCCGGACACAGACCCGTTGCCTGGCCCGCCTGGGTGGCCCTTGTGGCGGGCTTTCCCGCCTTCGCGCTTTTTGATGCCGCCGTCGGGATCCGGGTCACCCTGGCCATCAGCCTTTTCTGTTGCTTGTTGGCAACGGTGTTTGTCCTCTTTCGCAGCGCGCCCAGGCTGGAGGATCTGCTCTTGTCCGTGATGCCCCTGATGACGGTGACAGTTCCCGGCCTGTGTATGCTGGGCCTGATGGGAAGCGAGCTTAAGCTGCGCGCCTTTGTGACGCTGGCTTTTTTTATCCCCACCCTCGGTGACTCCGTCGCCTATCTGGTGGGCATCAAGATTGGAAGAATCCGGCTGAACCCACCGGTGAGCCCTTTAAAGACGGTGGAAGGGGCTGTGGCAGGGCTTGCCGGCAGTGTGGCCGCTGCCATCGCCGTGTTTTTTGCGTTTTCCGCAATGGGAGCAAAGCTCCCTTCCGCCTGGCATTTTCTGGCGCTCGGGCTCCTGGGCGGTATCGTTGGCCAGGTTGGCGATCTGTTTGCCTCGCTTGTCAAGCGTTACTGCAGCGTCAAGGATTACGGCAAACTGTTTCCGGGACATGGGGGAATGATGGACAGGCTGGACAGCATCCTGTTCGTCTCTGCCCTCGTCTTTGCGTACCGCGCCTTCCTTCTGTGATGGGGACGAAGATGCGAACGCTTGCCATTCTGGGCTCCACTGGCTCCATAGGCAGGCAGGCGCTTTCACTGGTGGATCGATACCCCGATCTGTTCCGCGTTTCTGCCCTCACAGCCCACGACAATACCCAAACCCTCTTTGAGCAGGTCAGGAAGTACAGGCCTGAGATGGCGGCCGTGACAGGGAGAAGCCGGCATGTGCCAGATGACCTGAAGTCCGCCTGCCAATGGGAATTCGGACCGGAGGCCTTGGCTCATATCGCCTCCTGCGCTCCTGGGAACACGGTGTTGGTATCGGTGGTGGGGATGGTGGGGCTCAGGCCGGTCCTCGCAGCGCGGCTTGCGGGGAAAAGGGTGTTGCTTGCCAACAAGGAGGCGCTGGTTGCCGGCGGTGCGCTCGTCATGAACCTGTGCGCAGAAGGCCGGGACGGCCCGACGCTTATCCCCGTTGACAGCGAACACAGCGCGATTTTCCAATGCCTCAGGGCAGCGGATGATAATCCTTTTGAACGCCTGGTGCTTACCGCATCGGGGGGACCCTTCAGATCCTGGCCCCGGGAAGCCATCCTCTGTGCTGCTCCCGAGGAAGCACTCAGACACCCCAACTGGAGCATGGGCAGGAAGATATCGATCGATTCTGCTACGATGTTCAACAAGGCCCTGGAGGTCATTGAGGCCAGATGGCTGTTTGATGCTCAGCCGGAGCAGATCGAAGTGCTGATCCACCCCGAAAGCCTGGTCCATTCGATGGTGGTTTTCAAAGATGGCGCGGTCCTGGCCCAGTGTGGCGTGCCCGACATGCGGCTGCCGATTTTATACGCGTTAGCGTATCCCAGACGCTTGAAGACAGGCGCTCCCTCGCTGGATCTATTAAAACTCTCCGGAGCGGTCTTTGAAAAACCCGACCCGCTGCGGTTTCCCGCGCTCAAGACAGCATACGATGCATTGAAGGCGGGCGGCGCGGCCTGCTGCGTGTTGAACGCGGCGAATGAGGTTGCGGTCCATGCCTTTCTAAGGCGGGAGATTGCCTTTGGACGCATCCACGAAATCGTTGAGCGCACGCTTGAAGCTCTGGGACCCCTTCCGACGGATACGCTTGAGAACATTGAACACGCGGACAGCGCTGCGCGCCTCGCTGCCGCGGAGCTTTGCGCCGGGTAACGGGGCGCTGATTCAGGAGGTCAGATGACTGCATTTTATATCTTTGCCGCCGTGGTGATGTTCGGCATCCTCATTACGGTCCATGAAGCCGGGCATTTTTTCGCAGCACGTGTTACCGGGATTCCGGTTAGAGAGTTCTCGGTAGGCTTCGGGCCGTCATTTTTTCGTCGAATCGGTAAAAAACACGGCACGGCCTTTCACCTGCGGCTGATTCCCCTCGGAGGATACTGTGCGTTTTTTGGAGAAGACGAGCTGGCGGAGACGGGCGGCGACGATCCGCGCGCTTTTGCCAGGCATTCCGTACCCCGCAGGCTGCTGGTGATTGTCATGGGGGCTGTGATGAACCTGGCGCTCGCCTATGTGGCTGCCCTTCTTTTCTATACGGTGAGCGGCGTTCCGGAGCTAAGCGGCGGAATCTTCACGCAGATCAGTGCGGTGGTGAGGGATAGCCCAGCCGAGGCCGCAGGCCTGCTGGAGGGAGACAGGATCGTGACGCTGAACGGGTTTGAGGTGACAGACAATCTTCCGGAGCTTGTCCATGAGCAAAGCCTTCAGGGAAACCTACCCCTTCATATGGTGGTGGAACGGGCTGTTGAAGAGGAAGAGCTCGTCGTGGGTGTGAACGTAATGCCGCTGCAGGACCCAGGGTCCGGAAACTACAGGGTGGGCATTGAGATCGTCGCGGGCCGGCCCGTCCGCTGGCGGACCGGGACTGTGGGCGAAGTCTTAGGGTCTGCCTACACATTTTGCTGGGACTCCGGGAAGGCCATCATCCTTTCCATCCAAAGGCTTCTGACCCGTGGGGAAGGCGCCAGCGAGATGACGGGTGTGGTTGGCATCATGCGCCTGGTTGTCGAGGAGACGAGGGAAACACAACTCCAGGGATACCTTTCCCTGATGGCGCTGATCTCGATCAATCTGGGGCTGTTCAACATGCTTCCCATTCCGGGGCTTGATGGAAGCAAACTTCTGTTTCTGACACTGGAGGCCATCCGGGGCAAGCCGATCAAGCGCGAAGCCTACGTACACGCTGCGGGCATGATCTTGCTGTTCGGGTTGATGGTGTTGATCAGTTTCCGCGATATTCTGCGGCTGTTCCAAGGGGGCCGCTGATGAAAAGGCAGGTTCGAGTGGGCCGTGTGCTCATCGGCGGCGGGGCGGCTGTCAGCATTCAGTCCATGACCAATACCAAAACAGAGGACACAGACGCCACCTCTAAGCAGATTGCGGCGCTTGCCAACGCTGGCTGTGAGATGGTCAGAGTTTCGGTGTACGACGAAAGGTCCTCGCAAGCGGTGCGCACGCTCGTCGAACAGAGCCCTGTGCCACTGATAGCGGATATTCATTTTGACCATCGCCTGGCGATCGCAGCCATGGAGAACGGGATTGCGAAACTCAGGATCAACCCGGGCAATATCGGGTCTGCCGTCAAGGTCAGGGAGGTCGTGCGTTGCGCAAAAGCGCACAGGGTTCCTATCCGGATCGGCGTAAATGCCGGGTCCCTGTCGAAGCGACTCCTTGCAGAACACGCCGGTGTGACGGCAGAGGCCATGCTTGAAAGCGCCAGGGAACACGTAAGACTGCTTGAGGATCAGGGCTTTGAGGATATTGTGCTGTCCTTCAAGGCGACCAGCTTAAGGCTGATGGTGGAGGCCTGCCGCCTTGCCAACAAGGCCTTTGATTATCCGCAGCACATCGGCGTTACGGAGGCTGGACTCCCCGGTCAGGGAAACATCAAGTCCGCGATAGGCATCGGTGCGCTCTTACTGGAGGGTATTGGAGACACGGTCAGGGTATCGCTGACCGGGAGCCCGCTTCCTGAAGCGGAGGCTGCTATCTCGATCCTGCGCTCCCTTGGGCTTTATGGCGTGGAGCTGATCTCCTGCCCGACCTGTGCCAGGACGGAAACGGATATCGAAGGCATTGCCACCCAGGTCGAAAGGCGCACAAGGCACATCAGGGCCCCTCTGAAGGTGGCGGTGATGGGCTGTGTGGTCAACGGCCCGGGGGAGGCAAGAGAGGCGGACGTGGCATACTGCGGCGGTAGAGAGGGCGGCGCGCTGTATGTGAGAGGCAGCTTTGTAAAGAAGGTGACGGAACAGCCCGCGGAAGAAATTCTGCGAGCCATCCATGACTGCCTGGCTTTGCCAGAACTTCCCTTGCCGGTGTCCGGATGAGCGGGCAAGAAAGCAAAACCATGAAGAGAGATGAGTTTGACCGCATGTTGTTTGAAGAGGTCCCGGAATTGCGGGGCATGCTTCATTTCGAGCGCGCGGACTATCATGCCTCTACCAACCGGGCGCTTATTGCGTTTACAGCGGACACACTGGTTGAAAACGCGCTGTTCCTCCGAATCAAGAAAGTCATTGGAAGGGCGTTTCCGCAGCTGGCTTTTTCCCTGCGCGTCTCGTCACCCGGGCTTGCGGAAGACTTTCTTTCCGATCCCGGAAAATACGCGCAGACGATCATGGGCATCCTTCAGAGAGCGCATCCGGGCATTCGCTCCTGGGCAGACGGGACGCTGTGGTCGGGCGACGGCACTTCCCTCTCGCTGGGCCTGCCCGACGGGTTTGCGTTGGAATATGCACAAAAGCAGCGCCTGGCAGACCGGTTGGCGGTGATTGTATATGATCTGTTTCGCACGCGTCCTCCGATTTCTCTGTACATTGACAGCACCGCAGCGAAAAAAGCTGACGCAGCAGAAGAAGGACCTTCCCCGATAGCAGAACGCGTACAGGGAACCGGAGCTCCCCCGGCTCGGCCTTCAAGGACAAGCGATACAAAAAAGAACAGACCAAGAAGAATCAAAGGCAGCCTTGTCACAGGCCAGCCAAAGGCGATTGCCGAACTGAACGAGCTCTCGGGCAGGGTCGTGGTGTCGGGAAAGGTGGTGAGTGCCGAGCGCAGGAACATCCCGGGCAGAGGGATGATCTTTGTCTCCTTTGTGCTGACGGATTTCACCGGGAGCATCACCTGCAAAGTCTTCCTGCGCCCCGGGGGCAGACGCCGCGCTGAGGATGTGGAAGGCAGGGAACCGCTGAGGCAGGAGCTCAGGCAGCTTGAGGAAATGGCAGGCAGGATCCGGCAGGGAGATGGGCTGAAGGTCAGAGGGGACTGCCAGATGGATTCCTATGACAAGGCGCTTGTCCTCATGGCCTTGGACATTACAGCGTTTGACTGGCCTGTCCGGGAAGACAAGGCTGACGAAAAGAGGATAGAGCTACACGCACATACAAAGATGAGCGCTATGGATGGCGTTGTATCCGCACAAGACCTGGTGGAGCGCGCTGCAAGGTGGGGCCATAAGGCCATCGCTATTACGGACACCTCGGTGGTCCAGGCGTTTCCCGAGGCCTTCACCGCAGCGAAAAAGGCAAAGATCCGCCTGATTCCAGGCCTTGAAGCCCATATGATCGACAGCCTGGATATCGTCCGCCACGCGGACAGCAGGCTGCTCAGCGAGCCCATGGTGGTGCTGGATTTTGAAACGACGGGTCTGAAGACCAGCACAGACAGGATCATTGAGATCGGTGCGGTGAGGCTTGAAAATGGAAGCATTGTAGACAGTTTTTCCATGCTGGTGAATCCGGGGATTCCCCTGAGTGCAACGATCCGCAGGCTGACCAAACTGAGTGACAGCGACCTGGTCCATCAGCCGGGCGCGGCGGAGGCACTTCCCAAGCTGCTGCATTTTATAGGCGATAGTGCCGTGGCGGCGCACAACGCTGATTTTGACTGCGCGATCCTGAAGAGCGAGCTTTCAAGGCTGGGGCTCTCCTTTGATGCCCCGCAGATCGATACGCTCTCGTTTGCGCAGAAACTCTACCCTGACCTGAAACGTTACAAGCTGTCCGCTGTCTGCAAACATCTGGGCGTTTCGTTGAAAAACGCACACAGGGCGGTGACGGATGCGACCGCGACAGCGCAGTGTCTGAGCATCATGCTGGAGGCGGTGATCAGCCGCGGGGCGCAACGGCTGGACGATGTTGACCGCTACGCGCCGGGCTATGTGAAGACCTCTGCCCGGCATGTCAGCATTCTCGCGGCAAGCCAACAGGGCATGGTCAACATCAACAGGCTCGTGTCGCTCTCATACCTGAAGCATTTTCACCGGACGCCGCGCATTCCCCGGGAAGCCATTGCTGCGCACAGAGAGGGCCTGCTCATCGGCTCTGCCTGTGGCGAAGGGGAGATTTTTCAGGCGCTGCTGCACGGGGCTTCAGCCAAAGAGCTGAAAGAAATCGCCGGTTTCTATGACTATCTTGAGATACAGCCCGTGGACTGCCATGTGAAGTATGTCCATCTCGGGCTGGCAGACCCAGAGATGCTTGAGAACATCAACCGGAGCATCGTAGAGCTGGGACGCGAGGCAGGGCTTCCCGTCATCGCGACGGGAAACGTACACTGTCTGGACCCGGAGGATTCCATGTTTCGCGCCGTCTTGCGTTATAGCCAGCGCGACGAGGACTACCTGAGGCTCCCCTCGCTACACTTCATGACGACGGACGAGATGCTTGACGCATTCAGCACTGCCTTCGGGGCTGAAAAGGCGAGAGAGCTTGTTGTTAAGAATCCACGCCTTCTTCTTGACAGGATGGAGGAGGTTTCGCTTTATCCCAGGCATCCGGAGGGAAAGACCACCTTCTCGCCGCACTGGGACGGCGCGGCGGAGGAGGTCGAACAGCTGTCCTATCGCAATGCCCGGAAGCTGTATGGAGACCCGCTTCCGGAACCCGTGGAAAAGAGGCTCAAGAAGGAACTGGCAGCCATCATCGGTTACCAGTTCGCAACCCTCTACAGCATCGCTCATAAGCTGGTCACAAAATCCGAAGCAGACGGATATCCGGTGGGAAGCCGAGGCTCGGTCGGTTCCTCGCTGGTCGCCACCCTCTGCGAGATTACGGAGGTCAACCCTCTCCCCCCGCACTACAGATGCCAGGCTTGCAGGGGCTCTGTCTTTGAGACGCCGGAGGGTTATGCGGTTGGCGCGGACCTGCCGGACAGAACCTGTCCGGCCTGTGGAACGCTGATGATCAAGGACGGCTACGACATCCCCTTTGAGGTGTTCCTGGGGTTCAAGGGAGACAAGGTACCCGATATAGACCTGAACTTTCCCGGCGTATACCAGCCAAGGGCCCATGCCTATGCAGAAGAGCTCTTCGGAAAGGGCTTTGTGTTCAGAGCCGGTACCATCATGATCCTGAAAGAAAAAACAGCTCTCGCGCTTGTGCAGAAGTTTGCCGGGAACAGCGCGGAGGAGTTGCCGGAAGCTGAGGTGAAACGCCTTGCCGCGGGCTGTGTCGGAGTGAAAAGAACCACCGGGCAGCATCCGGGCGGACTTGTTGTTCTGCCTAAGGAGTATGAAATCAATCAGTTCACTGCCGTTCAGCACCCGGCTGACGGCGGGGACACCTCGGTGGTCACGACGCATTACGACTTCAGTTCGATGCACGACATCCTCGTCAAGCTTGATATCCTGGGACACGATGATCCCACGATGATCCACATGCTCGGACAACTGACCGGGGTCGACTACCGCAGCATCCCGCTGAACGATCCGAAAGTGATGTCCCTCTTTCTGAGGCCCGAAGCGCTCGGGCTGAAGGCAGAGCTGATCGAATGTCAGACGGGAACGCTTGCGGTGCCGGAATTCGGCACCCCCTTTGTCAGACAGATTCTTTCCGACACAAAACCCACCACCATCGAAGAGCTGATCCGTATCGCGGGCTTGTCGCATGGAACGGATGTCTGGCTGGGAAACGCGAAACATCTCATCGAATCCGACACCGCCACGCTTCGGGACTGCATATGCACCCGGGACGACATCATGAACTATCTGATATCAGTGGGGGTGGATGCGAAAGTTGCCTTTGACGTGATGGAAAACGTCCGAAAGGGCGGAAAACTTACCCCTGCCATGGAGACTGCCATGAAGAAAGAGGGAGTCCCCGACTGGTATATCGAGAGCTGCAACAAAATTGGCTACATGTTTCCTAAGGCGCACGCCGTTGCCTACGTGATCATGGCTCTGCGCGTCGCCTGGTTTAAGGTCCACCATCCCCTCGCCTTCTATGCCGCTTATTTCACCATACGAGGAACCGCCTTTGACGCCAGGAGCATGGTTCGGCCGGAACCCTATATCAGAAGCCGGATTCATGAGCTGTCGGAAATGGGAGACAAGGGGTTGTCAGGCAAAGACAAGGATGAGCTCGTGGTGCTGGAGGTTGTGCTTGAGATGCTCCAGCGCGGGTATACCTTCCTGCCTCCCGACCTGTATGCCAGCGACGCCCGGGAATTCAGGGTTGAAAAACATTCGCTGCGCGCACCGTTGGCTTCTCTCAACGGCTTTGGCGATACGGCGGCGCTTGGCATTGTGAAGGCGCGGACGGAACCCTTTGTGTCGGTGGAGGATCTGAAAAACCGAACAAGGATCTCAGCAGCCTGCATCGAGATGCTCCGTGAGGCGGGGGCCCTGGACAGCCTCTCGCAGTCCAGCCAGATCGATTTCTTTTCTCTGATCTGAGCGCGGGGACGCGCACGCGCCTGTCTTTCCTGTGGGGCGGCGTTTTTAAAGGCCTTCTGTCAGGCTATCAGGGCTCGACGGGAGCTTGTATTTGTCTAAAAACCATGCTATACTCCGGTCGTTGCTGATCCTATTACTGGAATGAAGGAAGTGTTGGGCGAAGAGTGGGAGTTGTGTCAGGCGGGCGTTGCGGCGTTACGCCGTACGGCCACCGGATGCGGCTAAGGCCCGCTCTTTTTGTGTGAAAGATGACCAGAAACGCGGACGTGGCAAAACTTCGCGCGATTTGTCTTGGTATCGCGGAACGGACGGGCTATGAGCTTGTCGAAGCGGTGCTGGTGAAGGAAGCAGCCGGCCTTTATGTGCGCATCTGTCTGGATGCGCAAGACGGGATCAGCCTTGATGACTGTGAGCGCTTCCACAAGCTTGTCAAACCCCAGCTGGATTCCTTTGAATATGATTACCTGGAGGTATCCTCTCCCGGCATTGACCGGCCCATCAGAACCCATCGTGACTTTCTGCGGGCGGAGGGCAAAGAGGTGGAGCTCAGGCTCTATCGTCCCCAGGACGGCAGGAAGGTGTTTGAAGGCACCCTGGTAGGGCTGGATGAAACCGGCTTCCACATCCAGACGCCGGAGGGCAGGAAGGTTTTTGCACGGAAGGATGTGTCGGTCGTCCGGCGGACGATCGATGTAGAAAAGATACTCAATACAGACAGCTTGGCGGGGGAGGAGTCCGAATGAGCAGTCAGAAGCTTGACCTGATGGAAGCGATTTCGATGCTGGCGAGAGAAAAAGACATCGACGAAGAGATCTTGATCGCTACCATTGAAGAGGCGCTCAAGGCAGCTTACAAGAAAAACACCAGGGCGCTCGCCGTCAGCCAGCAAAACCTGACCGTGCACCTGACGAAGAAACTGGGCGCCAGGGTCTATGCACGAAAAGTTGTTTCTGACGAAGTGACAGATCCGGAAACGCAGATGTCCTTGAGCGAGGCCCATGACATCCGCCCTGATTTTCAGATCGGAGACATCGTGGAGATCGATGTGACGCCGGACGACTTTGGGCGCATCGCCGCGCAGACAGCCAAACAGATGCTGGTTCAACGCATCCGCGAGGCGGAACGCGGGAAGATCTATGAGGAGTACATCGAAAAGGAAAACGAAATCCTGACCGCCATCGTCCAGCGTGTCGAGCCCAGGGCCGTCTACGTTGAGCTTGGGCGCACGGAAGGGGTCATGGAGGCCAGCGACTTCATGCCCGGGGAAACGTACCGTGAGGATGACCATATCAAGGTCTATGTGCTCAAGGTACATCGCAGTGCGCCTGAGTTCGGGCGCCATCCCCAGGTGTATGTCAGCCGTGTGCACCCGGGCTTGGTGAAGCGCCTTTTTGAGATGGAGGTGCCGGAGATCGCGACCGGGATCGTCCAGATCCGGTCTATCGCACGGGAGGCCGGAAGCCGGACGAAGCTTGCGGTGTACTCTGTTGAAACGATGGTCGATCCGGTCGGGGCCTGCGTGGGTCCCCGCGGAAGCAGGGTTGAGAGGGTCGTCAGCGAGCTTAAAAACGAGAAGATCGACATCATCAAATGGTCCCCCGATCCGGCGGAGTTTGTAGCCAATGCGCTCAATCCTGCGCACGTCGTCAGCGTTTTTATCTCGGAAGGAGAAAAGATCTGCCGTGTGGTGGTGCCGGACACGCAGCTCTCTTTAGCGATTGGGAAGGAAGGACAGAATGCAAGGCTTGCCGCGAAGCTGACCGGCTGGAAGATCGACATCAAGTCGGAAAGCCAGGTGAGCGAGCTTCTGAGGGAACAGGGGATTGACACCAGCGATATCCCCCTTCAGGAGGCACCGCCGGAGACTCCCTTTGTCTATCCCTGGGAAGAGGCGCCTCCTCCGGAACAGACATGGTGAGTGCGGAAGCCGAGGGTTTGAGTGAAGACCAGAAAAACGCCCCTGAGAATGTGTGTCGGCTGCAGGACGATGAAGCCCAAAAAGGAGCTTTTGAGGATCGTCCGCTCCCCTCTGGGGGAGATTTCGCTGGATATGACAGGTAAAAAATCCGGAAGAGGCGCTTACGTGTGCCCGGACGGGGCCTGCCTGGCGAAGGCCGTCAGGCAAAAGCAGCTTGACCGGGCTTTGGAAGCCCCTGTAGGAGAAGAGGTCCTCGCGTTACTGCAGGCACAGGCAAACGCGGCGGCGGGAGGGCCGGAGAAGCATGGGTGAGGAAGCGGTCAGAGGCCTTCTTGGCCTTGCAGCGAAGAGCGGATCTCTTGTCGCAGGAGCCGCAAAGACGGTGGCCGAGGCCGCTGGGAACAGGATCGACCTGGCGTTGCTGGATGAATCTGCCGCCGATAACACAGCGAAACGCGTCCTGGCGGCATGCAGTGCGGGCGGGATTGCCGTGGTACCGTTGCGCGCGGAGCTTCTGGGTTCTTCCACAGGGCGTCCCGGCATGCTGGTCGCCGGAATCCGGCCCGGCGGGATTGCGGAAGGGCTCAGACGGCAGCTGAACAGCAGGTCAGGGGATTAAGGGATATTTGCAACGAGGACGTTGGAGGGTGTGCATCGAATGGCAAAGGTAAGGCTGAAGGAAGTCAACAAGGAATTGAATCAGAAGACGGGCGTGCTTCTTACGGAGTCTGAAAGGGTTCGCAGAAATGTCGAAATCATTCTGCAGATGCTCAGACAGCAGGAAAGCCAGTTCCTGCGCCAGGAAGAAGAAGAGCGTCAACGCCAGAGATACGAGCAGCAGCAGCGTATTCTGGAACAGCAGGCCAAAGCTTGGACCATGCCCGATGACGGGTTTTCAGGTTCTGCAGAACCTGTGGCTGAGCCCGCCCTTCAGGAACCTGAGGTCGCATCCGTGCAGCAGGCTGAAATGCCTCCTGTGAAGGAACCGGAAAAGGCCTTAGGCGTCGCGACCGGCGAAGGTTTGTCTGCTGCAGCTGTGCCGTCGGGGACAGAGGCGCCTTCTGCGCCTCCTGTGAGCGCTGAGGTCAAAACGCCTCCCGCGGCACCCGAAACAGCCCCGGACCTGCCACAGCGCCAAGCGGTTCCCGCAGAGGCCGCCATGCCGGCAAAAACCCCCGTACGGCCGCCGGCTACTGCGCCGGCTGGGCAGTTTGCCTTCGCTCAGGAAAACCGGCAGGCGCAAAGAAGGCCGATCCAGGGCGCCCCGGGGCAGGCGAGGCCTCCCGTACAGGGCAACCTGCCGTATGGAAGGCCCCCCGTACAGGGCAACCTGCAGTATGGAAGACCGCCGGCACAGGGCAACCTGCCGTATGGAAGGCCGCCCGTGCAGGGCGGCCCGGGGCAGGGGAGGCCCGCTCCCTACGGCACGCCCAGGGCAGCCGGCTCAGCGTATCCCGCCGGGCGGCCGGCGCAGCCGTTCGGGCAGCGACCCCCTATGGGCCGTCCCGGTGCCATGCCGGCACGGCCTGGGGAAACGAGAATGGGTCAAGCCCCTGCGGGCCAGCGCTCCAGGCCTTTTGCGCGAACACCGCGTCCGGATACCGCCCCGCCGCCGCAGGAAAAGGAGCGCGTCAGCAACTACGATCCCAACAGAAAAAACTACATCCGGCAGCATGATCCTGAAAGAGCCTCCAGGAATAAAAAACAGCTCGCGAGAAACACACATGCCATCTATGAAGACGATATGGTGCGCGGCGGCAGAAAATCGAGGTCCAAGCGCCTGTCTGCCCAGCAGAGGATGGCGCCAATCAGGATTGAGAAGGCCTTCATGACAGCGGAGTCCATTACGGTAAAGGACCTGACAGAGCGCATCGGCAGGCCTGCGGGTGAAATCCTCAAGAAACTCCTTCTCCTTGGCAATATCTCCAACATCAACAGTGAACTGGACTTTGACACCGCCTCCCTCGTATGCGGCGAGTTTGGCTGTGTGCTTGAACTCAAGCTGAATAAAACTGCGGAAGACGCCCTGTCCGAGGAGGATTTCGAGGACATTGAGGAGGATCTTGCGCATCGGCCGCCCGTCATCACCATCATGGGGCACGTCGATCACGGGAAAACCTCTCTGCTCGACTACATCAGAAAGACGCGCGTGACCGCGAAGGAAGCCGGGGGCATCACCCAGCATATCGGCGCCTACTCTGTGAAGGTTGACGGACAGGCGATCACCTTTCTGGACACCCCAGGGCACGAAGCCTTCACCGCCATGCGGGCAAGAGGGGCCCAGGCGACGGACATCGCGGTGCTTGTTGTCGCCGCAGACGACGGTGTGATGCCTCAGACCATCGAGGCCATCAACCACGCCAAGGCTTCCGGCGTTCCGATCATCGTCGCGATCAATAAGATGGATAAGTCCGGGGCAGAGCCGGAGCGCATCAAACAGGATCTGACAGCGTACGACCTTGTTTCTGAGGAATGGGGGGGCGACACGATCATGGTACCTGTCAGCTCGCTGACGGGCGAGGGGGTTGATCAACTCCTTGAAATGATCCTGCTCCAGGCGGAACTGCTCCAGCTTCGGGCTAACCCTGACCGAAAGGCACGGGGTGTGATCATAGAAGCGAAGCTTGACAAAAGCAGAGGTCCGCTGGCGACCGTGCTGCTGCAGACCGGAACGCTTCGCGTCGGAGACAACATTGTCGCCGGGACTGCTTCCGGTCGCGTGCGCGCCATGCACAACGACAAGGGTGAGCGTGTGACGGAAGCCGGACCTTCGATGCCGGTTGAGGTATCGGGCTTTAGCAGCGTGCCTTTTGCGGGGGATCAGATGGTCGTCGTTGAGGACGACAGGCTTTCAAAACTCGTGGCTGACGAGCGCCGGGACAGGGAAAAGGAACTGCGTGCGCTCTCCACTTCAAAGGTGACGCTGGACAACCTGTTTGACAATATCAGCGAGGGGAAAATTGAAACGCTGAACATCATTGTCAAAGCAGACGTGCAGGGTTCTGTGGAAGCTGTGCGCCAGGCGCTTGAAAAGCTGACCAACGACAAGATCAAAACCCGTGTCCTCCACAGTGGGGTGGGCGCCATCACAAAGGACGATGTGAACCTGGCTGCTGCCTTCAGTGCGATCATCATCGGCTTTAACATCAGACCGGATGCCGGAGCACGGGACACCGCCGAAAAGGAAGGCGTGGACGTACGCCTGTACAGGGTGATTTATCAGGCCATCGAGGATATCGAGATGGCCATGAAGGGCATGCTGGAGCCGGAATACAGGGAGACCATGATGGGGCATGCGGAAGTCCGCAATGTCTTCCGGGTGACAGGGTCAGGGACGATTGCCGGATGCTATGTGACAGACGGGAAGCTGCTGCGCAACAGCAGCGTGCGGCTCTTGCGCGACAATGTGGTCATCCACGAAGGCAAGCTGGCCTCCTTGCGCAGGTTTAAGGACGATGTGAAGGAAGTCGCGGCGGGCTATGAGTGTGGCGCCGGTCTTGATGGCTTCAATGATATCAAGGAAAAGGACGTCCTGGAATGCTTCGTGATGGAAGCTGTCCCAGAGAAGGGAGAGGCGCGTGCCTGATTTCAGGATCGGCCGCATCTCTGAGGAGACCCGAAAGGCGGTCGACCACATCATCCGTGAATCGATCAAGGATCCGCGCGTTTCCGGCACGTACTGCGTCACGCGGGCGGAGGTGACAAGGGACTTAAGGTACGCGAAAATCCATGTGAGCGTCCTTGAATCAGAGCGCATGGACAGCCTGATCAAAGCCCTGCAGAATGCCGCGGGCTTCATCAGAAGGGAACTTGGACAGAGGGTCCATCTGAGGTACACGCCGGAACTGATCTTCATGGCTGACCGGAACATGGAGCACGGCGTGCGGATTGCGCAGATCCTGCGGGAGCTTTCGGACCAGAGGGAGACAGACCCTCACCGCCATGATGAACAGCAGGCGCGATGAACTTCTTCGAGCGGTCCGTGATGCCCGCAGTGTCCTGGTCTGTACGCACAGGCAACCTGATGGAGATGCCATAGGGTCTCTGCTGGCGCTGGGAGAGATGCTGAACGCTCTTGGGAAGTCCAGTACCCTTGCCTGCCATGATCCCGTGCCTGCATCGCTGCGCTTCCTTCCCGGTGAGGACCGGATTGTTCAGGCGGAGGCGCTTGCGGGGCTGCGCTTTGACCTGGGGATCGCGGTGGACTGTACGGACACGGATCGTCTGGGTGACTGTGCGGCGTCTTTCTTTTCCTGCGCGGTGACGGCGCAGATGGATCATCACGCGACCAACAGCCTTTCGGTCCACATCAGCGAGATCGATACGGGGGCGCCTGCTGCCGGAAGCATGGTCTTTCGCCTGTGTGAAAAGGCGGGTGTCGCCTTCAGCACAGACATGGCTGTCTGTCTGTACACAGCCATCAGCACCGATACCGGCAATTTTTGCTTTGGTCCCCTGACGGAGGAAACCTTCAGGCAGATGTCCGTCCTGATGCGCAGCGGGCTTCCCATCGTACACACAGCCAGGATGCTGCACCTGACCAGGCAGCAAAGGCAGGTATGTCTGCTGGGTAGAGCGCTTGTTTCGCTGTCCTTTCATTTCCATGGACGCTTTACAAGGATGCAGCTAACCGCATCCGATCTTGCTGCCTGTGATGCCGGGCCGGAACATGCCGAGGGAATTGTAAACTATGGGCTGTATATTCCCGGCGTTGAAATATCCTGCCTTGCCGTGGAAACGCCTGAAGGAACCCGCTGCAGCCTGCGCTGCCTGCCACCGCACGATGTTGCTGCCGTCGCGCTTGCCTTTGGCGGAGGCGGCCACACGCTGGCGTCCGGTTGCCTGATCCGGGAATCCCTGGACGCGACAGAACAGAGGATGAACGCGGCGATCCTCCCCCTGCTCGTTCCGTGAACGGAATCGTCAATCTTTTAAAGCCTCCGGGAATGACTTCGGCCCAGGCAGTGGCAGCGGTCAAGCGGATGACGGGCGTGAAGACGGGCCATGGGGGGACGCTGGACCCGGAGGCTGCAGGGGTGCTCCCCATCCTGATTGGCAGGGCGACCCGGCTGTTTGACTACATCGTGGCGACTCCCAAGACGTACCTGGCCGAAATCGCCTTTGGGGCGGCGACGGACACACAGGACGCGCAGGGGGTGGTCACTTCCAGGGGAGACTGCCTTCCCGATGTCGATGCGCTAAGGCGCGCGCTGCCCTCTTTCACCGGCGTTATTGCCCAGCTTCCACCCCAGTTTTCAGCGCTCAAGAAAAATGGCGTCCCGATGTATCGGCTGGCCAGAAGTGGAAAGACGGCAGTGATACAGCCCAGGGAGGTCACGGTCCTGGACATCGCGGTGCTTGGGGAGCCGAGTCGTGAGTCTTTTCTGCTGAGGGTCCGCTGTTCTGGCGGCACCTACATCCGGACACTGTGCGACGATATTGGGCGCTTGATGGGATGTCCCGCGCATCTGCGGTTCCTGCTTCGCGAACGGGTGGGCAGCCTGTCCCTTTCCCGCTCGCAAACCTTGGAGGAGCTCAAGGAAGCCTCTGCGCTTCAGCAAGGTCTTTGCTCCTTTTTGATCCCGATGGATCGGACCTTTGACATGCTCCCTGCCGTGCGGGTGTCCGAACGCCTTGTGAAACGCTTTGTCAGTGGCGCATCCATCCCCCTGGAGGGAACAAGCGAGCTTCCGCAGCCCGTTCAGCCAGGCCGTGTCCGCTTATACAGCGCCACAGCCTTCCTCGGCGTCGGCGTGCTTTCCCATACCGGGATTACGCCGGAAATTGTGTTGTGGCAAGAAGAGAAGACAGGATGAACCCGACAGACGTCTCCGAGCGACTTCAGGCCGTCCGCTGCTATCTGCTGGACATGGACGGGACCTTCTATCTGGGCAATCGGATCATTGAGGGCTCCCTGGGCTTTCTCAAAGCCCTTGAGGCCTGCGGCAAACAAGCGGTCTTTCTGACCAACAACTCTTCAAAATCTGGCCGGTACTATGTTGAAAAACTAAAGAGAATGGGTGTGAGCGAACCGTTTCTCACCGTTGTCACCAGTGGCCAGGCGACGGTGCGTTTCGTCATGAAAACGTTCAAAGGCGCACGGGCATATCTTCTGGGCAACCGGGCCCTTGCCGCCGAAGCAACCGCGATGGGCTTAAGGCTGGAAGAAGGGCAACCCGATCTGGTCATTGTGGCTTATGATACGGAACTTCATTACGAAAAAATGCGCATCGCCTGCGACTTTATCAGGGCGGGGCTTCCCTATATCGCGACGCATCCCGACTACAACTGCCCGACAGAGGATGGCTTCGCGCCGGACATCGGCGCGATCATCGCGTTTATCAAAGCCAGCACGGGCAGGGAGCCGGACACCATCATCGGAAAACCCAACCGGCATATTGTCGATGACGTCCTTGCGCAGACAGGTGGAGACATCACGGACATGGCCATGGTCGGCGACCGGCTGTATACGGATATCGCCCTGGGGGTCCGGCATGGAATGACCAGCCTCCTGGTCCTGAGCGGAGAAACGACTCCAGCCATGCTCAGGGAGTCGCCTGTGCAGCCAGACTTGGTTTTTGACCGTCTCTCCTGCATCACTCCCTTCCTCCATGGTTAGGGAAAGGACCCTGGTCGTCTGCCTTGACAGCGTCTGTGCCGGAGGTTAACATTCAACAACGTGGAAGGAGAAGGCCATGCCAGAATCGGTTCTCGACAGCTTGTCGGACAACCGGCCTATCCGGGATATCGCATATGAAAAGCTCAAGCACGCCATCATCACAGGCGCTATTCCTGCCGGCGTCCGGATCGTTGAGACCGTGTACGCAAAGAAGCTGCACGTCAGCAGGACCCCGCTTCGTGAAGCCTTCAGAAAACTGGAGATCGATGGTCTGGTAGAATATGAGGTCCGCAAAGGGGTAGTCGTCCGGGCCTTCACGATGGACGATATCGAAGAGATCTTCTCCATTCGCAATGCGCTGATGATGCTGATCATCCCCTCGGTGATGGAACGCATGGACGCGGAAGTGCTGGAGAAGCTCCGGGGGATCCTCGACCGGATGGACCTCAGCCAGCGTAAGGCGGACGCATCTTCCCTCGCTGTGCAAAACAGGGAGTTTCACAGCACCATCGAACGCGTATCCGGCAAACGCAGGATCCTCCAGGTCATTGACAGCCAGGAGGAATACATCAAGCGCTTTTCAGCCATCGCCATTGCAAGCGTGGTCAGAAGATCCAATGCGCACAAGGAACACCACCAGATGTTGAGCCTCCTTGAACGCGGCGATCTGGAAGCGTTTAGCCGTCTGACGCAGCATCATCTGGCTGAAAGCAAGGAGACCTGCCTGAAAGCGGTCACTGACATGAAATTCGGATGAACGCTTCGCGTACCACCCTGGTCCAGGACTGAAGGCTGCGGCCGGAAGGTCCTGAGGGTCCCTTGAAGGGAGGACAGGTTTGGCGCGGTGCCAAAATGAAGACGAGGGGGAACCGTATGAATGACATTGACATTGCCCAGGCTGCCCGAATCCTGCCCATTGCACAGGTCGCCCTCTCGGCCGGGATAAACGAAGAGGCCCTGCATCCGTACGGACGCCATGTCGCTAAGGTTGACCCGGCCGCCTATCATAGCCTCCCCAGAAAGGCGAAGCTGATTCTTGTCACCGCGATCACGCCCACCCCTGCGGGAGAAGGCAAGACAACGGTGAGCATCAGCCTTGCGGACGGCATCCGAAAAAACGGCAAGCGCGCCATGCTTGCGCTCCGTGAGCCTTCCATGGGCCCCGTCTTTGGCATGAAGGGTGGTGCGACCGGGGGAGGGCGGGCGCAGGTGCTGCCGATGGAAACGATCAACCTGCATTTTACGGGTGACCTGCACGCAGTCACAAGTGCAAACAATCTCCTGGCGGCGATGGTCGACAACCATATCCAACAGGGGAATCAGCTGGGCATCGACGCCAGGCGCGTGCTTGTACGCCGATGCATGGACATGAACGACAGGCAATTGAGAAAGCTTGTCAGTGGCCTTGGAGGCGACAAGAATGGTGTTCCAAGGGAGGACGGTTTTGATATTACAGCCGCAAGCGAGGTCATGGCCGTATTCTGTATGGCTTGCGACCTTCAGGATTTAAAGCGCAGGCTTGGCCATATCGTGGCAGCCAGAACCTTCGACGACAAGCCGGTGACCTGCGCCCAGATCGGTGCAGCGGGCGCCATGTGTGCGATGCTCCGGGACGCCCTGATGCCCAACCTTGTCCAGACCATCGATCACACGCCCTGTCTCATCCATGGAGGACCCTTTGCCAATATTGCTCACGGATGCAACAGCGTCACAGCGACATCCCTTGCCATGAAGCTTTCGGATTACGTCGTAACGGAGGCAGGCTTTGGAGCGGACCTGGGAGCAGAAAAGTTCATCGATATCAAGTGCCGGGCAGCGGGCATTCAGCCGGACTGCGTGGTGCTTGTGGCGACGATTCGGGCACTGAAACACCATGGAGGACTGCAGAGGGCCTCCCTTTCTATGGAAAACCTTCCGGCACTTGAGAAGGGCATGGACAACCTGCGGCAACATGCCCGCAATATCCGCGACCTGTGGCATCGGCCCGTGGTCGTCGCCATCAACCGTTTTCATACGGACAGCGCTGCAGAAACAGCCGCCGTCATGGCTGCCATGGAGGCGGAGGGCGTCCCCTGCAGTCTCTGTGACGGCTGGATGTCGGGAGGAGACGGTGCCAGGGAACTTGCGGACCTTGTTGTGGAAAAGGCTGATGCGCCGTCCTCTGCGAGCCTTACCTTTACCTATGCGCTGGACCGCCCTCTGACGGAAAAGATTGAGTTGGTGGCGAAGAACGTCTACCACGCGACCGGCGTCGTGTGGGCCGGCAGATCGCAGGAGACGCTTAACAGACTGGAAAAAGAAGGGTATGCAGGCTTTCCCGTGTGCATCGCCAAGACGCAGTACTCCTTTGGCGACGACCCCAAGCTTCTTAATGCACCGGATCACCATGTGATTACAATCCGCGACGTGAGGCTGTCAGCCGGCGCAGGCTTTGTAGTGGCCTTTGCGGGCGACATTATTTCCATGCCGGGCCTGCCTAAGGTGCCGGCAGCTCTCTCGATCGATGTCGCGGAAGACGGAAAGATCGTGGGGATTTTTTAGTGCTCACACCGGGAAGGCCGGCTTTGAGCTTCTGACCGACATCCGCAGGAGACCTGTCGGCTTCACCATGGCCCCTGCCGGAGAGCCCTGCGGATATAGAAAAAACAGGGAGGAAACGATGAAGAACCGCTTGCTGGCCATGATCGTGTCAGCCGTCCTTCTCATCCTTGCGCCATCAGCCGCGGTGAGGGCAGACAGCGAGGAAGAAGTCTCCATTTTCGAGATATTCAGCGAACCGGCTTCTTCCACGCCGGTGCCGGAGCCCACTTCTTCTGCAGCGAGGGAAGACATTACGCCGCCTCAAACCAGTATCGACGACCATCCGAGGGTCTCTGAGGAAAGCGTCGTGCTGACGATTTCCGCCGTTGGCGACATCACCTTCGGGGGCGATGTGCGCAAGAAAGGCCTGTCCATCTTTGATCGCGAGCTGAACAAACAGGGGGGGGACCTGTCCTTTGTCATGAGGAATGTTCGAGACATCTTTTCCGAGGATGACTTGACGATCGCCAATTTTGAAACGACCCTGACGACAGCACCGGTTTACAAAACCAACAATGAATTCGTTTTCTCCGCTCCTCCGGCCTATGTGGACATCCTCATCGACGGAAACATCGAGGCGGTGTCCTTTGAAAACAACCATGCCATGGACCACGGCCAGGAGGGCTGGGATGAGACGACCGCTGTGCTGGATGAGGCGGGCATTGTCTGGAGTGCCTTCGGACATCCCGGCGTGCTGAATATCAAAGGCGTTTCGGTTTGCCTCTTGTCCTACCAGACATTTAACGGCCGCTATCCCATGCTGTTTGAGCAGGTCCCCATCGACGTGGCCGGAGCGAAGGCCCTGTATGATATCGTTATCGTGAACTATCACTGGGGTGCGGAGCTCGACTACTCCCCCAATGAGAACCAGGTGAAGCTTGGAAGGTTGACCATTGATGCAGGGGCAGATCTGGTGCTTGGACACCACAGCCACAGGATCAATCCCATTGAGCTGTACCAGGGAAGGTACATTGTGTATTCACTGGGCAACTTCAGCTTTTCAGGCAATTCAAAGCCCAGCGATATGAGCACCTTCATCTTTCAGACCCGGTTTACCGTGACAGACGGAGAGGCCAGGCCTAAGGACTTTCGTATTATTCCCTGCCGCATCTCATCCAAGACGGACTACAACGATTTTGCCCCAACCCCCTTTGAGCAACAGATGCCGATTGACAATGTGATCAGCGTCCTCCATTCCAATGGAAAAAAGCTCTCCTATGCGGTTTCCACATACCCGGTGGACTTTGAATAGCCTTTCTTTCCGGAGGTGAGCATGCGCGTCGTCCTGTTGTCAGACCACCGCCACGCAAGGCGCCTTGCCTCAGCGGTGGGGCAGGCGTTGACGGAGACCGCTGTTGCCTTTGGCCACTCCATTATTGTTAAGGAGATGAATATCGGTTCGCTGCCTGCCGCACAGGTCGCCGCCTCGCTTACGCAGGCTTCCGCCGTGGCCGTTGTCTGCGAAGACAGGCGATGGTCCACGGAGTTTGCCCAGGAGCTGGATTGCCGGATGCGCATGAGGCGGTACCGGTTTCATCCGAGCCTCTCTGAGTTGTCGCTGCTGAAGTCGGGCATGCTGCCACGCGGCATCATCGCGTCCCCTCTCGGGGACATCGAGGACCAGGCGTTTATCGACCAGGCTTCTGCGATCGCAAAACGGGAGGGCCTTCAGGTCCGCAGCGTTACAGCCCCTGGCACAGAGAACGAACCCTGGACCGGGCCGGGGCTCGCCACACTCTACCGTCTTCGCTTCCACCAGGCCTTGGACGAGGTGCTGAGAAGGCCGGATCAGATAGGCTTTCTTGCTGCGCATCCCTTTGGGGCAGCATTGCTGGACGAGGTTGCTACGGCGGTCTGCGGCGTCCCGTCCATGGTATATGATCTCTTCTTCTCGCCCTCCCTCCTGCTGTTTCATACTGAGGCCCCGGACAGAAATCGAGCTGATGATAGCTTCAACCCGCTCGGGGGCTTGCTGGCTGCTTCAGAACTTCTATCGTTTCTGGGGCTTTCAAAAGAGGCGGACTGTCTGTTTGTTTCGGTGTCCAATGTCCTGGAGGCCGGCTGGAGAACGGAAGACATTGCAGGACCGGGTTCCATGCGAATCGGGACGCAGGCAATGTGCAGGCTGGTCTTTGAGCAGATCAGCCTGGTCGGACAGCTTGTCAATCCGTAGGCTATGGAAGACAGGCTTCCGGACTACTCCCGCTGTATCGTCAACCTTGTCTCTTCGGTTCTTTCTTTTTATGGCGTCCCACCGCTCCACAGCACGCTTTCGGAGGTAGACCGGGTTCTAAAGCGAGGTCCCCGTACAGTCACCGTGCTGCTTTTGGACGGACTGGGCGCGGAGAACCTGATGGACGCCAGCCCGAAGGGCTTTCTGGCGTCACGGGTGATCAGCCGGCTCTCCTCGGTCTTTCCCTCTACAACGGTGTCTGCCACCACCTCATTCGCCACGGGGCTGACGCCCGGCGAGCATGGCTGGCTGGGTTGGACGCTGTATTTTTCACAGCTTAGAAAAAACGTGGAAGTCTTCAGCAACCGGCAGCAGTTTCAAACGGTTCAGGCCTCCGGCTTTCATGCGGCCACCCGATACCTGCCCTATCGCAGGGCTTCAGACCTTCTTCGCTCTGTGGACGGGCTCAGGACGCATTGGCTGTCTGCGTTCACCGATGCTGGGATCAGAAGCTATGATGACCTGCTTGCCCAGATCCATGCGCGGCGTCGCGAGCCGGGGCGGCATTTGATCCAGGCTTACTGGAATGAACCGGATGCCACCATGCACAGGCTGGGGTGTGAGCACTCGGAGTCTCTGGAGATGATACGGGCGCTTGACAGAAAGACCGAGGCCTTTTCAAGGGGTCTGGGAAGGGACGACCGGTTGTTCATCACGGCTGATCATGGGATGATCGACGCACAGCCCCTGTTCATAGAAGACCATCCATGGCTTGAAAGCATGCTTAAACGGGCTCCGAGCATTGAGCCCAGGGCTGCAGCCTTTCACATCTGGCGGACAGAGGCCTCGCGCTTCCCCGGTGCGTTTCGAGAAGCCTTTGGGGACGCCTTCCGCCTGATGCTCGGCGAGGAGGCCATCGACAGAGGCTTGTTTGGCCCTCCCCCCTACCGGGCTGAGCTTCCCAGTCTGGTCGGGGATGCCTTCGCGGTGGCGGAGGATCAATGGTCTATCTTCCTAAAGCGCGAGCACTGCCGGCTGATCGGCATGCATGCGGGCCTTACCGTGCAGGAAATGCGCGTGCCCCTGATGCTGGCTCACTGACGGCCCCGCACCTCAGGGCTGCGTTGCGCCTGCGGATTTCGCAATCCTTTTCAGACCGTCGGTCATGACCACGCTTCGGTCATTGAGGACCCAGAGAGCCTCGACGCCCTCCAGCGTACGGAGAAGGTCTAAGCCCTCTTTGTAAGGCAAGAGAAACAGCGCGGTGGACAGGAGGTCCGCCGTGCCAGAATCCTCCGTCACGATGGTGACAGAGCGCATGTATCGCGCAGGCATGAGCGTACTCGGTGAGATGATGTGATGATATCTCTCCCCGTCTACGATGAAAAATCGCTGATAGTCGCCACTGGTCACAACAGAGAGCCCGTTCAGGTACAGCGTATCCAGGATGTCGCTTCCATCCTCTGAGAAGGTATGGCCATCCGGGTCCTGGATGGCCACCGCCCAAGCCTGCCTCCCATCCAGCGGCGGGTTGCCCGTGCGGATGTTCCCTCCCGCATTGATGATGAAAGAAGGCATCTCGGAGGCGAGCATGAATTGGGCGACCTTCTCCGTGGCGTACCCCTTTGCCACAGCGCCCAGGTCCAGCTTCAGGAGAGGATCCTCGAAGTACACGCAAAAGGCATCAGCGTCCAGGCGGACGCTGTCTAAGTCACTGTGGTGGGAGGCGGCGAGGAGATCTTCCCTGTCGGGGAGTGAAGCTGCTGCGGGGTTGCGCTCCGCATCTTCACGGGCTTCATGCCAGAGCTCGATCACTGCACCCATCGCGATGTTGACGGTATGTCGAAGGCCTGGCTGCACATCGCGGCACAGAGCAATCAGCTCAAAGAGCTCCGGAGGGACGCAAACAGGCCCCTCTGCGGCATATCTGTTGAGTGTGAACACATTGTTGATGCCCTCATATGCATGAAAGCTGTCAAACATCCTGTGGTAGGTGATGAACATCTCCCGCGCAGCGAGTGTGACGCGGTCAAAGCTGGCCCTGTCCTCCGCAAAACCCTGGATCGTGATGACCGTGTCGAAGGTATCGAAAAAGGACATGGAGTATCTGGAGGGCGCGGCCTTCCCTTGTCCAATGGCGAAAGGGGTGAGCGCAAGGGCCAGCAGGATCGGGGATAGGCGCCCACGCAGGACTCTGTAGCCTTTCTTCATGGGGCGTACCCCAGGGAACGCAGGTCAGATATGCTGTTGCGCCAGCCAGGGCGTACCTTTACCCAGAGCTTCAGGAGGACGCGGCCTCCGAGCAGGCTTTCCATCTCAGTACGGGCCTGTGAACCGATGGTTGTCAGCATGGATCCACCCTTTCCGATGATGATCCGTTTATGTGCTTCCCGTTCGCAGTATACGTCGGCATGGATCTCCGTCAGCGAGTCCCCGGCATCTGTCATGGAGAGGATTTCAACGCCCACCCCGTGGGGAATCTCTTCTCGCAGGTTGATCAGGGCTTTTTCCCGAATCAGCTCAGCGCACAGCTGCCTTTCGGTCTGATTCGTCCACAGGTCCTGAGGGTAGTATTGTGGGCCGACGGGCAAGCGTCGGAGCAACTCGCGCTGCACCAGTTCCAGGCCGTCCCCTGTCCTTAAGCTGATGGGGATGATCTCTTCCAGCCCTTTTCCATCAAAGGAAGCGATCAGAGGCAGAAGGTCTTGAGGTTTTACCAGGTCGATTTTGTTGAGGAGGAGCAGCTTTGGAACTCTTTGCTCCCTTACTTCCTCAAGGACGCGGTGGTCCGCCTCCGAGACGGACGCGACGTCGACCATGATGACAATGAGGTCTGTCCCGACCAATGCTTCACGGATCGCTTGCGTCATGAATTCTCCCAGCCGGGTCCTGGGCTTGTGAAATCCCGGTGTGTCCACGAACACAGCTTGAAAGCGCTCGCCGGACCAGATGCCGACAATGCGGTTTCTGGTTGTCTGGGGCCGTGGCGATACAATCGCCGCCTTTTCTCCGACAAGACGGTTGACAAGCGATGATTTTCCAACATTCGGCCTTCCAACGATCGCGATAAATCCAGAGCGGTATTCCGTGTCCAAGCCGGTCAGCATTCCTTTCTGAAAGAGGGGACGACGTCCCCGGCAGAAAACCTCCTGGGCAGTAGAAGGTCGAGGGTCGATTCTTCCACATGGTCCTTTCCCCAGGTCAGCAGAACGCGCAGGTCGGTCGCAAATTCAGCCAGGACCTGCCTGCATGCTCCGCAGGGCCAGGGAGCGGCGCTTTCCGCAGCGATGGCGATGGCTTCAAAGCCAAGCGCTCCTTCGCTGACAGCCTTAAAGACAGCCGTTCGTTCCGCACAGTTTGAAAGCCCGTAGGATGCGTTTTCCACATTGCAGCCCGAAAACAGGCGGCCGTCCTTCGTCAGCAGACAGGCGCCTACCCTGTATCCTGAATACGGTGCGTAGGCATCGCGCATGGCTTCAACGGCACGCCCAAGCAGGGTAGCGTCATCGACCGCCCCGTCCAGGTTTGCGGCTTCGAGGGCCCGCTCTTCTCTGTCGCGCATGTCCTTTTTTCCCTCCGCGTCATGATGGTCGTACCCGAACAGGTGCAAGAGGCCATGGACCAGGAGATAGGCTGTTTCCCTCAGGAGAGAATGCCCATACTCCTTTGCCTGTGCTTGCGCCTTGTCCGGCGAGATGAAGATCTCCCCTAAGAAACAGGCCGATTCCTCCGGATCCCACTCCTTGAGGAGAAGATCCCCAGCACGGCCGGCTGTCTGTCCGCTCGGATACTTCACAGCAGGAAAGCTGAGCACGTCCGTCACACAGTCGATTCCACGATGATCGCGGTTCAGCTTTTGCATGCGGGCCTGACTGACAAAGCTCAGGCGGACCCAGCAGGGGAAGAGGGGGGCTTCAAGCGCTTCGCAGGCTTCCGCCACCTGATAGAGATAGCCGGCGCCAGGGAAAGCCTGATCCTGGAAAAATAACTGGAGCCTCACAGTGCTAAAACCCGGCGAATGCCGTGGCTCATCCTCCCCTCCCGTTCCTTTTTTGCCCGGCCTTCTCTTGAGAGGCCGCAGACTGTATATTTTCGGGCGGGATCATTTCATCGACTGTCACGGGCCTGTGCGGACGCGGGGGCTCCACAATCTGGATGCTTTCCTTGCCCGCGAATTCTTCCGGCCGCACGACCCTCAGGCTGTGAAGCTCCTCGTCAGGCCGGGGGGCACCGTTTAAGGAGAGGTTCTCTTCCTGCTTTAAAACATCGGGCGGCGTGGCTGCACCGGCGTTT
Organism: uncultured Oscillospiraceae bacterium; assembly: GCA_964586835.1. Lineage (GTDB taxonomy): Bacteria > Bacillota > Clostridia > Christensenellales > Aristaeellaceae > CAZLYF01. The sequence goes on from CAZPIC010000003.1 coordinate 88,192, forward strand.
GGCAGGGAGGGAAGAGGGGAGAGCTTTGCCTGACCGGCGTTCCCGTGCCCGGGGGGGCTTGATGGGGGCTTGCCTTCAGGATGGACCCCCTGAGCAGCGGTTTTCGACGCGCGTTCCAGCCCCTGCACCGGTCCCGGGAGGGGGATCTTGTACCGACGGGATGGAGGCTTGCTGTCCGCAGAGGGGTATTCGATCCGTTCATGAAAGACGCCGTGAATGACCTTGGAACAAGCCTTTTGGATACGGTGGAGGTCCCTTAAAGTCAGAGGGGCGTTTCTCAGCTGCCCCTCGCTTACTTTTCTGTCGATGAGCTGGCCGATAAAGCGGTCGATATCCTCTGCAGACGGGGCCGTCAGGGTGCGGACAGCAGCCTCGATGGTATCGCAGATCATGATGATCGCTCCTTCAGCGGTTTCAGGCGGGATCCCTTCGTAGCGGAATTCCGAGCCATCGATGCCTGCGCCGTTGGTCTCGCTGATGGCCTTGACATAAAAATACGAGACCAGCGAATCGCCATGATGCTGTTCAATGATCTGTCGTATTTCCCTGGGCAGCCTATACTGTCTGGCGAGCGTGACGCCATCTCTGACATGGGAGGTGATGATGGCCGCGGAGACCTGGGGCTCTGTCCTGTCGTGGATATTGCCTTCACCAATCTGGTTTTCCTTGAAATAGAGCGGTCGCTTAAGCTTTCCCACATCGTGGTAATAGGCTGCGGTGCGGGCGAGGAGGGCGTTTGCCTCAATCGCTTCAGCAGAGGCCTCGGCGAGGTTGGCAATGATAATGCTGTGATGATAGGTTCCCGGCGCTTCCATGAGCAGCCTCTTCAGCAGAGGTCTGTTGGGATTGCCCAGGTCCAGGAGCCTGGATGGGGTCGGCAGGTTGAACGCGGATTCAAAGGCCGGCTGAAGCGCCAGGCACAGCAGGGCGGAAGCGAGCCCCCACAGGGGGACATAGCGGATCCTTTCCCAGACAACGCTCAGGTCACTGTTCATGATCAAGGCAATGCCAAGCCCTGCAAAAAACGAAACCCCGCTGACCGCCAGGCCTGTGACCAGGATGGCAGGGCGCTGCTGATTTCTCTTGAGCATCAGCGCGGCGGCGGTTCCCGACAGCAGCGCAGGGATCAGGATGCTGATCATGTCAAACATGGATCCGGGACTGACGCCGCCAAGCATCAGCGCGGAGATGATTGAGACCGCGGCGTTTGCGATCAGAGCGGGCAGATAGCCAATGAGAATGGTCAGGAGCATGGATGCCAGGGCGAGCGGAGCCAGAAAAGGCACTTGGGCGGACTTTACCAGCAGGCTGAGCAGAAGCACGGCGAGAAAAACCAGGTGAAGCACGCTTAAGTCCCGGACGCTTTCGTGAACCCCGGGAGAAACCGCCTTCACCGCGAGACTCATGGCTGCCATCACAAGCAGGACCAGTGCGAGCGCGCCCAGGTACATCCGGTAGTCGATTTCGTTGCGCTGCAACAGCCCCAGGCTGCTGAGCATGGCGATCTGGTTTTCCCGGACGCGCCCTTCGCCTCGTACGACGATATTCTGGCCCCTCTTAAAGATGACCGGCTCAACCGCGTCGCGTGCTGCCTGCCTGGCTGCGTCTGTAGCGGCCTGGTCGACGACCATGTTCGCCTCCATCGTTTTTTGAAGCATGGGGAGGGCGATGTTTTGTAGGAGGCTGACGTTGGTCCTGAAACCGACGAACTGAAGGGCGCTGTTGACAACCTGAGCTTCCTGCCCCTGGGTCACATTGCCCTGCATGCTGTTTTTAACAGCCGCTTTCAGCGATGAGATCATCTCGTCATAGTGGTCCTGCTGCGCGTTCATCAGGGTCGTAAGCTGGTAATCCCTTAACGGGAGGAGCGAAAGAAGCGACTGCGCGTGCTCCAGTTCCGCCTGGGAATACTTTCGGGAGGGGGCGTAACCCGGAAGCGAGAGTGCATAACGGCGTACAAGCGCAAGCTCTGCTTCAATGCTGGAAAGGTTGGAGAGCACCCGCTCTGTGACGCCTTCCTGAAACCTGTAGCTTGGCGTGACAGCTGCGGCGGCCAATTCCCGGTTCTGTGCGGTCATGATCTCGTCGACGACATCCTTATTCGCCGCGATGGTGAGGGTGGGGACCATTCCGACGCTCAGGTCGTAGCGGGCCGGTGTGACCGAGGCCGAGCAAATGAAAAAGACAGCCAGGGTGCTGCAGGCAATGATGAGCACCCTGGAAAGCGTGAAGCCCGCCGTCCAATCCCTCAAGCGGGGCAGCAGGGAAGAGGGAAACCCCCTGCCAGGCCGGTCTTTTTTCATGCTGTCCCATTCCCGCCCGGCGCATAGGCATCGTAAGCAGCTACAATCCGCTGAACCAGCTCGTTGCGAACCACATCATGCCGGTCCAGACGGACAATGCCAACCCCCTCAAGCCCTTGCAGCACCTCCGCCGCAATGGTCAGCCCCGGTTTTTTCGCGGTCGGCAGGTCCACCTGGGTCAGGTCACCCGCAACCACGCAGCGGGAGTGCAGTCCGATGCGGGTTAAGAACATCTTCATTTGTTCAGCGGTTGTATTCTGCGCTTCGTCGAGAATGATGAAAGCCCGGCTGAGTGTTCTGCCACGCATGAAGGCCAGAGGTGCCACCTCAAGGGTCCCTTTTTCGATCAGCCCCTGATAGGATTCGCTGCCAATGATGTCAAACAGCGCATCGTAAAGCGGACGCAAAAAAGGATCGACCTTCTGCGCCATGTCTCCTGGAAGGAAACCGAGCTTTTCACCGGCTTCCACGGCTGGACGCGTCAGGATGATGCGCTCGACCTGCTTGGTGCGCAGGGCAACGACCGCCATGGCAATGGCCAGATAGGTCTTGCCGGTGCCTGCGGGACCAATGGCAAGCGTGAGAGGGTTCTCCCGGATGGAACGGATGTATGTTCCCTGCCCGATGGTCTTGCAGGTGATTCGCCTTCCCTTGTATGTAAACGCTACCGTATCGTGAAACACCTCGTCAGCCAGGTCCAGCTGATCCTTCTTCGCAAGGTGTGCCAGATAGCGCACTTTGCCGGTGTCCAGCGTTTGGTCGCGGTCGATCAGACTGCCAAGCTTTGCGATCAGTTTTTCCGCAATGGCACACTGGGCGGGTTCTCCGACAAAGTGAAAACGGCCATCGCGAGCCAGCACCTTTACAGAAAACTCCTGTTCAAGGACCCGGATGAACTGATCGTTGAAGCCAAACAGCGTCTGAAAGGACTCCATCGTCTTCAGAGGCCATGACAAGCTGTGCATCCACCCCCTTTTCCTGAGCGAAGCGGTCAGTGCTACCGTATCTATCATACAGGAAAGCGAGGGTCGAATCAACGAGACGGCGTACCTTGTGAAATCCAGTGGTCTGTGGTAGGATCTGGCCGAATCCTGAAGGAGGCGGCGCCTTGTCCCATGCTGTCGTAAGCATCGTCATTCCGGTATACAACGCTGAAGCCACGCTCGAGCCCTGCTTGAACAGCGTGCTCAGTCAGGATTTCCAGGAACTTCAGATCATCCTTGTAAACGACGGCAGCACGGACGAAAGCCTTTCTATCTGCAAGCGTTTCGAAGCCTCTGACAAGCGCATCCTCGTGATCGATCAGCCCAATGGAGGGCCTTCCAAGGCACGCAATAGTGCTCTGGCGGCCGCCGGAGGGGAGTATATTCAGTTTGTTGACAGCGATGACAGGCTGCTTGAGGGGGCCACCTCTGCGCTCGTGAAGGGCATGGAGCGCTGTGACATGACGATCGCCCGTTTTCTCATTGGCAGGGGAGGAAAAGAGCTTGAGCGCGGTCTACTCAGCGCGGAGTGCACCCTGGACAGACCACAGCTGCTTCACGTACTATCCAGGAAACCAGGGAGCTACTTCTTCAGCGCGCTGTGGAACAAAATGTACCGAAGGGAGATCTTCACCCGACACGGAATTGCTTTTGACGAAAGCCTTTCCTGGGGAGAAGATTCCCTGTTTAACCTGCGGTGTTATCGCCATGTGCAGCACGTGCATTTTTTGAAGCGGCCTGTGTATCTCTACAAAAAGACGACTTCCGGACAGACCTGGCGCACTGCCTTTCAGGTGCGTGCCCATGTCCGGACCAAAAGAAGAATTCACCATGCCCTCAAGGAGCTGTATATCGGGGAAGATCTCCATCACCGTTATCGTTATCGCCTGATGCTGTATCCGTTCAGCATCACGCTTTCCAAGTGAAAACGCGCGTGCTGCAGGGCCTGCAAACCCATGGTTTGACAGGCAGCCTTCCGTACTGAAAGGCGGAGCCCGGTGAATTTTTGGGAACTCCTGGTGGTCGCTGTCGGGCTTTCGCTGGATGCGGTTGCCGTCGCCGCATGCAGGGCGGCTTGTCTGAAAGGGGTCTGTCTCCGGCAGAACCTTGTCATGGCGACCTCTTTTGGGGTATTTCAGGGACTGATGCCGGCAGCGGGCTATCTGATCGGAACCTGGTTCGGCCGGGGTCTGGAAGGGATCGGCCACTGGCTCGCCTTTGTGCTGCTCGCGCTGATAGGCGTCAAAATGGCGTTTGAAGGTTTCTGCGGAAAGCAGACAGACGAGAAGTGCGGGCTGATTGGTTTCAAAGAGGTCCTCCTTCTGTCTGTAGCTACAAGCGTCGATGCCCTGGCGGTCGGCCTGGCCTTCGCAGCGCTGCGGGCACAGCTTGTCCTGTCGTCCGCTGTGATCGGGGCTGTCACCTTTCTTCTGTCCATGGCAGGCGCCTCCCTGGGGGGGCGTCTGGGACGGCGCTTTGGTGCGAAGGCACAGATTGCGGGAGGAGCAGCGCTGTTTGGAGTAGGCCTGAGGCTTCTGTTAGAGCATGCATGACGGCCTTCATCCCGGCGGTTTTCTGTCCAGCGCGTCACGCAGGTAACCGGCCAGGATTTCTACAACGCGTGCATTTTTTCCGCCCCTTGTCACGATCACATCAGCATGATTGATATAATTGCGTATGTATTTGTCATACATGGGCTTAACTGTGCTCAGGTATTGATTTGTGATACTGTCGATGCTCCTGCCGCGCTCCTTGATGTCGCGGTTGACCCGCCGAAGCAGACAGATATCGGGTTCGACACTGATGTAGAGTTTCAAAAACATCCGGTCACACAGCCTCCGATCGAAAAAGGCATGGATTCCCTCCACAACGAGAAGGCTGACGGGATGGATCAGTTCTTCGGTGTCACAGCGCCTGTGCAGGGTGAAGTCATACCCCTTTTTGTTGATGGGTCTTCCTTCTAAAAGTGCGGCTATGTCGCTGAGAAGGAGGTCGTGGTCAAAAATCGAGGGCTCATCATAGTTGAGCCCGGACCTCTCCTCAAAGGAGAGATCGGGGTGATCGAAGTAATAGACATCCTGGTTAATGACCGCGCCGGAACTGCCAACAGCCTTCAGGAGTTCGTGGGACAGGGTTGTCTTTCCCGAACCGCTGGGGCCGCAGATGCCGATGAATAGCATAAACACCCTCCCTCCCGACGATAGCGCAGCCTTTGACCGCTGTCAATCGCTGCCACGGGGCCTTTACTGCTCTTCCCTCGTCGGGGATTTGACAGCCTGGCGGGCGTGAACTACAATAGAACCAATTGAATATCCTTATCAAGAGAGGCGGAGGGACTGGCCCGATGAAGCCCGGCAACCGGCGCAGGCATGGTGCCAAATCCTTCGGCTTCGGCCGGCAGATAAGGTTTGGAGATGCGCTTGTAAGAGACAGGCGCGTTTTTATGGGGAGGGGGAGACTGTGAGAAAGCTTGTTTCTTCAGAATCGGTGACGGAAGGCCATCCGGACAAGATGTGCGACCAGATCTCAGATGCGGTGCTGGACGCCTATCTGGCTGTGGATCCCGAAGCCCGCGTTGCCTGTGAGGCATGCGCCACAACGGGCCTGGTTCTGGTCATGGGAGAAGTATCCTCACGGGCAGAGGTCCCCGTCACAGACATCGTCAGAAGCGTGATCACCGACATTGGGTATGACAGCCCTGACAAGGGCCTGGATGGATGCTCCTGCGCCGTGCTGACAGCGTTGCACGGACAGTCTCCCGACATAGCCAGCGGAGTGAACTGCGCCCGGGAGACGCGGGACAGACCGGGCGTGGCTCAGGAGACCGGCGCAGGGGATCAGGGGATGATGTTCGGCTATGCGTGCGATGAAACGCCCGAGATGCTCCCGACCTCCATTGCGCTCGCACATCGGCTGACGCGCAGGATGAGTGCCCTGCGCAGGGAAGGCGTTTTGAAGTGGTTGAGGCCTGATGGAAAATCCCTCGTCACGGTGGAGTACGTCAACGGATGTCCTGCGAGGGTGGAGGCCGTGGTGATTTCGGCTCAGCATGACGCGTCGGTCCGCCATGAGACCATCGAGAAAGCGATGCTTGAGCAGGTGGTGCGCGAGGTAATCCCCAGCGCTCTGCTCGATGCGCAGACCAAGTACTTCGTCAACCCCAGCGGCCGATTTGTTTGCGGGGGCCCTGCAGCGGATAGCGGCTTGACGGGCAGAAAAATCATCGTGGACACCTACGGTGGCTGTGCACCCCACGGAGGCGGCTGTTTTAGTGGGAAAGACCCCACGAAGGTGGACCGCTCGGCGGCTTATGCGGCGCGCTATGTCGCCAAGAACATCGTGGCTGCCGGCCTGGCCCGTCAATGCCAGATCTCACTGGCCTATGCGATTGGCATCGCACAGCCCGTCGGCTTTTCTGTCGATACCTTTGGCTCCGCGGCCATTGAGGACGCAATGCTGGCCGGGGCAGTGCGCGGGCTGTTCAACCTGAGCCCCGACGGCATCATCGAGCGTTTTGAGCTGCGCAGGCCCATCTACAGGCAAACCGCCTGCTACGGGCACTTCGGACGCTTAGACCTTGATCTCCCCTGGGAAAAGACGGACATGACGGAAGCGTTGCTCTCAGCAGTGCGGAAGGTTTCAGGGCTGGGGACATCGGGGATCCTCGTTCACTCCCCGAGATAGGCCTTCTTCACGTCCTCATCAGCGAGGAGATCTCCGGCTGTCCCGGATTTCACGATGTCCCCTGTCTCAAGCACATAGGCTCGGTGGGCGATGGACAGGGCCATGTGCGCGTTTTGTTCCACCAGCAGGACCGTGGTGCCTGTCCGGTTGATCTCCCGGATGATCCGGAAGATCTCCCCGACCAGGATAGGTGACAGGCCCATGGAGGGTTCGTCCATCATCATGAGTTTTGGCCGATTCATCAGCGCCCGTCCGATGGCAAGCATCTGCTGCTCGCCCCCGGAGAGGGTGCCGGCAAGCTGTCTGCGCCGCTCCTTCAGGCGGGGAAAATGCCCGTAGACCCGTTCCAGATCACTTTGAATCTTTGAACCTTCTCGGCGCGCATAGGCACCCATTTCGAGGTTCTCCAGCACGGTCATCCTGGAAAACACGCGCCTGCCTTCGGGGACCTGGGTCAGCCCAAGGCTCACAAGGGTGTGGGCGGGGGCTTTCTTCGTGGATTCCCCGCCAAAGGAGACCTCGCCTGACCTGAGGGGGATCAGCCCGGAGATCGCGTTGAGCGTGGAGGACTTGCCCGCACCGTTTGCACCGATCAGTGTGACAATCTCGCCCTGGTTGACATGGAACGAAATGCCGTGAAGGGCATGGATCGCGCCATAATATACGTTCATCCCTTCAACTCTCAGCATGGACGGGCTCCCCCTTCTGCTTTGTCGTAGCATCGGAGCTTCCCAGATAGGCCGCGATCACTTCGGGGTTCTTTCGGATCTGTTCCGGGGACCCTTCGGCGATGATCTTGCCATAGTTGAGGACGTAGACCCTCTCACAGATGCCCATGACCAGCCGCATATCGTGCTCGATGAGGAGAATGGCGACAGAAAACCTGGTGCGGATGATCTTAATGGTCTCCATCAGCTCGCGGGTCTCAATGGGATTCATTCCCGCGGCCGGCTCGTCGAGCAGGAGCACCTTGGGGTTGGAGGCCAGAGCACGGCAGATCTCAAGCTTTCTCTGCATGCCGTAGGGGAGGCCGTCTGCCCGCAGTTCGGCGGCGTCCTCCATGTCAAACACGCGCAGCAACTCGCGCGCCCGAACATCAATGCCCCTCTCCTCGCTGGCGTAGCGCGCACCGCGCACGATGCCGTTGAGGGGCGAGTAGCGCATGCGCGTATGGAAGGCCACCTTGATGTTTTCAAGGACGGTCATGGACTTAAACAGGCGGATGTTTTGAAAAGTCCTGGCGATGCCGTTTTCCGTGATCTGGTGCGTGGGTTTCCCCGAAACGGACTTGCCCAGCAGCACGATGTCGCCTTCTGTGGGCGCATACACTCCCGTCAGGAGGTTGAACACCGTCGTTTTCCCGGCGCCATTGGGGCCGATCATGCCCACGATTTCGTTGTTCATAAGGCGGATGTCGATGTTGGCGGCTGCCTGCAGGCCGCCAAAAGAGATGCCAAGGTGGTGGGTTTCCAGGACCGGGGCTTCCTCCCAGACGTCATACCTGGGGACAAAGGGCATCCGGGTCTTCTTCTCCTTGCTGCCCAGGCGCCGCCTGAGGGCGTCCGAAGCCAGGTCCCAGGCCTTCACCAGGGAAAACTCGCTTGTTCCCATGAGCCCCTTGGGCCGAAACAGCATCATCAGGATTAAAAGGGCGGAGTAGATCACCAGCCTCCATTCGGAAAAAGTCCTGAGCGCTTCCGGCAGCGTTACCAGGACTGCAGAGGAGATGATGGAGCCGGTGATGGAGCCCATGCCTCCCAGCACCACCATGACCAGGTATTCGATGGATTTGTTGAACCCAAAGATCTTCGGGGCGAGCATGCCGATCTGGTGGGCGTAGAGGCCGCCTGCAATGCCGGCGAAAAAGGCGGCGAGCGTAAAGGCGAAGAGCTTATACCGGGTGGTAGGGATGCCTGTCGCCTCTGCCGCCACCTCGTTTTCCCGGATGGAGATGATGGCCCGTCCGTGCCTGGATCTTCCAAGGGTGAAGATGCTGGCGATGATCAGGGTCATGACCCAAAACGTGATCCCAAACTGGATGGCGCTGCCGTGGTGGGCGTTTTCAGAAAAGACGCGGGACATTTTCGGGATACGGGTGAGGCCGCCGGCTCCCCCCGTAATCTGAAGGTTTTCGATCATGACGCGGATGATCTCGCCAAAGCCCAGCGTGATGATGGCCAGGTAGTCTCCCTGCAATCGCAGCGCGGGCATCCCGATGACGATGCCAAAGACCGCGGCTGCTGCGCCCCCGGCAAGGAGCGATAGAGGAAGTGAAATTTCAAAAGCGATGGGCAGGTTTTTTGTAATCAGGGCTGAGGTATAGGCGCCTACAGCCATGAAGCCCGCGTGCCCCAGGGCCAGCTGCCCTAAAAGCCCGGTGGTGAGGTTCAGGCTGACAGCCATGATAACGGAGATACACAGCGTGATCAGGATGCCGGAAATATAGTTGTTGATCTGGCCCGAGGAGATCAGGATAGATATCGTCAGGTACAGGAGGAGGATTGCCGCGATATTGAGGAGGTAGGACCTGGTTTTTTTGTTCATCCGGCAGCCTCAGACTTTCTCGCGGGCGGTCCTGCCCAGAATCCCCGACGGCTTGATCAACAGCACGATGATCAGGATCCCGTAGACCACGCCATCACTCATCTGGGAGGAGATGTAGGCCTTTGCCAAGCTCTCAGCGATCCCCATGATGAACGCGCCGAGCATCGCGCCCGGGATAATGCCAATTCCACCAAGCACCGCAGCAATGAAAGCCTTCAGTCCGGGAAGGGAGCCCATGCTTGATGAGACCGAAGGATAGGCCAGGCAGTAGAGAAAAGAGCCAATCCCCGCCAGGGCGCAGCCGATGGCGAAGGTGAGGGTGATGGTGTTGTTGACATTGACCCCCATCAGCCGCGCAGCGTCCATATCCTCTGAAACGGCTCTCATGGACTTGCCAGCCCTCGATGTTTTTACAAAGGTCTGCAGGACAATCATCAGAAAAGAGGAAACGACAATGGTGATCAGCGTCACAAAGCTTAACTGTACAAGCCCGATGCTGATGGGAGCTACGTGAAGGATCGTGGGGAAGGGCCTCGATGAGGCACTGAAGATCCGCTGTGCGAGGTTCTGCAGCAGCATGCTGACACCAATGGCCGTGATGAGAGAGGAGATACGGGGGGATGCGCGCAGAGGCTTGTAGGCAACCCTTTCGATCAATATGCCCAGCAGCACGCAGACGACGATCACCGTAGCGATGCTTAGCGGCAAAGGCCAACCCAGCATGGAGATCGTTACGATGGCTGTATAGGCGCCCACCATGAGGATGTCACCATGGGCGAAGTTGATGAGTTTGACGATGCCGTACACCATCGTATACCCCAGCGCGATCAGGGCGTAGATGCTTCCGACATGTAGCCCATTGATCAGCTGGTTGAGCAAGAGCACCATTTCTCACAAGCCTCCCACATGAAATCCACGTCAGTGTAGCAAAAAAGGGACCGGGTTGTCACCTCAGCCCACCAAAACCAATCGCGGGGGAGAGCGCCTCCCCCGCGGATCGTCGATCTGATCGATGGATTATGGATCCTGTTGCCTAATAAAGACCTTATTGCCGTCTTCGTCAAAGGTCATGAAAAAGGCACTCTTAATGGGGTCATTGTGGTCGTCAAAGGTAATCTTGCCGGTCACGCCGTCAAGAGAGGTCGCTCGGATCGCGCTGACAACGGCTTCAAAATCCGTTGTTCCTGCAGCGCGGATCGCCTCGCAAAGGACGAGGGCTGCATCATACCCCGTAGCGGAAAAGGAAATGCTGGGGGGCTCATTGTATTTTGCATTGTAGTCGTTGACAAACGCCACGGCCATTTCCGAGTCGGCCTCTGTTGTAAACAGGTCTGTATAGGCAATGTTCGTCAGCAACGTGGTGTCCGTAATGGAATCCACGATATTTGAGATTCCGTCGCCACCGAAAAACTTCGTTTTCAGGCCCATCTCGTTGGCCTGGGACAGGATGAGCGCCGCAGCTTTGCCATAGTGCGGCACGAAGATGGCTTCCGGGTTTTCGTTCTTAATATTGGTAAGCTGCGATCTGAAATCAACATCCGATCCGGACGCAGATTCAGGTTTGATCACTTCAATCCCGAGGAGATCACACTCTGCAACGAAGGCCTCAAACAGACCTTTGGAGTAGTCATTTCCGTTGTCATAGATCACGCCCACTTTTTTGATCCCATCTTCATGGGCAAAGCGCGCTGTGATCTTCCCTTGGAAAGGATCAAGGAAACAGGTGCGAAACACGTTGGGCCTATCCGTTGTGATGTCATAGGCGGTGGATGACGCTGTGATGACCGGGATGCCTGTGGCTGTGGACTCTTCGGCAACGGCGAGTGTCACAGGGGTAATCACCGCGCCAATGATGGCAACGACTCCTTCGTTTTCAACCAGTCGGTTGAAAGCGAGGATGCCGTCGGCCGGCTCGCCACGATCGTCTTCCCAGATCACTACTACGGATTTTCCATCGATGCCGCCCGCTGCGTTGAGCTTCTCAATATAGAGATCCACCCCTTTTTGCACGGCTTCTCCGTACTCCGCAGCGTCACCGGTGAGCACGCCAATGCCCCCGATCTTGATGGTTTCCTCGGCGATGGCAACCATGCCAAACGCGGCCATCAGCATCGTTACGACCAGGGTCAGGGCTATCCATCTGGATTTCCTCATCTTCCATGACCTCCTTTTCACCCCGCAGGCTCCTGCCCGCAGCTTAACAAACAGCATACATAGAGTTGAAAGGCCTTACAATCATCCTCTTGTTTTCTTTTTGTTCAAATACAGAGCCGATGTCCTGGGAAGGGGAATCAACGACAGGACCCTCGGTGGGCTCACCCGCATTGACGCAGAGGCTGGGCCTGATATAATGTCATCGGTGTCTGAAAGGCAGTGTCTGCATGCAATGGCCGGGAAGACGCCTGGGAGAGGGCGCGGGAACCCATGCATCATTATGCGTGTGAGGTGAAAAAGGACGGGGACAGGCTCCTTTACTGCTTGCGGGTGTCGTACCCCCTGCTGCCTGAAACCGTCGTGCTGCGGGCCCTGAGGAACCGGGATGTCAGGATCAACGGCCGGCGGGTGACCCGGAACCTCGCCCTCACCTGTCACGATACCGTGGAGCTCTTCACGCGCTGGCAGGAGCCGGAGCTTGACGTCCTCTATGAGGATGTGAAGCTCATGGTTCTCAACAAGCCCTACGGCATCAGCACAGGCCCGGACGGATCGGGGGCGCCTTCCTTGCTTGCCTTGGCAGAGGAAAGGGCTGCGGGGCGTTACAGTCCTCGCCTTTGCCACAGACTGGACAACCAGACGACGGGCCTGGTGCTCCTGGCGAAGAGTGATGAGGTCAGGCAGGCGGTCCTCCAGGCATTTTCGGACCGGCTTGTGGACAGGGAGTACCGTTGCCTCGCGGTGGGCACGCCGCAGCCTGCTCATGCGGTGCTGAACGCTTATCTGAAAAAGGATGCCGTGCATGCCAGGGTTTTTGTGCACGATGTCAGGGTCAGCGGCTCTTTTGAGATCCTGACGGAATACAGGGTTCTGGCAGCCGGGGAGATTTCACGCTTGGCGGTTCGATTGCATACCGGGAAAACGCATCAGATCAGAGCACACCTGGCCCATGTGGGGCACCCGGTCCTTGGCGACGCGAAATATGGAGATTTTGCTGCCAACCGACTGCATCGGGCACCAAGGCTCATGCTCTGCGCCACCTCTGTTTCCCTGCGGGCCGGCGGGGCATTGTCCTATCTGAAGGGGCGCCGCTTTTCGGTCGCGGAGCCTTTTTAGCAAACGGCAGCTCAGCTGACCTACGGAGGACAGGAGTGCGATGAAGGGCGACTATCTGCTCATTACAGTGGACATGGACGGTACCCTGCTAAACAGCCACGGTGAGATTTCTAAGAGAAACCTGGCAAGCATCCATGCCGCCCAGAATGAGGGGATCGTATTTTCGATCTGCACGGGCCGTTTTCCTGAAAATGCAGCCATGGTCATGCGGGAATACGGGATAGACTGTCCCATCATTGCCCTCAACGGGGCCATGATCACGGAGACACCCTTTGGGAGGGAGATCTCATCACATGTGATGGATCCTGTTGCTGCCGGGGAGGTGTTCGAGCTGCTGGAGCGCATGGACGCCTCTTATTTTATGTTTGGAAAAGGCCTCGTCGTCACGCGGAGGGACAGCGACTGGCATCATTCGCAAACATACTTCGGAGACCGGCTCGCACTGGAGGCAGGGGTTCGGTACACCTTTGGCTACGAGGCCTGCCGCGAGGCGCTGCACCACGACCTGTACAAGTACTATATCTATCCGCAGCCAAACTCCGGAGACCTCGCTCCTGTGCGCACCGCCCTGGGGGCGATGGGATCCGTCGCGCTGACCCAGTCCAGCGACACGAACATTGAGGTGATCTCGCCGGGAGTGGACAAGGGAAGGGGCTTGACGGAGCTTGCCGCGTACCTTCAGATCCCGCTGTCGAAAACCATGGCGATTGGGGATCAGGAAAACGATATCCCCATGATCCGCGCGTCCGGGCTTGGCGTCGCGGTTCGTAACGCCACAGCTACAGTCAAGAAATACGCAGCCGTTGTTACGCTGTCAAACGTGCAAGACGGCGTGGCCCTTGCCATCGAGCGGTTTGCCCTCGGGCATCAGGGCCACGGATAATCCAGGCGTTCCTCACGCCCGACAGGGACAGGCCCCTCTGCGCATTCGCTCAGCGCCCTGAGGACGGCGTCGTGCTCCTTTTCCGGGACGAGGATATCTGCCTGGACCTGCTGGGAGAATTTCGTGCTTACAAGAAGGGCTTCCAGGGTTCCCAGCCGATGTTTGACCCGGTCCCAAACCGCATAGGCGAAGGTGGCGGTGAACCTCACGCTGGGCTGCATGCGGACGATTTGGGCGGCATCGATTGCAGCCAGGCACGCGTTGCCGTAAGCTCTCGTCAGCCCGCCCCGGCCCAGGAGGATACCGCCGAAAAACCGTGTGACGACGGCGCAGACGTTGGTAAGCTGCCTGCCTCTGAGTGCCTCAAGGATGGGGACCCCCGCAGTGCCGGAGGGTTCCCGATCGTCCTGGTGCCGGAGGATCCCTGCATTCTTTCCCAGGATATAGGCATAGCAGTGGTGATTGGCGCCGCGAAACACATTCCGCTTTGCATCCACGTGGCACAAGGCGGTCTCTTCGTCGGCTGCGGGAGCGATGCTGGCGATGAACCTGCTTTTCTGCACCCTGATTTCCGCACAGGCTTCGCCCGCAACGGTCAGGTAGCCCTTGTCGGTCAGGGGGCGAGGATGATCCGGCAATGGCTTTTCTTTCCTTTCTGAAGGAGAAGCCCATCATCACCGAACGAGGAAGCGCTGAGTTTACACTCCACGTCCGTGATTTTCTGATCCCCTGCGCGGACAGCGCCCTGTGCGACCATCTTGCGCGCTTCGCTGCGACTGGAGCAAAGGCCACAGGCGGCAAGCAGGGTGGTCAGACGGCTGTCCTGGGCAAGCTCCGCCCTTGAGATCTGAAAAGTCGGAACATCCCTGGAAGCCCCGATCCCTTCAAACAGCGCAGCGGCCGCGATCTGCGCTTTTTCGGCCTCATCGTGCCCGTGGACCAGGGCTGTGCACTCATAGGCCAGGACCTTCTTGGCTTCGTTGATGCCATGCCCCTGAAGCGCTCCCAGCTTCCTGACCTCGTCCATAGGCAGGAAGGTCAGCATGGACAGGCATCGTCCAACGTCCTTGTCGTCTATATTGCGCCAGTACTGGTAAAACTCGTACGGCGAGCAGAGCTTCGGATCGAGCCAGAGCGCGCCCTTTTCCGTCTTTCCCATCTTCTTGCCATCATGCGTTAGAAGCAGGTTGAAGGTGCAGGCAAAAGCCTCCTCACGCTCTTTTCTGCGGATGAGGTCGGCGCCCGCCAGGATGTTGCTCCATTGGTCATCTCCGCCCATCTGCAACCTGCAACGGTATCTTCGAAACAGCTCAAGGAAGTCGTAGGACTGCATCAGCATATAGTTAAACTCTAAAAAGGTCAGCCCACGCTCAAACCGTTGCTTGTAACAGTCTGCAGCCAGCATGCGGTTGACGGAGAAGTGCACGCCAATTTCACGGATAAACTCCACGTAATTGGCCTTAAGCAGCCAGTCTGCGTTGTTGACTGCGAAGGCCTTTCCGGGGCCAAAGTCGAGGAAGGAGGAGATCTGCTTCTCAATGAAGCCCGCGTTGTGGCTGATGATTTCCTGGCTGAGCATCTTGCGCATATCGGTTTTGCCGCTGGGGTCGCCAACCATGGCTGTTCCCGCGCCGATCAGCGCGATGGGCCGGTGGCCCGCCCGCTGCATATGAACCATGGCGAGGATGGGGATAAAGTGCCCAAAGTGCAGGCTCGGAGCGGTCGGGTCGAAACCGATATAGAAAGTCATCTCTTCCCGTTCCAGACGCCGGTAGAGATCTTCCTCGAAGGTGGTCTGTGCAATGAATCCCCTTTCCTTGAGGGTATCAAGGATATGCATGCCGTTTCTCCTTTCAGGGTGCGCTGTGTTCCATGCAGGATTTCAGGTTTTCAAGGCCACGCCGGATACCGTTCCCGTCGGACGCGGTAAAGTTGAGCCGGAGCGTGTTTTGGCCGCCGCCGGCAGGGAAGAAGGGCTCTCCCGGCACAAAGGCGACCCCGGCAGGGACAGCGCGCTTTAAGAGTTCCGCCGCGTCCACTGTCTCAGGCAGGGATACGAACACGAAAAGCCCTCCCTCAGGCTGGGTGAAACCATGCACAAGGCCCGCGCGCTTCATGTTGTCGAGCCCTTCCAGCATGAGTTGAAGACGCTCCCCGTAGGCTTTTCGCAACCGCAGCAGATGCGCGTGAAGAAGGTTTCTTTCCAGGAAGGCATGCACGATGGCTTGATTCAGGGTGGGGGTGTGCACATCAGCAGCCTGCTTGAGAACAGCGCATGCCCTGATCAGGTCACCGGGACCAGCCATGAAGCCCACGCGCAAGCCGGGGGCGATGACCTTGGAAAAGCTTCCCAGCAGCGTCACCCAGCCCTCGGAATCAAAGGATTTGATGGAAGGCAGGGGAAGGCCGCGGTATCGCAGCTGACGGTAGGGATCATCCTCCGCAACGACGACGCGATGGCGCGACGCGATGTCCGCCACCTGTTTTCGCCGCTGAAGGGACAGGCTCGTCCCCGTTGGGTTTTGAAACGTGGGGATCAGGTAGACCAGCTTGGGCCGGTGGGCTTCGATCATTCGCTCAAGGTCGATGGGATCGACCCCGTCCTCATCGCTTCTGACAGGGAAGATCTGCGCCTGGTTAAGCTGCATGGCCTGTGTCGCGCCTAAAAAGGTGGGGTTTTCGGTCAGGACCACGTCTTTGGGGTTGAGGAGCGCCTTGCACAGGAGGTCAATCCCCTGCTGTGAACCCGTCGTCACAAGGACTTCATCCCCGTCAGGATCGGCGGAGAACGCTTCGTGGATATAGCCGCGAAGCAGGGCAAGGAGCGGGGCATAGCCTTCCGTGGCTCCGTATCGAAGGAGCTTCCTGCCCCTATGACGGAGGAGGTCGTCGCTCAGCTGGACGACCTGATCATAAGGAAGCTCGGCCTCGCCAGGATTGCCGCCGGCAAAGGAGATGATGTCCGCCTTTGCGGTAAGCTTCAGTATTTCCCGGATCGCACCACCAGATACGCCGGTGAGCCTATCGGCAAAAAGCCTCTGGTCCATCCTGATCCTCCCGAAAATAAAAGGCGCAGAAATCCTGCAAAAATCAAGCCCCGGACATCTATTCGCCTGCACAGTATAGCCGCAGGAGAATCTCCCGGTCAAGAACGCGACGGCCGGGAAGGCAGAACCATTGCGGGGGGAAGAGGCCGCGGGTATACTCAGCGGGCAGAGGGAGGAGCATGATGATCCGTGGCGTGATTTTTGATCTGGATGGCGTCCTTGTTTCCACCGACGAATGCCACTTTCAGGCATGGAAGGAATTGGCTGACAGCGAAGGCATTCCCTTTGACAGGGAGATCAACCACAGGCTGCGCGGCGTCAGCCGGATGCAGAGTCTGGAGATTTTGCTGGAGCGGGCTGCGCGGCGGTATACAGACGAAGAAAAGCAAGCCCTGGCGAAACGGAAAAATGACCGCTACCTTCAAAGCATTGAGCAGCTGGATGGAGGTGATATCCTTCCGGGAGCTGTCCGGGCACTGAAAAGCTTGAAGGAAAGGGGTCTCCTGACCGCCGTGGGCTCGTCCAGCCGGAATGCGCGAAGGATTTTGCAAAAGCTGGGCCTTGAGCACAGCTTCGACGCCGTTGCCGACGGCAATGACATCACCCGCAGCAAACCCGATCCTGAGGTTTTTCTGGTTGCCGCCGGCAAACTCGGGTTACCACCCGGACGCTGCCTCGTCGTCGAGGACGCCCTGACCGGGGTGGAGGCGGCGCTGCGGGCAGGGATGCCTGCCCTTGCCGTGGGAGCCGCCCAGGAGCATCCGCTGGCAACCGTGAAGGCAGAATCCCTCGATGTGATAGATCTGTTTTCCGTCGTGCAGGCGCTTGAGGCCGGTGAGGCCTACGCTGTCAGAACCCTGCCCTCATGACACGCGGTCTTTTGGCGGGAACGTGAACCGGTTTTCTGTCCCGGCCCTCATGCGCCGGATGTTTTCCCGATGCCTGAATAGACCGAGCAAAAAAAGAGAGAGCGCCAACACCCCGTCCGGCCACCATCCCTGCGTGAAAGGGACAGCTGCGGCGCAGATGAATAGCAGCGTCAGGCTGCCAAGAGCCACGATCCGCGTCCATAGGACGATCACAGCCGCACAGGCAAAGGAAATGAGCGCCCAGGAGGGGAAAAGCATCAGCAGGACGGCCATGGAGCAGGCGATCCCCTTGCCTCCCCTGAAGCGGTAGAAGACCGGCCAGTTATGGCCCACCACCGTAAAGAAACCTGCCAGCATTCCGCCGTGTGTTCCAGCGATTGCCCTGCCTGCCAGGACGGCAAGCAGCGCTTTGATGAAATCCCCCAGGAAGGTGACAAGCCCCAGCCGTGCGCCCATCACGCGGGTGACGTTCGTAGCACCGGTGCTTTTGCTGCCGACGGACCGGATGTCGATGTTGCGCTCCTGTGACACGGTCAGGCCGGTGGAAAAGCAACCGATCAGGTAGCCGATGGCTGCGCTGAGGGCAAGGGCCAGGGCAGTCATGGCTCTGTCCCCCCGCCCTTTTGTCTTAAAAGCAGGCGCAGGGGCGTTCCTGTAAAGCCAAAGGCCTTTCTGAGCTGGTTCTCAAGATAGCGTTCGTAGGAAAAGTGCATCAGCTTGACGTCATTGACAAATAAAAGAAAAGCAGGAGGTCTGGTGCCGCACTGCGTGGCATAGTGGATCTTCAGCCTTCTTCCTTTGTCCGATGGCGCCTGGAGCGAAATCTGCGCGTCTCCCAGAACATCGTTGAGAACGCCTGACCCAATCTTCCTGGAGGCCTCCCCGTCAACCTGATCAACCAGGTCCCATAGCCTGTCTACGCGGCGACCTGTCAGGGCGGAAATGAAATGAACAGGTGCATAGCTTACAAAGTCAAGGCGCGAGCGAATCTCCTGCTCGAAGCGCTCCATCGTGCCTGTTTCCTTTTCGACCAGATCCCATTTATTGACGACAAGGAGAAGGGCTTTGCCCTCCTCCTTGACCATTCCGGCAATTCTCTCATCCTGTTCCGTGACACCGTCGGCTGCATCCATCATGAGAAGTGCGACGTCACAGCGCCGTATGGCCGCGAAGCTGCGCAGCACGCTGTATCGTTCAAGGCTCCTGTCTTCGATGGAGCGTTTTCTGCGAATGCCGGCTGTGTCGATGATATTGAAGGTTCTGCCGTCCGGCCGGCAAAGGCGGGTGTCGACTGCGTCCCGGGTGGTGCCTGGAATAGCGCTGACCATGACCCTTTCCTCGCCCAACAGACGGTTGATGAGGCTGCTTTTGCCTACATTGGGCCTGCCAATCACAGCAAGCCCACCGATGTGGGCGTCCTCCGGCTCCTCCGCCCCTAAGTCCGGGAAGAAGCTGATGATCCTGTCGAGCAGGTCACCGAGCCCCAGCATGTTGGCACTGGATATCCCGAATGGATCGCCAAGCCCCAGCTCATAATACTCGTACAGGCTCTCATCCAGCCCCGGGTGATCGACCTTGTTGACGACCAGGATCACTGGCTTGCCGGACCTGCGCAGCAGCTGGGCGACTTCATGGTCCTGCGGCGTCAGCCCGCTCCTCGCGTCGGTGAAAAAACAGATCACGTCCGCGGTGTCGATGGCGACTTCCACCTGCCTGCGCATCAGCACAAACAGAGCGTCTTCACTTTGAAGGTCCAGCCCCCCTGTATCGATGAGGACGAAGTCCCTTCCCAGCCACTCTGTGTCGCCGTAAAGCCTGTCACGCGTCACGCCCGGCGTGTCGTCCACAATGGAAATCCGCTTGCCCGTGATACGGTTGAAGAAAGTGGATTTCCCCACGTTGGGCCTTCCGACAATGGCGACCAGGGGCTTAGCGTACGGCATGGCAGTCCCCTTGTAGACAGGGCTTTTCTGTAACGGCGGCGCATAACGCGGCATAGAAGCCTGCGCCGCTGCTTTCAATGATTTCAAGACGCATACCCAGGCGCTGTGCCAGCTGCTCAGGCGACCGGTCATCCAGAAACAGCGTTTTGTCGTAGTTGAGCATGACGTCTGGAAGGAGGACCAGGTCACCGCGCAGCCCGGAAAGCTGGGTTTCCAGGTCCCGGCCTGTCAGCAGTCCCGATACGGTGACCGTCTCTCCAAAAAAGTGGTTTGTGATCGGCGTGACCCGCACGCTGATGCCTGGGAGAGCAAAGGCTTTCGACCAGCGCTGCAGGGTAGGCGCGATGGAAGTTCCACAGGGGACCAGCACCTCAACGGCTTTTGTTGTTCCCGTTCGTGTCGGAAGGGGGCTGTCCTGATGGGCTTGACGAAGCTCCTCCTCAAAGGCCCGGATCATCCCGACGCCATTTTGAAGCTGAGGATAGCCCTCGTACTCGTCCGAACCAGGAATCTCGGCCCCTGCAAGACACAGGAGTTCATCCGCAGGAAAAACAAAACGGGTCCCGGCCTCTTCAAGCGCACGGGCCTGAAAGCCACGACAGCGTTCAAGCACGGCCAGGGCATCAGACCGGCTGAAAGGGGATAGCTCGGGCAACCCTCGCCGATGCCTGGTCAGTCCAACAGGGACGAGCGCCACCGACAGAGCGGCAGGGTGCAGGCTCAGCAGGTCTGCAAGCGTGTCAGAAAGAACCCGGCCATCATTGATGCCGGGGCACAGGACGATCTGCGCGTGAAAGGAGATCCCTGCCTCCTTCAGGCGCAGAAGCTTCGACAGCAGTGCTCCGGCTGCGCGGTTGCCCATCATGGACGAACGGACCGCGGGATCGGTGGCATGAACCGAGATATACAGCGGGCTTGCCTTTCGCCGGATGATGCGCGCAAGCTCGGCTTCGGAAATATTTGTCAGGGTGATATAGTTGCCCATCATCAGGGACAGGCGCCAGTCATCATCCTTTTGGTAGAGAGTTTCCCTCATCCCTGGGGGCATCTGGTCCACAAAGCAAAAAACGCAGCGGTTCGCGCAGAGGCGAGGCTGGCAGGCAAGCGAATCCCGCAAACGCAGACCAAGCGGCTGGCCGGCGCCCTTGATCAGGTGGATTTCCCTTTTTTTTCCCTCTGGATCTCTGACGGAGAGATGCACATGCCTTGTGGCTGTTAAGGCTTGGTAGTCAATGACGTCGATGAGGGCTTCGCCGTTGATTTTTTCGATGAAGTCGCCGGAGCGAACGCCATGACGGCGTGCCGGGCTTCCCGCCTTCACCTCTGTGATTTCATGCATGCGACAGCCCTCCTCCATGCTGTCATTATCACCGACGCCCTGAGCGCTGTCAAGAAAATCCGGGGAGGGATGCCTGTAACGGTTCTCTTCGGTTTCGGTTCCCGGCTCTTCACTTAATTCCGTGAAAAGCGAGGGAAGTGATATACTGCCATCCAGA
>CAZPIC010000004.1:0-104499 GCA_964586835.1 uncultured Oscillospiraceae bacterium
ATTTGTTAATAATTCATAATACAATCGAGATAAATCGTTCATGCGTTAGCCCTGCATTGAAGCCGCTACCCGCTTGCCTCTGTGATGGGTGCATGATAAAATACCCTGCAACATAAGGCAAATACAATTTGCTTTATATACTATACAGCGCCGGTCTTACGTCCCGAGAGACTACAATGATCAACATCAGGTACCCCAGAGGCATCCAGGCCGTCCTTCGCAGCGGCAGCCTCCCCCCGCTGTCCGGAGCCTGTACGTTTCGCAGCCGGTACTCAGCCAAGCCATCCGGAAGATCAAAGCATCCCCAGGGCTACAGCTCTTTGACAGGAGCATCGTGCCCATCGCGCTTGTCTGCACAGGTCAGAAATACCTGGGCTCATTGGAAAAAGTCACAGCCCTCAGCGTCGACCTGGTCAACGAGATCCGCGAGATCCGAAACGAGGGCAAGGACGGGCTGCGCCTTGGTATTCCCTTTCAGCGGTGGATACAGCTGTTGCCGCTGATCCTCTAAGAATTCGTCCGCCAACCCTCCCTGTCAGGATTGAACCGGAGGAACACGGGTCGGACAAGCTTAAAAAGCTTCTGCGCAATGGGGTCTGCAACATCGCGCTCATTACCACGAGTCCCCGATACGATGGCCTTGAGTATCCGCTGCTCAAGTCAGAGGAGAACGTCTTGATGGCCTCCCTCACCACCGCGCCGGCAGAATGCTGTGTGAATAACTCGGGGATCTCCAGCACACGGTCTGCAGCGGAAGCAGCGCATCCCCATGAAGTGAACTCCGTTGAAGGTCCGGACGCTAAGGCCATATAGCGGGTTCCTCTACACCAGAATCAGAAGGAGGCAGCCACGTGCCCTTCGAACTCCGACGCCTCTATCCTTTCGACCGGGAAGCGCAGAGAGATGTTCTCGCCCTGCTCAAGCGGGAGGGGATCGCTGCAGATCGCAACCTTGACTATACTGTCGGCCTCTACGATGAGGCTGATCAACTGGTTGCCACGGGCTCCAGCTTCAGAAATACCCTGCGCTGTCTGGCTGTCGACAGCGGTTACAGAGGGGAGGGCCTCCTGAACACCCTCGTATCGCACCTGGTCCATGAGCTGGCCACCCGCGGGCACTTCAACGTCTTCTTGCATACAAAGCACGATACCGCCCGTTTTTTTTCTCAACTGGGTTTCTACACCATCGCGGAGGTGAACCGAAGCCTGGTGTTCATGGAGAACAGCCGGGACGCGTTTTCTCGGTATCTGGAAAGGATCTCCGCCCAGAGGGTCGACGCGCCCAGAGCCGGGGCCATTGTCATGAACGCCAACCCCTTTACCCTGGGACACCAGTATCTTGTCGAGAAGGCCTCGCGGGAATGCGACGTGCTGCACCTGTTCACGGTGCGGGAAGATGTCTCCGCCTTCCCCTACGCAGTCCGTGAACAGCTGATCCGGCAGGGCACCCGTCATCTGGGCAACCTCCGCTATCACGACACGGACAACTACATCGTCAGCAGCGCCACCTTCCCTTCCTATTTCATCCAGGATTCGGAAGCCGTCACCCGGGCCCAGGCAGCCGTAGACGCGGCGGTGTTTGGAAGGATCGCTGGGGTACTGGGCCTCAGCGTGCGCTTTGTGGGCGACGAGCCCTACTCCTTCGCCACCAACCTGTACAACCAGGTGATGTCCGAAAGGCTTCCCGGTTTCGGAGTAGAGCTCGTTATCGTCCCGCGCCGGGAAGGCGCAGGCAACCTTCCCATCAGCGCCACCCGGGTCCGAGAACGGATCATGGCCAACGATCTTGAGGGCCTGCAGCCCCTGGTGCCTGACACGACCTATGACTTCCTTGCGTCACCTGAAGGGCTTGAGCTGATGCAGAAAATCCGGGATCGGTAGGGGACGGCTATCAGGCGGCTGCCTTCTCCTCCACCCTTTAATACCTTTTAGATCTGGGCACAGCCTGAGGCGCGCATCCCTTCCACGATCGGCCTTTTCCCTATCCCGACCGCACGGCTTTCCGGGCACGAATAAAATACAGCGATACAAGGATGGCGATCGAAGCTGACACCCCATAGGCCGCCGACGGCACAGGATAGCCGCGCAGGGCGGCCAGTGCCCAGCCCTGCGGAATATACTGACCGTACAGTCGAATCAGGCGCTCTGGCAGCTGTATGAAGCAGCCGCCTGCGACTGACAACACAAACAGGAGGATCAGCCCCAGGAACAGCCTCACGCTTTCATGCAGCAGCGCCAGGGCCTGAGCAAACGCCAGGCTCATCAGCAAAAATACCGAAAGAATGTACAGCTCCCGGGCATCCGCGACCGTGCCCATCAGTGCCCGCATGCTTCCCATATACAGGAGCAGCTGTAGAAGGCCTGCAGTGAAGAGGGCGATCTGGGTTGCGGCATAGTCACGGGCCAGACCGCGGGGAGCCGCAGCAAGCCTTTGCCGTATCGCGGGTGCGGAAAGGCTTATATTTCCAAGCAGGGCAAAGAACCCGAGGAAGAGTAGCTCCAGCGAGTAATCGTTCACCGCATAGCTCAGCGCTGGTGGTTCCGCAGGTTTCCCAACGTAGATAAACTCCTGTTTGGCGCTGCCCTCAAGGCTGCTTTGCATTTCCCTGTCAAAGCGCTCCTCAAAATTCTCGGGGAGTGCCAGGCCGCTTTTTTTGTATATTTCCTCTGCCTGGCGCAGAAACACAGCCCGGCTCTTGAAAGGGATCACCGCATAGGTGAGCGCGTCAAGCACCCTGTTGGCTGTCAGTGCTCCCTCCGCAGGCGTATAGGTCAATCTGCGCGCCACAAGGCTGTCCATGCGCGCTGCAAACCCCTGTTCAATCACCAGCGCGCCTTCCACGGCCTTCCTGTCCAGGAGGCCCCGGGCTTCTTCCTTATCCGCCTCCAGGACCTCCCATCCCTGACGCTCGAGGGCCGCGACAAGGCCGCGGCTGACTTCTGTCCTGTCCAGGTCTGTCACCACCACGCGAATCACAGGGTCTCTGTTATGAAGATTGGACGCTCCGGCTGCCATCCCCATCAGGATGGGCAGGACCAACAGCGCAATCAGCACCACTGGGGATGCGAACAGTTCGCGGAATTTAAGCGTGAGCACCCGCAAAAAGCTCATGCTACCCCCATCCTGGCACCCGCTTGCCCCCCTCGCCTCCAGGCGAGCCACAGGAGGACTGCCGAAACGACAGCCATCGCTGTCATAGCGATGGGCATTTGTTCTGGCACAGGCAAGCCCTGAAGCGCCGCGTACACAGCCCTGTAGGCGTGGTAGGCTGGCGAAAGAGGCATCAGCGGCCTGAGAAACCCGGGCATCAGGGTTTCAGGATAGATACACCCGCCCAGCAACAGCAGCGCCAGGATGGCCAGCCACGTCCCTGACAGCGCCATGACACTTCCTCCGGCAAGGTAGCCGGCTGCCTGACAGAGCGTCGCCGTGATCCAGTACAGACAAAGAAACGCCCCTACCATCATGCCGATCTGTGACTCCGGGAAACGGGCTTTCAGCCCGATGAACAGTGGCACGAAAGAGGCTCCCATCGTGAAGAACCCGGCTATTCCCCTGGCCAGGGGCGACAAAAACCAGGGTGCGCTGGACAGGGCCAGCCTTACGTTCACGCCGCTGAGGGAATCCGCTTCCGTCTGTGACAGCAGCATCAGGCCCGTCTGCATGCAAAGCAAGCACAGGAGGGATGAAACGAGGTGAAATCCCGTGTTCAGGCGGTGGGTTTCATCCAGCGTCACCGCTGCCCTCCTGGTCATGACCCAAGTGATGAGCTGAGCAAAGCTCCTTTCCAGCTGCCTGTGATAGGCGACGGAGTCCTGATACAGCGGCTGGATCGTCGAGGCGAAGGACATATAGGGTGCCAGAATGCCGGCAATGCTGTCAGCAACGCCAAGCAATTCGCGCAGGGCAAGGGCTGACTCTGCCGGCATACGTGGGTTGAGCCGGAGGGTCACGGGCGGTCGCTTCTCAAGCGCCTGGCTGCTTTCCAAAAACCCCACGGGGAACTCAATGACCATCAGAATCTCATTGCGCTCAAGCCTTTCCAGCGCTGTCTCCAGATCCTCCAAATATACATGGCCCATATCGTTCATGCCATGGAGAATTTCCGCGATGGCTGTAGAAATCAGACTTGACTCAGGGTCAACGATCGAAAAGGATATGTCAAAAAAAGAGCGGCCACCGGAGGAGCTCATGTCGGGGAGCGCCAGGTAGACAAAGGCAGTCAGCAAAACAATAGCCACAAAGACAACTGCTGTTCGCCAGCTGAGCGCCCCTCGCAGATGGAAAAGAAGCAGACGGGAAAGCATCTTACGCCATCCCCAAAGCTTCAGAAGACGGTTGCCCGGAGTCCAGCTTAAGAATCCTTCCGGATACGGCCTTTATTTCCTCTTGATAATGGTTGACCATGACCAGCATATGCCCACTGTTCTTCAGCGCTTTCACTGTGGTCAAAACGATGTCCCGGGTTTCCTCGTCGAGGCCTGCTGTAGGTTCATCAAGCAGGATCAGAGCAGGAAATCCCACGAGGCCCGCCGCGAGATTCGCCCGCCTGGCCATGCCTCCTGAGCACCGGGACACGCGCAGATGGAGAAAACCTGCAATGTTCGTCAGCGCGATCGCCTTTTCAACCGTTTCCCTGCGTCGTTGGCCGGACAGGCCGCGCATGGAAGCCCAGAAATCCAGGTTCTGCAGCACCGTCAGCCGGGGAGAGAGCGCGATCTGCTGGGGTACCAGTCCGATAGATTCCCGATAAGCGCGTCCCGCCCTCGCGGAGACTCCAAATAGCGTGATCTTCCCCGAGTCCGGGATCAGGATAGAGGCGAGCAGGTGGATGAGCGTGGTTTTTCCGGTACCGTTGCTGCCGCATACCCCAAGAACTTCTCCCGGATACAGAGAAAAGCTTACGTCCCGCAATACTTCTTTTTGGTCATACGCCTTGCTGATGTTCCTGACCATCAGGCCGGACAGTCTCTTCTCCCGGGGGTTGGTTCCGCTGCGCATACGATATCCTGCCATTCTTTTAGACACAATCAATGAGGCCATTGCAGGGGGTAGACTATTTCAGCGCGGCCTGTCTGTCAACCGGAGCACTTGCTGCCATGCTTTCCAAAGCAGCGACACCAAACCCCTGACGACAGGTTCCTTTCTGCCCTCCGGCAAGGCACGCGTCCTGCTGGCGGCCTCCTCTCCCATCATCAAAGCCCCGATCTCAGGGCTCTCCTATCCTCTCGCTTGCTTGTTTGGCCTTCCCCTGCCTCGCCACGCTGTCCGTCTTTTGACGGATCGTTTCCTCGTCCCCCAGATATCTGCGCGTAGCGACGGAAAAGTCGCTTCTAAATTCATAAACAAGAGGGATTCCTGTCGGGATGTTCACTTCCACGATCTCCTCATCCGAGAGCCTGTCAAAGTGTTTCACCAGAGCACGCATCGAGTTCCCATGCGCGACAACCATGACCCTCTTGCCTTCCAGCAACTCCTTTCTGATGACTTCGTTGAAGTATGGAACGGTCCTCGCGACCGTGTCCTTGAGGCTTTCCGTCAGCGGGAGTTCCTCAGGTGGCACACCCCTGTATTGCGGGGATTTTCGTGGATCTCTTTCGTCGCCCTTCTTCAGCGCAGGTGGCCGGATGTCAAAGGCCCGTCTCCAGACCCTGACCTGTTCTTCCCCATATTTCGCCGCTGTCTCTGCCTTATTAAGGCCCTGAAGGGCACCGTAGTGCCGTTCGTTCAGTTTCCAGGTCTTTTCCACTGGAAGCCATACCCTGTCCAGGCGGTCCAGCACGATATCCAGCGTATGGACGGCCCTTTTGAGGAAAGAGGTATGGCAAACATCAAAGTCAAACCCGGCTTCCCTGAGGAGATCCCCTGCCTGTTCCGCTTCGCTTCTGCCCCCATCAGACAGGTCGATATCCGTCCATCCAGTGAAGCGGTTCTGTCGGTTCCACTCGCTTTCTCCATGGCGTATCAATACAAGCTTCATGATTCATCTATCCTTCGGTCAACGTCGCGGCTGAAAGCCCCGCCCCATGGCGAAGCGCCGCAATACTATATACCCTGCCCACCCTTGGACATACACGGGCTCTGATCCTTTTCTGTATTTAAAAGAGCCTGCGACACGTGGTCATTAGCTGTTGACAGATGCAGATATCCTGTTATGATGCTGCCAGGTTGGGCCGGTACAGACCCTATACACACCGGTTCCGAATGATACGGCATGTCTCCCTGCGCTTTGTCTTTCGCAGCACACACACGTATGGCGTGCGTTTCAGGAAGCAGGGTGCTCTTCACGAGGGGTCAGGCAGCTTTGAAAGGTCCCGAACCATGACCATGCGACAGGCGGTCAGCGCTCGGAGCCGCCCCGTGCCGCATGAAACCCTTCAGACAGTGTCCGTATGCCTGTGCTCGCCCTCAAGGGAGATGCGGTCTCCCGCCTGAAACACGGTCAGTATGGTTGATAACAGTACCGTCGTGAAAACAACCCCAGAGAGAGCCGACAGGCCCGCACCACGCTACAAGAGGAAAGGAACAGATCAGCATGCGAAAGGTGATCAGGCGGAAGATCGTTTCACTGCCCAATCTTGACACTGAGATTGACCTAAAGGAGATCCCGGAACTCAGCGGCAGGGATTATTCAGACCGCGTACGCCGCGCGCGATCGCGCATGGGTCCCTATACCCATCTGGTTATTTACGGTGACCGGGAGCATTTTTCAAACATCGAGTACTTCACCGGTTTCGACCCACGCTTTGAAGAAGCCCTCCTGGTGATCCCCCATGACGGCACGCCCACGATCATCGTCGGCAACGAGGGGGCTGACTACTGCAATATCATCGACTATGAAATCCGCAAATACATCTACCCTCCCTTCAGCCTTCCGGGCCAGCCCCGCGCGCTGGGACGACCGTTTGAGAGTATTCTCCGCCTTGCCGGCCTCAATGAAGCTTCCCGGGTTGGGCTGGTGGGCTGGAAGCTGTTCACACAGGAAGACCATTCCCACCCCGCTCAGATGTTTGACTTTCCCCACTTCATTATTGAATGCCTGCTGAAGGTCCTCCCTCTGGGAGGCATGCACAACGCCACGGAAGTGATGACCGGCCTTGAAGCGGGCCTGCGGATCACGCTGGAGCCAAAAGAGCTGCTTCTCAATGAAATCGCCGGTACGCTTTCCTCCAGGAACACCTACAGGGTGCTTGAAAACCTCCGCGAAGGCATGACAGAGATTGAAGCGAGCACCTCTCTGAACATCAACGGCATGCCAATCAGCGTACACCCCAACATCAACTTTGGGAAAAATCTTGCCTATGGCCTGGCAAGCCCTCAAGCCGGCTCAAGGCTGCGCCAGGGAGATGCCATAGGCCTTGGCATGGCTTATCGCCGCAGCCTCTGTCATAAAATTGGCTATTATATTGATGGTCCCGAAGAAGAGCCCGAAGCGCGCAGAGCGTTTTATGACAAATACTTCCGCACGCTGGCCGCATGGTACGAGGCCGTTTCCATCGGCGTGTCCGGTGGCAGGGTTTATGAAGCGACCGCGGCGGAGGCAGGGGGCCTTTCCGAGTTTGGCGTCGCGCTCAACCCCGGCCACCTCATCCACACGGACGAGTGGACCAACACGCCCTTCAGACCCGGTTGCTCCGCGCTGCTTCGCTCCGGCATGATGATCCAGTGTGATTTCACAGCTGCAAAACCCGAGGAAGACCTCTTTGCGCACGCCGAGGATGGTATCGTTCTGGCGGACGAATCCACCCGCGAAGAGCTAAAGGCAGCTTCTCCAGCCGCTTGGCAGCGCATACAGGAGCGCAGAGAATTCATGACCCATATCCTGAACATCAGGCTCTCCGAAGATGTGTTGCCCGTATCCGACCTGCCCGGCGTTGTCTTTCCCTATATGCGCGACCCAGAAACCGTTCTCGCTTTCGAATAAACAGGGTTTGGATGGCAAAAGCTCAACCGCTTTGATGGACAGCATCCATGGCAAGGGACAAGTTGTGCAGGGCAAACAGATCTTTCCATCCTCTACCGAGCGCTTGCCCTCTGCGCCTGTTTGATCCATCCTTGTATTTCCTAAAACTGCCCTTGTAGCGCAGCCCCGCTTTCCACTCCCTGACACTCCTTGATGGCACGCACTTGACCTTGCTCCTTCCATAGCTATCATAAAGGCATGGAAACAAACACACGAAGGAGGTCTTTTCATGAAGAGGGTATTTCTGTTCCTGCTCGTACTGAGCCTGTCCGCAACGGCGTCGGCCATGGCGGTGGAGGCGACAGCTGTCGCCGATGGCTTTGTCGGTCCGGTTGCTGTCGCGGTCACCTTCGACCAAACGGGCACGATCCTCTCGCTCACAGTTGGCGACGAAGACTTCGCCGAGACCCCAGGCCTGGGAGCCCTGGCGCTGGAGGAGGATTTCACCTCCCTGTTCTTAGGCCTGGTCCCACCGCTAAGCCTTGAGGACATTGACGT
Source organism: uncultured Oscillospiraceae bacterium (assembly GCA_964586835.1). GTDB lineage: Bacteria > Bacillota > Clostridia > Christensenellales > Aristaeellaceae > CAZLYF01. Next base: position 8,462 of record CAZPIC010000004.1, read on the forward strand.
CATTGCGGCGGCTACCATCACAACAGAAGCCGTGATAGAGGCCGTCAACCTGGCCTACGAATCCCTGTTCGAAGCAGCGACAGTGATCACCGTTCAGGGCTTTGTGGGCCCGATTTCTGTCGCAGTCACCTTCGACGAAGAGGGCGCTATCACTTCGCTGGCTATCGACGATGAAGATTTCGTTGAGACCCCAGGCCTGGGGGCGCTGGCGCTGGAGGAGGATTTCATCTCCCAGTTCATAGGTCTGGTCCCGCCGCTAAGCCTCGAGGACATTGACGCCATTGCAGCAGCCACCATCACGACTGAAGCCGTCATCGACGCGATTAACCAGGCGTCCGGACAGTAAAGCGTCTGCATCGCGTGAAACACGCCTGCAGACGCTAAAAGAATTAGATGTGCACCCTTCCAAGTTCGGTTGATCAACCATTGCTGTTCATCGATACATGACGCGGGACGAGCACGTGACCAGGCTCGCCCCGCGTTGTTCTTCCTGACCCCAGTGACGCCTCCCTGTTGTTTTGCACGGTGCGGGCACGCTTTACGCACCGAATCTACACTTCACGCACTGGGGGCGGCGCCATACCATACATCGGTGCATGAAGCGGTGCTTTCAAACAGTGTTTCCCTTTTTCTACAGCTGTCTGAAAACCTCCTCAATGTCCGGCAGCTCCCCAATGGCGTACTGTTTCGCCCACTGCACGACACCGCTTTCGTCCACAATGATATTGGCGCGTCCGGATGCGCCGAGTTCCTCAAGGAAGAGGCCATACTCTAACGCCACCTTTCCATGAGGGTAGAAGTCCGCAAGAAGCGGCGTCGCATAAATGTTCAGCACGGCAGCCCACGCCTTTTTGCTTGGCGCGGCATCCACGCTGAGGCCCAGCGCGACGGTGTTCAGTTTTTCAAAGCGCTCATGGTTCGCTTCCAACGCCCTCATCTGGTCCGTACACACGCTTGTCCAGGCGAGGGGGTGCCATGACAGCAGCACCTTCTTCCCCTTCAGGTCCGACAGCGTTACCTTTCCGTCCCGGTTGTCAGCCAGCGTAAAATCCGGCGCCTTCATGCCCTTTTGTATCTTCATTTTCCAACCCTCCCAATCACAGGGGCAGAGCCCTGCCTGATGTCCACACAGAGTATACCCGGTCGGGAGTCTGGTATAACGTGGTCCAAGGGCCTATCCTCCGTTCTCAGAGGAAGATTTTTCCATAGCGCGTCCCGGCAGCCTCCCCTTTGTGAACAATCTTAGCCTCCTCATAGCGTACAGCCTTGTCGACTGTCGCATTGTCAGCAACACCTGACAAACCAAAAGCCGCGCCGCTCTGCGTCTTTGCGCGGCGGCGCGGCTGGTTCCACATCGATGACAGGGGCTTAGACCGAGTCTCCGCGCGGGAAAGCACCGGGCATCTCCCGAGCGGCACCAAAGAGGATGCCCCGGCTCTTCATGCCGTCTATCAGCTTTGACAGCTCCTCCAGCGCCGCTTCTCCACAATTGACGGTGATGAACTCGTCAGGGATTACGGTGGCTTCTCCAAAGTGATAGCTCTTTTCCATGGGATGAAATTCCCAGGGATGCAGGTACAGACAGATGCACTCGGGAAGGTCCCTGGCCCTGACAAAGGCAAGAAAGGCATCCATCCTGCCAAGCAGGGCATTGGCACCCTCCGTTCTCAGAAGAGGCCACTGATCCCGGTCCCGTTCAAGGCCCGGGTCTTTGCTCTCCATGGCCATGTCTGCGAAGTTGGGGATCTCAAGCACCGTGGAATCCCCCTCCTGCGTCCAATCCTCCCGACTGGGATAGTAGGGACTGAAGCGTTCACGGTAGTAGTACATCGGGTAGGAGGCATCTGTCTGATAGCCCAGCTCCTCCAGGGCATTGACGACAGTCGTGGATCCCCAGAGCCTTGGGCACCTGAAGGAAACGGGCCGCACGCCCGAAGCCTCCTCCACCCACTGGGTGGCGAGCTCCAGGCGGGGCTTGATCTCATGGGGAAGCAACGGCTTGACCCCTGGAATGGGGAACAGCTCGTCCCCCACGGTCTCGTGGTACAGCGAATGACAGCCTACCTCGTTTTCGCTTTCAGCGACCCTGCGGGCGATCTCCGGGTTCTCTCGGGCACTGTCACCCGTGAAGAAGAAGGTAGCCTTCACATCTTTTTCTCTGAACAGGTCAAGCAGGCGTGGAGTGCCGTGCTTCACGCCCTCATAAAAGGGCGTGAAGCTGCCGACATCTGTCTCCATGTCGATCCCTATGACCGCATAAGTGTTGTACATGGTTCCTTCCTTTCTATCAGAAGGATAACTCGTACAGCCTTCCGACAGGCCCGCTGAGCACGTTGCAGCCTCCCTTTGTCACTGCGATACCCTTTTCCCAGCGAACACCGAAGGTGTCGGTCGCGATGAAGGTGTCCACCTGAAAGGTCATGTTCTCTTCGAACAGGTAGTTAGAGCTTGTCTCCACCCACGGCGCTTCCACCTCAATCAGGCCGGTGCCGTGTAAAGGGCCATAGACAAAGTTGTCCTTAAAGCCGTTTTCAACATAGAAGTTGTAGAATTTTGTGGCGACATCGCTAGCCGCAGCGCCTGCCCGGATCTGCTTTTCTGTCCATTCGTGGGCTTTGAGCCCAAAGAGAACCACCTCGCGGCGCCTGCCCTCCAGCTTTCCAAGCACGATCGGGTAGCCGATGGCGGCAGAATAGCCATCCACCTTTGCGGAGAGGTTCAGCTGCACAATGTCGTCCTTTTCAAACTTGCGGTAGGATGAGCGGGAAATGGCGTGGCGCGTGGATGCCTCCGAGAAGACGTACATTGGGAGGCCCTCGTACTCCGCCCCGTTTTCATAGATGACGCGCTGGGCGATCCCTACCGCCTGCAGCTCGGTCATGCCCGGCCTGATCTCTTCTATGACCTGTTTGGTTGCGAGCTCCGCTATGCGGTAGCCTTCCTTCAGACAGGCGATCTCGTTGTCTGACTTGACCGAGCGTAGCTGCACCATGATGTGGTCCGACCGGACAATCTCAGCCTCCGGAAACGCTTCGCGGATCGCTTCCATGATGACCACCGACGTATCCAGCCAAGCAGCGACGCCGATGCGCAGCTTCTTTCCAGTGACGCCGATCGCCTTGAATACATCATGATAGGTGTCAGGCTGAAGCTCCGGATAGGCAGGGTCTGCGCTCTCGCGATATTCTTTGAGCACAAAGAGCTTGTCAAGCTTGCTTCGGTCACCGGCGAAGTAGCGGCTTTCAGGACCGCACATCAAAGCAGCGTCACCCGCTGCGGAGATGGCTACACCTGCCCGCTCAAACAGCGGCCAGAATCCCGAAAAATAGCGTGCGTTGGCATAGTCAGCCTCATTGGAGTTCACGATCAGGGCGTCAAGTCCGTCGCGACGGATCAGCTCCGCTGCCTTCTTGACGCGTTCCTGATACTCTCCCCTTGGAATGTGAATGGATCCGTGTGCCATGTTCTTTCTCCTTCCGGATGTTGGTATGTATGGCGCCTTGCCCGTACACGTTGGGCTCAGCGCTTGCCACTGGTGTTGGAATCCACCAGGACGACAATCACCAGAATGACCCCCTTGACCACCCACTGCAAAAAGGTGTCTACGCTCATGAGGACCATGATGTTGCTGATCACCTGCAGAAACAGCGCTCCGATCACCACGCCGAACACCTTGCCGCGCCCTCCAGATAAAGAGGTGCCGCCCAGCACGCAGATGGTCATCACATCAAATAGAAGACCTTCGCCGATGGACACGTTGCCACTGAGTGTTTTCGCGGTGAGCCCCAGGGCTCCCAGGCAGGAGAGGACGGCACACAGCACGAAAGCCAGGATGCTGACAACCTTTGTATTGATGCCAGACAGCTTGCTTGCTTCCAGGTTGCCACCTACCGCATAGAAGCCTCTGCCCACCGGGGTGTGGTTGGTCAGGACATAGAGCACAAGGGATACGATCAGCATCAGAATCACAGGAAAAGGAACGATGCCCACATAGCCCGCACCCAGGTAATTGAAGCTTGTCGGCAGGCCGGAGATGGGCAGACCCCTGGAATAGATGTAGTAGATGCCCTTGAGGATGTTCATCACCACCAGTGTCGCGATGAAGGCGGGAATGCGTCCATACACAACGAGACTTCCATTGATGAGGCCTACCACCACCGACATCGCGAAAACCGCAAGCACCGCCAGGCCTAGCGAGACCCCGTTGTTGACGACGAACCCAGCAAAAAATATGGACGACATGCCGATGGTAGACGTGATGGACATGTCCATGTTGCCCGTCAGGATTACAAAAAACTCGCCCAAAGCGATGATGGACAGAAAAGATGCCTGACGCAGGATGTTCATAATGTTGTTGGTTGTCCTGAACTTCTCGCTGACGGCGACGCAGATGGCTACCAGGAAAATAAACAGGAACAGTATCATCCACTCAAGGAAAAAGGATTTAAACCCGCCGCTGTAGCGCCTGCTCTTCGCTGAATAATCGCTCATATCATTGCACCCCCAGCAGGCTGTGGATGATCACGTCCTGCGTCTTTCTGTCACCTTCCACGCGGTCCATCATGCGGCCCTCAAACATGATGTATACCCTGTTGCACAGCCCGATGAGCTCTTCAAGCTCGGGGGAAACCACCACAACCGCCTTGCCCGCCTTTGCCAGTTCGTTGATCAGCGCGTAGATCTCGTATTTTGCTCCGATGTCAATCCCCCGCGTGGGTTCGTCCAGAAGGAAGATGTCGCAGTTGTACAGCATCCACTTGGCCAAGACGATCTTTTGCTGGTTTCCTCCGGAAAGCTTCTTCACGGTCTGCCACAGCGAATAGTACTTCAGGTTTAGCTTTTCGTTGATCTCATAAGCGGCGCGGGCTTCCGCGCCGTGGTCTCTGAAGAAGCTCCATTTCCTGTACCTGTTCCCGCTGGGCAGCGTCGTATTGTCCTTGATGTCAAACAACATGTTAAGTCCGAGCGTCCGGCGCTCGTCTGGCACAAAGCCCAGGCCTTTTCTGATGGCCTGTATGGGGCTTCTAATGGAAACCTTCTGCCCCTTGATCAGGATGTCTCCGGACACGACGCGGTGGCTTCCGAAGATTGCCTGCAGAAGCTCTGTTTTCCCCGCGCCCAGCAACCCGGCGATCCCCACCACCTCACCGGCCCGCGCGTACAGGCTGATGTCCCGGAAGGCGCTATGCGCGCTCAGGTTCTTCAGTTCCAGCACGGTGTCACCAAAGTCCGTGTTGATGGGTGGATAATCGCCGGCAAGCTCCCTTCCGATGATCATCCTGATCAGCTGAGGTCTGTCGATGTCTCGAACCTGCCCGCTCCCCACGTGACGTCCGTCACAGAGAACAGTATAGGCATCGCAGCATTCAAAGATCTCGTTCAGGCGATGAGAGATGTAGATGATGCCGATGCCCTGACGCTTCAGAATGTCAATAATCCTGAAGATGTTTTGTATGTCCTTTTCCTGCAACACGGCGGTAAGCTCATCGAGGATGAGGATCCTGGGATTGTTGAGGACGGCTTTTGCAAGCTGGATAATCTGGCGCTCGGCAGTGCGCAGGCGCCGTACAGGGACTGTCAGGTTGACGTCGCTTTGCAGAAAGTCCATCAGCTGGCGCGCTCGCCTGCGCAGGCTTTTCCAGTTTACAAAGCCAGCTTTGGTATGATAGTGCCCCACAAAGATATTTTCCAGGCCCGACAAGTCGTCCATCAGCTGAAACTCCTGGTGGACCACAGCGATCCCGCGCTCCTGTGACTCGCGAACCGAATAGGATGCAAGACGGATTTTCTCTCCGGCGATATACAGTTCGCCGGCTGTCATGCGGTTTTCCCCGATCACGCATTTGGAAAGCGTCGATTTTCCCGCCCCGTTCTCCCCCACCAGCCCATGACATTCCCCCGGCATCAGCGTGAAGCTGACGTCATCCAGCGCCCGCACACCCGGAAATTCCATGGTGCAGTGCTTCAGCTCCACTAAGGGCTCCACGTCCGTGTTGTACGGGTTTTTCCGCTCTTGTGCGACCCTGTTTTCAGTCATTCTCTCTCCCCTACAGCCACAGCCAACCAAGCGCCTCAATCCCTGCACAGATGATGTCCGTATCGGGCGTTTCGGGGTGCCGGATGTTGTGGATCAGGCGCTTGAGCTCATGGCTTGGGTACATACAGCTCTTCACGCCTGTTTCTCCCACAGGGTTGATGTCAAAGAAAGTCTCCTTGACAATGTCAAAATCTCTTTCATTAAGCCTCAGAATTTCGTCCAGTAGGGCGTCCTTGCGCACGGGGTCTGTTTCCCGTTCATAGGCAAGCGCTGCGAGGACCAGATCATAGATCACAGCGTTGCGTCTTTGCGCACTGTGGATCTTGTCAAAGTGCACAAGCCACCGCCTGAGCCGCGGTTCCTCCGCACAGCGCGCCCGGATCTCCTCTATTTCCTTAAGCAACCGGGGATGCGCTGCTTTCGCCGCCTCAATGGCAGGAACGTCCGCATCTGTCATTCTGTTTTTCTGAAAGGGAAAAGGCGTGGTATACAGCGGGATCTGGCTTTCGTGCACGGTGACAATATTTTTCAGCACACTGAGTACCTTTGCGCCAAGATCGCCAAAGTGGAGGTCGCAGGCCCGACGATAGAAGATTTCAGGGTCCATCCGCGATCCCCAGCCGTAGTTGCCATGGGCGAACAGGTGCATGAACAGGCCGTACCACTCAAACACATACCCGTTGATGCCATGCACGCCCCTGTCAACGCTGCCCAGATGCTGTCGGATATCGCTTTCGATCGTCTGCTCGTTCGCTTCGTCTTCAAAGCGAATAACGTTTGAACGGAAGGTGCGAAACAGCCTCCCCATCGTTGAAGTAATGGAGTTGGCTTCCGTATCCCGTCCCCAGATTCGGTGTTTGCCAAAGGCTTCGCACCACTTGTCAAACTCGCTTTCCGGAACATAAAGGCCCGGCGCCCAGAAGAGCATGACTTCCTCCGGCAGGGACCTTGCGCATTCTTCCAAAAAGGCAGGATCCTTTACAAGCGGTGGCTGGCGAAAGGCGCGGATGCCAACAACGATATCCGGTCGAATCCCCCGTACGGTTTCAAAGATCCGGTTCAGCAGCCACAGGTTTGCCGTGTGCTTGGCCTCGCCTGGAGAAGCTGCCCCCTTGTGCCAGCGTTCTCTGCACGCCTCACACTCGCAGTACCAGAAGCCCTCCTCGCTCTCCTCCAGCGTGAATCCGTCAAAGCCCAAAGAGGCGATGCGCCGCATGGAGGCGAGGATGTAATCCACCGTGCCCGGATAGGAAAGGCACAGCGAATCAAAATCGTTCAGGAACTGGCTCGAGGCCGGGGGAACGGTGCGCGCTTCCGGGTGCTTGATGGTATAGGCGCCGTTGTAGGAATTAAGGCCCACGTAGGCAAAGATCTTTATTTCCATGCTGTGAGCCAGGCGTATGAAGCGTTCCAGGAAGGGCTCTTCCATGTTCGGGTGAGCATAGCGCACCGTCAGCCATCGGCGATTTTCCGCGTTCCAGATGCGCACGGGTACATCCCGAAGCACCGTCTCCGGGTATTCATCAAACTCAAATGGCCAATAGCCGTACATGACCATGTTGAGCTGATTGATCCGATTGTCCAGACAGTCGTCCAGAAACGATTCCCACTCCTCGTATCCCCACAGCTGGCTATCAAAACCAATGCGCCCGTAGCCCGCATACCAGGAAAAAGTCGGCGCCACGGCACGGACTGCCAGAGACGGCCAGTCCGTAATCTCACAGCAGGGCAATATATACGCTCCCCCGGTGTCTAAAAGCAGCACCTTGATGCTGCTCAGACCATGGATCAGCCCAGCCCGGTGTCCATAGCTCAGCGTCGCGCCGTTCGTATCGATCGTCAGATGATAGCCCTGCGAGGCAAAGAGTCCATTGTTTTCCGGGCCTTTACGCTCCAGGGAGGGGAGCAGCTCAAGCCTCAGGGAGGCCTCCGCATCTCCCTTAAGGGCTATGCTGAGGGCTGGGCAGCTGCGGAACCTGAATCGGGCAAGTTCCGCCAGCGCTTCGTCCGCGCCAATCAGCTGGATCCTGGTGAAGGGCGCTGTATTCCCCTCCCGCTCCGTGATGAATTTTGGCTCTGGCAGCAAGTTGATCATGTCGCTCTCTCCTGCGTTCCTCTGAGCCGGGCGGGGGCAAGCCCCCGCCCGGCTATCGGCAGCGCGTTGCGCCCCTTTCGCTTACAGCCAGCCCCAGCTCTGCCAGTCGTAGTCTTTCACGTTAGCAGGTGTAATCGCTTCCGGTTCAGGCAGATCCCAAATCAGTGGGAGCTCCTTGCCTTCCACGAGCGCCTGGTACATGGCTTCTGTGGTCTGGTAGCCGAGGTCCACGGGGTTTTGCAGCACCTCACCTAACCACATGGGGTTTCCGTCCGTTACATAGCCCAGCACGTCCTTGTCGCCGGCAATGCCTATAAACTTAATTTCCATCCTGTTGGCCGCGACTGCTGCATTATAGGGGCCCACGACCTCCGCGTCGTTGTGTCCGCTGACCACATCGATCACGTCTTCGCGCTGAAGGATGTTTTCCATCAGGCTCTGAGAAGAGTCCCTGGAGCCGGCGCCCACATCCCCTTCCACAATGATTTTGGCTTTGGGAAAGGCCGCGAGAACCGTCTCGGAAAAGCCATCAAGCCTGTCTGCAGACACCTGTCCGGAAGTAGGCCTTGTGACAAACAGACAGACCGGGTCATCCTTGTCAAGGGTTTTCAGATACTCCACCGCCACTTCGCCGCTTTTTATACCAAGCGCGCGGAAGTTGTGACCTACAAAGGTCTGCCATACGATGTCATCTTCACTGGCCGGCTGCTGTTCATAGTCGCCAATGACAAACGGGATGCCCTGAGCGATATATTCCTTCATGGTAGGGATGGCAGAGGAAGCGTCAGCAGGGAAGAGAATGATGCCCTTTGCGCCCCAGGTGACCAGGTTGTCGATGTTGTTGAGCATCGTGGATACATCAGAGCGGCTGTCCTCAAACTGGAAGACGAACCCGGCCTCCGGATGGTCCGCAGCCCACCTGTTACACCCGTCAATGACGCCGAGGTACCAGGTGTAGGCGCTCAGTTCCATGATGCTCACGCCGATTTTGACCTCTTCGGCGGCAAGGGCCGCCGGGACGGTCAGCAGCATGACAGCTGCCAGGAGAAGGGGCAGGATCTTTTTCATGTGTTGCATCTCCTTTGATATTTCTCTTGCCTTCCGGCAAGGAGTTCAGAGGTCTCGAGCGCCGGGTGTTTTCCGGCAGCCCAGTAACGGAGGCCTTGGTTTCACCACGAACAGCCCTCCGCAAAGATCGGATCCAGGATGAGATTTTGGCAACAGTCTCCCTGCTGCCTGACCAGGCGTGCGATGGCGATGCGGGCGGCCTGGCTCCCGATCTCCTCCGCCGGCTGATTCATGGCCGTGATGGACGGCCCCGTAAGCGCAGAAATATCATCCGTATCAAATGCCACCACGCAAATATCCTGGGGGATACGCAACCCCGCGGAGCGGATCGCGTCCACAGCCCCGTAAGCTAAATAGTTGTTAGATAAAACCATGGCGAGCGGCCTTTCGGGCAGGGAGAGGATCTCGCCCATGCACCGCCGCCCCCCCTCCACCCTGAAGTCCCCCTGCCGAATCCATTCAGGCCTGAGGGCGATGCCCTCCTCGCTGCAAGCGTCCCTGAACCCCTTCCAACGCTGGTTTCCGGTGGACTGGTGTAAAGGCCCCAGGATGATGCCCAGCTCCCGGTATCCCTTGTCAATCAGCCTGTGCGTCAATGCGTGGGAGGCACGGTAATTATCAATGGAGACAGAATCAAATGGCGTGTCCAGGTCTGGCATGTTGTCGATAAAGACAACCGGGATTCCAAGTGCTCTGTAACGGTCAATCTGGGTCTGCCCGTCACCTGTTGTTGCCAGGATCAATCCGGATACCTGCTTTTCAAGCATCAGCTGAAGGGCCTCCGCCTCGATGTCCGCATCTTCATCAGAGTTCGCCAGCAGGACAGAATAGCCGTTTTCTCGGCAGGCTGTCTGCGCACCCTTGATGACGGAGGAAAAAAAGGGGTTGGTGATGTCGGTCACCAGGATGCCTATGGTTTTTGCGTTTCGCCTGCGCAGGGAGCGCGCCACATCATTAGGCGTATATCCCACCTGCTTCACCGCCCTGAGCACGCGTTGCCTGGTCCTGCTGCTGACGCGGCCGCTGCCACTCATAGCCCTTGACACCGTTGATTGGGAGACGCCCAGAGTCTCCGCAATATCCTTCAGCCTGACCGCCTGCTGATTGTTCATGATTCCCTTCCGTCAGCTATTCTCTCTGTTCAGGGAGCATTATAGCACAGATGGAATCGATTGCGCAATCTCCGGGAAGATTTTTCTTAACCCGGGCGTGCGGTGATGACGCCATCGGTGAACGGATTGTGAGCGGCGAATCCTCATGCATACGACGGCTCTGTAGACAGCCAGGCAGCCATCTCTAACGCAAGCCGCATGCAGGCACGCTGATGGTCCTTTTCTGGCCTTCTTCCCAGAATGCGCCGGTCCCACTCGCCGGCGTCCAGCAGGTCGCCCGCGATCAGGAAACAGTAGAGCTCCATCCCTCTGAAATCACACACCGCCTGCAGCCCCGCACACTCCATTTCCACGGAGATACAGCCCTCTCGTCTGCGTCTTTCCACCGCGCCCCGGGTCTCTCGGAAGATGGCGTCGGTGGTCCAGGTTCTCCCTTTCACAAAGGGCAAACCCTTTTCGTGTAAAAATGTTGCCACAGTGTCCGCGCCCCTTACGGCAATGTAGTCTCTGGCCGGTGCGTAATGGTAAGACAGACCCTCGTCCCGATACGCCTCAGTGGGCGTAAGGAGGGTTCCTGCCTCGATTTCCCTGTCCAGGCAGCCACAGGACCCGAAGACGACGAAACGCGTGACACCGAGCAGGCAGCGCGCCTCCTCCAGGCAACTCCCCGCCCCGGCCGCCCCTACAGGCGACCGATAGAACGCCAGCTTCTGGCTGTTCATCTTAAGGCCGTGAATAGGAATGTTTCCGTTGATACAGCCAATCTCTGCAAGTGTTTCACAGGGCCAGGTCTTCAACGCAAATTTTTCGGCGTTCCTTGAATAGGTCAGGACGCAGGCATCGCACAGCTGCTCACGCTTGCCATACACCTTTTCAGGGTCAATGATGGCCTCGGTCAGGTTATCGAAGCTTTCATGGATCATTCCGTCCTCCGGATCCCTGCCCCTGCCCCACCACACAGTACAGGTCTCATGGGATGAAGCCCTTTTGAGGACACGCAAAACGCGGGCAGGTGCAGCGTTTATCAGGCCTCAACGCAGCCTCAGGGTCACAGCTTTGGCGGCATCTTTCTTCCTGTCTTCTCAAAAGCACGCGTCTTCCCTGGAATAAAGCCCCCTAAACCCACAGATCCAGCCTGCGCTCACATGGCTGCAGGGGAGTCCCTGTCTCCGAATCCTTCAGGCACAGAACCTCGGAGGAAGAAGTACACAGCCCCCGTCCTCAAAGGGGACGTCCACCCTCTGGCACGCTGACTGATGCGGGCGCCACCCTGTGAAAAAACGGCAGCGCGTTCGCTATCGGCCCTTGCCTCAAGGATAAAGAAACGATCCCCCGCAAAACCATTTGCGCCACTTATGGGCAAATCCCCCTCCGTCAATCCCGTCGTCCTCGCCATGCCCGCAAACAGGACAGCCAGACTGGCTTCCCGGTCACAGCGCAGCATCGGCATGGCAACTCACAGTACGCAGCCTGTCTAACTCTTCTCTATGCATGATAACAGGTTTCCTTCCCCATGAATACTGACTGCCTCAGCAGGCTCGGTGGAGGAGTTCACGATGACAGAGTTCTCGCAGCTATAGCCCTGCAAGAAATGATGCAACACTGCTGCCAGTGTAGCCTGGACCTTCTATCCGCCTTGACTTTATCAGGCGCTGTGCGCTACTTTCTCACAGGATGGATCAAGTGTCCAACCCGGCTGGACAGCCAACAAAGATTCCCACGCAGGGGATCAGGGCAACCCATCGGTGGACGCGATAAGAAAGAGCAGGTGAACACGGCATGCCTACCGCGAACTGGCGTCCGGTTTCCTTCGAGCAGGTCCGCAACATTGAGGGCTTCTGGGAGAGGCGGTTTGAAGCTACGAGAACCAGCACCGCGCGCGTCTGCCTGGACCAATGTGAGTCCACCGGCCGGTTAGCCAACTTTCGCAGAGCTGCAGGGCTTGAGAGTGGCGGGTACCAGGGCCGGTTTTATAACGACAGCGATGTGTACAAGGTTCTGGAAGGCATTGCATACCTCCTCTGCAGCGCCCGAGAAACCGGGCTTGAAGAGGAAGCGGATCGCATCATCGACACCATCTGCGCCGCGCAGTGGGACGACGGTTACATCAACACCTACTATACTCTGACTGACCCGTCCAGGCGCTGGACCGATATGGCCATGCACGAGGACTATTGCATCGGCCACATGGTTGAAGGCGCCATCGCCTATTTCCAGGCGACCGGAAAGGACAAATGGCTCCATGCCTCCATACGGGCTGCAGAGCACATGATGGACACCTTCGGCGAAGGAAAACGCCACTGGGTTATTGGGCACCAGGAACCGGAACTGGCCTTCGTCCGCCTCTGGCGCCTGACCGGCGAGCAGCGCTTCCTCGACTTCGCCCAATGGATGATCAACGAGCGGGGTCATGGGCACCTGGTCTCCGAACACTTTGAGTATCGGGGCTTTGGCCGTGAATATTGCCAGGATGACGTGCCTGCGCAGGATCTGCACAGGGTGACAGGCCATGCGGTGCGGGCGATGTATTACTACAGCGCCATGGCAGACATCGCGATGATCCAGGAAGACTCCCACCTCAGACAAGCCCTTCACAGGCTCTGGGACAATGTCGTGCCCGCCAACCTCTATATCACTGGCGGCATCGGTCAGACCGCAGAACACGAGGGTTTCACCCGCGATTTTCACCTGCCCAATCTAACCGCCTACTGTGAGACCTGCGCATCCATCGGCATGGCCATGTGGAACCACCGCATGAACCTCATGGAGGGTGACGCAAAATACGCAGACCTGGTAGAAACCGAGCTATTCAACGGCGCCCTGGCTGGAGTCTCCCTCCGCGGGGACAGGTTTTTCTACGAAAACCCTCTCTCTTCTGTCGGCGTCCATCACCGTCTCCCATGGCACGATTGTTCCTGCTGCCCGACCAACATCCTCCGCTTCATCCCTTCCATAGGCGGGTACGCTTACGCAGTGGATGGCGCAACCCTTGTCCTCAATCAATACCTGTCAAACCGTGCGTCCATCATGGTCAATGGCGTGCCTACACAGATACACGTACAGACCGAGTATCCCTGGGAGGGCCTGATCCGCATCCATGTGGAGGAGCCCGGTGCCTGCACGGGATTGCGCCTACGGATCCCCGGATGGTGTGCGGAATGGGAGCTGAACGGAGAGCGCCTCCCGACACACAGGGGCTATCTTCACTGCCCCCTCCCTCCGGATGGGGTCCTTGTGCTCAAGCTTCATATGCCGGTACGGGAGATGAAGCAGGATGACCGTGTCCTTGAAACGAGGGGACGCAACGCCATCGCGAGGGGGCCGCTTATCTATTGCGCAGAAGAGACGGACAATCCGGGATGGGTTCCAGAGTACTTCCCCGCCGATTTCCCTCTGCCACGGGGTACACCCCGCGTGGCACGGCACTTTGGTTTCACAGAAGAAGTACATGCGCTCCATATTGAAAACGCAGTCCTGGTTCCCTATTACGCCTGGGACAACCGCGAAAAGGGCGCTATGACAGTGTGGATGAAAGAAGCAGCGCTGCCTGAAAAGCCCCTGCCAAGCCCCCATGCTGCGGGATGCAGCGAGTCGACCGCCCCATGAGAGACGCCTCTGCAACTTGAGAAAAACGTCAGCGCAGAGAGCGCTGTGTGAAGCGCGCCTGAGGCGGCGGCAGATGGCAGATGGGTTTGGATATCGCCAGAGAGAGCCTTTATGTGTCTTGGGCGTGAAGCGCCTCCGGCGCAGAAAAAATGCCGAGCCTCAGGGCCTGATCCAGCTCCCGGCCTACACCTCCCCGGATATTGTCATCCTCGGTCATGACGGCACCGGAAGCTACCGCAGCCGCGCGCAGGAGCTCGTTGCCGTTGCTCATCACATAACCGTGGGCGGCGTTCAGGATCATCCTGCGATCATTCTCCTCGTCACCAAAGGTAAAAATCCTTTTAGCAGGCACACCATAGCGCTCAGCGACCGCCTGAACAGCATACCACTTGTCACAACCAGGCGAGTGAAAGCTCAGTCGGAGGGTCCCGTCCCGCCACTTTGACAGGTTGCTGTCGACTCCCGGCAGTTCCTCTGCCTCCGACAGTGTGCGCATGGCGCCTGCTTCGTCCCGCGTAAACGCGAAGATGCGCCCGGACGCCACGAGGGGGAATGCTTCGACCCTATGCACCCTGGAGCAGCGCAGCAGTTCAGCGAAGTAACCGGACGCCACCATCTCCCCTCGCTGATAGAGATCATCGTCGTTTTCCATCCAGACTGCAGAGGTTTCAAGGCGTTCTAAAAGACGTATCAGCCTCTCAGCACTGTTCTTTGGGATCAGGCGCTCGATCCGGATAAAGGCAGGATCCTTCGGATGATAGGTGTACGCACCGTTGAGCACAGCCACCGGGCTGTTCAATCCGATCGTTTCATAATGACCAAGCGTCATGCAGGAAGGCCTCGCTGTTGCCAGCATCACAAGATGGCCTTGAGCCTGTGCCGCCTGCAGCGCCCTCAGCGTATCTTCGTTGAGCGTATACAGGTCCTGCAGGGCCGTTCCATCCAGATCAACAGCGATCAGCGCACGCTCAACCTTCACTCCTGCCTCCCTCTCAAGCAAGGGTCGCACAGCCCTTCGCGCGCGACCATCATATGGTTCTGCAAGTGTCTTCACAGCCGCAGGGCAGCTATTATGGCGTTTAGAGCGGCCTGGCGTCTTGAGATCTTAAAAGACACCGAGTCCCAGAGCCTGATCCAGCTCTCGCCCTACACCGCCTTCCGTGTTGTCATACGCTGTCATGATCGCGCCCGCAGCAACGGCTTCTTCCTTTAGCGCGTCACGGCCATTTCGCATGACATAGCCTCGGCCGGCAGAAAGGATCATCCTGCGATCGTTGTACTCATCGCCAAAGGCAAAGATCCTTTCCGTCGGGATCCTGTAATGCTTCGCGACGGCCTGAACGCCGTTCCACTTGTCACAGTCGGCAGAAGCAAACCCCAACCAGAGGGTTCCGTCCTGCCGTGCTGCCGTCGCCCACACGATATCAGCGCGGTTTTCAGCTTCCGCGCTGATCCTCCGTACGCCCTCCGCGTCCGACGTATACGCTAAAATTCGCGCAGCTGCTGAATGCGGGAGCTCGTTTACAGCATGTATTTTGGAACACTTAAGCAACTCGCCAAAGTAACCGGTCTGCTCCAGCTCTCCGTGCAGATACAGTTCATCGTCGTTCTCAATCCAAACCGCTTCGGTTTCAATCTGTGCAAAAAGGCCCAGCAACGTCCGGATATCCTTTTCCGAAATCAGGTTTTCGATCCGACCAAAGGAGGGATCTTTTGGATGATAAATACAGGCGCCATCCAGTACGGCCAACGGACTATTGAGTCCGATGGCATGATAATGCTCAAGCGTCATGCAGGAAGGGCGCGCTGTCGCCAGCATCACGATGTGGCCCTGTGCCTGCGCTGCCTTCAGGGCGCGCAGGGTATCAGGGTTCAGTGAATACAGATCCTGCATGGCAGTCCCATCCAGATCCACAGCGATCAACACACGCTCCATCCCCATCGACAACCCTCTCTCCCATTAGAATAGACGCCCGCAAGGCGTCTCCACCCGTCACAGCCTGGCTGATACGCTTTTTCGCACAGGCTGCTGTCTATCATTATACACGAACACGTCAAATCGCAGGTCAAACACAAGCGTCCCAACGCCAGGCCTTACACAGAACGCTCAGAATCCCTCTTCGCCATGAGATGCTATCGAGCCATCACAGTCCCCAAATGCTGTCTATCCGCTTGAACATCCTCTCTGCTGTGCCGTGGGAAGGCACCCCTTGAGCCCGTTCGATCTATTTGTGCGACCTATGAAGAGAAACCCGGATAAAGCCCGCTGTCTCACTGAGCCGCTGACATAGGCCAGCGTGCCTGCATCTGCAAGGAACAGGAGGATTTCCCGCTGATGAGGGCCTTCCCTGAAGCCAACCCAGCGGGATGAACAAGCAGGAAGACCTGTGTCAGGCGTTCGCAGCGCAGTAGCGAGAGATGGTGATGAAAGTTTTGAAATCAATGATTTCACGGCGCGAATATGAGTATACTCTAAGCGTGACACCGAAAACCGTAACGGGAGGGAAATCATGAAGAACATCCGCAGGGAAACGACCTTGGGCATTTTGCTGTTGCTTCTGTGGCTGGTCATCCGCATCCTCAGCGTGCCAGTGCTACTCTGGCTGCTGGGCGTCACAGGCGTCGTGTTGGTTGTCGTCGGTCTGCTTCCCGACGTGCTGCATGATCGAATCGTGGATGGTTTCAACAAAATCATAGGCCGCAAAAAGAGCTGACCTGCACCGAGCGCCGGACGTCAGCAAAACCCGCCCGCTTGCGGTGGGCGAGCGCTCCTTCCGTCTTGCGGGCCTGGCCTTTGAAAGACCGCATACGGCGGAAGAGAGCCTGACAGCAACTACCAGCCTAACCGGCATCCTGTTTTGTGCGCATTTCCCTCCTCGCTTCAGGCTTCACAGCCTGGAATCCATCCGTGGAAGGGGCACTGTCCATCGTGCCGTTTAATAGCTCTGGCGTAGCGTATCGGCAGGGGGTTTGCCAGCCGCTGGTCTTTAAAGCCTAAGTCCGGGAGAATCCCCCGCGATCCGCCAGGCTGTTTTGAAGTGGAGGAAAGACGTATAGCGAGATGGGAAGCCTGTGGCTAACCAGGCACTGCTTGGCTGTGCAACCACCGCTCACCGGGATCCCCCACGCTATGGACAAAGGATGCTTTGTCAAAGGCAAGATGCCGTGCAGCCTAGGCGATCTCCGACAGATCGATAAAACATCGCAGCAGGTGCAAGCCCGCGATGTTCGCCACAGCCCTTTCGGGCACGGGAACTTCTCTATAATGCGCCTGGTCCTCAGGGTGCCCGTCGTCCGGGCACAGATGCGGGGGAGCCTATTGTGGAATCTGACTCGATCACCTGCTCTGTACGCGCAGCAACCTTCCTGACGGTCCTGCGGGTGCTACCACCCTTTCAAGCTTCGTGAACAGACACCGACGCTCCCTCCCCGGCAGGCATGGCCACAACCGCCTTGCCCATGCCGCCCCTGCGCCCGTGACCTAGGCAGCTCTGTCCTCGAACCGTGTCATGGGCCTCTTTCATCCACAGCCAGACTGCGCAAGCCATAGCGAGACATCTTCACCGTTTTGGTTCTGCCGCTTTGACCCACGATCGCGATGAGCACGATCCCCAGAATAATCACTTCCCAGAAGGGGTTCAACCCCAACAGGCTGAATCCGTTCAGAAGAGCACACATCGCGACAATGCCCGGGAGCGAACCTAAGATCAATTTCTTGCCGCCTGAAGCGTGGGCTCCATTCATCAGCGCTGCGGTCACAACCTCCAGGCGGAGACGAGATAAACGACAGGAATCATGGCCGCGATCCGTATCATCGTATATATGATTTCTCCCACAGTACAAAACTGTCTGCTGAGGGAAAGACAAGGCAATTCTCCTGCTTCCACCCGGTGCCAGGCAACAGGAGCATCTCTCAGTGGATCCCACTGCAAGCACGGAGCGGCCCCAGCGCGGTATATCGGAACATGGGTTGCACGAGGATCGCGAACACCCCCACAATCATGAAAAGAAGGGTATACCGGATAGACCGCTGGCTCCGAATGCCACGTGCCGCTTGAAGGACGACGCGATGTCATTTCTCTTGAGCAGCAGATAAACCCTGGGCCTGACGATGACCTGCCTTCGTGATCTGTATCGGAGGACCGCGACGGTCAATTTCTTCGTGGTCGCAGTCTCAGGCGTGCTGGTGGACACGATCCTCAGAAGAAAGGATAGCATAAGCGGCAAAACCAACCGCTCTTTCTTACGCTCTTCTTCCATAGATCATGGTCGCCGCTTTTCAGTTCCGCGCACGAAATCGATGTTCTGACAGCCGCCTGCCTATCTCCCCTCCTGCATCTCCCGAACAGCCTCCAGGATGCTGTCCGCCATATAGTCAAGCTGCCCTTTGCTCAGTCCGTAACAGGGGAAATGCGTGAAACGATGATTGAACACATCTTCGCAGACCGGACAGGTCTCCGCTATTTCATTGGGGTTGTATCCAAACGGCTCCAGCACACGAAAGCGGTACAGCGGTCCGAAGTGGGGGATCGTCGTCACGCCTTTCTCCGCCATCTTCTGCTTGAATACTTGCACGTCTCCCCCCGCTTTCTCGGGATCGAGCAGCAGGCAGTAGAGGTGGAAGGTGGGTTTCACTCCCCTGGTCTCTCCGGTATCCTGGGGGATGACCGCATCGCAACCGCTCAGGCGCTCGTTCAGGTACTCTGTCGCAGCCCGGCGCGCTGCGATGATCTGGTCAACCCGTGCGATCTGCAGTGACAGTCCAAGTCCCTGGATTTCGGTCGTCGAGCAGTTCAATGCCACAAACGGCCCATACTTGCCGGGAAGCGGCGAGACGTCATACAGCCAGTTCACGATCTTCCGGGAAAAATCCAGCCCCAGGAACCGAGCCCGCTTCATGTGGTCACGGAAACTCTCGATATTGGTTGTCAGCACGCCCCCTTCCCCGAAGGAGGTGATATTCTTCACCTCATGAAAACTAAATGCAGTGAAATCAGCAATTGTGCCAATCTTCCGTCCTTTGTACTCCGCGCCGAACGCGTGCGCTGCGTCCTCCAGGACGGGGATGTCATGTGCGCGGGCGATCTCCATGATGGGATCCAGATCGCAGGGGTAGCCCCCGATATCAACGGGTACGATCATCCTGGTCCTGTCCGTGATTTTTTTGCGCAGCTCCTCAGGGTTCATATTCAGCGTGACGGGATCAACGTCCGCAAATACGAGCTTACACCCCTGAGCGAGCGGATACGCCATGGTCGCCACAAAGGTGATGGCGGGGACAATGACCTCATCTCCCGGGCCAAGGTTCGCATATTTGTAAGCGATTTCAAAACCTGCCGTAGCATTCGTCACAAAAAGGCTTCCCCGCGTGCCCAGATACCCGTCAACATCAGCTTCAGCTTTCGCAACCTTCTCGTCCAGAGACAGCTTGCCAGGGGCCTCGGACAGCTTGTCAAGGGCATAGATATCCTTCTCGATCCTTCCGATCAACTCACTGTACTCGGGGCTCTGTCCCTTCATCAGGAACCTGATGATCGCCATCAGGTCTTCTGCGTTGTAGTCCTCCCCCACCGCAGCCCACGGAACGCGTGTTTCTCCGGTGTTGTACCTGAAATCCGATGCTCTTTTCTCGTCCATGATTCCCTCCTGGCCTTTATCGAATGTTATCTCGCGATCATGCGCAAACAGGTTTCTGTGGGTGTGGTTTTCCCTCCGGCTGTGCGCAATCGTGAAACCTTCTTTCGATGCAAGCTTGCTATGATTCACTCGCTATGATCTCAGCTGTCAAACGCTCGCACCGCGCGTGGCTTCCCTGCCTGTACGCGCTGATTCTGTCCCCGCGTGATCGCCTTAAACGACAGGCCTGGAGTCGACACATAAAACAACTGGCGAACATCATGGAGCATGCCGGAGCGCCTGGAAAGCCCAAACCCCAGGCCCTCCCGTTCTGCATGCTCATGCATGGCCCTGTCCGTTTCCTTTCTCCGCTTCATACCGACGCTCTGACACGGTGCAAGCGGCAAAACTGCCACCGCCTGCCGGAGAAGCCCGGGCTCCCTATCCAGCCGCTCCCGGTATATCTCTGCCGGCATGCGGTGTGCCCTGTGATGTCCTGACCCATCTCTCACGGACAGGAACCTCTACACCCTGGCTTTGTGACCCGACAGAAGGCCGTCTGCCTTCACCACGTGTACACCACGCAAGTGACCCTGATAACGGAATCCGCTTCAGTAGTTTTCTTCAAGTCAGGCTCATTTACCAAACCTCTGCCCGCATCGTCACCGGGCATCAGATATTTTTAATTGGTGCCATCTTAGCGCGCGTTGCGTACGCTGTCAATGGTCCGTTGGAGGCGGTCCTTCTTCTGCATCCTCGCAGGCCTGTCGCGACAGTCGCGAAGCTCCTGCCCTGACGGCGGACACGCCGCTTGCAAAAAGGTAAGCGGACACAACGACAGATCCTCCCGAATCCAAAACCCGGGCGATATCGGACTGTGGGGCGATGGTTACCGCAGCAAGAGCGCCGGTGACACACAGGTCCACCAGGGACTTGGCACGGTAGAGCTTTGCCTGCACAAGAAGAATGGGGCTGGGTTCCGTACGGTGATGCCTGACATAACGCAGCCACAGCCATGAGTTGGTGACAAGCCCCAGTACTGCGATGACAAGGGGCAGGATCACGTTCCCTTCATTTGCGGGCAGCGCCCACAGGGCGAGTGCAGCCATGAGAATCCCGGACAGGCACATCGCTGCTCCGACGCTGATGTTGGCGGTCCCCTCCAGCCTGCGCTTTTCCATCGGGAGATCCCTTCGCTGTACCGCCTTGTACATCACTAAGGAAACGATGATCGCAGCCAGTTCCGCTGTCCGGCGGACCAGGTCCGCCAGCTGGGTTGACGAGCGGCCTAAAAAAAGCCCCACCCCCAGAACAATAGGCCCGGGGATGCTGAGCATCACGGACATGAAAAGCGTGCGTTCCGCCGCAGACCTTTTCATCCCTTTAAACCTTTCCAAAAAAGCGCGTCATGGGGATCAGGACCGCTGCTGCCGCCAGGGGACAGGTGATGGTATCCATGCCGTTTCGTGTGTAGAGCTCCGTTGCCGTGCAAGCTGCTGCAGTCAGGATAGCGGTAAGGATTCCCATGTGCCACGCCATCGTCCGGCTGATGATCAGCACCAGTGTGACCGCCGCAGTGGACACTGCAAACATGGCAAGCGAACCTTCCAGCGTCTTACGCCCTTCAATCAGCTTGCCCTCCAGAAAGCGGCGACCAAAGCGCTTGCCGATGAGCGCAGCTGTCGCGTCTCCAAAACCCCAGGCCAGCACACAGGCGATCACCAGGTGCTTGTTTCCCACCCAGGCCCACAGGATCAGAATCAGCACTGCAAACATCACGCTGAATGTCATCAGGCTGACCTTCAATTCTCCCCGCTTGCGCTCCGTCATCAGCTTTGAAAACCCGGAGAACAAGCCGGCCAAGCTGAGGATTGGAAACACCAGCGCCGCGAAGGCTCCACATACAAGAGCTGCGCTCTGCCAGGAAAAAGGGCCGTAAACCAGCAAAAAAATGGAACACATCGCAATGATGTGCAGGAGTTTCCGTGAAACCTCAGAGGGAAGTGAAGTAAAGTGCCGTAGTAAAAGCGCGGCTGCCACAAAGGCCACATAATACCCCACCATCCACCACAAAGCTGTAAGCGTCTCTATTAGCATGCCCTCTCCCTTCGCATCTTAACCCTATTCGGGACGGAGATGATCTGTTGATTGTTGACGGCCCCTTCAGGTTGTGGATCGCTGTCTCGCGTTTGACGCCTTCGCCGTTCGCGACAGCCAGCACATCTTCCATCGTCAACGGTCTTCAGGAAGGAAAGCCACCCACTTTTCCCTGGCTATCCAGCCAGGTTGAGCTGCGCTCGTCGCAGGTCCTCCCTTGGACAAGACCCCGTCATCGTCAGGTTTCGCAACTGCGATTCCTCTTTTCCGGCCTTTCGTACCGATCAGTTGCACATCCGCTTTCTTTCACCGTCAGCACTCCACCTGTCTCAAGCGCCTGAACCGTCTGTCAGACTGGACGTCGATCTGAGCTGCGGCGTCTAAGCCGTCCGAGCTTCCCTGACTTCATCCCATACTATCACAGCGAGGGCTTAAAGGAGTACTGATCCAGTGCGTCAAGGATCTGTCCGGGCACAGCATAGCGCCACAGTGCTATCCTTCCAGAGCGGACGCGGAGCTGTGAAGCCCCACAGGACGACGCTTTGTGCCGTCTGTCCGTCAGAAAGGACAGGATCCCCCTGCCACAGGCGATCCGGATCATTCTTGTCGCACAGCTCACCCTCGCGCGCCTTGTCAGTGCAGGCCCGGGTATTGCCGAACTCCAGGACCCAGGTCCATGCCGGCACCGGAACCATTGCTGGCTGTAGCGGCGCGGATATCCCTTGCGGCGTCCGGAATGCTAAGGGATGACATCCATATCTGACGCGCGGACCAGGAAGACGCACCTTCCTTCCTCCATGGAGTGCAGCAGATGGACGACGATGGCTTCCATCGGACAGTGTCTCTGCAGGAAGTGCCCTGAGGCAATATACGGGCGTTGATAATGAAGGGGCCTTCCAGAGAGCAGGCTTCTCAGACGCTCTTGTCCTGCAGGCGCTCACGGTAGCTTGGGCTGCTTTCATGAACTGCGCTCTGAGGGAATAGGCATCCATGTTCCCGTCTCTGTGCTCCCCATGGCAAGAGGCTTTCCAGGGCATCAAAACCCTTAGGAGGGTCTTTTAAACGGCAAGACACAGCCGTCCAGGGCCTGGCTCGCTTTCAGTTCTCTGTGAACATGTAAGTATCCCGCTCTGCCTGCCCGGGACCACCATGGAGGAGGGATTCTGCTTTCGTCACTGTGCTTAACAAGAACCTTTTTCAGGAAAGGGTAGGCGGGGTCACCAGCATCCCGGACAAGCACGACTTCGCTGCCCGCCTTACGGCGCTTTGTGTCGAGCCGGAAGGCGCCATGTTTTGACGAATCTCGTCATAAGCGGTCCTTTTCCCGCGCAACAGCGCGATCCCTCCTCATCGCGCGGCCCGGAAAGCCTTCAATCCGATTCCTCTTCCCTGTGCCCAATTCGGAGAAACCGTCTCACCACGCTCAGAGCCGGTCGAAGCAGCATGCCCTCCATCTCGCGGCTCACGGTCTTCAGTTCTCCAATGATGTTTATTCCCTGTGGGCAGAGCGCTTCACAGCGTCCACAGGCAACACATTTTGATGCGATCGCAGGCTGTTTCGCTAATGCGCCCAGGTCGCGCAGGTAACTCCACCGAGCCCTCTTTTTGTTATGCAGATACTTGTCATTGTAATGCGAAAAGCATCCGGGGATATCCACGCCATACGGACAGGGAAGGCAGTAACCGCAGGCTGTGCAGGGGATCTTCATCTTCTTCTGCCATGCGCCCTTCGCCCTGGAAAAGGCCTCCCGTTCCGTGTGTGACAGTGTGTTCGCCTCAACTTTTTCCGCAACGCGCAGGTTTTCCTCAAGCTGTGCGTCATCGCTCATCCCTGACAAGGCCACGGTAATCTCCGGATGGTTCCACACCCAGCGCAAGGCCCATTCCGCGGGAGAACGCTCCCTGTTGATGGCAGTGAAGGCTGCCTGCGCTTCCGGCGGCAAACGACCCGCCAGCGCTCCCCCCCGCAGCGGCTCCATGGCAATCACCGGCAGGCCCATTCCCGCAGCCAGCATCAGTCCATCCCTGGTTGCCTGGGCGTTCTCATCCAGATAGTTGTACTGTATCTGACAGAAGTCCCAGGGGCGGGACATCACCAGCTCTTCAAAGGCTGCCTTCGTTCCATGAAAAGAAAAGCCCAGGTTTCGGATCCTGCCTTCCGCCTTCAGGCGCTCGAGCCAGTCCATCACGCCCATGTGCGCGAGTCTTTCGACACCTCCACAGTCCGCGATCGCATGCAGAAGGTAGTAATCGATGCTCCCGGTTCTCAGGCGCTCAAGCTGGGTATCAAAGATCCTCTTCGCACCATCCAGGCTGCGCACCAGGTAAGGGGGCAGCTTTGTAGCCACCTTCACCCGTTCACGCAGCCCGCCTTCCAGCGCACGCCCCAGGATGCCCTCACTCCTGCCCCGGTGATAGATATAGGCTGTGTCGAAGTAATTGATCCCTCCATCGACGGCCTTTCGGATCAGATCAATCGCCCTTCCTTCGTCCACATTTCCCCGTTTCATGGGCAACCGCATGCATCCAAAGCCCAGGATAGACAGCTCGTCCCCATTTTTGCTGTTCTTTCTCGTGTTCATAGAACCTGCCGCACCTGTCCCTATCCACCCATCGAAGCCCTGCGTCCTCTTGAGGAAGCAAGTCCCAGTTCCGCCCGATATTTTGCAACGACCCGCCGTGACAGGGGGATCCCCACCCGCAGCAAGACCTGCCTGATCTTCTCATCAGATAGAGGGTGTGCCTGGTCCTCTTCGCCCACCAGTGCCATGATCCGCTGCTTGATGTCAAGGATGGAGACCGTCCTGCCATCCAGGCCGTCCAGGCCTCGGATGAACAGCGACCTGAGTTCGACCATGCCCTTGTTGCAGCAGATGTATTTCCCCCGAACAGCACGGCTCACCGTTGAAACACTGACGCCCATGCACTCAGCGATGTCCGCAAGCCTCATTGGCCTGAGTTCCGCACCATGACGGAAGTAGTCCGGCTGCTTCTGGACAAGGCATTTTAAGAGGTTTTTCAACGTGCTTCTGCGCCACTGGATGTTCCAGATCAGGCTTCTGGCGTCCGGAAGCATTTCACGCAGGTATGCTACACTATCCTCCTCGCCCGATAAGCCAAGCAAGCGTCTGTTGTCCTCGTCTATCTCAAGCTCTGGCAGCGCCTGTCCGTTAAGCTCAATGACGTACTCGCCATTCACATAGCGCACATCCGCCTCGGGGACGACGAAGACAGGCTCCTCCCGCATTTTAAATCCCCTGGAGGGAATCGGCTCCAGCGAACGGATGGCCTCGCCTGCCTTCATAGCCTCGGACCTATCACAGCCAAGCAGGGAGCAGATGGCTCTTAAGTCGTTTCCAGCAAGCAGCGGCAGGCCCTCCCTCACCAGCTTCACTGTATGCCTGCCATGAAGTCCTTTAGCCTTCAGCTGTAGAAGCAGGCATTCTGTCAGGTTCCTCGCACCCACCCCAGCGGGTTCCAGCGACTGCACGACCCGAAGCGCGCGCTTCATCTCCCCTGATGAAGCGTGAAAGTCCCGGGCCAGTTCAGCAAGGTGTCTGTCCAAGTACCCTCTTGTGTTCAGGCAGGCGATCAGGCTGATGCAAAGAGAGCTAAGTCTGTGTTCGAGCGGCATGAACCTGATCTGCTCTTGCAGCATTGCTTCAAAATCCGGCTCAGCAGCAGCAACCCAATCCAGAGCCTGCCCGCGGCCTTGGCTGCCGGCGGTTCGTGGCCCGCTTCCAATGCGCAACACGATGCGAAGCGGGCGTTCGCCCTGTTCCTCGTGAAGCACCGTCTTCCCAACATCGCTTCCTTTGCGTGACAGCTCCTCCTCTCTATCTCCTGAGGGTGACGCCTGTCGTAACAGCGCGTTTTCAACAAGGGACTGCGTCGCCAAGGCCCTGAGCTCCGCAGTGGGAAGCGAAAGGATGTGAAGCGCCTGCCGAACCTGGTTTGTCAGTGTCAGGCTGTGCTTTTGTCCGGCTTTCAGTGTAGGACGGATTTCCATTGTGCTCTCCTGCCTGGTGCCAGATCGTTCGGTTTGCGTTCTGGCCCACACTATAGCCCGTTCACCTCAGCGGTGACAAGTTCTGTATACATCAAACCGGCCATGGCAGTCCTCCAGGCGTCCTGCAGGCAGCCCGGACGGTTCTGTGCTATATTTGAAACATCGCAACGACCGGAGGTACCTTTGTCAAAATTTGCTGCCCTTCTGGCCGCTCTTCTGCTGCCTTTCCTGTCACTCCACCCCACGTCTGCCGCTTCAGCAGCCGCAGGCACACTGCGTGTCGCGTTTAACTACCAATCCGCACCTTATCGTTTCATCAATGAGGATTACTCCTTTTCCGGCTTGCATATCGATATCATGAACTGGATCGCGAAAGAAAAGCAGTACGAGGTCATCTACAAGCCCTATGCGGATAATACTGCCTGTCTGAACGCGCTGCGAGCCCATGAAGCGGATATCGTTTTGGGTCACCGCACCGACGACCTGAACGCCGCCGACTTTGAATACTCCGATGAGATCTCAGCCTCCAGCCTCTGTCTGGTCGCAGCTGCGGAAAACAAGGACAGGATCGTGAAAAGCAACAACTACAGGGCTTTTCGGGCAGCCATTGAGTATGGCTCAACCAGGTATATCTACCTCGAAAAAATGAACACCAGCTCTTACATGGCCCTGGGCAATCAGGAGGCTGTCTTTGAAGCGCTGCGAGCCGGCAAGGTGGACATGGCGCTGATGCTCCAGGACAGCTACCAGTATTTATCAAGAAAGGCAGGGGTACAAAGGCAGTATGCGATTGTCCGCGACTATATCACGCCGGTCAGCTACGCCATGGTCACCCTTCCGGGAAGGCCAGAGCTGAAGGGGATGCTGAACGCCGGGCTGGCTGAAATCCGGACCAGCGGGAATTATCAAAAAATATACGACCGATGGATCCTCTCGGAAAACGGCTCCCTCAGCCGGCTGACGCTCAGACGCATCTATATCGGTCTGGGCTCAGCCCTTTTTTTAGCCGCACTGGCCACAGTCATCTTTTATACAATGAACCGCGTCCTGAAAAGGCGAGTGGAGCAAAAGACCGGGGAGCTGCGCCACGCCAACGCTGAGTTGGACCGGCATATGGTCCAGCTGAAAAACGAAAACAGCATCCGTTTCGGAATGATCGAGTATTCTCCCACCGCCATGGTATCCTTTGATTCCACTTACCGTATCCTGCTCATGAACCGGGCTGCGGTCGCCATGAGCGGCATCGATGACGACGCCACTGGCCGAGACGTACGCGGGCTTCCTGTATTTGGCTCGCTCCTTAAAGAAATCCGGGCAGACATTTTTTCTATGCCTCTTTTTCTCACCCAGCGCGGACAGCCTGTTCTGATCCAGCTCAGGGGGCCTTCCGGCACCAGGGTGTACCGTTATAGCCTCTATTGCTCCAGAGACGATCAAAGCATCAGCAGCATCTTGCTGGCAGTGGAAGACGTTACCCGGGAAGATGAACGCAACAGGGCGCTGTTTGAACAGGAAAAGAACGCCACCTTAAATCGCCTGGTGGCCGGCATTGCCCATGAGATGAGAAACCCTCTGATGGCCATCAGAACGGCATCCTCACTGTTGCGAACGCAATGGGATGATCCCGGAGTGCGGGAAGCGTTCGTCCGATTTGTCCCCGAAGAAACAGACCGCATCAACCACCTGATTGAAAGCCTGATCAACTATGCGCGTCCAGTCAAAGGCGAGTGCAAAGCCCTGCGCCTTTCCGAAGTCATCGGCGAATGCCAGTATCTGACCACCATCGCCGCGAAGAAACGCCAGATACACTGCAAAACAGACCTGGATGAGGATGTGTGGATCCATGCAAACCATGATCAAATCAAACAGTCGCTCATCAACATCATCATCAACGGGATCGAGTCCCTGGACAGGAAGATTGCCACAGGGTTTGAAAAACCGCTCACCCTGCTGATCCGCGTCTGGAAAGAGGGAGACCAGGCGGTGATTCTGGTAAGGGATGAAGGCATGGGTATGGATCCCGAGGACGCCAGACGTTGCACAGAGCCATTTTTCACAACCAAACCTGCTGGAACAGGCTTGGGACTCGCGCTGGTTGAGCAGTTCATCCGCAAGAATGACGGGACCCTGTTCATCGACAGCAACCCCGGTAGCCACACCGCGGTAGAAATTAAGTTTCAGAGGATACAACCGGAGAAAGACCATGAAAAGACGCATTCTGATCATTGATGACGAGCTCAGCTGCTGCACCTTTCTTTCGCTTGCCTTGAAGAATGATTACTATGTGCGCTACGAAACCGACGCCGCCAAAGGCCTTGAGCTCTTGCGTGCCGAAGGCTTTCATCTGGTTTTACTGGATATGGTCATCAACGGCGACAACGGCCTGGATGTCCTCAGGGAGATCAAGGCCTACGACCCCTTCATCTCTGTCATCATCATGACCGCTTATGGGAGCATCAGGACTTCCGTGGAAGCGATGCGTGGGGGCGCCTTCACCTACCTGTCAAAACCTGTGGATTTAGACGAGGTGCGTGTTTTTGTTCAGCAGGCTCTGTCCATGCAGCGGCTGAACGACGAAATCTTCTACCTCAGCGAAGAGCTCAAACAGATCAAGAAATACCAGGAAATGATAGGAGCGAGCCCTCAGATGCGTCAGGTCTACTCCCTGATAGACCGGGTACGCGACGTGGACAGCAACGTCATCATCACGGGGGAAAGCGGGACCGGCAAGGAGCTCGCTGCCAGGGCCGTTCATTATTCTGGAAAAAGGAAGGGAGAGCGCTTTGTCGTCATCAACTGCGCCGCCATTCCTGAAAGCCTGCTGGAAGAAGAGCTTTTCGGGCACAAGCGTGGCGCGTTCACCGGTGCAACCAGCGACAGAAAGGGAAAGCTGGAAATCGCTGACCGCGGCACCGTTTTTTTCGATGAAATCGGTGATATGCCTCTTGGACTGCAAAGCAAGCTGCTTCGCGCCATACAACAAAAGGAGTTTACACCGCTGGGAGACACAGCGGTACGCAAGGTGGATATCCGCATCATCTCAGCCACCAACAGGTCGCTGGCTGACCTGGTTGAAGAGGGCAGATTCCGGGAAGATCTCTATTACCGCTTAAATGTCATCAACATCCATATGCCTGCACTACGAGATCGCTGTGAGGACATTCCCCTGCTGTGCCGCTTCTTCATCGAAAAATTCAATCATGAGCAAAACAAGCAAGTCAGGGAAATCTCCCCGGCCGCCGCACAGCTTCTTCTCTCCTATGATTTTCCTGGCAACGTACGCCAATTGGCCAATGTACTCGAATACGCGATGATCCTCTCCACCGGCTCCGAAATCAGGATCGAAAACCTGCCTTTGGAAGTTCAGGCAGGGAAAGCACGGCCTGGTCCGAGTCAGAGCCAGGAGCTGGCCGACATGCTGGGCGGCCTGGCACTCAAGGATATTGAAAAACTGGCGATCGGGGCCACTCTGGAAAAGAACAACGGCCGGCGCGACCTGAGCGCCAGAGACCTGGGGATCAGTGTGCGCAGCCTGCAAAACAAGATTATCCTGTACGGCCTTCAATCCGGCTCTCCTTCAGAAAAACCTTGAAGACGGATGGCAAAAATTGCCGGCCAACGGCAAACATTGCCAGTCCGCAGTCTCAAACCCCTGATCATGCGGGCTCGTTCTCCACGTCCCTTTTTTATTTCATTGCATGAAGTCCCATCCAGCCCTCAGCCTTTGGCGCGCTAGCTGCAGGGCTACCGTGCTGCAGCCAGAAAATTGGCATAGTATTTGCGTATATAAGGGGTGGAAAGCATCATTTTTCAAGGAGGTTCAACCATGCATCTCAAACGTACTCTTGTCCTGTTGCTGTGCCTGCTGATGAGCGTGGCGCTTGCGCAAGGCGCCGTCGGAGAGGCCCAAACAGCTGAGGAGACCGACGCCACCCAATACCAGAAGACGATTAACATCGCTCCCTCCCTCGACTTTACCAGCATGGACGTACAAAATGACGCCGGTGGCACGGCAAAAAGCGTCTACGTACTGGTCTTCAACACCCTTGTCGAATACGACTCCGCCCTCCCCGGGTATGTCCCCGGCCTCGCTGAGTCCATGGAACAGCTGACCGACACGCTCTGGAAGGTTCACCTCCGGCAGGGAGTTACCTTCCATGACGGCACCCCCCTGACAGCTGAAGATGTGAAGTTCACCGTAGAGCGAGGACTGGAACAGTCCGGTGCTAAGGGAAAATTCAATTCCATTACCACCGTCCGCATTTTAGATGACTACACCCTGGAGTTCGAACTCACGGCCCCCGACTACGACCTGACATACAAACTCTGTGAGCCCAACACCTCCATCATCTGCAAAAAGACCTTTGAAGAGCAGGGAGAAGACGAGGGCAACAAAAACGGTACCGGCCCCTTCAAATACAATGAGTGGGTACAGGGAGACTATCTGTCTCTTGTAAGAAACACTGCGTACTGGGGCGGGGCGCCTAAAACCGAAGAGATCGTCATCCGCTATATCCCGGAAGCCTCTTCCCGCCTGATCGCACTGCAGACAGGAGAGATCGACATCTGCGTCGACCCACCGGCTGTGGACCTTCACTACGTTGCGGAGGATCCAAACCTGGTGCTCTGGCAAATCCCCAGCACCAACCTCAGGCACATCTTCCTCAACCTCAATGTCGCTCCTTTTGACAACCTGCTGGTCAGGCAGGCGGTCGCGCATGCCATGAACCGCGATGACTTGATTATCCTGGTCTATGAGGGCAACGCGACCCCATCCTATAACTGTATGCACCCGACCAGCGAATTCTACGCCGAAGTCCCCTATTACGAGTATGACCCGGAAAAGGCCATTGCGCTCCTCGCGGAGGCGGGTTACCCCGATGGTTTTGAGACCACCATCTACTCCTCCACGGGGACAACACAAAAAGCAGTTGCAAGCGTGATCCAGGCGCAGCTGGCAGAAGTTGGCATCACCGCCCAGGTCTCCGCGGTTGAAACCGCGACCTTCAACGCCGGGGTCGCCCATGGCGGCACCTACCCCATCGCCGTAGACGGCTGGGGCGGACATGCCATCGGCCCAGACTACGCGCTTCGCTCCACCTTCCATTCGGAAGGCCACATCAACAGGAGCAACATTGAGGACGAGCACATTGACCAGCTCATTGACGGCGCCCTTGCCACCGCTGACCAGGTCGCCCGGGCAAAGATGTACGAAGAGGTCCAGGCTTTCATTATGGGCAACGCCAACTGGCTGCCACTGGCCATCGAGCAGATCAATGTCGGCATGAAAAACACCGTGCAGAACTTTGAGCTTCCGCTTGGCCTCCATCATCACTGGAGAAACCTGTTCATCGCCCTTGACTGAGCGAACACACCAACTCCTCGCGCCTGACAAGCTTCTGGCGCTGAATTGATCCGGTCTGTGCCGGGCCGATACCGCCTTTAGCGGCGGCCCGGCGACAGACCGAAGCAGTTCATGAAAGGAAGCCGGGATGTATAAATATGTCCTCAATCGCCTGCTGTTGCTGATCCCCGTCATGCTGGCAGTGTCGTTCATCGTATACTTTATTGTTGATCTGGCACCGGGGGATGTGGTAGACATCATTGCCGGTATGGAAGTTTCCCGGGAAGACAAAGAGGCCATGAGACAGGAACTCGGCCTGAATGACCCTCTTCTCATCCGATACTTCCGTTATATGGCCGGGCTCTTGCGCGGTGACATGGGGATCTCCTATACCACGAAGCGGGATGTATTCCAGGTCTATATGAGCCGTCTTCCCGCAACCCTGCTGCTTGCTTCAGCCGGGACAGTGGTCGCACTGCTCATCGCGATCCCGCTGGGCATCACAGCGGCCGTCCACCACAATAGCTGGCTGGACTCTGGCAGCATGGTGCTGGGCCTCTTGGGTCTGTCCATTCCGACCTTCTGGCTGGGGCTGCTGCTCATCATCGTGTTCTCCCTGAATCTCGGGTGGTTTCCTTCCTTTGGCAATCAGTCTCCCTTGAGCATCGTGCTTCCAGCCATCACAGTGGGGTCAGGCCAAGCAGCCCTCACGATGCGCACCACGCGCTCTTCCATGCTGGAGGTGATTCGCCAGGACTATCTGCGGACCGCACGCGCCAAGGGGGTTCCAGAAAAGACCGTTATCCGCAAGCACGCGTTTCGAAACGCCCTGATCCCTGTCCTGACCGTCATAGGCACCCAGTTTGGCGTCGCCATGGGCGGCGCTGTCATGACCGAAACTGTGTTTGCCTGGCCAGGGATCGGCCGCCTGCTGGTAGACTCCATCAGCAACCGCGATATTCAGATGGTGACGGGAGCGATCATCCTGACGACCATGCTTTCCAGTGTGATCATCCTGATGATCGACCTGGCCTATGCGTTTGTTGATCCGCGCATTAAGGCCCGGTACATGAAGTGAGGGACCCAACAATGCAAAGCCAGAGAAATGAAGGGTTGTCCCCTGTTTCGAAAAAATACAAAAAGCGGAGCCAGTTTGCGGAAATATGGCGCAATTTTAGAAAGAATAAAGGAGCTATCGTCGGCATCTGTGTCATTGCGCTCATTGTCGCAGCGACCCTCTACATCAACCTGACGATCGATTATAAAAGCAAAATCGTCCGCCAGGTCGCATCGGAGCGCCTGCAGAAACCAAATGCTGAACATCCCTTCGGCACAGACCAGTACGGAAGGGATATCTTTCTACGTGTCCTTTACGGTGCCCGTTACTCCCTCACGGTGGGCATCGTCGCTGTCATGGTTTCCCTGGCCGTGGGCGGTGTGTTGGGAATCATTGCCGGTTTTTTCGGCGGTCTTGCGGAAACCATCATCATGCGCACTGCCGATGTTTTTTCCTCCATCCCTTCCATGCTGCTGGCCATTACCATTTCCACCGCCTTTGGTGCAAATATCTTCATCCTGATGATCTCGGTCGGCGCCGTGACCGTTCCAGCATTTGCCCGGGTCGCCCGGGCTTCCGTCATGACCGTGCGCGAGCAGGAGTATATCGAGGCCGCCCGTGCCATCGGCGCCAAGCGCAGCACCATCATGTTCAGGCATATCCTTCCCAATTCTATGGCGCCCATCATCGTTCAGGTCACGATGCGCGTCGGGTCGGCCATTGTGACCGCTGCCTCCCTGAGTTTTCTGGGCCTCGGCATTCCGGCACCGGCCCCTGAATGGGGTGCCATGCTCTCTGAAGGGCGCTCCTTCATACGCGACCACAGCTACATGACCCTGTTCCCCGGTCTGGCGATTGTACTGACTGTACTGTCCATCAACCTCATCGGCGACGGTCTGCGCGATGCCATGGATCCCAAGTTGAAAAGGTGATGAGGAAAACGAATATGAAGACCCCTGATACCATTGTAAGTATTCGCGATCTGGTCGTCCACTATGAAACCGAGGACGGTACCGTAGAAGCCGTTAACGGGATCAACATCGAACTTAAGAAGAGGCAGGCCATAGGCCTGGTGGGAGAGACAGGTGCCGGTAAAACCACCGCAGCCCTGGCGATGCTGCGGCTGGTGCCGGACCCGCCCGGCGTGATCAAGCAAGGTGTCATCGAGCTGGACGGAGAAAACATCCTTACAAAGAAAGCAAGGGAGATGGAGAAGATCCGAGGCAAGAACATTTCCATGATCTTCCAGGATCCGATGTCCTCCCTCAACCCCGTGTTTTCCGTCGGAGAGCAGATTGCCGAAAGCATCCGCCTGCACGAGCCTGTATCCGGAGAAGAAGCAGCTGAACGCGCAAAGGCTATGTTAGAGCTTGTCGGTATCCCTGGATTTCGTGCAGGCGAGTATCCACATCAGTTCTCAGGTGGCATGCGACAGCGCGTGGGCATCGCGATCGCTCTGGCCTGTCATACCAAGGTGCTGATAGCGGACGAGCCGACTACAGCACTGGATGTCACCATCCAAGCGCAGGTTCTTGAGCTGATGAAGGGGCTGAAAGAAAAGTACGGGACCGCCATGTGCCTGATCTCCCACGACCTGGGTGTGGTAGCGGAAATCTGCGATGAAGTCGCGGTCATGTATGCCGGCAGGATCATCGAGTTGGGGACGCTTGAGGACGTATTCAACCACACCCGCCATCCCTATACCGAAGGCCTGTTCGGTTCCCTGCCCAATATTGAAGACAGGCGCTCACGCCTTATACCCATCCCTGGCCTGATGCCCGATCCAAGAGATCTGCCCGCAGGCTGTGCCTTTTCACCAAGATGTCCCTATGCAACGGAACTGTGCAAAATACAGCGCCCCGAGCCCCGGCAACTGAGCGCGACCCACATGGTTGAATGCCTCAGGTATTCTGAACAGGATTTCAGGATTGGCAGAAAGGACATTGAGGAATGACGCGGCTGCTGGAGGTCAAAAACCTAACCAAACACTTCAAAACCTCAAAAGGGATGCTGCACGCAGTCGATGATGTGAGCTTTTCTATCAGCAAGGGGGAGACCCTGGGGGTTGTGGGCGAGTCAGGCTGCGGCAAATCCACCACCGGCCGGTCCATCCTCCGCCTGATCGAGCCAAGCTCCGGCTCCGTGCAGTTTGAGGGCCGGGATGTGCTGGCTTTCAATGAAAAGCAGATGCGAAAGGCGAGGCAGGAGATGCAGATCATCTTTCAGGATCCCTTCTCCTCCCTGAATCCGCGGATGACCGTCAATCAAATCATCAGCGAACCGCTGCGCGTCCACAACATGATCCCTGACCAGCGCGACCGAGAAAACCGCGTCCTTGATCTGATGGAAACCGTCGGTCTTGCCGAGCGGCTGATCAACACCTATCCGCACGAACTCGATGGCGGTAGACGCCAGCGCATCGGGATCGCCCGCGCTCTGGCGGTCAATCCGAAGTTTATCGTCTGCGATGAGCCTGTATCAGCCCTGGACGTCTCCATCCAAGCCCAGATCCTCAACCTTCTCAAGGAGCTCCAGGAAAAATTCAGCCTGACCTATCTGTT
The DNA here is from genome assembly GCA_964586835.1 of uncultured Oscillospiraceae bacterium. GTDB lineage: Bacteria > Bacillota > Clostridia > Christensenellales > Aristaeellaceae > CAZLYF01. Next base: position 43,064 of record CAZPIC010000004.1, read on the forward strand.
CATCACCCATAACCTCTCCGTCGTCAACCATTTCTCCGATGATATCGCGGTGATGTATCTGGGCAAACTGGTGGAGATGGCTCCGGCAGAAGAATTGTTTACCCGACCCCGGCACCCCTACACCCAGGCGCTCCTCTCCGCGATACCGGTCCCCTCCCTTAAAAAGCGTCGGCAGAGAATCCTCTTGAAAGGCGAGGTCACCTCGCCGGTTAATCTGCCGGACGAATGCCGTTTCGCCGGCCGCTGCATTTACGCAAATGGAGAGTGCTATAAAAGAAACCCCGACCTTGTCGAGATCAGCCCGGGGCATTTCGTGGCCTGTGTCAAACCCCTATGAAGAGGTAATCTATGCTTATCCTAAAAAACGGCACACTGATGACCATGACGGAAGCGCCCTATCGGGGCGACATCGCCATTGAGAATGGCTGCATCGCAGCTGTCGGAAAGAGCCTTGCAGACAACGGTGCCACAGTCATACCTCTGGATGGAGCCTATATCACACCTGGACTGATCGATGCGCATTCTCACATCGGCCTGATGGAAACCGGCACTCGGGACAGCGACCACAACGAAGCGTCCGATCCTGTCACGCCACAGATGCGGGTCATCGACGCCATCAATCCAAGAGACAGCGCGTTTGAGGCTGCGCGCGCTGCCGGGATCACTGCCTGCATTGTGTGTCCGGGCAGCATCAACCTGATTGGTGGCACCTGTGCTGCCATCAAAACTGCCGGCACCGTCGTGGATGAGATGCTGTTAAAAAACCCCGTCGCCATGAAGATGGCCCTCGGCGAAAATCCTAAATTTCGCTATTCGGAACAAAATCGCTCTCCCAAGTCCCGTATGGCCAGTGCCGCCATTGTCCGGGACATTCTGTCAAAAGCTTCGTCCTATGCCGCAAGGCGGGCGGCGGCTGACGGCGGTCGCGAAACGGATGTGGAAACACAGCTTGGCATGGAGGCACTGCAGCCTGTGCTGACAGGTGAACTCCCCTTGAAAATCCATGCACACCGCTCCGACGACATTGCGACGGCCATCCGGATTGCGCAGGAGTTCAGGCTCCGCTACACACTGGATCACTGTACGGAAGGATACCTGATCCCCCATCTGCTTCAACAATCCCTGACTCGGGGCCTGAAGGGGGTCATCGCAGGCCCCCTGCTTGGCTACAGCAGAAAGCGCGAGCTGGCTCACTCCCGCCGCTTGGAGTTGCCACGTCTCCTCTATGAGCAGGGGATTCCTTTTGCGATCTGCACTGACTATTACGAAAATCCGGTGGAAATGCTTCGAGTGAACGCGGCACTTGCCTGTATGGAAGGCCTTCCAGAAGAAGCCGCGCTTGCTTCCATCACCTCCAAAGCTGCGGAAATCTCCGGCATTGACAGCCGTGTCGGAGCGCTGCGGCCCGGCCTGGACGCGGATATTGCGGTGTTCTCCGGGGCGCCCATGGATGTCCGGTCGCAGTGCCTGATGACGCTGATCAATGGAGACATCGTATACGAAAGGGGCCGCAAAACATGAACGACCACTCCATCAGGTTTCTGTATCTCTCCCAGGAGGCACTGATTGACGCCGGTGCCTTCGATCTGCCGATGGCCATTGAAGCTGCGCGTACCAGCCAGTTGCGCTACCGCGAAAAGCGCATCCTGTTTCCCGAAAAAATCGTGCAGATCTTCAATGAAGAGACCCAGGACCGGATCAACTGTCTGCCGGCGACCTTGCTTGACGAAAAAATCTGTGGGGTCAAATGGGTGTCCGTGTTTCCTGGAAACCCGGCCAAGTACGGCTCACAGAATTTGTCTGCTATCATGGTCCTTTCAGAGATCGAAAAGGGTTACCCGGTCTGTGTCATGGATGGCACGCTGTGCTCCAACATGCGCGTAGCCGCCATGGGCGCTCTGGCCGCGGAAAGCCTTGCCCGCAAGGATGCCTCGTCCATTGGTTTTATCGGCGCCGGTGAACAAGCCAAACTGCACCTTCTGGGGATGAAGTCTGTCCGCCCAGGACTCAGGCGTTGCTATGTCGCCTCCAAGGCCTCCAGTGAGGAACGGGACTTTATCTCTCAGATGCAGCCACTGCTTGGGAAAATGGAGTTCATTCCCTGCCATACGGTGCTGCGCGATGCTGTAATTGACGCCGACATCATGGTCACGGCAACCAGTGCCCAGGCCCCTCTCCTGAAGGCAGCATGGATCAAAAAGGGTGCCTTCTACAGCCATATCGGGGGCTGGGAGGATGAGTTCGCAGTCCCGAAACTTGCAGACAAAATCGTCTGTGACGACTGGGAAACCGTCAAGCACCGGACGCAAACCATCAGCCGCGCCTACAAAGCCGGCGAGATCCAAGACGAAAACATCCATGGCAACCTGGTAGATATCCTTGACGGGTCAAAGCCCGGCCGCGAACGGGACGACGAGTTCATCTACTTTAACGCCGTTGGGCTGGCCTATGTGGATGTGGCGATCGCTCATGCCATGTATGTCCGCGCAAGGGACAATGAACAGGGGGTCTCGATGCCCCTGCAGGAATCCATGATTTTCGAAAAGGACAGCCTGAAAGACAAAATACGTTTGTAGCTGACCGGGGAAGGGGTTTCGAGTCGAAAGACAATAGATGCCTGCTTCACACCCCTAAAAAGGCGCCCCGCATGCGGGGCGCCTTCTTCGTTTGGCAGGAGGTCTTCCTGACTACTTGTACAGTGCCTGGACTTCTTCAGGGGTGTAGCCGTGCACGGTCAGCAGGATTTCATCCACTTCTTCAGGCAGAATGAGCACGGAATTCAGCCGTACGCTCTCCACCGACTCGCCCTTGACCAGCTTGGCGGCATAGTCCGCAGCCCCGTGCGCATAGCCGAAGGTGTCCTGCGCAACAGTCGCGGTAAGATATCCGTCAATCAGCGCCTGACAGCCCAGCTCGTTGGCATCAACAGAGTAGACCTTAATATCCAGCCGTTCTGCGTTTTTCATGGCCTGAATGGCACCCAGGGCCATGTCGTCGTTCGCGGCGAAGATCACCTCAATCTCCGGGTTGGAAATCAGCCAGCCTTCTACAATGGGCAGGGCCTGCGAGGTGCTCCAATTGGCGGTCTGGTCGTCAACGATGTCTGCCTTGACGGCGGTCAGGTCATTGATGAAGCCCTCATGGCGCCCATCCGCGTGGAAGGTGCCGTCAATGCCACGAAGCAACGCGACCTTGGTGCCTTCTTTGACGACGCCCTGCTCAATAGCGTAGGTACTCAACAGAGAGCCCTGCTGAACGGGGTTGGCATCCAGGTAGTAGGACTCCCCGTCATCGTTGACAGAGCCAACCGTGACGATCACCTTTACACCGGCTTCCACAGCAGCCTTCACATTGGGCACGGGGGTGTCAGGATCGTTCTGCTGAAAGATAATGACGTCATATGCGTTTGCCACGCAGGTATCGATGAGGTTGTTGATCACCTCGTTGCTGATCTCACCATCAAACATGTCCACTTCATACAGGTCAGCATAGGTTTCCTGGGCATACTTCTCAAACAGTTCACCGACCAGGTAGCAGTAGGTGTCGCTGTAGCCCTTGACGATGAAGGCTACGCGGGGCAGCGCCGTCTGTGCAAAGACCGGGGAAAGCGACAGCACAAGCACGAGGGTCAACAGAGCTGCAAGCAGTCTTTTCATGGGGTACCTCCGTATTGATATTTGCATCGCGCGATCAAGCGCGCAGTTGCCGGATTATTTGCGCCTTCCACCCTTGGTCAGCACGTCCACCACCACAGCCGCCACAATGATAAGGCCTGTGATGATCTGCTGATAGTAGGATTGGACGCGCAACAATGTCAGGATGTTCGCGATCATCGTGATCACCATGCAGCCAACCACCGTTCCCGTGGAGCTGCCAAGGCCCCCCGCCAGCGAAGCGCCGCCGATGATAGCGCCCGTGATCGCATCAAACTCCAGCCCTACGCCCTCAGCGGGCTGCGCCGAGTTGAGGCGCGCCATAAACAGCGTCCCCGCAATCCCAACACACAGAGCGTGAAACAGGTACGCCTTGATTACAGCCCGGTCCACGTTAATGCCCGCGGCTTTCGCCGACTCCATGTTGCCTCCCACCGCGTACAGGTAGCGGCCCATGCGGGTGCGGCTCAGCAGGACCCAGGTAATGATCACAAAGACAATCATAAAGAGAATGGGGTAAGGAACCAGTCCGAACAGCTTGCCCTGGCCCAGTATTACGATGTTTCCGATCTGCTTGATGACCCGGGCTCGCGTATACATCAGCGCAAGCCCCCGCGCTGCCGTGCTGACAGCGAGCGTCACAATAAAGGCGGGCGCACGCAGTTTGGTGATGATCAGGGCCGCCATTCCGTACATCGCAATGCAAGTCAAAATGCCTAGCAGGATGGACAGTAGTGTCGCCGGCAAGTCTCCCATGCCGGAGTTTTGGGTCAGGTTCTTGAAGGTACCCATTGAAATGCAACCGCCCAGAGCAACCATCGAGCCCGCCGACAGGTCGGTATTGCCCGTGATGATCAGCAGCGTGATACCGCAACCGATGATCGTGACCACAGACGCCTGGGTCAACACGTTAAAAATATTGGCTTTGGAAAGGAACACCGGCGACATCAGGGCAAAGATGATAATGAAGGCCGCCATGACCAGCACGATGCCTACCCTGGAATACAGTTCCAGGAAGGAGAACCTCTTCTCAGGCAGGTTGCGCTTCATTCCTTGACCCTCCTACGGCCGCCAGGCGCATGATGGCGCTTGCGTTGATCTGTGAGCCGGCTAGTTCTCCGGCAATCGTTCCCTCGCGGATGACCAGCACCCGGTCGCTCATCCCTATCAGTTCCTCCAGATCGGAGTCGATGAGGAGGATGGCGTTCCCTTGCTCGCATTTCTCGCGCATCAGCTTGTAGATCTCATACTTTGTGCCCACGTCGATGCCGCGGGTAGGCTCGTCCATGATCAGAATCCGCGGGCTGACCGACAGCCATTTTCCCAGCACCGTCTTTTGCTGGTTGCCTCCTGAAAGCTTTTCAAGCTTGGTCGTGTGCGATGGCGCCTTGATGCGCAGCTCATCCACCATGCGGGAGACCAGGGCACGGATGCCCTTGCGCTTCAGGAAGGCGCTGCCAAAGACATGCTGGAGCGAAACCAGGGAGACATTGTCCGACACAGACGCAATCAGATTCAGCCCCTGCCTGCGCCGGTCCTCCGGAACCAGAATCAAACCGTGAGAGATGGCATTGTTGACCGTTCGGATCTCCACTTGCTCGCCGAAAATCTCTATTTCTCCTGTATCCCTTGGGTCCATGCCCATGATGGCACGGGCGATCTCTGTGCGCCCGGCTCCGATCAGGCCGGATACGCCGAGGATCTCGCCGCTGCGCAGGTCGAAGCTGATATCCCTGAAAACCCCACGGCGGCTGAAGTCCTTTACTCTCAGGACCACATCACCGATCCGCGCTTTCTGTTCAGGGTAGACTTCAACCATTTTACGTCCGACCATCATCTCGATGACCTGTGGGATGTCCGTTTCGCAGGCCGGCATCGTGCCGATATGCTCCCCGTCACGGAGCACCGTAATCGTGTCTCCCACCTGGAAGACCTCGTCCATTTTATGGCTAATGTAGATCACCGTGATACCGGCATCCTTCAGTTCACGGATCTTTCTAAAAAGAAATTTGACTTCGTTTTCTGTCAGCGAGGAGGTAGGTTCATCCATCAGGATGACTTTGGCGTTGACCGAGATCGCTTTCACAATTTCCAGCATTTGGGCTTCGGCAACCGACAGGTTTTTCATTTTGGTACTCAGGTTAAACCGCAGACCCTGCTGCTCAAGATCACTTTCAGCCTGGCGCCTCATCGCCCTGTCGTCGATCGTACCCCGTGCGGTCATGAGTTCCCGCCCTAAAAAAAGGTTCTGCAATACTGTCATTTCAGGAATGATGTTGAGTTCCTGATAGATCATCGAGATACCCATGCGCAACGCGTCAGCCGGTCCGCTGATGTTTAATGGCTTTCCATCATAGATGATCTCCCCCGCATCGGCCCGGTACAGCGCATTAATAATCTTCAGCAGCGTAGACTTGCCGGCGCCATTCTCCCCGATGAGTACATGCACGCAGCCGGGCTTTACGCCAAAGCTGACGTCCTTCAGCGCACGCACGCCGGGAAAAGCCTTGCTGATGTTGCGAAACTCAAGGACGAACCCGTTCTCCTGCGCCGTGGCGTTTTCCTCAGACAACCCGGAGTCCTCCTCTCAAAAAATGAGGATACTCAGTTCCGGGACGGGACTGTGGTTTCCGACAAAGAGGGCGCGTTACACTGCATGCCCTTCTCTACGGCCCCCAGCTCGGTCTTTGAACAATGCCACGCGGCTGTCAAAAAGGCCCGTCCGGTCGTGTGTACGTCTCACTGTCCGCGATGATACGATACACCGACGCAAAAATCAAGCATTTTTCTTTGGCCAGCCCGCTTTTTGCAAAAGCCCCTTCCTTTGCTCCCCCTGTGCTCTCAACTGCCAGGCCTCTTCCGTCCTTCCTTACAAGCATAGAGGGGCTCTATCCGGGAAAAAGGACGTTCCGCGCGCAGCCATAAATGGCCGCGTCGTTTCCAAGCTCCGCCTGCGAAAACGGCGTTCCGACAGCTGCATGGAACGCATGGCGCTTGTAGGCTTCCCTGACGCGCCGCAACAGGACTTCTCCCGCCTGCGACATGCCGCCGCCAATGACAAAGAGCTGCGGGTCGATGATGGTGCCCAGGATACCAAGGCCTCTGCCCAGAGCTTCCGCAGCCAGGTCCAGCATTCTGATTCCCAGAGGGTCTCCCGCCTGCGCTGCCATCGCAACCTCCCGGGCTGTCAACCCTTGGGGACAGAGCAAGGTCTTCTCCTCCGGATGGCTGCGCAGGCGGTCCAGGGTTCTCTCTGCCAGCGCCCGCGCGGAGGCATACTGCTCCATGCATCCATAGTTCCCACACACGCAGGGCTGTGATTCGTCCGGATTGACGAGGATATGGCCGATTTCTCCCGCCGATCCCCCACGCCCTATCAGCGGACGCCCGTGAATCACAACGCCCCCGCCGATGCCGGTACCGAGGGTCACCATCACAAAGTCCAGAAAGCCCCGAGCGCTACCCTTCCACATTTCACCGACCGCTGCCATGGAGCCATCGTTTCCCACTTGAACAGGCCACCCCGTGAGCGACTTGAGCTCCGCCCCCGCATCCACGCGGTCCCAACCCAGGTTCAGGCAACGGTTGATCCGTCCGTCCTCCGCCACGGGCCCCGGCACAGCCAGGCCAATGCCCAGGATATCGTAGAGAGAGATGTTCTCCTCCGCAATGATCTCTGCGATATCCGAAAGGATGCGCCTGCCACCCTCCTCGGTTCTTGTGCGCGTCTCCCGGCGGAGGACAAGGTTGCCCCCCTCGTCCACCAGGCCTATCTTGATGGATGTCCCTCCTATATCCACACCCCAAGCTGCTCTCATGCGCTCAAGCGCTCCTTCAGACAGGCCTGCAGGCGGACATTGAGCGCGTCCCTGTGCCCCTGCGGATCTGCATCCTTGTCAGGAATCTCAAAAAGCCGTGCCCCCGGAATGTGACGCGCCAGGATTTCCCCATACTCAAAGGGGTGCATCAGGTCATTTTTGCAGGCAATCACATCGACAGGCATCGCGATGCCCTGTAGCATTCCAAGGTCATCAAAAGGTGCTTGAGCAGGCAGCAGGATAAATTTTCGATAGTTTCGCAGGGAAACCTCGTTACGGAAATTCCCCGAGAACGCTTCCGCAGCGTAAGCTGAGATCGCTTTCAGGTGCGCATACTCCGGTGTGGCCAGGAAGCCCTCCTCGTCCCTCCGTTTAAGGTACCGGGCAAGGAGTTCAAACAGGTCCCTGACCTCCGGCTTCATGGGCCCGTCTGTCCACGCTGGGCGCACAAGGGCAAGCCCCTGCACACGGTCAGGAAAACGCAGCGCCAGGTTCAGGCTGACTGCGGCGCCCATGGAGATGCCCCCCAGGCAGAAGCTGGGAATGCCCAGATGGTCCGCCAGCGCGATGACGTCATCCGCCAGCGAAGAAAACCCGTAATCCTCCCAACGGACCCCGCTGCCACCGTGGCCCTGCATCTCCGGCGCAATCAAGCGCACCCCCTCGACCGCGTCGACCGCCAATCGCACCTGGGCGATGCCTCCACCCAATCCGTGTATGAAAAAAAAGGGCCTCCCCCTTCCCCGGTCCATATACTTGAGCTTGATCCCCCGATGAACGAATTCAGGCATCCGACAGCACTCCTCTCAAAAATGTCACGCTGGCTTTTACCTGCGTCTCCGTAAGCCCGTGCATCATCAGCGGCCCTCGATAGCCATGACGGGCCAGCAGGTTTACATAGTACCTGTAATCCAGCACGCCCTCGCCTGGAGCCACAAAGCCACCGCCTTCGCCCGCAGCCAGGTCCTTCGCGTGCGCCTGAATGATCTCTCCCCCTAAAAGGTCGAAGGCTTCGTCCAATACCTCTTTCATACGTGCGATACTGCCTGGCAGGAAGAGGTTAGCGCCATCCATGATGATTTTAAGGTGCCGGCTTCCAAAGGCGTCCAGGTAGAGCCGCGCGCGCTGTGGCGTGTTGATCACATTGGCGGTCTCCGGTTCAACGCCGAGGATCAGGTCATACTGCTCCGCAAGCGGCAGGATCCGCTCGGTTGTGCGCAACAGATCCTCCCAGGCGTCAGGCAGGAGGTTGCGCTCATCCCAGGTCCACTTGCCTTGGGGGCTCCTGGAACCTGTACACAAGGAAATCATTGGTGTTTCGAGCAGGCAGGCAATGTGGCAAAGCGTCCGAAACCGCTCGATACCGTCCTCCCTTTCCTCCCTGTACGGCGCGATCATATTAAACGTACCGGACAACCCGTCCAGGATCAGGCCATGTTCCGCAGCGCTGTTCCGCAGTGCCTTTAGGGCCTTCTCGTCTACATGCCTGGGCATCGTCTCCATGCCGGCGGTCAGCAGGTTCAAGTGGGTATGCCGGAGACCCTGTGCCCGGATGGCTCCAAACACTTCTCGTGCGGATCCTTCAAAGGTGCGTGAAAAAACCCCGATCTCCATTCAGATACCGCCTTTCACGTCCTTGAGGCGGATGCGCCTGCCTCCCTCACAAGACGAATGATACGTCGCGATGATGGCTCGCAGAGCCGCGGTGCCATCCTCCGCGTCCGCCCCGGTCTGCTCAGCGCCGTGTAAGATGACATCCGCAAAGGACTCCATCTGTCGGCGATAGCTGTGTCCGTCCGCCGCATAGGGTTTCAATGCCACACGGGTTTCCTCCTTCCAGCACTCCACTTCAGAGGACAGAAGCACCCAGGGATTATATGTTTTCGCGTAGACCGTTCCCTGCGTGCCATAGATCTCAAGGCCTTCATGCCAGTCAGCCCGCACAGCCACTGTCAAATCCAGGCAGCCGATGGCACCGCTGACAAATTCACAGAGGATCAGCCAGGAATACAGATTGCCCTTTATCACGCGTTTCGCTTCCAGGCTTTCGATCTCGCCCAGCATAAAACGCGCTGTGTCAAACAGATGGCTGCCGTGCGCCAACAGATAATAGCGGTCCAGGACGGCTTTGGGGTTTCCGGGCGGCTTTTTCATGGATCCGCTCGCGTACAGGGGTGGCATCACATTGTCACATAGCGTATAGCGACCGGTGCTATCACAGTACCAGCCTTTGTAGGTACTCACCTCGCCGATCTCGTCTCTTACAAAATCCCGCGCAAACTGAAGGCCTCCGTCAAAGCGTTTCATGAAACCGACCTGCAGGGTAAGCCCCTTTTCCTTCGCCAGGCAGCCCACTTCATCGCACTCCGCGATGTCCACCCCAAAGGGTTTTTCCACCAGCACGTGCTTGCCGGCAAGCAGCGCAGCCTTCGCGCAGCTTGTATGAAACTGGTCTCCTATGCCAATGACAACAGCCTCCACCTCCGGGTCTGCCAGCATTTCATCATAGTCTGTGTAACTGCGCTTTGGCGAATAGACTGCTGTCATTTTTTGCACAAGCTCTTCAGATACGTCGCAGATCGCCGTCAGCTCCACATTGCTGGCCTTGGTCGCAGAGATGAAGTGCGCTGCCTGACTGATGGTCCCACAGCCAAGAACTCCCACCCTCAGGCAGCGCTCCGCTTTTTTTACATTGATTTCCATCCCCTACCCTCCTCTTTCTCCCTTGAAAAGAGTATATGCGGAGCAGAAGCTGTCTACAAGCTCCCTTCCCTGCTTTCAAGCCCAGGGGATCTTGATCACCCCACGCCTGAGCCGGCGGGGTGTGTCGGTTTGGCACCCCGGCAAGTGCGCATCGTGGGGAAACTGAATGGCAAACATGCCCGGCTTCAGGACAACAAACTCTCCCGTCCCCGCAAAGAACTCGATGTCTTCTTCAGCGTCATAGTCCTGTGTCCGTACGCTCAACAGAGGCCTGTAGGCATAACCGAAAGATTCCTCACCCTCAAGGATATACTGTATGTCCGTATGGCGACGGTGTGTCTCCCAGCGGCTCAGGTCAGGCGCTGAAGTCATCAACTCCTGGACCAGGTAGCAAAGCCCGTCCGGCGTGACATGCCAGCCGGGTTCCTGGCTGAGCCTTTCCAAATCTTCAAGAGCCCGAAGCCCGGAGTCGATCCTCGGGTCAAGCCCCTTGTAAAGCACTGCCTGCTCCATCCAATCGACAATCATGTCCCTTCCTCCTCTCGTGGATTTCCGCGCTGCGGCCCGGGTCAGAGTATGGATGAGGATTCATGTTATCACATCGAGACCTTCTCTGTGTCCGCATGACGAAAGCGGAAAGGCGCCTGAGAGAGAGCCCCTGTACAGGGTTTCAGCGCCGCTGCTTGGCGCAGGGCGGCGCATCAACTTGAGGAAAAATCGGGCGGTTCGCAGCCCCCATCCCCAGTCTGTGCTCCGGGTATTGCACGTCACAAATTCATCTGTGCATGGCACAACAAGCTCCGTACAATATACACGCGAACCAGGGAAGTGACAGAACGAAGAGGGACCCTCAGATCCCTTTCGAAGCACAGCATCGCTTCGCCAAACGCAATCCGAGGATATGAAAGAAGCGCTGGGCTGAGTGTTTGCCTTGGATCGCTTCTCCGCAGGTCAGCGGAGAGCGTTTCCGCTGCAATGCGGTGACAAGCCCACAACCCGGCTGAATCTTCCGGTCCCTGTCATCGTTGAGGCGCTCCTGTTGACGGAAGAATCGGATGATGCAGTCCACGATCGGATAGACAACCGGATGCTGTGGTCGAGCTGCATCAGATCGCTGAGCGGGGCCGGTATACCGCTCTGTCTAAAACCCGGCGAAGGCCATCAAAGCAACAGAAAACCAGTCTCCGAACCTGCTTAAGGTGGCACATGCAAAGGGATTTTTTTTAAGCGCCATCACCAGCTATAGAGAAAGGGGTATACACCCCTTTGTTGCTTTGCAGTGCTGCCAGGGCGCCTCTGTCTGTCGATAGCCAGATCGCGCGCAGGACGAGAGTCTATGCGAGGAAAGAGGATGGCTTTCGCTATGCTTCACGTCGCGCCAGAGCTGTGAACCTGCCTGAGGCTACAGATACCGAAGCAGGGGGAGGGACCCCACGAAAGAAGTGGCAACCCCTCTCGACATCCCTCCCTGTCGCCCCATAAAAGCCTACTTGATGAAGCGTACCTTCTGGTACAGTTCCTCCAGCGCCCTGTCTTTTTTCTGGTTGAACGCGAGCTTGTTTTGCTCAAAGAGATTGTTCCCCTCCGTATCAATAGAGACGATCAGCGGCCCAAATTCCCTCACCCGGCAATACCAAAGCGCTTCTGGCATCCCCAGATCCAGCCAGTATACCTCCTCGATTTCCTCCACCTGTACAGCCGCGATCACTGCGTTTCCGGCGGGAAACACGCAGTGGATCGCCGCGAACTCACGGCACCCCTCCGCCGTCTTGCTGCCCATGCCCCCCTTGCCGACGATCACACGGACACCGGTTTTTTCTATGAATTCCTTTTCAAACCTCTCCATGCGCATGCTGGTGGTGGGCCCGATGGAGATCATCTCGTACCTCCCCGGTCGGTCCCGGATCTCGCGCGTAATGGGCCCTGCATGAAAGATAGCGCCGTTGCGCAGGTCCACAGGCAATGCGCGCCCGTATTCAATCCGCCTTCGGTGGGCTACATCGCGACAGGTGACAATATGCCCGCTCAGCCAGATCACGTCGCCGATGCGGATGTCTTTTAAGTCTTCTCCGGATACAGGCGTGGTGATGATCTTCTTCATAGCTGGGCCTCCTTATGTGACAACAGTTCATAACTCAGGTCCGAATGGATGAGGATCGTACCGCGGCGGTGAGACCAGCACCCTGTGCTAACCGCAACGGAGATCACGGAGGGGTGACGGGCGGCGTGTTCGATGTGGACGCCCATGACGGACTTTTGGCCTGTCAGACCCTGCGGCCCCAGGCCGATGAAGTCGATGGCCTCTGTCAGGTCCTTTTCCAGCTGTGCTGCCTTAGGGTTTGGATTTGAACTGCCCACGGGGCGCATCAGAGCCAGTTTGGATAGGTAGGCGGCTGAATCAATGGATGTGCCGATGCCCACGCCCACCAGCAGCGGGGGACAGGCGTTTGGGCCATAGGAGGTCATGATATCCAACACAAACCGGATTGCGCCCTCATAGCCTTCTCCAGGCATCAGGGTCTTTCCCTGCCCAGGCAGGGAACAGCCTCCGCCGGCCATATAGATGTGAAGCTTCAGCTCGTCGCTGTCCGGAGAGATGTCCCAGAAAACCCACGGTGAGCGCGTGCCGGTATTGGTTCCAGTGTTGTATTCGTCAAAGGGTTCCACCGCGTTCAGGCGCAAAGGCGCCTTAGTGGTGGCACGGACAACCGCCTCGTTCAGTACTTCCGCAAGCGCATCCATGTAGGGGAAACGAGCACCGACCTCCGCAAAGATCTGGATCTGCCCCGTGTCCTGGCAGGAAGGCCGGTTCAGTTCCGCAGCAAGCCTCTGATTTTCCTCCATGGTAGCATAGATCATCCTGGCCAGAGGTGACGTCTCCTCCTCCGCCAGCTGCCTGAGTTTTGCGGTTACGTCATCAGGCAGGACTTTCCCGATCAGGGCTGTAAATCTGCTGACGATATCGGTAAGCTGTTCAAGTTCCGCTGTGCGGCCCCTACAGGTTTGCTGCATGTTATCCCTCCTTGTGTGAGCCTGTTTGTCGACACTCATCCGGGTTTGTCTACTGCCCAGTCGCGACACGCATCGAACTTCACAGGATTTCTCCTCTCAGGATAGCCACTTATACCCCGGACATCAACAGGAACGTAAACATGAAGTGGTCCGACAGAGCGTCGGGATGAGATCCGCCGTGTGATCCATGACCTGCATCTTCATCTCCATGAAAGGCCGAGGCATTCCCCCCGGACACTTCCGCCTTTTAAGGTTTGTGAGGGTCCCATCGCCACATTCACAGCATCGCTTGTGTATACTTATAAGCCATCTGGGATGAAGCGCCGAGGCCTCCGCAGTACTTTGCTGCGCGCCCGCAGAAAACAATACAAAAACACTGCCCCCCTTCCGTCGGTTTAAAGCGGGATAAATCGCCCCAAATCCGCCATCACATATAGACTATGCCTCAGAGAAACGATTTGACAAAAATCCCTTACCGCAACTAAGATGTCGTGTATGTTGTATGCATGACCATGCAACGAAGAGAGAATGCTGATTTCTGTGTGCCACGCACAAGCCTGCGCCGTGTTTCCGTACAAGCCTTGAGAGAAGGGTCTACACCATGAGCGATATCCTCCGCTTCGATCAATTCAGGTTGGACCTGCAGGATGAGGAGGGCAGACGCTTCAACCTGCTGGATGATATCTCCTTTACGCTGCCTGAGGGCAAGGCGCTGGGGATCGTCGGTGAGTCGGGCTGTGGAAAGTCCATCACCAGCCTTGCGGTCATGCGTCTTCTTCCCCAGGCCGCCAAGGTCGCCGGTGGCAGAGTCCTTCTCCGGGGAGAGAGTCTCTACGACAAAACTGAACAGGAAATGCAACGCATTCGCGGTCGAGACGTAGCCATGATCTTCCAGGACCCCATGTCCTGCCTTAATCCCGTGCTTAGCATCGGTTTTCAGATTGACGAGGCCCTCCGCAGGCACAACCCAAAGGACTCGGACAGACAAGTCCGCGAAAAGACCCTTTCCCTTCTTCAGAAGGTGGGCATCCCCCATCCGGAAGAGCGGGTGAAAAACTATCCTTTTCAGTTCTCCGGAGGGATGCGGCAGCGGACGATGATCGCCATGGCCATCGCCTGCTCCCCCGGGCTTCTGATCGCCGACGAAGCCACTACAGCCCTTGATGTCACCATCCAGGCACAGGTGCTCGATCTGATGATTCGTTTGAAGGCGGACGGCTCTTTGATGTTTATCACCCACAATCTGGGCATTGTCGCCGAAGTCTGCGATGAAGTGACGGTCATGTACGCAGGCCAGATCGTAGAAGCGGGAACAGTACCCGAGGTTTTTCTGCATCCAGCCCACCCCTACACCCGGGGACTGCTCAAAGCCCTGCCCAGCCTCAGTTCCGTGGACAACGTTCTTTACAATATCCCGGGCGTGGTTCCCTCAGCGGAGAATTTCGGCCCAGGCTGCCGCTTCGCCGAGCGCTGCGAGTACGCGCAGCCACGTTGTTCCGAAAGGAAGCCCCACCGCTGCATCCTGAATGAGGAGCACCATGTGGCCTGCTACCTCTACGAGGAGGTCATGATATGACGGACAGCAGCCTGCTGCTCCAGGTGCGGGGCCTGAGCAAACGCTTTAACATCAGCAACTACTGGTTTTCAAAGCCGGTTTTCCTGCACGCCGTGGACGACGTAAGCTTTGACCTGCATCAGGGTCAAACCCTGGGCATCGTAGGAGAAAGCGGTTCAGGCAAATCCACCCTGGCACGGCTGCTGATGAAGCTCATTCCGGCCACCTCAGGCCAGGTTCTCTACAAGGGGCGGGACATCCTCCCCCTGAAGGAGAAAGACTGCGCGTTTCTGCGCAAAGACGTGCAAATGGTCTTTCAGGATCCCTGCGCCTCACTCAACCCCCGTATCAAGGTAGGGTACTCCGTAGCTGAGCCTCTGCGAGTCCATGGGCTTCGCCAGTCCCGGGGCCAGGCCGCGGCCAAAGCGGGCGACATGTTTGAACATGTCGGGCTGCAGCGCAGCATGGCCAACCGTTTTCCGCACGAGTTTTCGGGCGGCCAGCACCAGCGCATCAACATCGCCCGGGCGCTGGTCAGCGAACCACGGCTTATCATCTGCGACGAAGCCGTCAGCGCCCTGGATGTTTCGGTTCAGGCACAGGTCCTCAACCTGTTTGGGCGACTCAAAGACGAATTTCGCCTTACCTACATCTTCATCAGCCATGATCTGGCTGTGGTGAGATACGTCAGCGACACCATCATCGTCATGTACCTGGGCGAGATCATGGAGCTGGCGCCGGCAAAGGACCTCTTTTTGAAAGCCGCCCACCCCTACACAAAGGCGTTGGTCTCCGCCATCCCGGACCCAGATCCCCGCGTCCGCAGGAAACGCATCCTCCTGCAGGGTGACATTCCCAGCCCCCTGGACCTGCCCGCCGGCTGTCGTTTCTCAAGCCGCTGCTACATGGCGGCAGATCGGTGTCGGCAAATCCATCCGGACTTGAGGGAAGTGTCCCCGGGGCACAGTGTCCGTTGCCATTTCGATGTCGGGGAGGGTTGACCATGGGTAAATACGTCCTGCACCGGGCCTTCCGGGGTTTGCTCACGGTATTCATCTCCGTCACCCTGACGTTTTTTCTGCTGCGCCTCATTCCAGCGGATCCGGTCAGCATGATGATTGACCCCAAGATGAGCGAGGAAACCATCACCAGGATGACGGCGCAGTACGGGCTGGACAAGCCTCTTCTCAGCCAGTATTTCATCTACCTGGCACAGCTTCTGCAGGGAAACCTGGGCTTCTCTTTCAAAAACCGGGTTCCGGTCATCGCCACCCTCATGCAAAAACTGCCCTGGACGCTGCTTCTGCTCAGCCTCAGCGTCACATTCGCCCTGCTCATTGGCATTCCCGTGGGGGTTCGGGCAGCCAGGAAACGCAACAGCCTCTTTGATCGCGCCGTCAACGTGGTGACGATGACGGGTATCTCCCTCTTCATTCCATTTCTGTCTTTCGCCCTCCTCTACCTTTTTGGCTACCTTCTGCGCGCGCTCCCTACCGGCGGGGCGTACACCCCCCCTCCCATGAAGGGAATGGCCTTTATTGCGGATGTGCTGCGCCACGCGATTCTCCCCACCTTCACGCTGCTCATTGGCAACTGTACCTCCATCATTCTCTACACGCGCAACAGCATGATTGACGTACAGAAGGAAGACTATATCCGGACCGCCTATGCCAAGGGCTGGGACGAGCGCTATGTGGTACGCAGGCACGCGCTTAAAAACGCCATGATTCCCACCATCACAGCCACCGGTATCATGATCTCAAACCTGATGGGAGGCGCCATCATGACAGAGAGCATCTACTCGTGGCCGGGGATCGGCAGGCTGATCTACGACAGCGTTTCATCTCTGGATTACCCTGTGCTCCAGGGAGCCTTCCTCTTCCTGTCCGCAACAACGGTTTTGATCAACATCCTTACCGACCTGGTGCTCGCCTGGATTGATCCAAGGGTGAAGCTGGGGGGCGCAGAAATATGAGACAGAGGAGCTTCTTTCAAGCCTTCCGCAGAAACCGCATGGGAATGGTCGGCATGTGTGTCGTGTTGCTGATCATCCTCACCGGGCTTTTTGCTCCCCTGATCGCCAGTTACCCCAAGGGCTATGGGCGCAACATCGAAGCCCCGCCCAGCAGCCTTCACTGGATGGGCACGGATAACCTGGGTCTTGATATCTTCAGTGAGGTTGTATGGGGCGCCCGCACGTCGGTCTACGTCTCCGCCATGGCTGTCCTCTGCGCAGCGCTCATCGGAATCCCTCTGGGCTTGATCAGCGGCTATTTCAGGGGTCGCACCGGGGCTGTCATCGACGCCATCATCGAGGTCTTCATGACCATCCCCATGATGCCACTCATGATTGTCATCGCTGCCATCGCAGGCGCCTCGGTGACCAACGTTGGCATCGCCATCGGAATCCTATCCTGGCCGAGCCTGGCGCGAGTCGCCAGGAATGCAACCCTGCGCACAGCGGAAATGCCCTTCATCGAGGTATCCCGCAGCCTGGGAGTGCCCCGACGGACGATCCTGTTTAGACACGTTCTACTCAACATCATCGGTCCCGTCATGGTCAACCTGACCATCGTCATGGCCACAGCCGTGCTCAGCGAATCTGGTCTGAGTTTCCTGGGTTTGGGCGACCCCAACACCTGGAGCTGGGGTCTGATCCTTAAAAAGGCATGGGACACAGGCGCCCTGGTGAAGACGCCCAATCCCACCTGGTGGTGGCTGTTCCCAAGTGCTGCGATCACGCTGTATGTGGTCAGCTTCAACATTCTTGGGAACGCCATCAACGATACGCTCAACCCTAAGACCCGTTGATTCCCGCCCAAGGGCGGTCAGAAAAAGGAGAACCCTGCGATGATCAAAAAGGCGTATAAAGGCTACAAGGCATTTGACTACCTGACTCCGGGAACGGACTACCCTGTCTTCAAGTTAGCCAAGTGGGACTGGGCGGGCCGCACCCTGTATCCCCTGCAGGAACAGGCGCAGGAAGACCGCGTCCTGCAAATCGTAGCGAACAATGTGGTCATTGCCACCCACGAGCATCCCTGTTATTTCACCGAAGATATGCGCGATAGCAAAGCCTACCACAACGCTGGGCGGGAGTTTTGCGCCTATGACGCGTTGGCTGAAAGCTATATAGACTGCGTCTTTGACAACCTGATGGACGGCTCCTGCAACATCACCAGCAAAAATGGCTGGAAGTGGACGGACGTCCTGCATGACCTGGGCATGCGCCTGTGCGACCTGCACCAACAGGATTTCCTCATCCAGTGTCGAAACGTAGCTGACATCCATCGGGCTAAGGCGGAAGGCCGCATCGCTTGGGTCCCGGTGCTGGAATGCGCCACCCCCATCGAGAACGAGCTTGACCGCATCGACATCCTCCATGGCTTCGGCGTGCGCGTCATGGGCATTACGTACTCGGAATCCAACGCTCTGGGCAACGGTCTAAAGGAAGATGCCGATGGCGGCTTGACCAAGTTTGGAAAGGAGGCTGTTCGCCGCATGAATCAGGTTGGCATGCTGGTCGATGTCTCCCATTGCGGACATAAAACAGCCTTTGACACAGCCGTCGCTAGTAACAAGCCCATCCTCATGACCCATGTGGGCGCCCGGAGCGTCTGGAACTCAAAACGGCTCTTTAACGACGATGTCATGAAGGAAGTGGCGGATAGGGGTGGGGTCGTCTGCATCGAGGCAGCTCCACATACCACCATGTCTAAAACCCATAACACCCACGATATCGACTCTGTCATGGAGCATTTCGAGTACGTGGTCAACCTTCTGGGGATCGAGCACGCTGCCTTTGGCGTTGATTCCCTTTATGGCGACCATGTGGGCCTCCATCACGTCTACGCTGCCCACCTGTCCATCCAGGACGTGCGCAACCAGGACGTGGAGTACGAGGAGGTCCCTTATGTGCGCGGGCTTGAAAACCCCACGGAAGCCTCTATCAACATTCCGCGCTGGCTGGTCGCCCATGGCTACAGCGATGAGGACATTGCCCGGGTTATTGGCGGGAATGTCCTCAGGGTGCTCGACCAGGTCTGGGTATAGTGAGCGATGACGGAACGCCCTGCGTTTCTTCATACATATCCATAGAAGGAGAGTAGGCACATGAAAAAGATCCTGGCCCTGTTGCTTCTCATCACCCTGTTTCTTTCCCTCTCCCTCCCCTCCCTCGCAGACGATGCCCCCTTCGGAGGAGAACTGAAAGTGGGCATGGTCGGCACGCCCTACGCCGTCAACGGCTGGACCAGCAATGATCTGAATGCGTCGCTGATCGCCAACATTCTCTATCCCTCCCTCCTGGTCTTCAACGAGAATGCAGAAAAAGTCCCCTATATCCTTTCGGGCTACGAGGGAAGCGAGGACTTGAAAACCTGGACCGCCACCATCCACGATGGAATCTACTGGCATGATGGCGTGAAGTTCACAGCAGAAGACCTGGCCTTCACCGCTGAATTCTGCGCCACTCAGGACGTCAACTTCGGTTCGGACTATTACGCCAATCTGGAAAGCGCTGAGGCGCTGGATGAACTCACCGCCCGCTACCATCTAAAAGAGCCCCAGGTAAACTTTATGACCTTCATCGGCTACTGGGTCGACATCATGCCCAAGCACCTCTTTGAGGGCGTGGAGGATTTCCCGAACTTTGAAGTCCCCACTGTCGGCTTCGGTCCCTTCAAGCTCGATGAGTATGTGCAAGGTGAGTACTACAAGTTCTCTCGTGTTCCCAACTGGCCTCTTGCCAATGACGGGCAGGGCGCGTACCTGGACGGCCTGACCCTCCGCGTGTACACAGACCCCAACTCCCTTATGCTGGCCATCAAGTCCGGTGAGGTAGACTGCGGCTCAAGCGCTCTGAGCGTGGCCATCCAGCAACAGCTGGAGTCCGAGCCCGACAAGTATGGTTTGGTCAAGGTTAACTCCTTAGGCTATGGCTACTTCTCCATCAATTACAAAAACAATCCCCTGCTGGCTGACCAGGTGGTTCGTGAGGCTATCGCGCACACGGTGGACCGTGACGCGCTTGTTCACATCGCCATCCAGGGCGGCGGCGTGCCAATGGAGTCCCCCATCTCTCCTGTCTACAAAGTCATGGTCGAGGGGGCGGCGACCTTCCCGGCCTTTGACATCGACGCCGCCAACGCTCTGCTTGAAGCAGCTGGTTATGTGGATACCGACGGCGATGGGGTGCGTGAAAAGGACGGCCAGAAGCTGGCCTTCACCCTCATCTGCCGTAACAACACCAACAACATCGACGCCATTGCCAACATCTTCAAGGCCAACTGCGCCGAGGCAGGCATCGATATCACCCTTTCCATTGTAGAGCCGGCCACCTACACCGACATCGTCACCAAGGGCAAGAAATTTGAGATCAACTATATCGAATGGGGCGTCATCGATGACGTGGATACCGGTCTCGACGCCATCTACCATTCCGACGCGACGCTCAATTTCATGGAGTACAAAAATGAAGACATCGACGCGCTGCTTGAAGGCGTCAAGACCGAAGGGAGCTTCGACAAGCGCCGCGAGATGATGCTTGAATTCCAAAGGCTTTTCGTCAAAGAACTCCCCTCCATCAACGTCTTTGTACGCACCAACGCGTATGGCTATTCTAAACTGCAGTACGAAGGCTGGAGCGGGACACCCGGTCTCTACGGGGTCTGTGACACCAAGGACCTGGTCAAAATCCACAAGGTTTCAGAATAAGCCCCAAGCAAATCAAGGGAACCCTCTCCCCGCACCCTTGTCGGTTTTCAGCCGAACGGGGTGCGGGGATCGAGAAAAGGCATAAGACGTCATCGGAGGGGAATCTGGACATGAGCCAGGGGCTGCTGGATCCTCAGCAGCCGGAACTCGGATGGGGATGACAGGGACTGTGCCCGTCGGAACCGGGCGGACCTTGCCCTGCTCCCCATCCCCCTCCGCCTGCCGGTCGGGCACGGTTGCACGAACCAGAAATCTGCTTGACTCCCATCGGAAAGATGCTGCTGGTTCTTGCGCAGGTTTGGAAACAGAAGGGGAGAGGAACGGAATATGGCGGATATCCTGATCACCAACGGTTTCATCGTAGACGGCTCAGGCAGCTCTGGATACCTGGGAGAAGTTGCCGTCACAGGGGATAAAATCGAAGCGGTGGGAACACAGCTGGGCATCCAGGCTGGGCGAATCATCGATGCAGGCGGAAAAGCCGTCATCCCCGGCCTGATCGACCCTCATGTACACGAGGAATACGTCTGTCTTCTGGACGGGCGAATGGAGCTGTTCATCCGCCAGGGCGTGACCACCTGCATGAATGGCAACTGCGGCCATTCCCTGTTCAATGCTCCCCGTGACAAAGCTGTGGACTACTACTGGCTTAACGGCCTCATCAGCGATAGCCAGCGGGAGGCATTCAACGTCCGCTTTCCCGCCTGGGAGGATTTCAAAGGCTATACAGCATTCTGGCGACACCAAGGCTGCAACATGAACATGGCCTTTCTACAGGGGCACGGTACCCTCCGATGGCTTGTGATGAACGGAGCCCATGACCGCAAGCCCTCAGGGGCGGAAGCGGCCGAAATAGAGTCTATTTTGCGCCGCAACATGGAGCAGGGAGCCTATGGCATCTCCTTTGGCCTCAGCTATGTGCCCAGCCGCTATGCAGACACGGACGAACTGTGCCAAGTTGTGGACATCATCCGGGAATACGACGGCGTTGCTGCCGCCCACCTGCGTCACCACATCGGCATGCTCCCCTGCACGGAAGAGTTCATCGAGGTAGGCAGGAGAACCGGAGCCCGCATCCAGATTTCTCATCTGAAACCTGTCTGCCCTGAGTGCTTCGATGCCGTTCGCGCAGCAGCCGACGCGGGACTTCGGGTTCGGGTGGATACCATCCCGGCTTCAACCGGACACCTGACCCGCAAAGACCGGGTCCTGCAGTTCATCACGGCAGTCTCCGATAGCCTGTTTGACCAGGGCGTCCATGGCGTCAAGGCTGCACTGCAAACACAGAAGGGACGGGCCACCGTGCTTCGGGATGCATATTTCTTCCCAGAAGACCGCAGCCTTATCTTCATCATCCTTTCCGATGATCCCAGGCTGGAAGGGCGCTGCGTGACGGATATCGCAAGGGAACGCCAGCAAAGCCCCAACGACACCCTTCTTGACTTGCTTGCTGATGAGAAACAGTACACTTTCTATCTGGGAGGTCCTTCCCGGCCGGATTTCCCCTCCCTTCCCCATCCTAAAAGCATCATGGACAATCCCTTCGTCTGTGTTGGATCAGACGAGCTGATGGGCGACCCGGAGGATCCGGGCGGGTGGTACGAGCTGCTCAGGCGCGGCGCCATGCCCATCTTCTGGCAGATGTACCTGAAAGCCGGTGTGCCCCTTCATGAGATCGTGCGCCGCAACACCTCCATGCTGGCAAAGCACCTTGGCTTCCCCGGACGTGGACTGCTGACTCCCGGGTACTACGCGGACATCGCGGTGATCGACGTGGAGCGTTTCAGCTATCCCTCCGTGGAAGAGATCGACTGCAGAAAGCCAGACACCATGGCTTCCGGGGTGGACACGGTCCTGGTCAATGGCGCGGTGACCCTGGAAAACGGCGTCATGCAAAACCCATTCTCAGGGCGGATCCTTTTACGCGGCTTAGAAGGGGGGCGCGCATGACCATTCTTTTTAGCAATGGCCTGATCGTCGATGGCAGTGGTTCTCCACCGTTTACAGGAGATGTCCTCGTGGAAGGAGATCGCGTCAGCGCAGTGGGAAAACGTCTTGAAAGCCCCGGCGCCACGGTGGTTGATGCCAGCAATAAGCTTGTCATTCCCGGCCTGATCGACCCCCACGTTCACGAGGAATGGGTTTGTTTCGTGGATGGCCTCTATGAGCTTTTCCTGCGACAGGGTGTGACCACCACCGTCAATGGCAACTGCGGGCACTCCATCCTCCCCGGTCCTACGCCTCGGGTCATTGAATACTACTACGAAAACGGCCTGATGAGCGAGCGACAGCGGACCGCCTACCTGCACGCCTTCCCCGCCTGGGACGATTTTGAGGGCTATGCTGCGGCGGTCACCAAAAAGGGAAGCAACCTGAACCTTTGCACCCTGCTGGGACACGGCTCCCTGCGCTGGCACGCTATGAATGGCGCCCATGACAGGCCACCGAACCCGGACGAGGAACGAGAGATGCTCCGCACCCTCCAGCACAGCCTGGACCAGGGAGCGTTCGGCCTCTCCTTTGGGCTGGACTATGTACCTGGACGCTATGCGGACACCGCAGAGTTAGCCCGCTTCGCAGAACCCGTGGCCTGCGCAGATGGCGTCGTCGCCGCCCATCTTCGTCACAACCTGGGCGTCAAAGAGGCTACGGACGAGTTCCTTGAGGTGGGGAAACGGACAGGCGTCCGCCTGCAGGTCAGTCATCTCAAGGCGAGTTGCCCGGAAGCCTTTGCCTCGGTGCTCGCCTATGCACAGCAGCAGGGGCCCGCTCTGGTGGACACCATTCCCGCGTCCTCGGCTCACTGCCAAAGCCGCGACCGGGCGCTTCTCTTCATGATGTCCACAAACGACGAGCTTTTCGGTCTGGGGCTTGAGGGCGTTAGAAAGGCCATCCGCACGCCCCAGGGCCGTGCCTCCCTTCGCAAAGACCCCTACTTTGTAAACCAGGACCAGACGCTCAATACCCTCTGGATGACCGGTGACCCCTCCATGGATGGCAAGAGCATCGCTGAGCTCGCTGGGCTGTCGGGGAAGAACCCCATTGAGTACCTGCTTGACCTGCTTGCCTCAAGCCAGGACTTTGTGCTCTGGAGCGGTGGCGTGGGGCGAAGAGACTTCTCCATGGAGGCTCACGGGCCGGATATCCTTGGAAATCCCTTTGTCTGCGCTGGCAGCGACGTCATTTTCGGTGACCCGGAGTTCCCGTTTGACTGGTATGAACTGCTGCGGCGTGGCGCCATGCCCTTTTTCATTCAAGGCTGTCTGAGCAAAGGCATTCCTCTGCAGGAAGTGATCCGGCGCAACACCTCCATGGTCGCAGATCACTTTCATATCGCCAACCGGGGCAGGCTCTTGCCTGGCAAGTATGCTGACATCGCCGTGCTGGACCTTGAGCACTACAGCTTCCCCACTGAGGGCGAGGTGAGCCCCCTTCGCCCCCTGGAAATGGCCCGTGGAGTAGAATGGGTCATGGTAAATGGCGCGTTCGTCCTCGAGAACGGAGAGGTCCGCGCCACACACTCCGGTCGCGTCCTCAGGCGCGGCCAAGGATAGGAGGCAGGCATGAAGATCGTTTATCTGGTCCCAGGATTGATGCCCGAAGCGGAATGCAGGCGCAGGGAGGCCATGCTGCGCGCCTGGGCAGCACCCGGCGCCAGGGTGGACGTTGCAGCTGTCAGCGAAGGCCCGTCCTCCATAGAATCCGTCTATGAGGAATTCCTGTCTGTCCCGGCTACTGCACAGCTGGCCATGGAGAAGGAACGGGAGGGGTATGACGCTGCCATCCTTGGCTGTGCCGGAGATCCGGGCCTCCACGCTATCAGAGAACTCTGCGTGCGTATGGCAGTGTTTGGCCCGGGTGAAGCTTCGTTCCTCGCTGCTTCCATGCTGGGATACCGCTTTGGCGTCATCACGCCGGCAGGTGACATGAGCCGCTCAAACCTGGAACTTGCCTTTCGTGCCGGAGCGCGAGACAAATACGCAGCCTCCCTCTCCACGGGAGTGCCAGTCCTTGATATGATGAAGGACAAAGACCACGCCTTTGAGCAGGTGCTCGATGCGTCGCGGCGTTTGGTCCTGAATGAGCGCGTCGATACCCTGATCCTGGGCTGCATGACCCTGGCCTTTTTGGACATTTCCGAGAAACTCTCACTGGCGCTTGGACTTCCGGTCATAAACCCTGCTTCTTTAACGCTGAGAATGACGGAGGCTTTTATCGCCTGCAATCTGGCCCCATCCAAGGCCGCCTTTCCTCTGCCTCCAAAGCTGGCTTCCGGCAAAGCTGCCAGCTTTGAAGATCTATTCGGGAGAGACTAAGCGATGTCTGACTTTCTTAATCTGATCCATACCAGGCGCAGCGTACGCTCTTTCACAGCACAACCTGTTGCCGATGAAGTCGTCCACAGCATCATCGCTTGTGGTCATGCAGCACCTTCAGGGGGCAACCTGAAAGCCTGGCGCTTTATTATCATCCGTGATCCGGAACAAAAAGAGCGGGTCGTGAAGGCGACGTACAGCCGCAACAATGAATCAAACCCACCCCAGGACTGGCTGCTTTCAGCACCGATTCTCATCGCGGTGGTCTATGACCTCTCCGTGGTGGCAGAGCGCTATGGCCGCCACGGCATCAACAGCCTTGTGTACTTAGACTGCGCCTGTGCTGTACAAAATATGCTGCTGAGCGCTGTCTTCCATGGTCTTGCCAGCTGCTTCATCTCCGGCTTCCGTGAACACGAAATGGGAGAAGCCCTGGGGCTGCCACCTGACCACGAGGCTGTAGCTCTTGTACCTCTGGGGCACGCGGCACAGCCTGGCGTGAAACGCCCTGCGCCCGACCCGGATGCTCTCATCCACTACGAGCGCTGGGGGCAGCAAAACCGCTGAAGGTATCGAGGATGACCGCAACCACCATCCGCTCGCCCCTGATCTTCTTGAGCGGCCTTGTGGAAGTCCCGGGAGGTTGAGCTCTTTCAAGATGACGCCTCACATCAGGATGCCTATCGCTGTTTTAAACAAACGGCCTTCGCCTTCCTCATCCCCGGGCTCCCCGCCCCCAATCTCTCGTTAAAAGAGGAGGAGCCTCGCTTTTATGGACTGGTTACTGTCCCCCTTTGAAAACTCTTTGTGTCATAGAAAGCACTGTTCCACTGTATCCGATGGGAGGATAATCCTGGAACGGAGCTTGTTTCTTCAATGTTTTTGCATATTCTGAGATTTTCAATAGGCTCTCTAATGGGCACACGGCTGATGGACTCCCAGGGGCGGCGAGCCTGTGGCGCTTCAAGCTCGCCAACGATCACAAGACTCCGCTGCTGCTTGTATGCCGCACGGAGCATGTCCATCCCTCCCGCATCATCCTGAACGCCCGGTGCTTCGCGAAAGGGTCAAAGCACGTTGCTGCGGCGCTGGGCCAACGGATAAAGCAGATCGCGCTTCAGCAGCATGAGAAGATCGCCCTGCAAACCCGGGTCCCCTATGCCACCCATGACAACCGCTCTCCTCAATCTTCTTCAGGCTCGACGTCCCACCGCAGCTCCGTCGAGGGCGAAGGCCACTCCTCCTCTAAAAATACCATGCGCTTTTCCAGAAAATCGACCAGGAAGTCGATATTCTCCTGGTAGTCAGCCCCGGTTCGGACGCTGCGGGCTTTTATATTGAATACAGGCCAGCGGACGAAATTCATGGCCGCGCAATCCCACATGTCGTCTGCGTATCCTTGCAGCGACTTAAGCCTGCCGGAGGCATCCTCCTTCTGACCCAACAACACGCGCAGTGCAGGCACGAAGTCTCTGTGATAGGCAGCAACAACAGCCTCACGGAAATCCACATGCTGATACAGGGCGGGAAACACATAGAAATTCTCGCCACTATCGTTGTTCACGTTAAAATACACCGGCAAGGCCACCCTGTCCCCCTCCCGGGCGGAATGGTTCCCTAATATGACGTCATAGTCCCACGGCGGCCCCATGAAGGCCATCTGGCTCTCACCATCGGCAGGCTTGTAGAAATACAGGCTGGAGCGGTTTGCGTCTCGGTTTTTTAAAATCTCTTCCAGCAGGTATTTTTTAACCAGCGAGTCCATATCCACAAACTCGGAGTAGTGTTTCCCCGTGGCTGGATCCCTTCCATCGCTGGAGCGGATGGCATCCTCAAATCCCTGGAAAAACGAGGAGATATACTGCACCTGCTTTTCCGATGCAGCTTTCGGCTCCTTGATCGTCACCGCCTGTCCCTGCCGGGTCACAAACCCGCTGGTCTCGTTCTTATAGCGCATCTTGTAGTCCATCTCCAGGAGATAACCGCCGGTGATATCCTCCGGATCATTGGGGATCGCGTAGCCTTTGCTTACGCCGGCCTTATAGCCATTGCGCCCGAAGCGCTCATAGCTGTCGAGTGGGGCGTCGTTGAGGGCCTGTGTTGCCTTGCTCAGATCGGCGATATCCACACGGGTCTTTCCAATCTCCACCTTTTCGCACAGGAGGTACGCGCCCATATAATCGTTGTTGATGTACAGGTCCACCGTTGTCGAGAGGGGCGTGTACGCAATCCCCACAGCCTGGGCCAGGCTGAAGGTTGCCTTGTTGCGCAAAAGAGAGTTGTCACGGAAATCTGCAAGCAGAACCCACGTCTTCGACTTGCCCATGCTGCATAGATCGGTGCCCTTTTCCAGCTTGATCTGGTAGGGTTTCTTCCTGAGCGTGAAGGTAGAGTTGCCGCGCCCCCTGACCTGCGTCAGCTGTCCGTCATAGATGAGGCTGCCATCCAACCCCGTCATATACAGCGCGCCGGGCTCCCAGTTTCCCTTGCGCCAGTGGATGTAGTCAAGGGAGCCGGAGCTGGTGCTTATGAACATGGCCGGCGTGTTGGCGGAGCGCATCACTCTGAAGGGGTGCGTTCTGATGCCCACCTTCAGGGCATGCATGTCGCCATCCAGCAGATACGCCGCTTCCTCACCATGCGTCACTTCTTGCCCGTCCACTTCCACCCTGTCGGCGCCTTCGAACCACAGGTACAGGGTCCCGGCGTCGCTTGGGAGGAAAAATACGTAGGCCTGTTCCCTGTCTGAGTACCACCAGCGGACAGCGGAGGGCAGTCTTTTTCCGTCCTCTCCCCGAAAGTCACGGGTTGAGGTAGCGTACACGCTGAATCGGTTTGCAGCACTCGCCACAGGTGCGGCTGAAAGCGCGCTTAAAAGCAGCATAGCGCAGACGACACGCTGTCCTTTTCGACCTTTTGAAAAATCTTTCAAAGCGGAAGCTGCCCGTGTTGCCCATAGGGCGCAGATGAGCACAGGTACCCATACCGACGGTTTTCTATACATCAAGGGCCCTCTTCACGTATTTGGAATTCTATCCTTTGAGAATGCTCAAAGAAGGGAAATGCTTTAGGAAACGCAAAGCCTTTCGGCTCCCTTTCTTCGATGGATGGCGCCTGCCAGGCGGACTGGGGACACGCTGGGTTCGGTCAATTGGCACTCTCGGCAGCGCGACGGCGCATCACGTCGATGATGACCGCAATCACGATCAACGCGCCCTTGATCATCTTCTGGGGTCCCTGCGCAACGCCCAGGAGGTTGAGCCCGTTTGAAATGACGCCGATAATCAGGATGCCGATCACTGTCCCAAGCATACTGCCTTCGCCGCCCTTCATGGAGGTGCCTCCGATGACCACTGCCGCGATGGCGTCCATCTCCTGGCCATCCGCGTTGGTGGGTACAGCAGAGTCAAGCCGGGACGCCAGCAGCAATGCGGCAACTCCGCAGCAGAACCCACTGAAGGCGTAGACGAAAACCTTGGTACGGTTCACGTCAATACCGGAAAGACGGGCACAGCTCTCATTGCCCCCAACGGCAAAGGTAAACCGGCCGGGCCTGGTATACTTCAGCCCGTACCAACCTATGAGAAAGATGGCCAGCATGATCAGGATGCCGTACAGGGGGATTCCCGCAACACGGCTTGATACCTCTGTGAATCCCTTGGGAAAAGTATACAGCGGTTGCCCGCCTGTGACCGTATAAGCTGCCCCTCGCGCCAGATACATCATGCCCAGTGTCGCGATAAACGGCGGCAGGTTGAGATAGGTGATCATCACGCCATTCATTACGCCAATCGCAACGGAAAACACAATGCCCAGCAGGATGGTGACCGGTACCGAAACACCCCAGTACTTCATCATGATGGCCATCAGCAGCCCGCTGAGGGCAATGTTGGAACCAACGGACAGATCGATGCCACCGGAGACGATGACGTATGTCATGCCCACGGCGACAACAAAGTTGATGGAAATCTGTTGGAACACGTTTAGGAAGTTGTTCACGGTCAAAAAGGCGTCGCTGGCCAGCGCCAGGTTGAAGCACAGGACGACAAAGGCGATCAGAATCCCAAAAATGTTGTTGCCCGACGACACCTTGCGAAGCTCTCTCCCCTTGTCAAGCTGCCGCTTGCGATGCAACGCGACGAGCATAGCGCCGATGGAAACCACCAGCAGGTCAACCCCAACGATGAAGAAAAAATCCTTCATCTCGTGAAAGCGGATCAGGCGGTTCTCCTCCGAAGTCAGGACAACCGGGTCCGGTATCACGATGTCGTCTATTTCTTTGCCCAGAAGCTCCGCAGCCTTCACTTGAGCGATCGCCTTGTTGTACGCCGTCGCGCTCTCCTTCAGCATCCGTGACGTTTCCCCCAGTGTACGCGCATAAATGCCCAGGGCTAACAACACGATGCCAAGCGTCAGGCACACGGCAGCCGCAATCTTGATGCTCTTCTTCATGCGCTTTCCCCCATGGTTTTTCTTACGGAAGGATTCAAAAGGTGGCAGACACCGCTCAAGCGCTCTGCCTGTCGCCCAGGGTGGCGTACGTGAGGATTTTTTCCTGTGTCAAAGTCTCATCATTGTCAAACAGACCGGTCACCCGCCCCTGGCACATCACCAATACGCGGTCCGACATGTTGAGGATTTCCGGCAGTTCGGAAGATATCATCACTATTGCGGCACCCTGCCGCACCAGTTCGTTGATGATATGATACACCTCAATCTTCGCGCCCACATCAATGCCCCGCGTAGGTTCGTCCAGGATAATTACCTGGGAACGGCTCAACAGCCATTTTGCCAGCACAACTTTCTGCTGGTTGCCTCCCGACAGGTTACGGGCCCGCTGTAGAGGCGAGGGCGTCTTAATGCTCAGCCTCCCAATATAGTCAAGCACCGCTTTGTGCTCTTTCTGCAGGTTGATCTTCAGCGGTGGGCCAAACTGGTCCAGTGAGGAGAGCGTGATGTTCATCCCCATGCCCATGGTGAGCACCAAACCCTCCAGCTTCCGATCCTCCGTGGCAAAACCTATGCCTGCCCGGATCGCGTCCAGCGGGTGCCGGACCGAGGTTTTCTGACCATCAACAATGATGTCCCCAGCGTCCTTCCGGTCCATCCCGAACAGTGCGCGCATCGTCTCTGTCCGTCCAGCGCCAACCAGACCGGCCACGCCAAGGATTTCTCCTTCACGTACGCTGAAGGATACGTTCTTCACCTGCCGGCCTGCGCTCAGGCCTTCCACCCGCAGCAGTTCCCTGCCAAAGGGCACATGGATTTTGGGGAATTTTTCCTCCAGCTCGCGTCCGACCATATGCCGGATGATTTCATCCAGGGATGTACCCACAACGTCCAGGACAGTCACATTTCCGCCGTCACGCATGATTGTCGCACGGTCACAGATCTCAAGCACTTCCTCAAGCCTATGGGAGATATAGATGATCGCCACCTGTTGAGCCTTCAGCATACGGATCACTGAGAACAGCACATCAATCTCCCGCCTGGTCAGAGGGGCTGTCGGCTCGTCCAGGATCAGGATGCTCGACTGTATGGACAGTGCCTTGGCTAGCTCGACCATCTGCTTGCGCGCCACCCCCAAGCGGCCGACTCTCTCACGGGGGCTGATCCGGACGTTCAGGCTATCCAGCAGCTTCTGAGCCTCAGCGTACATCCTTCGCCAGTCCACAGCACCGTGTTTCATAAAGGGGCGTCCCAGAAAGATATTCTCCGCAACGCTCAACTCATCCACCAAGTTGAGCTCTTGGTAGATAATGCTGACGCCCAGTCTCTGGGCGTCCTGGGAATCCCGGATGTAAACCGACCGGCCATCAATGAGGATTTCTCCCTCATCTTTTTCGTATGCCCCGGACAGGATTTTGACCAGCGTGGACTTTCCTGCACCATTTTCACCCAGCAGCGCGTGCACCTCTCCCCGGCGTACGTTCAGGTTTACATGGTTAAGTGCCAACACCCCGGGAAAACGCTTGACAATTCCCCGCATCTCCAGATATTCAGCCATACGGCCTCCTTGGCATATCCGAAAAAAAGCAAGCCGGGCGGTATACAGTCACCGCCCGGCGGGAGAATTATTTCAGATAGTCTTTCACCAGGCTAATGTCAACAACGGTTGTCTCTGCCTCGATGACCTTTTCGGTGCGCTCGACACCATTGACAGCGTCGATGGCAGCCTGTACAGCGTTCGCGCCGATGGCGACCGGACCTACATCCAACGTAGCTGTCAGTTCACCCGCAGCGACTGATTCAAAGGCGTTGGGATTACCGTCAAGGCCAACGGTGATGATGTCGTCTCTGCCCAGCTGCTTGATGGCTTGGACAGCGCCCAGCGCCATCTCATCCGACAGGCCGTAAATGACGCTGATATCGGGATTGGCCTGAATCATATCCAGAGAAGCGTTCATGCCTTTCTCTCGGACCCAGTCCCCCGGCTGGGAGGCAACCACCTCAACGCCCGGGTAGGCTTCCTTGGCACGGTCGACGAAGCCACCCATACGCTGGGTGGTGTAGTCAGAGGGCAAGCCTTCGATGATGGCAACTTTAGCGTTTCCGCCGGTCTTTTCATTGACCCAGTCGGCGATTTTCTTGCCGCCGTTGTATTGGTTGTATCCGGAATAGGCGTACACGTCCACGCCCTCCAGTTCGGTGATGGTATTGAACATCACCACGGGAATGCCCGCCTCGTTGGCCTTGCGGATGCCAGGAATCAGCGCGTCCAGATTGATGCCGCAAACGCAGATGGCCGCCACCCCTCGGGTGATCATATCCTCCATCATGGACATCTGGCTGGCATAATCGTCTTCCGATTCAGGCGCCATCACAAGCAGTTCATATCCGCCTGCCTGTGCCACGGGCGTTGCCCCCTCAATGCAGCTGGCGTAGAAAGGGCTGGTCATTGCGGGCGGCAGAAAGCCAATCTCTGCTGCGAAGGCACTAACGCTTAGCATCATCATCAGGACCAGTACCAGAGCAAGAACTCTTTTCATTTTCTCTTTCCTTTCCTCTTCATGTCATGTCGATAGAGTCGAACCAGGGCGCAGGGACTCCTCGTTTGCTGTCCTCCACCTCCTCCTTGAAACACAATGTTTGATTGCGACTGTTCATCAGGCGCTTTTACATCGTTTGATTTCATCAATGGATAGTGGAATTATATTCAAACAGCCATGTAATGTCAAGCAATTTACGGGGGCCGCTTTGCCCATGAGGCCGTAGAGGGGCGCTCTTTGGAGCCGTTCCATCCTTTTGCACAAGACGACAAGACGGGCACGGGCATGGCCCCACTGCACGCTCACCTCAGCTGCCTGCGTGGGCGATCGTATTCCCCATCGTAATGAACAGGATATCTTCCGGCTTATAGCGGATCTTCCCTTTCTGACGTTTCTCCGTCGCTCACACTTTTCACCCCCCCCATGCAAATGCTGAAACAGTGCCTGACCCATCAGGATCCCTCCTCAGTTTCTGTCCCCCCACGCTATACGTTCCACCTGTTTTAAAAACCCTTTGAAGTAAATGGAAGCCTGCCCAAACCTGTGCCCTTGTGGACCCTCCTCATCCCCTGTGTTACGATTTATGTGCCATTGAGATCGTCGAATGAAGCTCGTATTGATTCCCGTTTTTTGTCTTGCCCGTTTGTACCGGCTCAGACTTCCCCAGGGTGTGGATTTCCAAGCTAATCGCCGTTCCTGTCAGCTTTCGCGCCCAAGTTCACTCTCTACGTGTACTTCGCTGAGTCTTGGCTTTGCCTTCGGCATCCCTCGCGGTGTGTTTTCCACACTGCCCATCTCCTATTGAGGGCATTGTGTCCGTTCCAACGAAAGACCCGTGGCCCTGCACTCTTTCTCCGTCCTATGCGCTGGGTGAGAGCCGTTTGCCTGTTGCAGGCGCGTGACGTGTCGTATCCGGACAGACGACAGACCAGGAGGCGCCATGAAAAAGAAAACTCCAGCAAATACCTCACTTTTCCTCATCCTCTTGATCGTGTTTTCGGTTTCAGTGCTGGAGTGCGGCAGCGCCGTCATGCTTGAATCCTCGAAACCGGTCATAGAACAGGTTGCTGCACTGACGAGCTACATTTCCCAGCTGCCAAAGAGCCAGCAGGACGAGTGGTTCAGGATGCTCGAGTTGGTTCTATTGGACAGAAAGACAATATACTCGCTCGCCACCCAGGCTGGGGACCCAAATACGGTCTTTATCACCGAATATGGAATGCGATATCATAGAAACAACACCTGCTGGGGACTGAGCAGTGCCAAGGCTATATCGGCGGTCACAAAGCAGGTCGCCGTCGAAATGGGTAGATCACCCTGCAAGCTATGCTATCCGAACGGAGACCTGTGATGAAAAGGCCGCGCTGCTCGTGTTGACGTTGGCGATGCTCTTCGCCTCCATGCATACTTTGGCTTCCGCCCTGTACCCTTCCATACCGGACAGAAAAGACCTGATGCCCGGAACCTGCTGCAAGGTGGTCGATGGAGACCCCCTTGCGTTGAGGTGCTTGACGAGGGGGGTCGGTCGTTCACAGCTTCCGTCTGATAGGAGTCGACGCCCCGGAGACGGTTCACCCCAGCAAGCCCGCGGAGCCTTACGGGTTGGAAGCATCCGGATTCACGACACAAAGCCTTCTTCATCAACAGGTGTACATTGAATACGACCTGGTGAAAAAGGACATCTATGGCCGGCATTTGTGCTATGTGTGGCTTGAACAGGGGATCTTTTCACTCTGATCCTGGTCGAAAAAGGCTACGGAAAGGCTATGATGATCGCCCCCAATGTCCGCAACAGCGCGTTTCTGGCGGCCGCCCAACAACGTGCCCGAGAAGCGCAGGCAGGGGTGTGGGTTCCCAGCCTGGCTGTTTACAATCAGCCAGACTTAAGTAAAATGAGCGATGATTCACTGATTGACCTTCGGGACAGGGTCCTGGAAGAATTGGACAAGCGCAGCAACCGTCACTGACTGAAGGCATCTTCCTGTCTGTGCCGTGCTGTCCACATCACCGTTTTACGACTGTTTTGCAGCTGTTTCACAGCGGCATCGCTGTTGTTCCCGCGCAGCAGGCTGGGCTCAGCCTGCCACGTGGTCCTGTCTTAGTTCATCAATTCCGCGATTGCCAGCAGAGTCTCTGGGGATGCCTCCTCAGCCACAGCCACTGTGCGGTTGATCCCTGCAGCTTCGTCAAACCAGGTGATCAGCCCATCCCTGCCAGGGTTGTAGCTCATCACCGCCTGATTCCCTACCAGCACAGCGGGTTCCCATGCCAACCAGCGGACCGTGATGCCGGAGGGTTCATGAACTTCGCTGCCCCTGCTCACCCAGCAGGCGTATTCCTTGCCTTCCAGCACGTAGTATACCGCAGCATAGGGAATGGGGGCGGCCTGAGAGCTTACGAAATACTTAGGCTCCGTGGCGCCTTCCGGTACCTTCAGCTCGAAGGCCAGGAGGGCAGCTGCTTCGGCGCTGTTTGACTGCACGGCAAATCCCAGCTGTACAAACACGGGACTGTCCGATTGGATTCCGTCCGGGAGGGGCGGTGCTTCCTCCCATTCCCACTCAGCTAAGGCATTGCACAGCGCCATCAGCTTGTTCAGGGTTGTCCCCTCTTCCATCGAGAGGCTCAGAGCCGCATCTTCGCGCAGGTCAACCCATAGCGCTACACCTGGCCCGCCTTCGATGTACATGACCCGTCCTTCGTAAACACCTATGCGCATCCCGCGATCAAAGCTCCAGTCATAGTACATGCCTGAAAGGTCTTTCAGCTCCGTGGCTGAGCTGACGCGCAGCACACAGCGCGTCCCCTCCCAGCTAAATACCCCCTGGGCGACGACAGCCCCCTCGGGGTCGGCAGCCGGCGCATCGATATAGCTGTAGAGGATCTCTTCAGCGCCTTCCGGCAGGGAAGGCAGAAACCTGCCGGCGGCCTGCTCCGCCTCCGCGCGGGTGGATTCATGGACGGGGTTTGGGAGCCCAGTCTGAACATTGGAGGGAGTTTCTGCACCGCCGGCGTAGGCAGCGGGCACAGCGATCGCCCCCAGCAAACACAGGATAAGCAGCAGTCTCGAAGGTCTCATGGGTTTTCCTCCTCTTCATGCGCGATGGTTTTCACTGAAGCAACTCAGCGCATCTCAAACGCGACCATCCCGGCAGCAATATAAGCCATTGTCCCGTTTGGCAGCATGATCTTGTACCAGCCTTGCCCAGGAAACTCCACCACAGGGTACATGTCGCCTGGGTCCACCTTGCCCACAATGGCAGCCTGCATGCTGGGGCCCGCCCTCAGGTTAGCCTGACGCTGGTGGGTCACGGTCACCATACCCAAAGCGTGAGAAAAGGCGTTGGTCAAACGATATACGCCCAGGATGGCTTCCGTACGGGTGAGTGGATGGTTAGGGAAGAACTCATGGTCTGTTGTCAGGGCCATGACAGACTTGCCCGAAGTAGAATCGACATGGGCTACGATGGTCATCACCATGTTCAGCATCGGAAGCGTGCGCCAGTCCCCTGGGGCTGCGTCAATGCCCGCATACGCCTGGCAGAAACTGATGTCTGCAGCGTCGGCGATGTAGGGATCGTCGAAATGGCCCTGTCTGGGGTCATCCCCTCCTATGTCTATCAGCGCGCCAAACATCTCCGCTGCTGCCACACCCCGCAGGACGATGTCATACTCAGCGCCAGCCCGTGAATTTCTGTATTCCGTCAGGGACAGGTACACATGTTTTCTGTAAGCAGTAAAGTCGCGGGTCTTCAGCTGGATAGCGTTGGTCAGCAGCGCATCCAGCTCCTGCCAGGTGCAATTGCCTTCCGTCTTCATGCCTTGGGGCACAAGGCCCAGGCTGCGCGCAGCGGCGATTTCCCTGGAGATGAGCTCTCCTTCGGAAGGCATGGGCGTCACGGTTGGCTTGACGGTGGGTCTGGGCGTAGGGGTGACAAAGGGCTTGGGCTTGCGCGCAACGAGGAATCCTGCTTTCACGTAGCCATTGAACAGGCCGTACTGCACATGGTACCAGACCATGCCGACAAAGTCTGTATACACCTTCACCTCGGTGCCATAGGGGATCTTCGCGACAATCCTGGCATTAAGATCGGGCTCTTCGCGCAGGTTGAGCGGTTTTCCGTTGGCGGTCTTCACATACATCGTGCTGGTAGGGACATTGATCAACGCGGCAGCAGGCAGCATGGCCACCATGATACCTATGATCGCCAGAATACTGAGTATTCTTTTCATAGCCGAGTCCCTCTTTCCCGTGTCTCTGTCGTATCATGCACAGCGTCAGCAAGCGAGATCGAACTGCGACAAATCACATTTCCTTGCACTGGTAGCTTCTGTCACGCCCAAGCGGTCTGGTATCTGTACACTGCCTCGTCACATTGGGGAGCCGGCTGCGGCTGAATAGCCAGGCTCCATCAGCGCCCCAAAGGCACCTAGCCCGTGTCCCCAAAGGGCCGTCAGCCACGCTCGTCTCCCGGCAGCATCCTATGTGTCATTGATGGCGTCTTTCTGTCGGTTCTTATTCGTAATGCTGGTGCTCGCGGTACAGCGTGCACTGGTCGTAGCGTCCGGCAAACAGGTTCTGCATCGCTCGCTTCCCCTCATCCGCTGAGATATCGCATAGCGACTTGAGCGGCGACCGAACCCAATTATCACTCACCATCCAGCCGGCACCCAGCACGTTCCTGATTGGCACATCCCCCCAGGGGTCGTCCGGGGTGGAGCACAGTCTCACCTCGGCCTCAGCCGGATCCCAACCGTAGTAGCGTGTGGCAGAATCGTACTGAACCAGCTTCATGTCACTGAAGCCCTCTCCACTGAGCTGATAACGGTGCAGCAGACAGTTGCCATAGGTCGTGATGGGCTTGTCGCGTGTGCTGCCCTCCTGCTCTTGCACAAAGCCTGGCTCGTTATAGCGTCCCATGCGCAGCGTGACGTCGATCAGGCGGACGCCGCCTCGCTGGATGAAGCAGCGGCCCCAGTCATCCTGGCGCTCCACGACGATGCGCTCACACAGCTTCTTGGGAAGCCCGGAGCTCTCCCGGCCGGAAAAGGCACCCATCAGCGCCCCGGGACCGCTGAGCATAAGTCCCAGGAAGTAAAGCCCCTGGACTCCGCCATACTGCGCCATTACCCCAATACCGCCCTCCATGTACCAGGAAGTGAAGGTGGGGTGGCGGATGTTGACGATGTACGCGTAATACGCGGGGTTTTCCGGGTCGATCAGCTCAAGGGGCGGCGGCAGCACACGGGCAGCCGCCTCAGGTTCGGCAATCCCAAAGAGCTGGATGCCGTACTGGTCGTTCATCGCCCCATCTTTCATGAAGCCCAGGAGCTTCTCCTGAGGAATAAAGTAATTCGTCTTCATCTTTTTCTCCTGTCTGCCGTCAGGGAGGACAGGTCCTATATCACCAACTTGCCCGTGCTGCGAACCCGCGCAACGTTGAGGAAATAGGCGTCTATCCCTTCAGCGGCATCGGGGTGGAAGCAGCTTTTAGCTCCTTCCTCGTCAGACTTGTCGCCGAAGATGGTGCGCTGGTTTTCAGCAGCGCCTCGCAGTATCGTCCTGGCGGACTGTTGCGGAGACTGCGCGCTCTCGGGAGCGCCTCCAGGTGCCGCATCCCAGATAGCGGTCGCGGTGGTACCCGGGGTCGCGGAGTTGAACTTGATGCCCTCGTCCCAGTATTCGTAGCGCAGGGTCAGCGTCAGCAAGTGGAGCGCAGCTTTGGTGGACGCATACATGCTCTGATAGGCCATGGGCGACCAGGCGATGCCCGAGATGATGTTGAGCACCTGTCCTCCGCCCTGAGGCGACATTACACGGATGGCGGCACGGCAACCATACAGGGCGCCGTAGAAGTTCAGCGCGAAGGCCCGCTCCCATTCCTCGTTGCTCTGCTCCTTGATGTTCATGTTCTCAGTCAGATGCTTCAACCTTTGCGTCAGGGTGAAGATGCCCCCAAAGCCGCTGCCCGCGTTGTTGATCAGCAGGTCGAGCCGACCGTCCATGAAAACCACAGCCTGGTCGATCGTTGCCTGCACTTCTTGCTCTTTGGTTACGTCACAGCCAATCCCCCGGACGCGGCCCGGGTACAGCCCATTCAGGCGTGTTTCCTCCCGGCGCAACCCTTCTTCGTTAATGTCGGATAGCACCACCTTGCCAGCCCCCTGTAAAAGCAGCTCCTCGCAGAGAGCCAGTCCGATCCCAGAGGCTGCTCCGGTCACGATCGCGTTCTTCCCTCGGTAGTATCCTTTGTTGTCACCCATGGGCATGTTCCTCCCGCCCTTCATTCGTAACACTGGTGCTCGCTGTACAGCGTGCACTGGTCGTAGCGCCCGGCAAACAGGTTCTGCATCGCTCGCTTCCCCTCATCCGCTGAGATATCGCATAGCGACTTGAGCGGCGACCGAACCCAATTATCACTCACCATCCAGCCGGCACCCAGCACGTTCCTGATTGGCACATCCCCCCAGGGGTCGTCCGGGGTGGAGCACAGTCTCACCTCGGCCTCAGCCGGATCCCAACTGTAGTAGCGTGTGGCAGAATCGTACTGAACCAGCTTCATGTCGCTGAAGCCCTCTCCACTGAGCTGATACCGGTGCAGCAGACAGTTGCCATAGGTCGTGACGGGCTTGTCGCGCGTGCTGCCCTCCTGCTCTTGCACAAAGCCTGGCTCGTTATAGCGTCCCATACGCAGCGTGACATCGATCAGGCGGACGCCATTTCGCTGGATGAAGCAGCGGCCCCAGTCATCCTGACGTTCCACCACGATGCGCTCACAAAGCTTCTTTGGAAGCCCGGATCCCTCCCGGCCGGAAAAGGCGCCCATCAGCGCCCCAGGGCCGCTGAGCATGAGCCCCAGGAAGTAAAGCCCCTGGACTCCGTTATACTGCGCCATCACCCCAACGCCGCCCTCCATGTACCAGGACGCGAAGGTGGGGTGGCGGATGTTGACGATGTACGCGTAATACGCGGGGTTTTCCGAATCGATCAGCTTAAGGGGCGGCGGCAATGCACGGGCGGCAGCCTCAGGCTCGGCAATCCCAAAGAGCTGGACGCCGTACTGGTCGTTCATCGCCCCGTCTTTCATGAAACCCAGGAGCTTCTCCTGAGGAATAAAGTAGTTTGTCTTCATCCTTTTTCTCCTATCTGCCGTCAGGGAAGACAGGTCCTATATCACCAACTTGCCCGTGTGTCGAATCCGTGCAACGTTGAGAAAATAGGCGTCCTTCCCTTCAGCGGCATCGGGGTGGAAGCAGTCTTTGGCTCCCTCTTCGTCACCCTTATCACCGAAGATGGTGCGTTGGTTTTCAGCAGCGCCACGCAGTATCGTCCTGGCGGACTCCTGGGGCGTCTGCGCGCTCTCCGGAGCGCCTCCAGGTATCGCGTCCCAGATAGCGGTCGCGGTGGTGCCCGGGGTCGCCGCATTAAACTTGATGCCCTCGTCCCAGTATTCGTAGCGCAGGGTCAGCGTCAGCAAGTGGAGTGCTGCCTTGGTGGAGGCGTACATGCTCTGATAGGCCATGGGCGACCAGGCGATGCCCGAGATGATGTTGACCACCTGCCCTCCCCCCTGAGGCGACATCACACGGATGGCGGCACGGCTGCCATACAGGGCACCATAGAAGTTGAGGGCAAAGGCCCGCTCCCACATTTCGTTGCTCTGCTCTTTGAGGTACATGCTCTCCATCGGGTGGTTGGAGCCTGGCGTCACTACAAAGACGCCTTGCAGACCTGCGCCTGCATTGTTGATCAGCAGGTCGAGCTGCCCATCCATGAAAGCCACAGCCTGGTCGATCATCGTCTGTACTTTTTGCTCTTGGGTGACGTCACAGCCAATCCCCCGGACCCGGCCCGGGTACAGCCCATTCAGGCGTGTTTCCTCCCGGCGCAGCCCTTCTTCGTTGATGTCGGACATCACCACCTTGCCAGCCCCCTGCAAAAGCAGCTCCTCACAGAGAGCCAGTCCGATCCCGGAAGCCGCTCCTGTCACGATCGCGTTCTTCCCCCGATAATATCCTTTGTTGTCCTCCATGGGCATGTTCCTCCCGTCATTTATTCGTAGTGCTGGTGCTCGCTGTACAGTGTGCACTGGTCGTAGCGCCCCGCAAACAGGTTCTGCATGGCCCGCTGCCCCTCGCTCAGGGAGTATTCATACAAAACCTTCAGTGGTGGCTTCGGAATATTGTCGCTCACCATCCAACCCGCGCCCAGGACATGGGTGACAGACACCTCCGCCCAGGGGTCATCCCTGGAAGAGGCCAGCTTAACCTCAGCTGCTGCAGGCTCCCAGCTGTAGTACTTTGTATCAGCGACGTAGTCTACCAGCTCCATGCCCGAGAAATAGTCATCGCCTAGCTGGTACTTGTGCAGCAGACACCCGCCCCGGAGAGTAGCGGGATTGTCGTAGGTGCAGCCCTCCTGCGAGGGGCTGTAGGAAGACGGATCGTTGTAGCTACCCAAGCGCAGTGTGACATCGAGCAAGCGGACACCGTCCCGCTGGATGAAACAGTGGCCCCAGTCGTCCTGACGCTCCACCACAATGCGTTCACAAAGCTTCTTGGGGAGCCCGGAGCTTTCCCGACCTGAAAAGGCGCCCATCAGCGCCCCGGGGCCGCTGAGCATGAGCCCCAGGAAGTAGAGCCCCTGAACATCACCGTACTGTGCCATCAGCCCAACTCCGCCTTCCATGTACCAGGAGGCGAAAGTAGGGTTACGGATATTGACGATGTAGCCATAGTAGGCTGGCGCCTTCGGGTTGGTCAGCTTCAGGGGCGGCGGCAGTGCACGGGCAGCCGCCTCCGGATCAGCCAGAGCAATGAACTCAATGCCGTATTGATTTTTCATTCCAGGGTTCTTCATGAACCCCTGAATCTTCTCCTGAGGGATGAAGTAGTTTGCCTGCATATTTTTCTCCTTTCAGTTCTGGTCGGGCTCAAACACAAAGGCCGTTCCCTGGGCGTCCTGCATGGCCTCTAAGACACGCCCAGGCCTGTACGCGTCGCCGATGACGCGCACCTTCCCGAATTCCTGCCTGCAGGCGTTGGCTAGCATCTTACCCCGAGGTTTGACGCCTACGGCCAGCACCACCCAGTCCACATCCAAAGAGATGCTTTCCCCGTCACTTAAGCGCTGCAACTCAATGCTTTTGTCTTGGACGCTCGTGAGTTTATGGCCAGTCAGCAGCAGGGGATCGTGCGGGAGCATGCGGCTCATGACGTCTCTGACCACAGAGGGATAAACATCGCAGCCCAGCGTCTCCAGCATCTCCACAAGGATCACCTTGCATCCATCCATGGCCAGCATCTCGGCTGTCTCCAGGCCCGTCATCCCAGCTCCGATGACCGCCACGCTCCCACGGGGGGTGTTTTCTCCAAGCAGTACGCTGTCCGCCGTGATGACATGGTCGCCCTCGATGCCGGGTACGGGAGGCCGTAGCGGTTCCGCCCCGCAGGCGACAAAGACTGCCACAGGGTTCAAGGTTTCGAGACTTTCCGCCGTCGCCCTTTCTCCAAGTCGAAGCTCAACGCCCGCCTTGAGCATTTGCATGTGCAGAGCCTGCACAAGGCTCGTAATCTTTTCCTTGCCGTAGCCCTTATCCGCTGTATTGAGCGTGCCTCCCGGACGCTTTCCCTCATCAAACAGGACGGGGGCAAAGCCGCGCTGTCTCAGCGTCAGGGCGGCCTGGATGCCCGCCGGACCTCCGCCCACGATCGCCACCCTCCGTCCCGAACCGTTCACCGTCGGATGCGCGTACTCCCTCTCCCGGCCTGTCAGTGGGTTGACCGCACAGCGGATGCGTTTCATCTTGCAAATCTCAGCAAAGCAGCACAGGCAACCAATGCAGGTGCGAATCTCGTCCTCTCGTCCCGAAAAGGCCTTGCGCGGCCAGTCCGGGTCGGCCAATAAAGCCCTGGCGACGCCCACCACGTCGCAGGCGCCCTGCTCCAACAGGGCTTCGGCCGCAGCTGGTTCCTTGATGTTGCATACTGACAACACCGGGATGGATACCACCGGCTTAACAGCTTCGGGAAGGTGGCTCTTCCAGCCCTGGGCGTAGGTGCCCGGCTCAATACAGGCATCGCTGTAGGTGCTTACATTGATCATCGATGCCCCGGCTTCTTCCAGGGCGACGGCGATGCGCGCCGCCTCTTCCAGGTCGATCCCCCCCGGCAGAGCTTCCTCAGCGTTGATGCGCACCGATACCGGGAAATGCAGCCCGCATTCCTTGCGGATGCCGGCTAGTATCTCCCGCACGAAGCGCATGCGGTTTTCAAAGCTGCCCCCATAGTCGTCCGTACGAAAGTTCATGGCAGGCGACAGGAAGCTATTGATCAGATACCCGTGTGCAGCATGCAGCTCCACCCCGTCCACGCCCGCCATCTGGGCGATGTGCGCTGCATTCACAAAACGCTGAGCCAGGTCGCTGCACTCCTGCAGGCTGAGCTCGCGGGGCGTTTCCCCGCCCATAGGGTTCGCCACAGCAGAGGGAGCGACGGGCTGCTCGCCCGTGGCCCAGGAGGATGCCTCCCTCCCGGGATGCTGTAGCTGCACAAACAGCTTGGTGTCCCAGCGGTGCACCACGTCCACCAAACGCTGCAGGTCCGGAATGTCTCCAGCGCGATAGGAGCTTAGCTGGCATGGTTCACCCATGCCAGCCCCGCCTGTGATGCGTGTGATCTCGGTGATGATCAGTCCCACTCCCCCTCGGGCTCTCGCCTCATAGTAGGCAATCAGATCGTCGGTGACTCCTCCGTCAGGGGCGCCCAGGTTGACGCCCATGGCAGTCATCGCCAGACGATTGGGCAGTTCCAGTTTTCCCAGCTTGAAAGGACTGCGCAGACGGTCATACATTCTCTTTTTCCTCCTCCTTGTCTGCAGGCGACTCTGTCATCACCACCATCTGGCGGTACCGATGGTAGGCCAGGGCTTGCACCGCCTTGCTCAGCAGCCTGACATAGGCGGTGCGGATGACAAAGAACTGAAAGAAGTGAAGGGTAACGAAGCCGAAAAAGCGCAAAACCCCCCACAGGCTGACAGCGGATACGATCATGATGGGAAGGACCAGCACGCCGGTCAGAATCCAAGGCTTCTCAGGCAGGGCAGCCATAAGGCGGCTGGGCCTCTCAGGCGGGGGCAGCCCGCCGGCCAGCGCAACCTGGCGTGTCCCAGCCAGGGTTGGCCTGACCATCAAAAAGCTCACGATGAGCCCCAGCACCAGGCCTGAAATCCAGACCCCGCTCTGTTCGACACCGTAGATGATCACCTGGCTCCCCTGGATGGCGGTGCCTCCCAACAGCAGGCCAACGAGCGCGTTCATCCCCACATCGGCGGTGACGCTGTTGTAAAACTGCCCCAGTATTTCGCGGCGGGGCAAGGGGTTCCTGACGGTTTGCTCGCCCTGCTGTGGCGGGTCTTCAGGCCTGGCGCAGTCAGGCTGGACGTAGCGTAGGATGCCAAACTCGATCATCAGGGCAGCCAGGATGGTGGCATGGATGATCTTCCAGACCAAAAATCGCCAGAATGTGAACTCGGTTTCAGGGAAGAAGCGAATGAGTACAAACGTGATGAGCGTTAACAGCGCTGAAGCCGCTACGCCTGTCATCAAGATCAGCAAGAACAGGTTGCGTGGCAACCTCTGCATGAAGGGACTCAGCGGCACCTGGGCAGGCAGGTTGCCGGCTGCCCGTTGCGAGTTGACTGCCCAGCGCGCATACCAAAGGCTGGTCAAAGCGGTGATCATACCGCAGATGGCAGCATCCCACAGGAGATGGAAGAGCTGCAGTTCTTTGCCGTGCCTAAACAGAAAGACCAAAGGGATGTTGATGGCGCAAATAACCAGTACGCCCGCAAGGTTGTTTAGATAGGGCAATTCCGTGCGGCCACTGAGTTCTCTCTTCATGGGTATTCACCTCTTTGCCTGTATGGGAGCAACACACCGAACGAACCACGCACACATAGAATAGAACGGACAGCTGTGTGGGTGTTAGGCCAAACAGAAGGGTAAATGGCTATTTTTCTAGAACAGTTCCTTCAGGTCGCCGCGCCCGGCAATCCCGAGTTTGTCATAGATACCGGACAGCTCGCACTTGACTGTGGACACCGACAGGT
The DNA here is from genome assembly GCA_964586835.1 of uncultured Oscillospiraceae bacterium. GTDB lineage: Bacteria > Bacillota > Clostridia > Christensenellales > Aristaeellaceae > CAZLYF01. The sequence continues at coordinate 86,934 of CAZPIC010000004.1, forward strand.
ACAGTTTCTGTGCGATCTGGTTGTTGGTCAGTCCCTCTGCAGCACAGAGCGCCACCTGATGCTCACGCTTGGTGAGAATGTCAGGGATGCAATGCTCCGCAAGCTCATTGCGTGCTTTGAGCCAGCAGGGAAAAACCGCTTTCCACTGAGCAACGATCGTGTTGAAGAGCTCCGGGAAAGCCTCCTGCAGACAGCGTTCCGTCAGTCCCTGCATGATGGTCAGGGTGTCTGCGAAGGGGGCGATGAAGCGGTCTGGCAAAGCCAAGCGCATGGACTTCAGCATGCGTTCGCGGGCCAGAGCCGGTTTATTCAGCTTCAAGTACCCCAGCGCCGCATATTGAAGGACGAGGATTTCGCTCAGGGTATAGCAGCCTGGCTCACGCGGGGCCGACAGCCGGGCTTCCGCCGTCGCAAGCATCACAGGGTATGCTTTGGTGATCTGCAGGTATCTGATGTATGTATACCAAGCCAGGTCCCGCATGGGAGCCGGAAAGACGGAAAGATCCCCCTGCTGAAGCCAATCCGGCGGATTGCAGACCACACCCAAGCATACATGAATATTGGCCTGTATGCATTCCAGCAGCAGGCTAACCTCCGGTGTAATGCCCTTCTGGCTGAGGCACCCGTGCAGATGGCCTTGAATCTGCCGATATGAGGTAAAATCGCCCAGGGCGATGGAGGCGTACAGCTTGAAAAGCAGGGCTGGAAAATAGTGCGCGTCGCCAGGCAGAATATGCGCCAGGCTGTCCAGGGCATCCTTGTATTCACAGCGGTTGTATGCCACCATGCCTCTGAGCCCCCAGCCATAGGCATCATGCTGCAATGATGCCAGAAAGGCATCCGCATGCCCGCATAGGAACTCCGGGTATGGAGCGATCAACTCCTGCACGTCGCTGTACAGACCCTTGCGGACAACGTCTTTCTGATGGTCGGCGCTTGATGGGATCAGCCAGTTGTTGCCTATCTTCACCGCGCCAGGGATGCGCCCTGCGCAGCAGGAGCGCTGCACCTTGCGCAGGTGTATGCCTGCCCTCTGGGCATGTTCTCTCGCAGATATGAATTCCATGCTTGCCTCACTGTTAGGGGCAATCCAGCCATTGTCGTTTGGACGACAAACGATCTCCCCGACAGCGTGGCAACGATTCCCCGCTGCACCAGCGTAACAGAAGACCGCACTCTCGGCGAATAAGCTGACTGTGACCGCGATACCAGGTGTGACTGCGCCTGTTTTCAATCCTTTTGCAAAAGCCGTACCTCTGCATCTTAAACAACTCCTTCAGCTTGCAGCACCTGCAGATGACCAGTTCGTCGAAGATGCTCGATAGGGTATTCTTCATGTCGCACAATCCCCGAAAAACCCTGTATGGAGGGGGGCCGCTCTGCCTGAAGAAGGCGTACGGCCTGAAGGGCTAAGCTGCAAAACAGGGCATGTCTCCGAGACGTACAGTGGTCTGGCTGTCCAAGGCCTGCCCACCTTCCCTGCGGTGGCAGGCCATGAAGTCCCCTGCTCTCCAGAAAGCATCCGGAGGCCACGGAACAAGAAAGATATTCGCCTGTCGTGCCTGTGAACTCCAGATATGGATTGATAGGTCCAGCTTCTCCAGCTCGCGAGGGCTCAGGCCAGGTTTCCTCAGGATACAAGACACCTGACGGGATCAGCCAGTTGTCATCCAGCTTCACCGCACCGGGGATACGTCCTGCCCAGCATGACCGATGCGCCGTCCGGAGCATCACCTCCGTCCTTTTGGCGCGCTGCCTGGCTGTGTAGTGCTCCATGCCAACCTCTCACGGACTGCACGCACTGACGTTTATCGACAAAACAGTATGCACGGAAAAAAAGAATCGGATGCCCCTCTGTTCTCCAAATCAATCATAATCAGTCTGACCGGGGACTGTCAACCCTTTTCGTTGTCTTCTGCCCACAAGGGCTACCATGCACCCGTCTCTGCAAGCAACAGTGCAGCTTTGAGCTACATTGTTTGCAGGTGCTTTCAAGGATCAATGGTTGTTTTTTCGTCAAGAACCTGGAAGTGAATTGCTATGCGATATTCCGCATTCGTGTAACTGCAGCAGGTTCCCCAGTCCGCTTCCAAAAAGGGGAACCTGTCTTTCTCTGCGAAAAATCTTCAGAGAAGAAAACCGGGAAGGTCCTCCTTCTGTTTGTCGGGGATGACCGAAAAGAGGAGGAGGCCAGATATCGAACGATTGAAAGGATCGCTTCCCTGGGCAAACCCAAAGGAGAGGGTCTGAACCGGTATCCCGACCCGTCACCTATTTCGGTCAGGAAAGCGGCGCATCATACAGGTATGCCCGCAAGCAAGACCGCCCTCTGCCCATCAAATAAAACCCCACAAAGATCAGTCTTCACAAGGAAGTCTTGCGAAAAGTATCGGCTATCCGCCTCTTGTCAGAGTCCTTCACTAACTTCCGTGTAGCAGTAGGCAGGGTAGGGCATTGCCACCAATCTACATGGAAAGACCGCTATGATAGCCTTTTCGTGGAAAGCCCGTCTATTTTATGCATGAGTTGGCTCTCAGGCTGGCGTTTTTAATGGCAGCAAAGATTTTATGCCAATCGTTGGCCGGACCTTTTCACGATGACAGGTGAGGAATCGCGGCATTGCGCGGCTTGTCCCTGTACTGTCGCACTGATATAATCCAACAAAATTGGGAGGTGAAGGTCGCACTGTGGATCCGCAAATAGAAACCGTCGGCAGGTTCTCATCAGTCAAATCGATGGGCGACCTAAAAGTCACCTTCTCAAAAAATGAAGTGATGGGCTTTGCCATCGGGACAAGAAGAACATGCTACCCGGACACACCCGAATCCAGGAGGATACCTGAAGCAGGACTTGACAGAACTCCCACAGGGAAGGAGTCCAGACATGAGGGAATTCGACAGCTATAGAGGTCATGATCTACGCGCACGCAGAGAGAAGCTCAGAAGGGCAATGCTGCTCATCCCGCCGGTTTCAGCTGAGGATGTGCCCGTGATCGCGAATACCCCCAACTACTTCGCCTTTGGCAACGACCTCCGCCCGGATGGATACTGGACCGACCCTGCCGTGATGCTGGCTTTCCAGCAAGACGGTTATGAAAAGCACCTCCAGACGGTGGATGACGACTTTGTGCCCTATTTCATGCCCTGGTTCGGCACGGGCGTTCTGGCCACCGCTTTTGGCTGTCAGGGGCAAGAGTCTCGCGGCACTGGGGACGAGCCCTCCGTCGGCAAGCCAGCGGTCCATGATGTACAGGAAGTGGCGAAGCTGCGCCTGCCTGACCCCGGAAGGGACGGCTGGATGCCGCGCGTAGTCCGCTTCATGGAGTACGCCGCCCGACACGGCGAGATCCCCACAGGTCTGACGGATCTCAACAGTCCTCTATCTACAGCGCTGCAGGTCTGCGGATATGAGAATTTCTTGTGCTGGATGTACGAAGAGCCAAGCGCGGTGGATGATGTCATGGCCCTCATCACCGAGGCCTTTATCCAGTGGGTCCGCTTTCAAAAACAGATCATTGGAGAGGGAAAGGGTTGGTCGTACGGGCTTCAGGGTGTTTACACACCGGTGGGAGGTGTGTGGCTGTCGGATGACGACCTGGTGAACATCGGTCCGGAGTTCTATCTCCGCTTCGTCATGCCCCACTACAACCGTATCTTTACAGAGTTTGAGGGAGGTCATCTGCACTGGTGCGGCGCAGGCACGCACCAGCTGCAGAATATTCAAAACATCCAGGGTCTGACCACGGTCAACAACTCGCCCATGGCCAACAAAGACGCTTTTCGCCTGCTCTGCGACTGCCTCCAGGGCAAGAAGGCGATCGAAGTGCAGGACGTGGGGCCCGTAGATGCCGAAGCTTATTACGGTATGCTGTTTAGCGGGCTCACAGACCTGACCGGTATCATCATCAGTACCTTTGTCACGGACCATCTCGCCCTGAATCTCAAGGGAGAGATCGTCTCCGTCGACCTCCCGCCGGCTGTCCGCGCCAACGCCGTCGTCAGAGCTGTGCGCACGCTTGCCACAGACATCCTGACCGCCTCTTCCTGACGTTCCAGCCCTTCGCTCGCTTGCACTGAAGGCTCGTTTTATTCGAACAGCGCGTTGATGGTGCGCAGCGTTTCTTCCACCAGCATATCCCCGCCCTCTGGACCGCAGAAGGTGGAAGCCGCCTTGCTGCTGTAGCTGCCACCCCCAATCGCCTGGCTTGTGGGCAGGTAACCGCCAATGCCGTTTGACAGCTGCGCGATAAACAGCTGTCTAGGGGTTGCGCGGGCCTTCATCCGCTGCCCGTAATCGTGGAACAGCTCAAAGGGGTTCGTGGCGATGGCGATGCCGCCAAGCCGGATGACATGGCACAGACAGTCAAAGACCCTGGTCTTTTGCTGCAGCTCGTAGCGCAGTACAACACCCTGAGTCTCAAACGAACGGACAACGTCCTCCATCGTCATCGGATGAGCCTTGGAAAACACTCGCTTCAGACGCGATACCTCGGCTGCTGCTTCCCTGTACTCCTCCTCCGTTACCCGGCGCAAGGGCAACTGAAGGCGCAGCGTCCTGTGCGCAAACTGCGGCGTGTAATCGATCTCACCCTCGGCGGTCCTAAGCCCTCTTTTCACTGCGTCACTGATCCGCATCGCGATGCCACGGCACTCGCGCGTCATGTCAAAGTTGCGGAAGACTTCCTTGGTCTGTCCCCCCCACTCCCTCAGCGCTTTCTGGTTATCCCTGCTGATGCGTACGAGGTCGATGGGCGCAAGGTCCCCTGCGGCTCCGCAAAGCGGCAGGATATAGATATTGCCCAGCGCCGCCCGGATCTCTGTACGGGTAGGTGCCCAATAATCAGCCGACAAAAAGCGATGCAGCTCGTAGACCTGCGCAGGACAGGGGACGTTCACCACCGCCCCTGTCAGACGTCCATGCATGTCCCAGGTGTATAGCATGTCAATGCCGGGGTCGGTCCCTCCCTCGAAGCCTGTGAAGCTGTCCTGTGAGCAGTCCCCGTACATGACGGTCTGGCGTTCTCCATCCTTCTCAAACACCGGCCTTCGGTTGAATCCCACCGCAGCGTAATCGTGCGCAAAGCTAATCCCGCCTTCGCTGCGCTGCGTCCAGGCCCTGGTGATAAGGTCCTCCAGGCGCTCCAGTAAGAAAGCGCGCGCCTCTTCACCGCGCAGGACCTCTTCCCCCATCTCTATGACGGGCAGGATATCACTTCCAAAGGCTCGCTCGTTGTCGTCCCGCAGGAAGTCCGTATCAAAGTCTGAGGAATTATGCGTATGGGTCACACTAAAGGAGATGCTGTCATAGTCAAGACCTGCAAGCCCCTTCAGGCGCGTGCGCAGCTCGGGTTCCAGCTGGGTTGGAGGCTCGGTCATGTCCAGGGAGACAAGCACCGCCTGTGCGTCTGCGTTGTCAAGGGCCAACGCTGTCGCGGTAATCGGATCGCGTACGTACTCAGACACCCGGTGATACATCTGGCCCAGCATCAGCACAGGCCTGTCAGGCGTAATGCTGGTGCTTGCCCAGCCTATCTTCAGCTTTTTCATGTCATTTTCCCTGCCTGAAGCGATACGTTCAAACGCCTGCCTGCCGGAAAACCGGCAGGCAGGCCTGTCGCGCGGAGGTATCTGTCTTACTTGAGCGGTGTGCCCAGTTTCCTCGTCGCGTCGGCGAGGTTCTGTTCGATCGTCTCCACGTTTTCAAGGGTCACAAGCACGAGGCCAGAGTCGTTGTCCTTTTCAAAGGCATCCGTGTTTCCCTCCAGGAACTCCACACAGAAGCGGATGGACTCATATCCCCGCTTGTAGAAGTTCTGGGCCATGGTGCCCCAGATCTCCCCACGGCGGATCCCGTCCAGCGTCTCTTCAATGGGATCGACGCCCAGGATCACGATGTCGCGGTTTTGCTCTTTGGCGATGGCCGCAGCCGCCTGCGCGCCGGTGCCCTCCAGCATGTACACAACGTCGATTTCCGGATACGCCCGGAAGGCCGCGTCGAATTTTTCGGTTGCTGTCTGCAGGTTTGCGTCGTCAAAGTCCACGAGCACGACCTTCATGTCCGGGTACTTCTCTTCAAACGTTTTGATGAAGGAATCCCTGCTCTCCACCTGGTTTGAGATGTCCAGCTTGGACATCATGATCATGACATTTGCGTTACCGTTCATCTTCTCCGCGAGGGCTTCCGCAGCGTCAATGCCGAATTGCACGTTGTCGGTTCCTGTAAAGGCGAAGATCTTGTCCATGTCGTCCGGCCTGTTGCTGGTGCACATCACGGGAATACCTGCGGCTACAGCGCGGTCAATCGCTGCGAACATGGTTGCATCCCAGGGTTCACAGACAAGCGCGTCAGGCCTCATGGCAATGGCCTGGTCGATAAATTCAATGGTCTTTTCAGCCAGGGCGTTCGTGTCGGATGAGCCTACAATCTGCACGTCGACCTTCTCAGGTCCAAAGTCTTTCACTGCATCCAGGACGCCCCTGTCCTGGTCATTGTAGACGGGGTGTCCCACCAGCGCGTTGACAAAGATGATCCTCCAGGGCTTCCCGGCTTCAGCACCTGCTGAAGCCGGCATGATAACGCCGACCAGGAGGAACATCAGTCCCATGAGCAGTATAACCGTTCTCTTCATGCCAACCTCCACTGTTTTATTTTCGCTGCCAGACCAGGCTGGCATAGCGTGCATCAATTGATACCCGTGGTGGCAAGGCGCATAAAGCGCTCCTCATCAGCTTCCCCGCGCAGGGTTTCGGCCACGATCTTGCCTTCCGACAGGACGATAAACCGGTCACAGATGCCTATCAATTCAGGCAATTCTGAGGAAATCATCACCACCGCGATGCCCTGCATCACAAGATCTCCCATAATCTCGTAGATCTGGGTCTTCGCGCCAACATCGATCCCTCGCGTAGGCTCATCCAGAAACAGCACCCTCGGCCTGGTCATCAGCCACTTTGACAAAACGACCTTTTGCTGGTTGCCGCCTGACAGCTGCAGGATGTTGTCCTGCAGACTGCGCAGCTTGATGCTGATGCTGTCCACATACTTGCTGGTTTCAGCCTCTTCCTGCCTCCTGTTGACAATGCCAAGGCGCGCCATTTTTCCAAACATGGTCAGCGTTGCGTTCAGGGTCACATTGAACACCGAAACAAAGCCATCTTTCTTGCGATCCTCCGTCAGGAGCGCCAGGCCATGGCGGATGGCTTCCTTCGGGGTCCTGATGCGCACTTCGCGTCCATGTACCAAAACGCGCCCGGACTTCCTGCGGATAGCGCCAAAGATCGCGTTCACGGCCTCGCTGCGTCCGGAACCCACCAGTCCCACAATCCCCAGGATCTCTCCGCTGCGCACCCCAAAGCTGACCCCATCTACGATCAGCTTGCTATTGGTCAGCGGGTGCGTCACATCCAGGTTTTCCACCCGGAACACCTCTTCGCCGATGGACGCCTCTCGCTTGGGATACATCTCATTAATGCGGCGGTTGACCATCTCTTCCACCGTCTTGGGGATGTTGGTCTCGGCGCTCTTTCGCGTGCTGATCTTTTGCCCGTCACGCAAAACCGTGATCCGGTCGGCAAGATAAGCCACTTCCTTGAGTTTATGGCTGATATAAATAGAGGAAATACCGGACTCCCTCAAGCGAAACAGGATATTGAACAGCGTGTCTGCCTCGCTCTCGGTTAACGTGCTGGTTGGCTCATCCAACACCAGGATCTTCGGGTCCCGCGACAGCGCCCGGGCAATGGCCACCAACTGTTGCTGGCTGGCAGACAGCTTCCGAAGCGTCTGCCTCACGGGAATCTGCAAACCGATCATATCGGTATAAACGCGGGCCTTTTCATAAACGTCACGCCAATGGATCACGCCCAATGAAGAGGGGATTCTTCCAAGAAAGATGTTCTCTGCGATGGATGAGTCCGGATGCAGGCTGATCTCCTGGTAGATCATCGCGACACCGGCACGCTCCGAATCCGCCGGGGTCACAAACCTTCGCTCTTTGCCGTCTACCAGGATGCTGCCTTCATAGGACCCTGCAGGATAACTTCCGCTCAGTATCCTCATCAGCGTCGACTTGCCCGCACCGTTTTCACCTACGATCGCGTGGATCTCGCCTCTGTATAGGTCAATGGACACGTCTTTCAGCGCGGCGGTGCCACCAAAGCTCTTGGAGATATTCTTCATCTCGAGGATGGGTTCGCTCATGCTGGAGCTCCTCACTTCTTGAACTGGTTGCGCAGGTAGTCCATCGAGCAGGCCACCAGCAGCACGATGCCCAGCACCAGCTGCTGCCATACAGGCGCAATGCGAATAAGCGTCATGCCATTGGCGACGGTGGTCATAAACAGCGCCCCCAGCGCCGTGCCAATCACCGTTCCCCTGCCGCCAAGAAGGCTGGTGCCTCCGATCACCACGGCGGCGATGGTCTGCATCTCATAGCCCACACCCACGTTCGGCTGCGCTGAGCCTAAGCGAGATGAGATCAGGATGCCGGAAAAGGCCGCCAGCGTACTGACGATCACGAAGACGCTGATGGAGATGGCCTTGGTGGAAATGCCTGAAAGGCGCGCTGTTTCAATGTTGCCGCCAATCGCGCAGACTGCCCGCCCATATACTGTCTTCTTCAGCAGCCAGGCGGACAACACCCCCATGAGCAGAGCGATGATGACAACGTAGGGCAGCTCCATAGGGGTTCCTTTGAACAGGCTGCCCTGGCCAATCGCCGCAAAGCCTGCCGGCAGAGGGTAAACCGGGTTGCCCTGTTGCACGCCGGTCACGATACCCCTGGCGATGTTCATCGAGGCAAGCGTGGCCAGCATCGGGGGCAAGCCGACCTTGTGCACAAAAAACCCGTTGACAACACCGAAAGCGGCCCCTGTCAGCAGTGTCGCGGCAACGATCGCCAGCGGGATCGGAAAACCCGCCTCTGTCATCAGCTTACCGCAGAACACACCGGCAAAGGCATACACAGCGCCGACGGAAAGGTCGAAGGCGCCAGAGACAATCAGGAACGTCATGCCAATGGCAGTAATAAACACAAAGGAGGTGTTTCTTAGGATATTGACGACATTTTCCCTGGACAGAAAAATCGGATTAGAGCTAAAAACAATAACCGCTATGACTAACGGGATCAAGACCCCCATTTCCCGCACGCCAAGGATGACATCCAGAATCGCTTTTCCGACTCGCTTCATCTTATCCTCCGCAGCCACAACTTTTGAAAACCTGGTCTGTCGGCATCTAACAAGGCAGCTGCGCGCTTCAGGCCGTCCACAACTGCCATTCCGGCACATCTTACCACAGCGCCCGCCACTGCAGCAAGCATCTTTACACGCCTATTTCCTATTGGAGGTTGAACGTCTGCAACCTGGCAAGATAGCCTGTTCACATGACAAGCGCTCCGGTCTAGCCGTACCTCACAGCCGCCTCCGACAGCGCTTTCAGGTTTTCTTCCGGCGTGCCTTCCATCAGGTAGTCCGATGTAGCCAGGATGAATCCCGGTCTGCCTCTCCATAGTTCCAGCAGCGCACGCGCGGCTTCCCCCACCTCACTCGGCGTCGCGCGGAGAAGGAACTGGATCTGGTCGATATTGCCGGAGATGGCGATATCCCTGGCGACAACTTCCCTGGCATAGGCGATATCGCAGTCGCCAAAGGGTGGTGGTGTCAGGCTTTCGAGCGCGGATATGCCAAGGCTATTGTACTCAGAAAGAAGGGTGTTGGTGTCTCCGCAGTTATGGTACAAGACATGGGCGCCGCTTGCGCGTATCTCTGCGATGGCCCTCTTTTCATACGGGGAAACCAGGTCCCTGAAAAACGCGGGCCCGACAAGGGTGGCCGTCGCCATATTGCCCTCATAGCTGATAATGTCCGCCCCTGCCCGCGCCATCTGCGCGCCCCTCAGCGCCGTACGCTTTGCGTTGTATTCCATTAACGCGTGGTAGGCCTCCGGCTCCTCATAGGCCCAGAGCATCATGTTTTCAAGGCCCGCAAGCCGGGCGCAGACATTGAAAACGCCCTGCAGCCAGGGTGCCGTGACGCCTTCTTCGCCCAGCATCTCCTTGCAGCGGCCGATCCTTGAGAAATCCGGCTGGTCAATTTCCGGCTGATACTTCATGAAACATTTAAGGTCGTCGGGGGATTTGATCAGGGGTTCCGTTTCAGCAGACAGTTCATCATAGGGAGTGACGCGCTTGACGCGCCGCGACTGGGTAAGAAGCCGGGATGGCGTCTCGATGCTCAGCTTCTCCAGGCTGTCCGTCGGCCCCTGGTCGATGCGCTCCTGCGCCATGCGCCATCCGTCTGCGGAAAGCTGCGCGTTGGCGCTGAAGGAGCCGCAAGTACGGACGATTGGATCAAAGGCAAAGTACCTGTAGATGTAAAACAGCCTTTCATCCAAGGCCTCGTCGGAGAGCCTATAGCCAGAGGAAAAAAACCAGTTGACGAAGTTGACCCAGATGAAGGGAGAAACCGGTCTCCGGTCCACTTCCAGACACCGGATGCTGCGTAGGATTCTTTCACGCGCTTTCATACCCGACTCCATCCGCTTTTTGTCCTGTGTACCACCCTTGGGGCAGCCTGTCAATACGGGGGATCGCATCAACACAGCTCGGACCACACCCATCAAATATGCCGTCCTGTGTCTGAAGTGGGCTGCATAGGGGTACTCTATCATTGCGAATCTGTCCGAAAGGAGCCTTTGCCTGATGTTTACCCACAAACGCATCCTGGCCTCCGTGCTGACGATGGCCTTTCTGTTTCAATTTGTGTCCGTACAGGCTCAGGAGGATATCTCCCTGCAGCTGACACTGCGGCAGCTCAAGCAGTATGATGGTTTGGAAGGCCGGCCCGCCTATGTGGCCGTGGACGGCATCATCTACGACGTCACCGAAAGCGCCCTGTGGAAAGAGGGGGTCCACTTCGGCTTCAAAGCGGGCGAGGATCTGACCGACGCCATCAAAGCTGAATCCCCCCATGGTCTGGCCAGCCTGGAAAAAGTGAAGGCCGTCGGCCGTGTGTACGTGCTTCTCACCCTTGAGGAGCTCAAGGACTTTGACGGTAAAGACGGCCGGCGCGCCTACGTTGCAGTGGACGGCGACATCTATGACATGTCCGAAAGCCGCCTTTGGAGGGGTGGGGCACACAATGGCTTCCAGGCAGGAAACGACCTGAGCTCTGCGATTAAGGAGATCTCCCCCCATGGCGTCATCAAGCTTAACAACGTGATGAAGATCGGACGGCTGCTCCCGGCGCTTACACTGACAGCGGATGAGCTTGCACAGCATGATGGCCTGGAAGGACGATCCGCCTACGCAGCAGTGGATGGCATCGTCTATGATGTTACCGAAAGCCCCCTCTGGGCGGATGGCGCCCACTTTGGCCTTCAGGCTGGCAGCGATGTCAGCGAAGCCCTCAGTCAATCACCTCATGGGGCGGGGGTATTGGACAAACTGCCCATCATCGGCAGGCTCAGCGAGTAGGCTGACAGCAACAGCCTGCGTTCAGGAGGAGATATGGCTTACAGCATCCTGGGAGGGCTCAGTCTGGCACTGGCGCTGCTCGTCACCTCCCCCTACTGGCTCAGGCGGATCAACGCCTGGACGTTCAAAACAAAAAGCAGGCGTTTTTTGCACCTGCTTCAATTTCTGCGCACGCTGCACAAGCCGCTGGGCGCAGCCCTCGCGCTCATAGCCCTCATCCACGGATGGCTAGCCCTGTCCAACCGCATCAGGCTGCATACCGGTCTGCTGGCGTATCTGGGCTTTCTAATCACGGCGGTCCTGGGCATTTTGCACGCCCTGTTAAAAAACAAAACAGTGTTCAAGGCGCATAAGATCGCCGCGTTCACAAGCATGTTGCTGCTGATCCTGCATCTCGTAAAACCCTGGGCCCTTGGGGAATGGTTCGGCCTCTGGTAGAGCCCGCAGGCAATTAGGAGTCAAAGCCCCGGCAATCGCCGGGGCTTCTTTATACAGCGAAGGGCGAGATCCGCCCCCACAGCCGACCCATCGTCTCACAGCCCGCAACGAAAGCTTTGACTGCCACCATTAAAACAGCATAGGTTGCATGCCTGAGCCCGCTCCTGGGGGATCCTCAGCGCGGGATATAGTTGCTGCGGATCGTCCTCACAGCCTCAATGCGCTGTTCAGCAAAGACCTTCGCCGCCTGCTGGGCGGTGATTCCCTCTGTCTCAGCCATGCTTAAAACATCAAGCAAGCGGTCGTAGATCTTCTCCGTGTCGGCCATCGCGTTTTCCCTTACATAGCCCCGCATCTCGTGAAAAACGTTGATAAGGCCGCCGGCGTTGATGACAAAGTCCGGGCAGTAGACAATGCCGCGGTCCAGCAGCATTCTGCCGTGCCTTTCCTCGTCCAGCAGCACATTGTTGGCGGAGCCCGCGACAACGGCTGCCTTCAGCTGCGGGATGCTCCGGTCGTTAAGCGCCCCGCCCATCGCACACGGACAAAACACATCCACCTCAAGCCCGAAGATGGCTTCGGGCTCCACGAATTCCACCTGCGGATGCTCCCGCGCCATGCGCTCGATGTGCCCTGGATAGATCTCCGTAAAGTACACCTTCGCTGCGCCCGCCTCAAGCAGGTAGCCAATCAGGTAATACCCCGTCTGCCCAGCCCCCTGCACGGCATAGCTGTGTCGGCTTATATCCGACTCACCGAACTTTTTCTGAAGCCCCGCCTTCACCCCGTGAAACAAACCCATGGCGGTGACCGGGCTCGGGTTTCCGGACTTCCCCTCCAGCCCAACAACATGATCTGTTTCCATCGCCACGTAGCCCATATCACGGGTGCTGGTGTTCACGTCTTCCGCCGTGATGTAGCGCCCGCCCAGGCTCTGCACATAGCGGCCAAAGGCACGGAAGTAGGCCTCAGACTTCAGTTTCGACGCGTCACCAATCAGCACCGTTTTCCCTCCACCCAGGTTAAGGCCGGCGGCTGCGGACTTGTAGGTCATGCCACGGGCCAGGCGAAGGCAGTCGATGAGGGCTTCTTCCTCCGTGCTGTAATCCCAGATACGGGTGCCGCCCAGGGCAGGGCCCAGGGTGGTGTTGTGGATGACTGTGATCCCCTTAAGGTTTGTAGATTTATCGCGGAAAAAGACCACCTGCTCATGCTCTTGCGTTTGCATGGCTTCAAATATCCCTAATTCGCCCATTGCTTCCTCCGGCAAAATTTTACCGATTATAGATCAGCCTGTTGTAACGTGCAACAAGCCAGAGGCCAAGGCCAGGGCTTGCGCGTAAACAACCATGATCGGAAGTCGCAATACGCTGCTGACCAACCCTCACCTTCTCCGAATGATGCTCTCCGGATCATCCGGGTTTATACTGGTCCTTTTTCGGCGTGGCCACCGCGCTACGGCACTCTGTGAGCTTATGAATAAGCACCAGTTGAAAAACAACAGAGAAGGGTGAAGGCAAACGCCCTATAGAAGTCTTTACGTTCAGGTTCCAATAGGTACAAAACGGGACTCCGTCCTCCCACGGTATCTTATGCCAGGTTGAGCGCATCAATTTCCTGATGCCCGAGGCTCTGACTGACAAGGAGAGCAAGCAAAAACCACAGAATTGCCGCGTCAAGGTTGTTTACCATGCCAGAGTATCGACGTTAGGATCTCCTGCAAGATCCACATGATGTCGCGCGCGGCGCAGGACGGGGTTTTCCTCTGGAAATGGTCTCCCGGTTGTCAGCACAGCGGCGATGACCAGCGCCGCCGTTGTTTTGTGTCGCCAGGGTCACCTTGAATGACCGTAATTTTGCCAAAGGGATATAAGGATACCACAGCCAGCGGATTTCCTCGGCCTCCACCTCATTCATTCGAATCAGCTTCAAGTTCTCGTTGTTGTCTGTCATGGAAAATACTCCTTTTCAGATTTGGTTTATCTATCAAAAAGCCCCTCAGTAGCGACGTCTGACCGCAGAGGGGCTCGTATTATCTTTATGGTATTGGCTGTCGTTTTATGCTTCAATAGGTCGTAAGAACGCGGGGGACGAGGGCCGCTTCACCCGCTTTTATGAAGCGCGTGACCCATTCTGACACTTTCCCGCAAGCGGGCAAAGTGACGTGAGCCCAGTCGGGAGCTTGGGAACGGTAGCTTTAAGAGGTAGTTGGAGGAAAATTGTATGCCAGCAGAAGTTTTAATTACATCACAACCATCACAGACGATTTATGGGCTGTGGATTGCATCTAGCGATAAGACAATTTCCAAAGATATTCCGGCTCTGTCAAAAAAGTATTATGACACAGTTGGAAAAATGTCCGGAAGTGTCTTGCCATTTTATGTCCTGTCAAAAGACTATGATAAAGCCAGCGGCAAGTTCCAGTTGTTCGTGGGCGGCAACGAACAGTTCGAACAGCTAGATGATGCCAAACTACCTGCGGGTGATTATGGAAAAGTAAGTGTTAAGCCAAAGCTCGGACTGATTTGGGGACTTGCGGTTGGCAAGGCGAAACGTCACTTCTATACGAAGTGGCTTCCCGCTTCGGGTTATAAGGCATTGAATATGGAATACGAATACCATAGCGAAAAAAGTATAGGAAAAAGGCCGGAAATCGATTTATTCTTTTCGATAGAAAAGTAGTTTCACAAGCAAAAACGGACACCTCATCACAGGTACCCGTTCTGCTTGCTATTGGCTTGCCACCGCTTTCACAGGCTCACCTTTTGACAAATCACCGACAGGGATAAACGCTCCATTGGCAATAACCTCTGTCCAAATCGTTACTCTCTTCACATCCATTTTGGCTTTTTTCCGCCTTTATACGCTCCTCAACTCATGTTTCCTACCATTTTCCTTGCGGCACAGATAGTTTTAGTGGAGTCTATCCTTGCGTTCCTCCTTCTTGCGAAGGGCTTCCTTCTCCTCCGGTATGAGCGTAACCTCACCAAAGTGCGGTGGGGCATAGCGAGCGACAAAGTTGAAATCAACCTCAATTTCCTGCGTGGTTTCAATGCTGCCCTTTCTGGCGTGCTCGTGGACGAGAATCTTCTCCGCAAACTCATTGAGCATCATGGTGGTTATCGTTTCAAAGCTCTCGTATTCCCCCACAAGGGCAATGGCTTTATCGGCAGATTTATGGCTTTCCTCGTAGCTGCCAATGGCCGTTTCAATCTCGGCAATTTCCTGATTAAGCTCACCCTGCTCCTTGGCATACTGCTCGTCCAGTGCGGCATATCTCGCCTCTGGCAGCGCAGTCTGCGGATGACCAGCACCAGTCGGTCGCCGTTCTCGTCCCGACACCTGCGCTCTCGATGATCGTATGGTTTCAGCGCAGACCGGCAATACGGACAGCCAGCTTGCTCCATCCCCGTGATGATAAACGGCTGTCTCTCTTTTTTAAACGACAGATTTTGATACATTGACCATGTGGTATTGTTTGACCCTCAGAGAGCTCTTAGTTTGGATCTAAGAGCAGCCATCTCTGAGGGTTACCTAGGGCTCAGATTTGTTGCCACTGGCAATGATATCCGGCAAGTCGATGACAGACAAATCCAGCAGCTTTCAGACGCCCTGTTGCGGCCCTAATATCTGATCATTTCACTTTCTTTTGGACGTTTTTGACTTTTTCGATTGCTTCCGTGTCTAATGTGCAGTACCAAAAAGGAGGTACCCGCGTGTTGGAACAGGACACCTTTGTGGACAAGATTAACGAATACTCACAACCGCTGTACAGAACAGCGCGCAGCATGCTTCGTCATGAGGAGGATTGCGAGGATGCTTTGCAGGAAGCGATTGCCAAGGCATGGGCATCGCGGGCCAACCTGCGGAACGAGGCGTACTTTCGCACATGGATGATGCGCATTGTCATCAACGAATGCCACAACATTCAAAAGCATCGAAAACGAGCAATTGTATCCTCCAGCCTTGAAAGCTATGCGCAAAGTGCAGTGCAGGAAGAAGATCATGAAGGCATTCATGCTGTTATTGATGCTTTGCCAGATAAACAAAGGGTGGCCGTTATGCTGCACTATGTGGAGGGCCTGCCCGTCGCGGAAGTCGCACGGGTGCTTCGGGTGCCACAAAGCACAATTCGCGGACGTCTGTTTCAAGCGCGAAAAGCGCTGAAGCTGGAGCTGGACACAAAAAAGGCGGTGACTGATCTATGAAGTTGTCACAGTTGGAAAACGCATTCATCATTCCGGACAATTGCAAAAAGGTAATGCAACAGACAGCCTATAATGTATCTTGTGCTCCCGAAGCGCCTTCCCGCCGTGTACCATTACGCCGAAGCTTCACCCTGGCGTTCGGGCTTCTTCTCATCCTTGCCAGTGTTGCCTTCGCGGCTGTGCGATTCGGCATACTTGACTATCTGATTGGCAAAAACGAGCCTACCGCTGAACTGAGTGCGTATGCGCAACCCCTGTATGTGCATGAAGAAGTTGACCATGTTGCAATCACAGTCACCGGCGCCATGTACGATGGTGAAAAGCTGGCTCTGTCTTATTCGGTTGAGAATCTGAAACCAGAGACCCTTGTCAGCCTCCACATTGAATCCGTGACGCTTGGCAATAAAAGGGCTGATCCGGTTTTTGTGTTCCCGGATCGCGAGAGCTGGATACCGTATGCGTTTGGAATGCAAGAGCTTTCATGGAGCCGAAATCCTGTATCCGGCGGCATGAATTGCATCGTCTATTCTGAGCCGCTGCGCGGACAGCAGGAAGTCATCGTGCATTATTCTGTCCACCGGCCTCTTCATCCTTTGGTGGTCCTTGATGAAGGGTTGATTGAGCCGCTCGACAGCATAGAGGATGATGAGTATCGAGCTGAAAAGCAGGCGTTGATTGATGCTATCCTCTCAAGCGGTGTGAAAATAGCGGATCGTCAGCATCAAGATGCACAATGGTGGGATGACAAAGGATATGGCGTCCTGGACATAACGGGCAGTTTCTTCTGGCCCGAGATAACATTTCATGAAGATATGACGGAGGAAGAGTTTTACGCCCTGCTGGATGCTGCAAACGAGAAGTGGTCGTATGAAGCGCAGACCGAGCAAACAGGCAAAGGGGCGCTCCGCTTCATCATCGATGCAGACAGAGGCCTAGAACATCGAAATGAATATGTGTTTACCGATGGCGCGGATAGTCAGCAAGAGGTGTCATTGACGGATTGCAAGGTCATTCTTGAAAGGTTCACGATGACTCCGCTATCCACACACATGATTTTCTTGATGTATCCTTTTGAAAATACTTATGAGGCGGCGGAAGAATTAAGGCTTCAATATCGCTGGCTGGAACTGCGCGATGAAAACGATGACATTATTGAGTTCGCGTCCATGGAAAATGAATGCTCGGATGGACTCACTCGTCAAAACGAAAATGATGAATGGATGGTCGAATGGAACTGGTCCCTAGCAAGCGCAATTTCTTTCCCAATGGAGGTGCATATTACTGCAATGGCAGCAATAGATGAGGAACAAATGGCCACAGAGGAGCAAGTTAAGGCGTTTGAAGTCTTTGCTGAAAAAATGCGTTTGCGCATGAAGTAGCCTCCTTTCACTAATGTTAGAGCCGCAACAGTTTGTCCGAAAGCTACCGGATTTGCCTGTCATCGCCT
>CAZPIC010000005.1:0-104078 GCA_964586835.1 uncultured Oscillospiraceae bacterium
GTTAGTGACAGTATAGCTCAGCAATTGGCTGGCAATAGAGCTCGGCAAAGACAGTGGAGTCAAAGAACAACCCTGTGGTCCGCTGCTATGGCTTTGACTACCGCTACGACACAGAGGAAGAGCGAAAGGCGCTGTCCGCGTTGTGGGAACAGGTCTGCCTGAAGAGGAATGACTGCACCGCCACGAAAAAGCCTGTTGGCTGGACGAAAGATGAGGTGGGCAGACACAAGCGTGTCAATGATGCTCCGCAAACCCCTTTGGAGAGACTGTTAAACGCGGGGATACTGCCTGACTCTATAGGTTCAGGAGCTGAAACAACGCACGGACGCGATCCATCCGGCGATGCTGACGCGCGAGATCGTACGTTTGCAAGACAAGCTGCCAGACCTTGCAAAGAAACAGATGGTCTGGCCATGAAGGCGAAAGAAGCGAAGGAACGTCGCTTGAAGAAGCAACAGGGAGGGGTGAGAGCGCTTGCTCTACAGAAGTCTTTACGTTCATCTTCCAACAGGCAAAAACGGGATTCCGTCTCCCTCAAAAATGTTCCACTTTCCAAGTGGACAGGGAGCTTCTGCCATCTTGCGGGGTCAGCAAAAGGATCAGCCCCGCTGGGGCTGATCTGGCCGGAAGCCTGGCATGGCGGCTTCTCCCCCTCCATCCCCGCGGATATTTTCTGCCAGGACCCGCTGATCTTCGCGCTCAAAGGTTGTGAGGCATCGAAGATTTCTTTCGCGCTCAACTTGACATGAGGCACTGCGCCCCCGCGAAAATTACCTCTCGTGAATGTTTCTATGCATCGGATCCTTGTCCGACTGGACTACACGGCGTTCGAATTCGTCAAATACGTTACTGTTGGACAAGCCACATCCAGTAGAGGGTCTTCAAGGCATCCATAAGGAGGATGAAATAAAATCTGCAATACGAGCCTGATCCAGTTGCATTTTCAGCTTAAATATTCATGAATTCAGTGCATATCCCGTATATTTGGACGAGCCACATTGGCAGGCACTATTGATTCTCCGCTTGCCATGGCATTTTGCATCAGCAAGTATTAGTCATTCCGCGATAGCAGGCACACTTGAGAAACAGCAGTTTGTGTAATCCCTGATGGAGAGAATCTGCCTAATTATGTGAGAGCTATGCGGGTGAGATTAAAACATCGGGAAAAGTTGCTTAAAGAGACCTGGCACGCCCGTGCTGTGTTTGGGAGCAGCGCAATAGATGTTTTAAGCGTGCGGGTATCTGTGGAAACAGTCCTGTGGTGGACTCGTAAGGCGCTGTTCTACCCAGGAGACGTCACACATCTGAAGGGAAGGGGAGCGATTGTTGATGGATCCTATACGCTCTTTGTCGCATGGCTTTGTATGGTCAGGCGTTGTGGATGCTGAAGTTGCATGAGGTATGGGCCGGCTTTGCGGCATTCACAAAAAAATTCTGCACAGGGTATTGACATTGCTCTTTGGTGAGGTATACTCATTGCATTCTGGTAATACCATCATACCAAATGACGCCTGCCGAGTGGCAACACAGGGCGCGACTCACGATGATAGGAGGGGAGTAAAAATGGAATTCTATGGATTCCCAAGACCGGACGGGCAATACGGAGCCCGCAACACCGTAGCCCTCATCCCGAGCACTGGGTGTGTTAATGCTGTCGTACAGCAACTGGAAAAACTCGTCCGAGGGACTAGAGCCTTCACTCACCATCAAGGCTGTCTTCATCCTCCGCAGGATACGGAGCAAGTCACCAGAACCCTTATCAATTTAGGCAAGAATCCCAATGTAGCTGCTGCCCTTGTCGTCGGACTTGGGTGCGAAATGGTTGAGCTTGATGAGGTGGTCGAGGGCATCCGAGCCAGCGGAAAGCCGGTTGAAGTCGTTTCCGTTCACACGCTGGGAGGTATTCTTCCTACGTTGGCAAAAGGTGGACAGCTAGCGGCTGATATGGTCCTGGAAGCAAGCAAAATACGCAGAGAACGTGCTGGTCTTGACAAGCTCATGTTTTGTACAAAATGTGGTTCGTCGGACACAACCTCAGGGCTGTCCTCCAATCTGGTGGTCGGCGAAGTCTGTCGATTGGTAACCGAGAACGGCGGGACCTTCGTGCAGGGGGAAGTCTGCGACATCATGGGCGGGGAATACGCGCTGAAAGAGCTGTGTGTTGACCCGGCAGAAGGCGATAAGATTGTAGGCTTTGTCAAAGATCTGTATGAGCGCGGCGTGGCTGTGGGAGCGGATGTCAGAGGAAGTCAAATGACAGCCGGCAATGTGGCCGGTGGTTTGACAACGCTTGTCGAAAAAGCCGTTGGAGCCAACTCCAAGGGACAGAAGGTTCCCATCCAAAGTGCACTTGTATATGGCGGAACCCCTTGCTGTCCCGGCAGGCACATCATGGCGACCCCGGGACATGGGTTTGAGAACCTCACCGGTGGCGCAGCCGCGGGATCACAGCTGATCCTGTTCACTACAGGGAGAGGGGCTCCCAATGGCCACCCCTGCATTCCGGCTGTTAAGATCTGTGGTAACAGCAAGACCAACGTATCCATGGCTTCTCATATCGACGTTGATGTTGCGTCCGTGATCGAAGAGAAGGAGACCGTCGCCCAAGCTGGACAGAGGCTTTTTGAGTTCGCCGTGGCTGTAGCCTCCGGGACCCTGACCAAAGCGGAAATACTCAATTTTGATACTTCGATGGAAATACTGATCAGCGGCCCTATCATGTGATTATGAGGTGACAGCCATGAAAAAATATGCCAAGCAGATTTTCCCAGAGGATAATGTTGCTACCTGTGTTGCGGACCTAAAAGAAGGCGATGAGGTCTGTGTGAAGGTCAATGACGAGGAGAGACAATATAAGGCCACCGCAGACATTTCGTTTGGACACAAAATTGCCACAGACAACATCGCAAAAGGCGAGTCGGTGATGAAGTACGGTACAGAAATCGGCAAAGCAACAAAAGATATTCAGACCGGAGACTGGGTACATACCCACAATGTGATGGATACCTATGAAGTGAAATGACTTTGACAAGACGGGGCCCCAAAGGAGATGTGAACGTTGCAGTTGACTGAATATGAACGGGATATGGCGGAAGGCAAGTACGGCTCAGGTCTGCAAAAGGCCATCAACATCCTGATACATTATGCGGAGGCAATCGGGGCTGATCGTCTGGTGGAGATCTCCAGCGCGCATGTGATGCCGAAAGAACCGCCTGAACTCCTTGAGGAGTATACACAGGGTATGGAAAGCCTTCCTGTCAAGACAACACTGCATCCGCTGATGTCTGCGTTCAGCCCAGAAAAATGGGAGAGTATGGGCATAGAAAAGGAATATGCCCTTGATGAAACAGGCGACTATGAAAAGCGAAAAACTTATCATGAACGCCTTGGATTTGAAAAACTCTACAGCTGCCTTCCTATGACTCTGGGCAATGTACCTGCAAATGGCAGCTATAACGCGTGGATCGGTTCCTGTGCACAGATTCTTTGCAACTCAATCCTGGGTGCACGTACAAACCGTGACGGAACCATGGTAAACATGTGCGCAGCATTAACAGGGCGAACAGCTTACCATGGTCTTCTCATGGACGAGAACAGGTATGCGCAAATCGTTGTGCGCAGAGACGCTGACGTCGTGTTGGAGACAGACGCCGATTATGGTGCTTTGGGCTACTTCGTGGGGGAGAATGTAACAAATAAAAGCGTCGTTTTTGATGATATTGATCCTAAGGTGACGTTCGATCAGCTCAAGTATCTGATCGCGCCTGCTGCTGCAAGCGGCTCCGTGTTCATCTGCCATGTAGTGGGTGTCACGCCCGAAGCCCCCACGCTGACAGCTGCCCTTGGGGGAAAACAGCCCGAGAGTATCCTTATGGTGACAAAGAAGAACATGGAGGACACCAAGGCTAAATTCGCGTTTTCCAAAGACCAGGCGGTGGAACTGGTGGCCATAGGGTGTCCGCACGTCACAGTGGAAGAAGCTGGAGAGATTGCCGGCTACCTTCGCGGCCGCCGGCTGAAGGAAGGCTGTCGGCTTTGGATTGCTATGGCAAACCCAGTCTACACCCTGTGCAAAGATATGAAGTATGTCGATGTTATCGAAAAGGCAGGCGGCGTTATCTCGAATGTCTGCATTGCAACGATTCCGGATTCCCCGTTGCCGCCGGGCACGGAAACAGTGCTGACCAACTCATTCAAGGCAGCGCATTACATCAAATCGCTCCAGGGAGGGAAGGTGAGGGTGATGGTCGCAAGCCTGAAGGACTGTCTGGATACCGTGACAGGATCCGTGGAGGTAAGTGATGATTAGGGGAAGGCCTTTGTGCGCTGGAGCTGCGGAAGCGGAAACGCTGGTGTTTGACGTTCCATTTTCCTTTATAGGCGATGTGAACACAAAGGATGGCACGATTACAATGGCGGACCATCCGTTAAAGGGTTCAAATCTGAAGGGGAAGGTGCTTGTCATGACCACGGGACACGGCGGTACCATCGCTCCTTTCATGGCGTACGAAGCGATGAAGAACCATTGCGCTCCTGTGGCCATCCTCTGTAACCAGGCAGACAGCATTACCGTGGAATGCGGTCTTGTCATGGGCATCCCTGTCATTGACTCCTTTGGCGAGGACATCACAAGGCTGATCAGAACAGGCGAGAGGGTGACGGTCAATGGCGCTGCGGGTACCGTCGAACCTAGCGCCGGATAAAGAACCGCAAGATGCCGCCCTGTATAAAAAACGAATAACGCAGAAGAGAGTGGCGCAAATGGATCCAAAGAAAAGCAAATGGTCACCCATCAATAATCTGTTTGGATGGATAGCGATTGTTGCGATAATCCTGATGGGCGTTTTGACCACCCTTGATGTGATATGGAGGTGGGTGTTCGGGGAGGCAGTCGGGCCGGTGTACTCGCTTTGCGAAACACTCATGGCTGTGATGGTGTGGGCCTCTCTCGCTCCGACTCAGGAAGCAGGAGGACATATCAATGTGACGATCTTCACCGAAAAGATGAAGGGTAAAACCAAGTATGTTTTTGAAATCATCTCCTTGCTCCTGTGTCTGTTCCTGTTTGTCATCATTTTCTGGAAAACGACTGAAGACGGATTATGGGCCTTTGGCGTGAAATCATATCGGGCAGGTGACTTCTATCGGTTTCCGACTTGGTGGGCAAGGTTGTTTGTTCCCGTAGGAGTGCTTGCCATGATCGGGCAACTAGTTGTTGAGATCAAAGGCAGCCTGTATCTGCTTGCCCGGGAATTCCGGGGTGCAGAGAGGGTGAAAGAGACAGACGGTCTTGAAATATCTTAAGGAGTGATATCGTGGAACCGATCACTGTAGTATTGCTTTGCTTGGGATTTCTGCTGCTGACACTGGCGATTGGTTTACCGGTTTATGCAGCACTCGGGCTCACTGGCTTTCTGGGCACAACCCTACTGGCCGGATTCGATGTGGCGGTCGCGCAGTTTAAGAATTTTCCCTATATGCGCGCAGCTGATTACATTATGATGGTCGTCCCCATGTTTGTCTTGATGGGGTATCTTGCGTTTTCTGCGGGCTTGAGTAGAGACGCTTATTCCATCGCGGATAAATGGCTGAGCAGGATGCCTGCAGGTCTTGGGGTAACCACGATCATGGCCAGCGCGATGTTTGGCGCATGTTGCGGCTCCAGCGTAGCTTGTTCGGCAACCATGGGAAAAGTCGCGATTCCGGAAATGGAAAAGGCGGGATACAACAGCAAAGTCGCAGCGGGAACCGTAGCAGCTGGAGGCCTGCTTGGAATCATGATCCCGCCAAGCACCATTCTCGTCTTTTATGCATGCTTGGCGGAAGTCTCCGTGGGAGATATGCTGCTGGCAGGCATCATCCCCGGTATCATCACAGCGGTGGTCTACTCTCTGGGTCTATATGGCTGGAGTAAGTTTGACAAAACGCTCTGTCCCATGCCCCGCTCTGTCAGCCTGAAGGAAAGACTGTTGTCACTTCGGAATCTTTGGGGCGTTGTGCTGTTGTTTACGATTATCATCGGCGGCATCTATGGAGGATTGGTTACCCCTACAGAGGCTGCTGCAGTGGGCGCCTTTGCCTGCTTTGTGATGCTTCTTTTCAGAACGCCGAAAGCACAGCGAAAAAGCATCCTTCCCAACCTCAAGACCGCGCTGGTGGAGACGCTGCGGACCTGTGGCATGATTTTTATCATCCTGATCTGTGCGGCCATGTTCAGCATTTTCATGACGATGGCTCGCATCCCTTCCATGGTCAACGAGTGGGCGATCGCCCTGCCCATTTCGCCTTTGGGTCTGGTGGGCGTTTTCCTGCTGATTCTGGTCCCGATGGGAATGTTCCTGGACCCATTTTCCTGCCTTGTCATCACGGTGCCCATCACCTATCCCATCGTGGTGGGCAGCCTTGGCTTCAGCCCTGTATGGTATGGCATCCTGATGACGCTGATGATACAGATCGGACTTCTAACGCCGCCTGTTGGATTGAATGCTTACATCATGAAGGGGGCTTGTCCTAACCTGAGCCTGCAGGACATCTTCAAGGGATGCTATCCTTTTATTGGGTTTACAGCAATTGTCGTTGTGCTCATGCTGTTTGTGCCACAATTGACAACTGTCCTGACGGGGCGGTGATGCTCAGACGGAATGAAGACTCTGGGAAACCCTCAGTCAAGAAAGCTACAAGGAGGAAACAAGAAATGAGGCAAACTGCGAAACACGGTCTCTCAAAGGCACTGGTCTGGGCCCTGATGGCCACCCTGTTTCTTTCTTTCAGCCTGACCGCGGAAGCGGAGGCGAAGAAGACCTGGACGCTCAAGTATGACTACTACAGCATTGAGAACTCGGAGCCTTCCATCATCGATAAATGGTACTTCAACGAGGTTGCTGCGCGCAGCGATGGACAGATAAAAATCGAGTATTACTGGTCCGGAGCGCTGAGGAAAACAGGAGAGCACTACGCGGCGGTCCGCGATGGCCTGAGTGAACTCTCCTTCCTTAATTATGGATACTATTCCGCTGAACTGCCCATCAGCCGCGGCGTGGAGTGGAAGTGGAGGCCGGGCCTTGAGAGTCCGGATGGCCTCAACAAAGCCATCAACCGACTCTATGAGGAAACGGAAGTGTGGAAGAACGAGTACGAGGCCAACAACATCAAGGTTCTTTACATGAGCAACTGGGGCGCCGAAGCCTGTCTCTTTAAGACGCCGGTCCTGTCAGTAGCTGATCTGAAGGGTTTGAAAGCGCGCACCTATGGCGTAGAGGGTGACGTGATGAAGATTCTTGGCGCGATCCCACTGGCGATTGCAAACAATGAAACCTTCACATCCCTCGAAACCGGTGTTATCGACTGTGTCACCAGCTTTGGCTTGAGAACGGCCGCGGGGATGCGACTTCATGAACGGGCTAAGTATATTGTGGATATCGGCGCGGGCGTCCAAGGGCCCTCTGCTGTGGTGATCAATAAAAAACTGTGGGATTCCTTCCCTCAGGAGATCAGGGATATCTTCATGGAAGTCCGAGAAGAACTGCTTGATTACAAGTGGGCGGAAATCATGAACAATACCGTGGTAGAAGCTGTGGAGATGATGGTTGCGGATGGTTCAGAGTTCCTGGAGTGGCCAGATGAAGCCAGGAAGGAAGCGGCAGCCATCGCTGTTCCCATGCAGGAAACGAACTGGATCAGCGATATGGTAAGCATGAGATACATGACCGAACAGGAAGCGAAAGATTTCCTCAAGAAGCTCGATGAATACACTGCAGAATACACCGCCGATGCGCAAGTGAAGAGCTTTACCGAAGTATATAAGGAAAACTTCGAGTAGCACGACACAGCAGGTAAAGGGACACATAGCAAATGATGTGCCGGTTGTGCGGCACATCATTTGTCTCTGGATAGCTCCTGGCAAAGCAAGGTGAGAGGAGCTATAATGTTTTAATGTATACTGCAACAAACGCGTTTCCTCCATGGACGGGTTGTAAAACAACTCAATCGGGAAAGTGAGCCACCATGCATATAGCGAACTCGCCTCAGTTGGGCGGTTTTGAAAAACTCACCCAGGAAAAGCTGTCCGATATGATTGTCCGACAAATTAAGACCATGATAGAGGACGGCACTATCAAATCCGGAGATCGGCTTCCGCCGGAAAGAGAATTGACAAAACTGCTCAATGTGAGCCGCATTCCCCTGCGGGAGGCATTGAAATCGCTTCAACAAATCAACGTGCTTGAGGTCAGACAGAATCGCTATTATGTGCTGGGGCTTGAAAGCGCGAAGCTTGTTGACTACTTCAGTGACGCCACCAGTGACCATAGCTTGCATGAGGAAATCAAGGAGGTACGCATCGTTGTGGAAATCGCTGCGGTGGAGTTAGCCTGCAAGCATAGAACCAACGCTGATATTGAACGTATGAAAAAGAGCCTTCAACAGATGGAGGCAATGGTCGCGGTGGCTGATTATCCCAGCATCATCAAATTCTCTATGCAGTTTCATGACGATATCATCGAGGCGTGTGGCAACAGGCTTTTTATCGCGATCATGGCCGCTATGTCTGCTGCGCTGTATGAGGGAAGGAAGAAGACGCTGGAGCATGCCGACCGGTATATCTCTGCGGTTAAGGAACATAAAGACATTCTTGAATGCATCATCCGGAGGGATTGCAGGACAGCAAGAACGCTTATGAAAAGCCACCTGGAAACCGCATACTACTGATTTTTTGGTTACATAAACACGTGGCTGCAACCCCATGATCCGGAGGAGTGATTGTGCAGCGTCTATGCTGGGATGCGAGAACGGACAGGATTTCGGTCAGTACTGATGCTATTGTGGACGCATTGCTCCTAGAATCTCACCCACGTTTCCCCTGAGGATAATGTCCGCTTCATCGTCAATGCCGGAGGTGCCTCTGTTGATCAGGATCAGAGGATGGCCGTGGAAATGCCGTACCAGGCCGGCAGCAGGGTAAACGCTCATGGAGGTGCCGGCCACGATCAGGACCTCCGCGTCTCTCAGGTGTCTCAGCGTCCGTGATACGATGCCTTCGTTCAGGTGTTCCTCAAACAGCACGACGTCTGGACGAACGATGCCCCCGCAGCCACATCGCGGTGGGCCCTGACCTTTAAGTACCCTTTCCAGGGGAAAGCCCTTTTTGCAAAGAGAGCAATAGTTACGGTACACGCTGCCATGCAGTTCCAGCACGTTGCTGCTGCCGGCTTTCTGATGCAGCCCATCTATGTTTTGGGTGATGACTGCCCGAAGCCTGCCCTCTTTCTCCCACTCGGCGAGTTTCAGGTGAGCGGGATTTGGCTGCGCCTTCCGGATGGGGTGTAATACGCGTTCGCGGTAGAATTCGTAAAATGCGTCGGGGTGATGGCTGAAGAAGCTTAAGCCCAGCACAGTTTCCGGTGGATAGCGAAAGGCCTGGTGATAAATGCCGTCTGCAGAGCGGAAATCCGGAATGCCGCTTTCGGTGGACAGCCCTGCTCCGCCAAAGAAGACCATGTTGTCACAACTTGTCAGAATCTCCCTCGCCTTTTTAAAGAGCGTGAGGCTTGGAGTGGGAGGCAGAGCGTTCATTCCGTGCATCTGATCTATTCCTTTCCAAGGTCGCGGGCTTCAGGGACCGTACAAGTCTATTATTGAGGATATGCGCACAAGGCGCAAGGCGAGGAGTCTGCGACAAGCGAAGTGCATCTGAAGTCCCGCATCAGCGAACGAAGCCGTTTCACCGTTTCGCGACAAAATGTACCACTGCTGCGTTGCTGTGCTTTGCGGACAGGAGATCGATCGCTTGATTTAACAGCTGTACTGCACTATAGTTCCGCTTGAGACAGTGCCCATGGGCGATCCGCTGGGTATTATGACCGCGGTGGCTGGGCACTGCGTTGATGGGAAATGACTCTGGAAGCGCTTCCGTGAGGTACGTCTTCACAGCCGGACCGATGCGGCAATAGCGTCGTTTTGAGGTGGATGCATGAGAATTATCGCCGCGCCTGATTCCTACAAGGGATCTTTGTCCGCCCTTGAGATTGTGGATCTGCTGGTTAAAGCGGCAGCAGAGGTGTTTGAGGACGTGGAGACCATCGGGCTGCCGGTGGCCGACGGTGGCGAAGGCACGGTGGATTCTTTGCTGTATACCATGGGAGGGGAAAAGTACAGTGCCCGGGTGACGGGACCCCTTGGGGACCCGGTCACCGCGCACGTTGGAATACTGAAGGGCGGCAGGACCGCGGTGATGGAGATGGCACAGGCGTCTGGCCTATCCTTGTTAAGCCACGACAGGCTGGACCCGCTTCGCGCCACTTCTCGGGGCATGGGAGAACTGCTTCTCGCAGCGCTCGACAGTGGGGTAAAAGAAATCCTTATAGGGATCGGGGGAAGCGCCACCAACGATGGCGGCGTCGGCTTTCTTCGCGCGCTGGGCGCGCGGTTCCGGGATGCCGACGGCAAAGAGACTCCGGAAGGTGGAGGCTTCCTCCACCTGATCAGGAAAGCGGATTTCTCAGGCCTTGATCCGAGGCTTAAGCGCGTCGGCATCCGCGTGATCTGTGACGTCTCCAATCCCCTGTTAGGAGAAACCGGCGCTACCTATATCTACGGACCACAGAAGGGAGTCTCAGCCGGGCTTTGCCTGATACTGGACGAAGGGATGGGGAACTTCGCCCAGGTTGTGGAGGATGCTCTGGGGATCTCTTTTCGAGACGCAGCAGGCGCGGGGGCTGCTGGGGGAATGGGCTTCGCGCTGGGCGGAGTGCTGGGGGCAGCGTTGATGCGTGGCGTGGACGCTGTGCTGGACATCGCGGATTTTGAGAAGCTTGTTCGTGGTGCAGATCTGGTGGTCACAGCTGAAGGCCGCATGGACAGACAGTCCATCGAGTTTGGAAAGGTCCCTGTTGGAGTTGCGGCCAGATGCCATCAATACAAAATCCCGGTGGTCGCCATTGTTGGGGGCATGACAAAGGATGCCATGGCCTTCTGTGGAGAAAACGCCAGTCTGATGACAACGGTCAATGACATCATGAGCCTTGAGGAAGCCCTGAAGATGGCAGCTGAGCTCTTTTATGACGCGGCAGTCCGCATGTTCAGGATGATCAGGATCGGGGGAAGCATACGCGGCGGCGTATGAAGCATCAGCATGCATGTGGCGACTGGAGAAAGGCGTCTGCATGCGGGAGTTGAAGGCTGGCTGCCGTGGGAAGACCATGGATTGCCAATAGCTTGCTCTCGGGTCGGTGACGACACCAAAGAAAGGTCATCTGCCAAGCTGTCATCCGGGTACGGCGCAGCTGTCGGAGGCTGTTTCATGAGACAAAGGAAGACAGGGGCGAGAAGTGACGGAAAGGGGAGAGTCGCCCTCTGTCTAGGGAACGATCTTTAGCGTGACGATCTCGAAGGGTTTGACGCTCAACTTTGCGCTGTGTCCATCTAATTCAACGCCTCCAAGCGTGTCCTCTCGCAGGTTGGCGTACTGGATATCTGAAAAAATGAATGAGAACCGGAGGGTCGCTTCAACCGCTGCGGGCGTGGTATTGAAGAAACGAAGGATGTACGCGTCCTCAAACTCGCACTGCTTAAACGCCGTGACCTGCAGCGCCGGAGTTTCCAGATCTACAGCGCTGTAGCGTGGAGGCAGGGGTCCCTTTTTGCCTGTGGCCAGCTGCATCGTTCGCATTGGCAGGTTGTAGGCATGGGCTTCGGCGTAAGTGGCATGGTGGGCCCAGGTGCCAGTGTGGGGAATGATGCTGTACTCAAAGTCCCACAAGCCCAGACACTGCGCTTCGGGAGTTTCCACGTTCCAGGCGGCCATGTCTGCCCGTGTCTTAATGACTCGCCGGCTCATGACTCCGGTGCATCGTAGCAGCGTGATGGTTAGCACCGTCTGTCGGTCTTCATCGTAGGCTTCGTACTCGTGCAGGCCGCGGTTGGCAATGGTTAGGCCAAACTGGCCATCATTCGCCTCACAGAAGTCTTTTTGGGGGTGTGTGTTGAATATCTCCTGGCGATTTGGATCGATGTCCGGATGGGTATCGCGCCGGTCTACGGAAAACGCGCCCGCGGACCAGTGGTGCTCCGCCTTGATGCCTGTGGGAAACAGCACGCGCAAACGATGGTTGCGTGCTGTGTTGTCTACGCGGGTTCGAACCTCCACGCGCCGAATGCCTGGGTACAGCGTGACAACGGAGGAGAAGGCGCAGTTTGTACGCCTTGTGCTGCGTCCGCTTCCCTGTTCGTCCAAGTCTTCCGGAAGGCGCAGAACGCCTTCGAAAATGAAGGACTGGCGTACCG
This sequence comes from uncultured Oscillospiraceae bacterium, assembly GCA_964586835.1. GTDB lineage: Bacteria > Bacillota > Clostridia > Christensenellales > Aristaeellaceae > CAZLYF01. The sequence goes on from CAZPIC010000005.1 coordinate 12,280, forward strand.
AATCGAAATCCAACATCCGGGCGGACAGAGAAGCAGGATCCGCGTACACCGTGACATCCGCATCGGGCGGACAGTAGGTGTAGGTATCCCCACAATCACCTCCGTCCGCAAGCTGACAGAGCCCTCGGAGCGTCCTGCCGGACTGCTTGTCATGTACGGTAATGCCGGCGTTTTCCAGATCGGGTTCGACGATGAAGTACTCGTTCTCAAGCCTCGTCGTCAGAGGTGTCTTTGGAACACCGGATCCATCATATACGGGCAGGACTTTGAGGGTTTTGTAGCCCATTGCGGGAATGTCCTCCGCCAGAAAGGCGATACGGCAGCGGTTGACGTTGTACTCGCGGGGGAAACGCCGGGTTCCCAGATCCATGTGGTTGTCCACCCATGCGTCAAGCAGTGTGGCGGGAAGTTCACGTTCGCCGTCAAACACCCGCACGCGAGATGGCGGCGGACGCAATGCTCCTACGCTGTTGTCCAGCGTTCGGAGGGGATAACGCCCTTTAGAATCCGTACGATTGAAGTCCTGGATGTGGGTGGGACGTAAGTCGAAATCGACGGTCGCTTCCACATAGTCGTTCCTTGAAGTACCTGTCGTGTTAAACACGGTCAGCGCGGCCCCGTCGGGAATACCACTGGTGTCTATGGAGGCGGCATGCTCGCGTGCCATATCGAAGAGGGCTTCGCCTATTTCGCGTACCTGCTGATAGCGGCACATCATCGCCCGATGCACCCGGTCCGCGGAGCAGCCACAGATGCTGTCGTGGGGAAGGTTTTCCATCAGCAGCTTCCAGGCAACGGTCAGGATGTCACGCGGATACGCCATACCGTGAAGCGCATACAGCGCATGCAGGGGTTCCAGCTCGTTTTCCAGCATCCGGGAGGCAAAGTGGTTTTCTTGTTTCAGATAAGTCCGGCTGGAAAGCGTTGAGAACAGGAGGATGGAACGGCTTGACCCGCAAACCTCGCCCTCAATCTCTTTAAGGCCCGGGCCCACTGAACGCTTGAGCTCCCTGACAAACTCCGGCAGGCTTGTATGCACGATATGGCCGTTTTTCATGATACGGTTGGCATCCTTGATCGTTTGCGACAAGCAGCGGGAGGGCTCCATATGGTCGCCGCCAACGGAAAGATAGATATGATCTGTCGTAGCATATCCGTGGAAGTTTTCAATAAACCGATCAAGACGGTCAGCTGCGATCATGGGATCGTCCGACAGCTCGGCTCCTGTGCAGTAACCATCGGGCATCAGGATGGCGAAGACACGACTGCCATTTGGAGCACGCCAATAAAACTCCGTCTTGTCCATCTCTCGGGTAGCTCCCCGCCAGAAGATGATCGTATCCATGCCAAGGCCCGTCAGGATCTGGGGGATCTGGGAAGGATGGCCAAAGGAATCCGGCAGGTAGCCAATCTGCATCTTTTCCACGCCTAACCCCTTAGCAATTCGCGTGCCCAGGAGGTAATTGCGGATGTGGCTCTCCCCGCTGATCAGAATCTCGTCTGGCAGGATATACCAAGGGCCGATCAGGATACGGCCCTCTCGAATCAACGCTGTGAGCCTTTCGCGCTGATGGGGCTTCACAGCCAGAAAGTCCTCCAGCAACAAGGTCTGCCCATCCAGCATGAAGGATACAAACTCCGGATCGCTATCAAGGATTGTCATGAGTTCATCGATCAGGTGCACAAGGCGGACACGGGTTTTCTGAAAATCCATGTACCATTCACGATCCCAGTGAGTATTGGTGACGGCATGAAGTGTGTACTCATTTTCCATCAATGAACTCCTCCGTATCCGTGCCTTGTAAAGCACATGAAAAACTCAGGGAAAGCACTGTCCAGTGGCGAAGCGATCAGCAGTCTGGGCCGAGAGGGGAGCCACCAGCGCTTGTCTGGATGGATCGCACCGTATCCCCAACCTGCATTTCAGGCTCACAATTGTATCGGATGACCTTGTCATCCGGTCTGCCTTCAATCTCCTGCAGGAGCACGGAGGCAGACAGGCGGCCCATCTCGTAGAAAGGTTGGCTGATGCCGGAAATCCTCTTACTGGCGATCGTGCTAAGCTCTCTGGCGTCATAGGAAACCAGCGACACGTCTTCGGGAACACGTTTTCCCATGCGATGAAAAGCCCCCAGAAGTTCCATCCCGACGTTGTCATTAATCGAGAAAACCGCCGAATAGGAGAGGGAGCCAAGAACTTGCTCCAGCTGGCGCATGGTCTCCTCGCGCAGCGTTTCACGGTTTCCCTCAAACTTGACGATCAGCGACTCGTCGTACGGAAGGCCGTGATCGGTCAATGCCAGACGGTATCCCAACCATCGTTCCTGCGTGGCGGAACAGAAAACACTTTGTACAAACAGGATGCGGCGATGTCCCTGCTGGATCAGGTACGAAGTAAGCCGATATGCCCCGGACACGTTGTCGCTTCCTACAGTGCGAATGCGAAAGTCAGTATCACACATCATGCGGTCCAGGAAGACTACTTTTGCTCCGCTGCGCATGATCATCTTCAGGATGAGATCACTGCCTCGGTGAACGCCATGGATATCAGAGGGGGTGAGGATAAAGCCTGAGACCTGCCTGTCTATCAGTCGCCTGATAATGACCTCGTGCTTGTGAAACTCGGTCTCGTGCGAGGCGACGATTAAATCGTGGCCAGCCGCATGCGCGACATCTTCTATCCCTCTCAGGGCGGAAGCCCAGGTCGGGGAAGCGACATCCACCACAATCGCGGCAAGTAGTTTCAGCCGTTCGGCGCTGTCCACCGAGACGAAATATCCTTTGCGGGGAATGCTGGAGAGCAAGCCCTGCGTCTGAAGGATTTCAAGCGCTTTGTGCATGGTAGTCACGCTGCACGCGAATTCCTGCGACAGTTTTCGTATGCTGGGAAACTGATCGCCGCGGCGAAAGCCTTTTGTTCCAAGCAGGGTCTTGAGACGCTCTGAAATCACTTCATGGTATTCGATCGTTGCTCACCCTTTGATGGCCCCTTCCGTCAGCCCGCTGATCAATGCTTTTTGCAGTACCAGGAACACAAGGAGGATGGGAATGCAGGCGATCACACCCGCTGCAGTCAGCCCGCCCCACTGGATGCCCTCATGGGAGATAAATGAAATGACACCCGCCGGGATGGTCTTGAGATGATCAGAGTGCAAGAAGGTCATAGAAATCATCAACTCTTGCCAGGCACTGATGAATACAGTAAGCCCGGCTGCCATGACACCTGGCATTGCCAACGGCAGAATCACTGAAAACAGCCGCTTCAGAACCCCGCAACCATCAATGATAGCCGCTTCGTCAATGGTTCTGGGGATACTTTGAAAATAGCTGGTCAACAGCCAGATTGCAACTGGAACAAAGAACCCTGCGTAGGTGACCAAGATGGACACATAGCTGTCAAGGAGTTTGAACCTGCTCCAGATCATGTACAAAGGGATGATCAGCGTTGTCAGAGGAAGCATTTGAGAGGAGAGCATCAACAGAAAAAACGGCTTTCTTCCCCGAAATCGGTAACGGCTGACAGCGTAAGCTGCCAAGGAGGCGATGAACAGACAGCTAACAACCGTGATGACCGACAGCGTCATGGAGTTCGTGAAATAGCGGAATATGGGTGTGCGTTCGTAGACGTCCCCGTAGTTATCCAGCGTGACCGTATGTGGGATCAGTCTTGTCGACTCCGAGAAAATCTCTGTCCGCGGCTTCAGAGACGTCACGAGAAGCCAATACATAGGAAACAGCGCGAGGACAAAAAAGACAGCGATCACAGCCCCAGAGGCCACGCGCCTGACAGTTTTCAACAAAACATCCTTTTCCATGCCTTAATTATCCTCAAATCTCATCGCTGTACGCACATAGGGAATGCACAAAAGCGCCATCAGGATCAGCGATAGGATCGCCATGGCTGCGGATTGGCCGTACTTGTAACTCTGGAACCCCAGCAAATACGTGTAGACCGGCATGGTGGAGGTGGCCCGACCGGGCCCGCCATTGGTCATAATGAAAATAAGGTCGAAGTAATTAAGTGTCCACATTGTCGTGACGACGCCGGTAGTCGAAATGACCGGCAGCAAATGGGGAAGCTTGATGTGCAAGAATGTAGCCAGACCATTTGCGCCGTCAATCCTGGCGGCTTCAAGCTGGTCTTCCGGGAGGTTTTGAAGACCGGCTAGAAGTGTGATAAACCAAAAAGGAAAGGCCTTCCAAGTGTTGACGGCGATGACGGAGAAGAGCGCGTATTTTTTATCACCCAGCCAGAGGATGGGGCTGCTGATGAGCTTCATTTGCCTGAGAAGGCCGTTGATGATGCCCAGGTCGGCTTGCAACATCCAGCTCCAGATAAGGCAGACCACTACGCCTGGCAAAATCCACGGCAACATGAATACGGAACGCAGCAGACCTTGTCCCCTCCGCAAGCCGTTTACGATCAGGGCTAGAAGGAGCCCGATCAGCATCTGAGATGCCACACCACAGACAGTCCAGATGATGGTGTTGGAAAGCACCGTCAAAAAAGCGTTGCTCTGGAGAATATCCTGATAATTCTTAAGCCCGAGCCAGGTTCTGACCGGGCTGCTGGCATTCCATTTGAATAGGCTGATGACCAGGTTGTATCCAAGGGGAAAGGCGATCACCAACAGGAAGAAAAGAGCAGCCGGCAGAATCAACAGGTACGGCTCTAACCTTCTGCGCCAAACCCTGCCTGATGAAATCATGACGTTACCTCAATCTTCCCAGAAAGAGAGGCCGCCGCTTTGACAGGGCGGCCTCTCCACGCTGAATGCCTATTGGTTTACAATGTCGTTGATGGCCTGATCCAGTTCCTTTGCAGCGTCTTCCGGGCTGATGTCCCCGTTGATCACACGTGACACCATTTCCCAGGAGGCAAGGTCGATCTCGGAGTAGAAAACAGTCTTCACAGCCTGCGCCTGCCTGGCGTACTTGATCTGCTCTGCCCAGACTTCGTATTTGGGATTGGTGCCAAACTTCGTCTGGCCAACTCCCGTAGATGTGGGCGGAATGTCACTCATCAGCTTGGCGTTATACTTCTCGCTACACATCAGCTTGGCCAGGGAGACCGCCTGCTCCGGATGCTCAGTGGCTGCGGAGACAACCATGCCAAAGCCACCACCAAACGATCCGTGGGGAGAAGACTCGTCCATCCTGGGTATCATGGCAAATTTGTACCAATCTGCTTCTTCCAGTTCGGGATTGACATTGGTCGGCCACGTGCCTGCGATGATCATTGCGACCCTCTGCTGGGCGAACAACACAGAAAGTTCCTGATGATCAAGAGCGTTGAAGTCCGGCTCATAATAGGGTTTCATGTCAGCCAGAAGCCTCAAATAGTCGACAAAGGGATCCTCCAACACCCTGGATGCGAAGGTTTCTGTGTCAATCATGGAATAATCCACCGCGCATAAAAGACTGGAAGTGGGCATCTCCCTGAGCTTCAGATCCATGCCAAAGCCGTAGACCTGTCCCCTGTCGGTGACCACCTGCGAGCAAGCAGCAGCCGCTGCCTTCATCTCTTCCCAGGTCTCCGGTGGTTGATTCGGGTCAAGCCCCGCCAGCTCGAAGATCTCCGTATTGTACCACAACACACGGCAGTCCGTTGAGTAGGGGATGCCAAGGTGGCGTCCGCGCTGCGTGTACATTGCCAGCACGCCCGGGAAGTACTCGTCGAAGTAGTCCGGGTCCACATGGTCTGTCAGGTCCAGGAAGAATCCGCCATTGGCAAAGGCGGGGAAGTCTGGATTGTTGACAAGGAAAACGTCGGGAGCGTTGCCGCTTGCGATCATGGTCGGCAACTTGGTCGTCCACGTGCCCCAGGGATCGTAGCTAATCTCCAGGGTGAATCCGGGGTTCAATGCCTCAAACTCTGCCTTGAGTTCTTCGAAACCCTCCTTGTACAGGGGGTCTCCGGGCCAGCTGTCGAAGGCGTAGTACCGGATCACCCCTCCTTCAGCGTGAGCCGTTACGGAGAACAGTATGCCTGTCAGCAGGCAAAGGGAGACGAGCAGCCTGAGAAGACGCCTTTTTTCCATGGGATACCTCCTTGATATGGGTCTTGTCGTGAAAAAACAGCTGTATCATCTGATACGATGCTGTTATACTACCTTGAGCGAGGTATGATGTCAACGTGCAAATACAGAAGATATTAAATGAATTTGGTTGATAAGCGTGGGAAATTGCCCAACACGGCTAAATGATCCAGAAGCAGGGCGAATATGATGAAATTTGCTCTATGAAGACTTGGCGTCACCCGGTGATTGCTGCACGATAAAAGAATAGGAGACGCGCCTGATGTCCAGACAGGGTTTTGCAGGGAAGCGGGATAGTCTTTCTTGCATAGAAGCTGTGCCATGAACCTTCCGCTGTGTTGAGAGAGCTTGCGCTGGTCAACTCCCGAGAGAGAAGAACGGGTAGGTGCTGTGGCGCGAGCCGCCAGCCGTGGTTTGTGAAGGAAGGCGTGGCGTGAGCGCCATTGGAGATAGATCCCTTCCATGGAGGAGCCGCGACCGTGAGAGGGCACTCAGAAAAACGCCCATGCCAGAGGCACCGGCGGAACGTTTTGCCCTATGATTTTGTCGGTCCCTTTTGTAAGAGGGTTGCCTATGAAAAGGCCTGGTACACCGCGATCAGGTTCTCGGGTGGTATGTCAGGTTGAAACAGATGGGTGGGTGCCAGTACATACCCAGGTCCTAACAGAGAAAAATAGCGCCTTGCCTCGCGCTTGACATCCTCTTCTGAAGCAAAGGGAAGCAGGCCTTGCACATCCATGCCTCCATGGAAGCAGATCTGCCCACGGTACCTGGCCAAAGCTTCCGGGCGCATCTCGCTGCCCACCGGCTGCAGGGGGTTGAGAAAATCTACTCCTGCACGGATCAGGCCGGGGATGAAGCTGCTGATATCGCCACAGGAGTGAAAGAGCGCGAAGGCGCTGAAGCTGTGCACAAGATCCACCATCTCCTTGATGTAGGGGAAAACAAATTCATCGAACATGCGTGTCGAGATCAAAGGGCCGCGCTGACTGCCTAAGTCGCTGATGATCAGGAACAGGTCAATGCGCCCGCCGCTTGCCTCCCAGGCTCTACGGTAATCCTCCAGATAGAAATCCGTGAAGCGGCGGCTAAGCCACTGGATCCATTCTGGATTTTCGTAGAGGTCGAGCAATGCGTTTTCCAGTCCACGCACCAGGAGGGGCCGTTGCCAGACGTCAGCAAACCCATAGCGCACAGCGCAGCCTCTGCTCCGGATTTCCCGACATTGGTTTTCCAGACTGCTGTAATCAAAGGCGTCGTTGTCTGGCCAGGGAAAGGCCTGGATTTCAGCGAAACTGTTGGCTTGTGACAGAGCCCCGGGAAGGTCAGAGCGCATGTGGCCATATTCCGTTTGCTGGACCCTGTAACGCTCTCCCCAGTAGTTCTGTCGCACACCATCATCCAGGCAAAGCTCAGGGGGCTCAGGAACGACAGCCTCCCGGACGTCCACCCGCATCTTATCCAGAAACTGATGCAGATCACGGTGCCCCAGATACCGAAACAAACGCTCCACTGCCGTATCTTCCGCCCAGAAATCAGCAGGGGGTCGCTCCTGTGGAAGCTGCTGCAGGGCATGAAGAAGGCGCTCCCTGCCTGTCATGGGGCTGCCCTAGGCAGGTGAAAGGGTTGTATTTCCCGGCCTTTTCGGAAAAGAACGGTGAAGCCCTCCGGATTACTTAGATAAAGGAGTCTCTCCGGTGCCTGGATCGTCATTTTTGATCCTTTTTGGACTGGAGCAGCACTGCTACCAAGATGATGGAACCTTTCACTAGCCCTGTCAGAAAGGGAGGGATACGGGCGGCGACAAGCAGGCTTTCAATCATCTGCAGGGACAGGGCGCCAAACAGAGTGCCGATGATTCGCCCCCGGCCACCCGCGAAAGAGGTCCCGCCGATGATGGCTGCTGCGATTGCGTCCAGCTCATAACTCATACCCGCTGTTGCTGCAGTGACAGAGGAGAGCCTGGAGGTAAACAGGAAGGAGGTTGTACCCACCATCAAGCCCAGCAGCATATAGATCTGCATTTTGACTTTGTTGACGTTTACTCCCGCCAATCGGGCGGACCTTTCATTGGAACCTACGGCATATACATAGCGGCCGAATTTGGTCTGGGTGGAAATGAGGGATACGATCACTGTCAGAGCCAGAAAAATGAGGGCGAGGTTGGGCATTCCCAAGGTGTAGCCCGCAGCGATCATGCGAAAGGAACCAAGGATCTGGCTGTTGACATTGAAGGGGCCGCCCTGACCAAGCTGGACGATGATAGAGCGGAAGATGGAGGTCGTGGCCAGAGTAACGATGAAAGGTGCAATTTTACCTTTGGTCACGAAGAATCCGATGAAGCTGGTGAGGAGAACCGAAAATGTGAGACAAAATAACAGCATCAGGACCGCACTGCCGGTGTGGTTGAGTACCAGAACGCCAAGCCCCGCAGTAATGGCGATGTTTGAACCGATGGACAGGTCGATCATCCCCGCGATGATCACAAAGGTCATGCCCAATGCCAGGATTCCTTTCAGGGTGGACTGCATGATCAGCGTAGACAGGCTGGCATAACTCAGGTATCCGGGATTGATAATGACCATAATGGCTAGAAGCAGCAGGAAGGAAAACACGAAGGTATAGTTTCTGTAGAAATGTTTGACGCTGTCTAGTACGTTTGCGCGGCGCGCAAGGGTTGTTTCGCTCATTGAGCCACCTCCGTATTTGCGCCTGTGGAGAAATACATCACATTGACTTCGTTGAGATCTTTACGATCCAGCTCCGCGTTGATCCTGCCCTTGTACATCACCAGGCAACGATCGCTCACGCGGTAAATCTCGGGAAATTCGGAACTGAAAAGGATGACGCTTTTTCCATCCCGTACCAGGTCATCAATGAGTTTGTATACCTCAAATTTTGCACCCACATCGACCCCCTGGGTGGGATTGTCCAGGATGAAGACCTCCGCTTCTGTTTCCAACCATCGGGCTAGAATGACTTTTTGCTGGTTGCCGCCGGAGAGGGAGGTGATATAGTGGTCGGGGGCACCGTACTTGATGGCGGTAATATTGACCATTTTTTGAAAGCGGCTTAAGTCCTCTTTCTTTCGGATGAGCAGTCTTTTATGGGACTTGACATAATACGCGATAGACGCGTTATTGAGGATAGATAGGTCCGGCAGGATGGAACGCTCCTTGCGGCTCCGCGGCACCATGCCCACTCCGGCTTTCATCACCGAGCTGATGCTGTGCAGGCTCAGAGGTTCGCCTTTGAACCTGATGCGCCCTTCTGTCAGCCGGCGCGCTCCAAAGAGGCATTCGGACAGTTCTCCACGCCCGTCGCCGAAAAGCCCGGTAATGGCCACGACTTCACCGCGCCTGATCTGAAAGGAGACGTCCCTGAAGAAGGGTTCGCAGGAAATGCTCTCCACCTCGAAGTGCACCTCATCCGAATGGACCGAACGGCTATGGCTCGTCTGTACCACTCTGCGGCCAACCAGCAGGTCGGTCATCCGCTGTTCATCAATGTCTTTGAAGTCCCCGCTCTGAATGAACCTTCCATCCCGTAACACGGTGTAGCGGTCGCATACCGCGAAGAGCTCTGGCATTTTGTGAGAGATATAGATCAGGCTCACGCCGTCGTCGCGCAGTTTACGCATCAGGTTAAACAGAACCTCGATCTCCTTATTGGTCAGCGAGGTCGTAGGTTCGTCCATGATGATCAAACGGGCATCAAACATGAGGGACTTGGCGATTTCTACCAGCTGTTTGCGCGAAGGGTCCAAGTCCCGGACCAGGCAACAGGGGTCGATGTCCAAGTTCATCCTCTTCAGCAGCACGCCGCATGCCCGAATCATCTTCTTTTTATCAAGGGTGCCGTTTTTCTTGGTGTATTCTTGTGCCAAGAAGATGTTTTCATAGACTCTCAAATCCTCAATGACGCTGAGTTCCTGGTGGATAAAGCGGATGCCATGCCGGAGCATCTTCTGCATGCTGACGTCCGTGATTTCCTGGTCGTCAATGAAAAATTTTCCGGAAGCAGGCTTCAAAATACCCGCCAAGATGTTCATCAGCGTGGTCTTGCCCGCGCCGTTTTCACCCAGCAACCCATGGATTTCTCTGTCACCGACGGTAAAATCCACATCGATCAGCGCCTGGAAGGCTCCGAAAAACATGGAAATGCATTCCATCCTCAGGTTCATTGTGCTGCTCCTGTTGTCCAAAACAAAGCAGCCAAGGGACATCCCGGCAACCTGAGCCGCCGGGATGCCGGTCCTGGCATGCGATGCCAATCAGTACTTTACTTCAATATCCGTGAGGCTGTCCGGGTTGTCCAGGTAATGCTGGAAGTTGTCCAGCGTCACTTCCACGTACCCTATTTTTACCTGCGTGGGCACTTCTTTGCCATTGACAACGTCATAGCCTACGGCCATGCCATAATCAGTCACGCTGGGGGGCACATACACGACCCTGTGGATGATATCGAACTTTTCCTTGAGATCCTTTGTGACGGCGACGGTAGCCATGTCTGCGCCCATGCCAGCCAGTGCCTTGATGTTCTCAAGGGTTGCGGGACCTCTGTAGTCCTGCATCGCGTCAAAGATACCCAGAGTGATCTCGCCATCATGGGTGAAAATGGCATCCAGGGATTCGATCAGGCTCTGTGGGCTGTCGATGAGGAAGCTTTGCATGTAGTCCATGCTCTTGGCACGCTGCCAGTCAGTGGAAAAGCTCTGGACGATTTCGATATTCTCGTGCTTTGCCTCGTTGAAGCCATCGCTGCGCATGGTGGAGGCGGTGGACATGTCGCCTTTGAATTCAAGGATCTGAATCTTTTCGCCCGCGTCGAGCCTATCTTTGAAAAACTCATTGAGAAAGCGCGCAGAGGAGGCTCCGTACTCTACGTTGTCCATGTCTACTTCGGACACCGGCACGATGTCGGCGATCAGGCGGTCAAACACCACCAGGGGGATGCCCGCATCAATCACTTTCTGTGCGCCGGCGCGCAGATCATCGCCGTTGTGCGGCCACAGGACAATCGTATCTACCTTTTCGTTGATCAAGGTGTCGAGCTGGTTGTTCTGTTCCGAGGGATCCGCAGAGGTCAGCAGGCGGGGCTCAACGCCCGGATTATCTGCCTTCCCGGCTTCCAGGCCTGTCTGGGCGAACTGTATCGCGGCCGCCATGAAGCCGTGCGTGGCATTAGGCATGACAAAGCAAAGTTGCTTGTCGCCCTCTGCCGCGCTTGCGATGCTGGTCAGGGCCAGCATCATGGTGAGTACCAGTAGGATCGAGAGCAGTCTTTTCATGTTTCTCCTCCATTTTTGTTTTTGGGTTTCCGGTTTTTCAACAAAGGCTTAGCGGTTGAGGAGCTTTAGACAACGCACGTGCGCAGCGCGCATTGCTTGGGATCGTCCCGGCCATCTTTCAGATCCTGGGTCTGTGAAAGCGGCACAAGGCCGTAAGCCTCATCGAAAACGATGATGGGGGCTGGACAAACCGCCGGGAGCTTGCAAGCCAGCTGGAGGAAAGCCCGATCCTTCAATGGTTCTGGTCTTGCACGTTGCAGAAAAATACCGTTACGGCGAAGGCAGGGCTGCAGCATTTTCAACAGGGATTCTAGCGCCGCATCTTACAGTATCGACTGACAGAAGTCAATCGCCTGTGCCAGGCTTCCCGAGCCTGACAAGAGCCTTCAGTGAAGAAACAAGGAGAGGCGCTGGAGATCTGCGATAATCATCATTTGGGAGAGTCCCAGCTGATGCGGTGGTTCAGGTGTATTAGTCCGCCATGGTACGAAAGGCACCGACGAGGAGATCAATTGTCTGGGCTCCCATCGTCCTTTGTGCGACAGTGGTTCTGTTTGGTGGGCACACGACGGAACCCAGGCAGGGCGTGGTCGGGGCCAAAGGGCGGCAAGCCCGTATGCGTATGATTCATCGAATCCGTTCAGATATCTACGAAGGACGCAGACAACAAGCTGTAAGCTTCTCACTTACAAGTCAACTTGGTTTTATCGGTTGACCAGTACCTGCCGGTCTGCTATCGGTGCAGCGGAGTGAGCTTCCATAAAGAAGCGAGCATGAAGCCAGCTGACAAATACTGGATTTCTGTCTTCAAGATCCTGGAGAAAGCCTGCCTCATCATCATGCGTTGCCGGGTCAAACCGACCCGCAGGATCATCGGCAAAAGGAATCGGACGCAACTGTTTTGGCAGCTTGATTGCTTTGGCCTTGCTGTTGATTTTTATTCCGGTGTGTTTGGCCTCTTCCTTTAGCAACTTCACTCTCTATTTGCTGCGCATCCAAAAATGGCTGTGCTGTGAACCTCAGCGCCATTGCATCAGCGCCTCGTTGAACACCTCTTCCACCCTTTCCCTGGGCTGATGAAAGTAAACCAGACCGTGGCCTGGCAACATGAGGTCCATATCCACACGGGCCAAGCGCCGCAGGGAGTCCAGATAGACGCGCTTGTCAAAGTCAATGGAGCCATCCCAACCGAAAAATCCTCCCAGCAGCGTGCCGATGACATCGCCGCTGAGCACGATGTTCCGTTCTTGCCAGCGGAAGCGGAAAGCTGTACAGCCACGAGTATGGCCTGGCAGGTGCAAGGCTTCAAACTGCATGCCCAGCACCACCGGAGTGTCGCCATCCTGAAGAGGGTGGCTGACTTTGCAGGGATGGAAGTGTCGATGATACAGATACCCGGCACAGCGCTCGTCCCCAGAGCCGATGGCATCAGCTGTCTCCTTATGAGCATAGAGCGCTACACCCATGGCGGAGAGACGGTGCGCTCCGCCGGCGTGATCCAGGTGTGCATGGGTGAGCAGGCAGGCTTTGATGTCGGCGGGGTTAAGCCCCCAAAGCTGCAGGTTGTCAAAGATCTGTGGCAGTGTATCCCCATTTCCGCAGTCCATCAGAATCAGTCCTTCCGCAGTTTTCAGGACATAGGTATTGCAGTCGCGGTAGTCTGGCGAGAGAAAGCCCCCTGCAACAGTCAAACCGTTCAGGCTTCCGCCCGCCTGATAAAGCCCCGGTAGAATCTGCATTTTAAATCCCCGTCATGTATAGCATTTTATCCATCAGCAACAGGTTTTCCTCGGGAGCCGCAGCCGGGATTTCGCACCCAGCCGCGATGCAGGAGAGGCTGTTTCCCGCGGCGATGCAGTCGGATACGGCCTTGCGTACGGTCTTTTCATTTCCTTTGAGCATGACGTTGACCGGATCCATGTTCCCGTTGATGGAGATGGGATGTCCGGTGTACAACCTGACGGCGGCACCATAGTCCACCATCCAGTCGACATCCATGATGTCGGGTGCGACCCTGTCACGAATGAGGGTCAGCAGAGGAGTGGTGTTGCCACAAATGTGCAGTTTCACCTTCGCGCCCAGGCTTTGAATGTACCTGACTAGCCTACTGTCATACTCGAGGGCGTACTCCTCATACAGCGAAGGCCCCACCAGAGAGGCCACCGCATTGCCCACACCGATGAAGTCGGCGCCAGCGTCTATCTGCGCCTTCGCGAAACGACAGGCGCTCTCAAGGATGATTTCCATGGCATCCGGGAGATAGTCTTCCTCGTCCGCAAGGTCCAGCATCAGAAGATTGACGCTGCGCAGGTCCGCCAGCTCAGCCAACACGCCCTCAACCCAGCCAATGACCGGATATTCTTTGCCGACCCGCAAGCAGAGCTCCTCTACGGCGCGGACACGGTCCAGGGTTCGGGGGCTGTTAAGGGGGTTGAAGGGCCGCAGCCTGCTTGCATCGGACGGTTCTTTCAGGAGAGGCTCCCGGCTGAAGGGCACCCCGTTCTTTGGGAATTCCACCACAGCGCCAAAGGCGGAGGCTTCCCGCATGGGGTCGGAGATCGCGCTCACAGCATCCATGCCGAATCGTTCAGCGCAGATCAGGTTGCCTTCCACAAGCTTCCGGTAGTCCTGTACATATTCCGCGTAGCTTACCCCAGCCATGCGGGCTACCGTCGCCATGAAGATATTGAGATTGGGAATCTTGTCCACCGGCTTTCCTTCCAGCCGGGCGTAAAGCCGTTCCTTGGAAGTCATCATGCTGCGCACCCTCCTGGTTTTGATTGACAGCCTGTATATCGCCCCGGGACAAGAACACGCCTTACCCAACGGAGCATGAGATCGGTATGATTATAATCCGTGGGGCGCGGGAAAGACAAGACTCAGAGCCCTGAGGGCCTGAAAATGGCGTTGCGCCGGCAGGCTTCGTGGCCTGCTGGATATCTCCAACCTAAGCTCAGAGCACCGGAACCTCGGGTCCCTGTACGATGATATGGATCCGGAAAAACCCCTCATGGCCTGGAACGGGCTCATGAGGAAAGCGTGAAAGCAGTATCTTTTCTGCCTCATTGCGGGGCGCTGGGAGGGCGACACAGGGTTTTTCCATCCGTCGTGCCAGATGAAATGCATGTCCCAGTGGCTGCTGGTCGAAGGCTTGCTTTTGCAGCGAGTCTTCCATATACAATGCGCTAATCACGCCATGCGTTTCAGACAGCGGATGCTGCGATGCAAGGGCGACCAGGCCCTTAAGCTCCCCGCCCAGGGAAAAGAAGGCGGCATGCGCGGGGTGGCGGCTGAGTTCTTCCCGGATCTGCACGAGGGATTCCTGCACCTGAGGGGCTTCACCAAGGCCATTCGCTCTGGCACGAAGGAGCAGGACCAGCTTTTCCTCGTCACGAGGAAGGACGCAGTCATCCACTGCCATGTTGATGCTCTCGCCGGCGATGCCGTGCCACGGTCGCTGTAGTGAGGCAGACAGGTGCGAGCTGTCAGCGGTGAAGCCGACAGAAATGTGATGTTCATCTTTGGCCGTCAGCATACTGACGGCTGTGTTGTCTCCGTATTCGATCTCTCGCATGCGTTCCCTGGGCAGGCCTGCGACCGTGCACAGCAACACGCGCAGCGAATCAGCGTGGGTGACGACCACGGCTGTTCCCTTGCCTGTTTCGCGGATCACGCGACGGATTCCTTCGAGCATGCGGTCACGGATGACTTCGAAGCGGTCTCCTCCTGGGATGCACGCTGCCCAAGGGGTACGGACCCATGTTTCATACTCCTGAGGGTAACGCCTTGGGACGTTTCCGCAAGGGAGGTCTTCCCACAAGCCCGCGCTGGCTTCCCGAAAGAACATGCGCAGCCTGACTGAAAGCCCGTGATGTTCGGCGATGCTACGGGCAGTCATGCGCGCACGGTACGAATCACTGCTGTATATTCTGTCAATGGGGATGTCAGCGAAGCGACGGCTGACTGCCCTGTTTTGTTCCATCCCCTTGCTCGTGACAATCCCGTCAAATGCCCCCTGATTTCGGCGGCACGCGTTTCCTTCCGATTCGCAGTGGCGTACGAGGTAGATCGTTGTCATGCAGCTCTCCTTCTTATGCGTTTTTGCGGACGCGCAACGAAGCCTCACGGACTCGCTACGCGTCCAGGGTGGCGATAATATCCACGCCCATGCCCAGCACGTTTTTGACCACGATATCTCCACAGCGGACGGGTGAGGCTACCTCCACACCATTCAGCGCGGCGGAACATGCCAACAGCTGAGCCTTTGCTACGGGCGTACTTGAACGCACCGGAAGCAACGGCTCGAGGCCACCGAGCAGACGCACGCTGGAGGTGAAAACGCGCAGGGGATGCAGGAACTCATCCCGTGCGTGGCTGTCGCCGCGTCGGCACCTCGCGCCCTCCAGGCGACAGATGCGCTGATCCTCTGCGTAAACGCTGATTTCACATCCAATCGGGCAGACGGTGCAGGTGATTACTTGGGTGGGAAGTTTGCTGTTCATGCCAGCCCCTCTTTCTCTACGTGGACCGTCAGGGTGTCTCCGCGTAGGATATCCGCATCGATTTGAATGTGTTCCATCTCACCAGGGTTTACGCGAGCGCGTTTCGCGGAAAACAGCGTGGTTTCTCCATCGTGCACTGTGATGCGGACGTTACGTTCCGGTCTGCCCACGCGAAAGAAGACGTCCACCTTGCGGTTGTGTATGGGGACAGTCAGGAATTGCGGACACAGGTAGATGACATTTTTCCCGGGGCGTACGCAAACCCTTCTTTCACCCCTGGGCAGCGTGCCCGTTGCGTACATCGCGGCTGCGCGACCCGCCAGCTCACCTTCCATCGTCACCTGATCCACAAGGTCATTGACGTGGACCACGTTGCCGCTGGCAAAGATATGCTCCACGGACGTCTGCATCAGGCTGTTGACCATGGGACCACGGGTTACAGGACACAGATCGATGTGCGCCATGAGGCTGAGTTCGTTTTCTGGAATCAAGCCAACGGACAGCAGCAGCGTGTCGCAGGGAATGAGCCACTCCGTTTCGCGGATAGGGCGGCGGTCTTCGTCCACTTTTGCGACCCGGACACCCGTGACACGCTCATGGCCCTCGACCAGGGTGATGGTGTGAGACAGATACAGAGGAATGCCAAAATCGTCCAGGCACTGTACGCGGTTGCGCGTCAGGCCCGTCAGATAATGCATGAGCTCGATCACAGCGATGACCTTTGCGCCCTCGATCGTCAGGCGGCGCGCCATGATCATTCCGACATCCCCGGAACCGAGGATAACGAACTTCCGCCCCACCATCATATTCTGGCGATTGATCAGCCGCTGCGCCGCTCCTGCTGTATAGATGCCGGCTGGGCGTGTTCCGGGAAGATGGATGCCTGCACGGGTACGCTCCCGGCAGCCCATGGCCAGAACGATCGCTTTTGCCTCCACATGAACGACGCCCTGGCTTCCCTGCATGCAAACAAGCCTGTGACCCTGTATCTCAAGAACCATTGTGTCCATCAGGAGTTCGACACCGTCCCTGTGAGCTTTCTCGATGAAGCGCTGTGCGTATTCAGGCCCCGTGAGCTCCTCCCCGAAGACCAGGAGCCCGAAGCCCGGATGGATACACTGGCGCAGGATGCCTCCCGGAAGGCGGTCGCGATCGACGAGCAGGACGCTTTGGGCCCCCTGTTGGCGGGCTGCGGCGGCTGCGGCCAAGCCTGCGGGGCCTGCCCCGATGACCGCCACGTCACAATGTTTACTAAGCATCGCTGTCTCCTTCCGCTATCGGACCCTGCCCGTGATCAGGTACGAGCCGCCGCCCATCTTGCTTATGTTTTCGGCCGGGACGGCCCTTTCCCGCGCGAGGATCTCGATCATGCGTGGACCACAGAATCCTCCCTGGCATCGGCCCATGCCTACGCGCAGACGGCGTTTGACCGCGTCCAGCGTCAGCGCGGGGAGGGGACTCCGGATGACCGACAGGATTTCCCCCTCGGTGACCGTTTCACAGCGGCAGACCACGCGGCCAAAGGAAGGGTCTCTTTGGATGAGCACGTCGCGCTCATCGTCCCGCATAGTACGCGGGGAGGGAGTGGCTTTGCGGGTGGACTCGTGATCGTTCTTGAGCACGTCGGGCATGCCGGCAGCAACGAGCTCGCGCAACACGTATTTCGCAAGCGCAGCGGAAGCAGTCAGGCCGGTGGAACGGATGCCGGAGAGGCTGAGGAAGCCGGGAAGGTCTCCGTAGCGGTCAATATGGTAGCCTTCGGGTACACGGTTGGGGCGCAGCCCCGAGAACTGCGCGATGCTGTCGTCAAAGCGCACGCCGGGGATCAAGCTGCGTACTTCTTCCATGATGTTGTTCAACCCTTCGATGGTGGTGGCTGTGTCGCGTTTGTCCGTGAGGTCTTCCGCGGTGGGCCCGATGAGCATATTCCCGTGGATGGTTGGCGTGATGAGCTTCCCCTTGGTCTCTTTGGTGGGAATGGGCAGGATGATGTGGTTGACCTTACAACCGGTGTTCTTATCCAGGATGAAGAACTGGCCTTTGCGAGGATTCACGGAATAATCAGCCTTACCCACCATGCGGGCGATGTCGTCGCAGCGCAGCGCGGCGCAGTTCACGACATGGGACGCCCGGAGGTCTCCGGCCTTTGTCCTGGCCCCGATGACCCGCCCGTTCTCTGTGAGAAGGTCTGTTACTTCGGCGTTGAGCAGGAAGTCAACCCCGTTTTGCTGTGCGTTTTCTGCCAGAGCCACCACCAGCAGCAGGGGATCGATAATGCTCTCGCGCGGGATGAATAAACCGCCCTTGACCCCGGGGTTGAGCGCTGGTTCCATTTTCAAGATTTGCTGGGCGGACAGGACTTCCACATCATAAACACGGTTTCTGAAAGCCTTTTCCTCAAGCTCGGGCAGGCGCTCAGCCTGGTCCTGCGTCACAGCGGGCAGGATCGCGCCAATGCGATGAAAGGGGACGTCCAGGTCCGCTGCCAGACGGTCATACATGGGATTGGCAGCGACAACGAGCTCGGACTCGAGCGTCCCAGGCGTCGCATCATAGCCGGTGTGGATGATGGCGCTGTTGGATTTAGAGGCATCCCCGCCCACATCCTCGTTTTTGTCCACCACCGTTACACGGACCTGATATCTGCTGAGTTCTCTGGCAATGGCGCAGCCAACGACGCCGGCACCAATGATCAGCACATCGGTTTTAAGCATTCAATCCCCTCTCCTTGTAAAGGCGGCACAGCCGTCATGAAAAGTGCCTGTTGGCGCAAAAAATAAGACATGAAACGCCTTCGGCAAAGGAAGAACAGCGGGTCTTTATCCGGTGAGACAATGAGACTTTCCGTGCTAGCAAAGTTGCCTCACGGGAGGGATGCAGCCACAGGCCAGTCCACATGGAGCCCGTCATAGGCGACCGTTACCTGTGGGCCCCAAAGGGACCGCATTTCATCCTCGAACTGCACATGCGGACGCCCGCCCTTGTGTGAAAAATGCGTCAGGTAAATCCAGGTCTGTTCTGTGACCGTGCCGGTACGTTGAAACCGCTCAAGCGTTCGCAACAGGTTTTTCTGGTTGAGGTGCCCGTTGGTATCCTCCACAGGCCTCTCACCAAAGGTTGCATCAATGACCAGGATGTCCAGCTTCGTATCCGCAAGATAGTCAAAAGCCTCCTCGCGGGGGATCCCGGTATCCAGCGCGTAGAGCAGCCGCTTTCCTTTTTTCTCAAACAGGTAGTTCAGGCTGTGCTCATCCGGGAATAAACCGACGTGGTTACCGTATACGGCAGAAACCTGCATATCCCCGATGCTGTACTGGGTGAAAGGCTCCATTTTTCGAAACGGGACCATAGAGAAAAGGTCAGGCTGAGTGATCTTCAATTGATCTGAAAGGAAGTCATGAAGCTTTTCAAGCCCTCTGAACGCGGCGGGAGACACCCAAACGGTGGGATGAGGAGGTGGAGTCACGCACATGCTAAGGCATTCCAGGGTGGAAAAGGAGAAATGATCGCCGTGCAGATGCGTTACGAAGATGTTTTCCACCCCTGAGAGGGAAATACCGCCTGCGATGCAGGCGAAGGGGGTATCCGGATTTGGATCAATCAGTGTTTTTGCGTCCAGGAGCAGCGAGGATCGTCGGCGCAACATGCGCGGGTCGTCCGACGTACGTGCCTGGGAACAGGCTTCGCAGTCGCAAAACGGGTTTGGATACAGCTCGGCAGCGCCAGTTCCAAGAAAACGCATAGGACACCTCCCGGAAACTTGACCTTGTGTTGCAACCATTGTATGCTGAAAACAGTGAAGTTGCTGCGCTATTTTGCGGACTTTTTGTACTTGCTTGCGCATTCGTCTCAAAGTCCGATGTACAGGATCGCCAGGACGAATACGGAAGGAGACGTACATGTATCGTCTTGTGATGATCGACGACGAGCCTTGGGCCTTGAAAGGACTCATGGAGATCCTTCCATGGGGTGAATACGGCTTCTGCGTTGAGGCGGGTTTTGATGATCCTGTCCAGGCATGGAAAAGCATTCGCCATGAACCGCCAGACGCTGTCTTCACGGACATTCGAATGCCTGTGATGGACGGCCTGCATCTGATGAACAAATGCCGCGATTTGCAGTGCAGACCGGTCTTTATCGTGGTCAGCGCCTACGCTGAGTTTTCCTATGCGCAAAAAGCGCTGGATAACGGAGCCTTATCCTACGTGCTAAAACCTTTCAACGTACGACAAATCAAAGAGGTGGCCCGAAAACTACTGGTTCACTTGCAGTCGCAAAATCGTCAGCAGATGCGGTCGCTGCTTTCAGACTGCATGCTGCAGGCGCTTTCCTTCCAGCCGGGCGAGCAGGAGGACTGCCCCTTGCCTGAGGCGCGATGCATTGCAGGGCCTTTTCGCGTGGCAGTGTACGAGCACGATGAAGACAGCCCGGGCAACGAGCGCTTTGACATGCAGAGCGTGGAGATCTATCCGGGATGCACGTTGACCATCGAAAGCCCGGACAGCCCGAAAAGGCCTGCCCGCCTGTACAGAGGAGGTGTCAGCAGTTGGGGAAGAGGCAGTGAAGCCCTTGCCGAAAAGCTTCGCGAGGCGCACGTGGCCCTGTTGACCCAGCGCTTCTATGGAAGCGGACCTGAACGCTTGACGTTCCGTGGCGAACAACATGACTGGATGTCCCCGGCACAGAACATCCTGCGGGCCGTGCACAGCGGCGACACTGCGCGCGCTGAGGTGGAACTGGCTGCATTTCGAAGCGTGGCTGAAAGCAGCTACATCAATGTGGATACGCTGACACTGTTCTACAACCATCTGCTCAGTGGCATGTTGTCGTCGGAATCCGCAAGTGCTGTCCGGGAAACCCTCCATCCCTTCCGCGACTGTTTTGCTATGGCTGCTGTCATGGGCAACGCACCAGCGTTTTTCCGCAACCTGCGCGTTCTGATTCGGGACTCGTCCCAGCCCCAGGATGAGCCGGACGGCGAATGGCATGAGATCGCCACCCGAGTCCGTGCGTACATCGATGAGAACTATGCAAGCCCCATCACCCTGGAACTTCTGTCAGAGATGTTCCATACCAGCCTGTATCATCTCTGCCGCATCTTCAGGAGAGCGATCGGGCAGACTTATACACAGTATCTTGCCCAAAAACGAATCGCCAATGCCTGCAAATTGCTGGCCTCACCCCACTTAAGCGTGCGGGAGGTTGGCGAGCGCTCAGGTTACCCGGACTATGTGTATTTCAGCAAGGTATTCAGAAAACACATGGGCGTTTCCCCGTCCGCATACCGGCACTCCTGCCGGGAGATGTCCGCTTCGAGCCGAGCAGAGGGAAAGCCGTGAGCGAAGGAAGCACGCACATGCCTGTGGCATGGGCACACGTGCCGGAGGGAAAACCACCGCCCAGTGCCACAAAACGGGGCTTTGAGGGCCGGGGAAAGATACGTACGCAGATTGCCAGGCTGACGGCGGGACTGCTGGTCATCGTCGTTGTGCTGTCCCTCTTTTTTTCTGTTTCTTTTGTTTTGTCCGAATTGAAAAATACCCGTGCTGCTTTCAATCGGGAAGCGGAAAATGACCTGAGTGAAGTCGGGGCCGTCATCACGGCGGTTCAGCAGCAGATGGACGGCATGATGGGCGGCTGGAACGCGGAAAACTATCACAACAGCAGCCGACCCTGGGACAGGGCTCTGTACGCGTCTTTTATGGAGAACAACCTGCGCTCCGCCGTCCGCACCATGCCGGCTATTCGGGCTGCCATGCTCCGGATGAACTTTGGCAGCGTATTGCTGGAAGCGCACGACCTGGAAGAAACAGCCTACCTTACCCTGCGCGAGCACATCCGGGAGAGATTTGAGCGGCGAGGTGCGCAGACCCTCCTGGTCCCAGACGCGACAGGGACTCAGTACGATTATCTGGTGATGCGCAGAGCACTCTCTGTGTTTGATCGTCATACCCTGCGCACTGTGGCTGCGATGCAGGTCTTTTTCGTGATCGACCTGGCGGAGCTACTGCCGGCATCTGGCTTTTCCGACAACCTGAACCTCCTGCTTGCGGAAACTGATCACGGGGCACGTCTTGTGAATGCCGGGAGCGTCGCTGAAGCAGAGCGACTGGCTGAAGGCCTCACATCGCTGCTACCGGAGGGGGACGGCCGTCTTCAGGTAGGCGCCGGCTTAAGTTATTTCTACCGTGCCCAGAGGATTTATGGCGACTGGTTCCTGCTGTCTGTGCAGCCCCTGCTTCCTTTGTATACGCGGGGCTTTATCATCCTGGCGTTGTGCCTGTTCCAGGTCTTTAGTCTGACCCTGTTTGCCTTTAGAAGCCTGCGCTTCATTCATCGGGGCATCGCGGAGCCCATGCGCAGCATCGAGAGCAGCATGCACCGCATCAGCGATGGCGACCGGGCCTGCCGGCTGCCGATATCCGGGGAGACAGAGCTGGACCAGATCTCTGCCGGTGTCAACGAGCTGCTTGACGCACTGCAGCGGCAGATGGATATCGCGCTTAAAACCCAGGAGGACTTGAACAGGGCGGAGATCCTTCGTAGAAGCAGCCAGTTGATGGCGCTGCAGATGCAGATCAACCCGCATTTTCTGTACAATACCCTCGAATGCGTTCGCAGCATCTCCGCCTCCTACGGCGCCGGAGAGGTCATCACCATCGTCAACGCCATGGCGGATATTTTCCGCTACAACAGCCAGCCGGGCAGCTTCTCTACCCTGAGGGAGGAGGTTGCCTGCTGCCGAAGCTATGCCCGGATCACCAGCGTACGTTTCCGAGGAAGGTACAGTATCGTCTTTCATACGGAAGCGGAAGCGCTTGACTTTCCCGTACTGCGCATGATGCTTCAACCGATTGTCGAGAACGCTGTCTTTCACGGGTTGGGCGGAAAGAGTGGCCCTGGAGAGATTCGGGTGGCCGGGATCCTCGAAGAGGCCGGCGCACTTTTAACGGTGCGCGACACGGGATGCGGCATGAGTGATATGGAACTGATGGAGCTGCACGCCTGGCTTGACAGCGATACGCTGCATACCGACGAGCGCTATGGCATCGGGATGAAGAATGTGCATCAGCGACTGAAGAGCGAATACGGGGACGCGTACGGCCTTCGCATTGCAAGCAGGCAGGGGTCCTTTACTGAAGTGTCGATCCGGGTTCCAAAGAGGACGCAAGAGGTGCAGACATGAGGCGTTTTCCGGCGTGGGAGGCAGGCTTGGCTGCTGCAGCCCTGATCGCGCTGGTGACCGCGTGGCTTCTGTCCGGGACGCCGCAGCAGGGCAAACGATCCCGGGAACCGCAGGCCCCGGTACTCAGCGTTTGCGTTCCCACGGACGCGGCGCAGCGCTGGCCATTGACCCAGCTGTATGAGCGGGAGACCCTCAAGACGCTGGAGCAAAGGCTTGGCTGCCGCATCGACGTGGTGAACGTCATGAGCAGCGCAAGTGAAGAATCCTTTTCCGCGCTGCTTCCGGAAGGGTTTCAGGGGGTGTTGTTCTTCCCGGACCCCCTGAAGATGGTGTCAATGATAGAACAGGGCATGCTGCATGAGTTTACCGCCCAGGAAATGGCCCGTCCGGCATTTTGCGGTTCCGTCGAGGAACAGATTGCCGGACGATACCACGGAAGGCAGTTTGGCGTGATCTTTTCCGAACCCGACAGGGTACAGGCGAACTATATTCTGGCGGTCAATGCCGACTTGCTGGAAGCTGCAGGCATTGCCCATCTGCCGGCGGACCCGGAGGCGTTGAGGGAAATGCTGACAGCGCTTCAGGCGCCGGGGTTTTCGCCGATCGCAGTCTATGGGTCGCCTGCCGGACCGGGCTTTGAGCCGCTTCTCAACCTTTTTTGTCTATTCGGAGGCGGAGCCCATGAGTTCAGGCTTCAGGAAAGTCGGGTGGATTTCAGCAAGATATCGGACCCAGGGGAGCGTTACCTGAAATACTGCAGGTCTCTTTGCACGGAAGGGCTGTTCCCGGAGGACTTCCTCAGCCTGTCGGAATACGCCGCCCTTGACATGATCGCTTCAGGACGCTGTGCTATGATGGTGTTCACAGAGGAAGTCCGTTACGAACAGGCGAAGGCCCAGGCCTTTGAAAATGGCATCCGGATCCAGAAAGCCCGGTTTCCAGACAGCTCTGGACGCGGCCAGCCCCACGTCTACAACAGGCTGACGGGCGCTGTGACTGCCGGTGAGGATAAAATCAGCGAG
The DNA here is from genome assembly GCA_964586835.1 of uncultured Oscillospiraceae bacterium. GTDB lineage: Bacteria > Bacillota > Clostridia > Christensenellales > Aristaeellaceae > CAZLYF01. Next base: position 36,318 of record CAZPIC010000005.1, read on the forward strand.
GCCTTGGCCCTGTTTGACTTCCTGCAGCAGGCGGAGAACCCGGATGCCGTGGTTTTCAAGGAGGAAGAGCTTGGCTATCCGCTGTTTCTGGCGGGCCTTCCCTGCCCTTCCCCGATCGACCCGGTGCTTGAGTGCCGCTACAACATCCGCCTGCTGCACAGCAAGCACAAGCTGGATCAGCTGGCCATCGACCCTTACTATTCCAGGATCGTCATCGGGGAGCTTCCGATCGCCTCCTTTTCACAGATGCGAGGGGAATGGCTTGAATCCGGCGGCGACGAACTGTTGGAACTCTATACCCGGTATTACCATAACGGCTTGTTTAACCTGGGCGTCACCTGAAAAGGCTGTCACGGCACCGGACAAGAAGGACTATCAGGCAAAAAAAGGAAAACTTAGGTCAAATATGAACCTGTCTCAGCTCCCCGTCCGATGCTATCCTTCAGGTATTCTTTGAGGATCGTGATCGAGGGATCACTGATCAAACGCTACCAATAAACCCTGGGGATCGCACGCAACGAAATTCAATCGACGAATGCAGCAAAACTCTGCCTCAAAGATGGACCGATCGGTGATCCGAGGCACCAAGAAGGAGGAAACCCATGAACAAGGCGTCTCGCATACTGACAGCGCTGATGCTCAGCCTGATGATCGTGTTGAGCATCCTGCCTGGCGTCGCGGAGGAGGGCACCGCCTATCATATCCGCATCGCCTGCGACAATGAAGCCAGCCGCGCAGAAAACTTCATCATGGGCATAGCGCGCGTGAATGAAGAGCTGAAGGCTTCCGGCAGCAAAGACTCGATTGAAGCTGAATACCTCATGGTGGAGAAGGATTTCGACAACAACATGGCGCTCTGGGCCATGAACAACGACCTGCCTGAGGTGATTGTGGGGGGGATCACCCCGATCAACCGCTACGCCGTCAGTGGTTTTCTGATTCCTGTGGACTTTGTTCTGGACACTGAGCCGTATCAGACAGACGTCCCTGAAAAATTGCGCGAATACGGCAGAGTGCAAGACGGTAAGCTGTACGGCATCATCCAGGATATGGAGATCCGCCCGGTATGGTTCTTCAAGCCGGCTCTCGTCAAGCTGGGATATGACGATGCCGCTATGAAAGAGCTGGCCCGCAGCTGTGGCGCTGGGGAATTCACGATGTCGGACCTGCAAGCCTTAGCCAAGCAGGCCGTTGATCAGAAGATCACCGAGTGGGGCATTCTGCACCGTCCCACCGCGGGCGCTGAGTTTAGCAATCTTCTGGCTATCTTTAATGGAGGCAAGGTTCCCTATGATCTGGAGCAGAGCAAGGTCCTGATCAACAAGCCCGCCTTGCTCGCTTATCTGACCTTCATGCGTGAAAACGTAAGCCTTGGCCTGACCCCTCCCGACATGACCACGACAAGCTGGAGCATCATTGAGGGCGATCTGTGGCCCAACGGAAAGACGCTGAGCTGGTTTGGCGGTGTCTGGAACAAGTGGGATATGATGGTCAGCGGTAATGTCAGCAGCGAGTACGTGGATGAAAACTACCTGCTGACCCCCATGCCCGTTGCCACGGCCGGTGACCCTTCCATATCCCTTTCCAGTCCGAAGTTCTACGGTGTCACCACATCCGTCGCCGAAGACCCGGTCCTTCAGGACTATATCGCCAGAGCCTTCGGTCATGTGCTGGATCCGGACATCCAGGTCCACCATACGGTGGACACCGCCCACCTGGCCATTACGGAAAGTGCCCTGAGTTATCCGGATTATGTGAACAGCACCTTCCTTTCCGAAAACACGTATCTGCTGGAGTACTCCTACGTCGCCATCCCCGACGAGAACCGTGAACGATTCGAAACGCCCATGTATAACGCCATTCAGACAGCAGAGATGACCAGCGATGATCTGGTTGAAGCCGTGGAGAACTGGGTCAGTGAAGCGACCTTCCAGATGGAAGAGGGTTCCTACATCATCATTGACTGATTTCTTTAACCCGGTTCCGGTCCCTGACGCCACCGCGCGACGGGGGCCGGAACCCCTCCTATACAGCATGCAGACAGGAACGAGGTGAGACCGTGACGCCCTCCTTTATCAGGCAGCAAAAGGATGCCGTCGTCGAGTTGGCAGCCCGCAGGACAAACAGGCGAAAGCTGCTGTTCCCTTTCCTGATGATGACGCCTTTTTATCTGCTGGTCCTTTTTTTCGTCGTAGTCCCCGTGATCCTGACGCTCATCATGTCCTTTACGGACATGGGGCTGACGCTTAAGTGGAACTTCCATGGCCCTAAAAACTACCTGAAGATCTTCCAGTACAGCGGCATGCTCAAGATCGTGCTGCGGACATTGCTTTTTGTCGGGGTTTGCACTGCGGCGTCCGTGCTTGGCTCCATCTTCATCGTGGTGATCACAACCTACTATCTGGATATTGTCTACAAGCGGGAGAACCTGGGGCTTTTGTTCCGCGTGATCTGGCTTTTACCAAACCTGACGCCTTCTGTGGTCTACGCCTTCATATGGAAATTCGTCTTTGGAAACCGGTCCAGCGACCTGATTAATAGTATGCTGGGATGGTTCGGGGTGACGCCGATTTCCTGGTTTATGAATATGCCCATGGAGATCCTGATGATCGTATGCAGCTTGAGTTCCGCCTCTGGCTCTATCATCCTGTTCAGCTCTGCCGTACGGCAGATTCCCGGAGACATTTTCCAGTCCGCCAAGGTCGACGGCGCCTCCAGCCTGTATATCTGCAGGCGTATCGTGCTTCCTTATCTCAAGTGGCCCATTACGCAAAAGACACTGTGGAGCGTACTGGGCTTCTTCTGCACCTACGAGATCATTCGCCTCCTGACCGAAGGAGGACCCATTGGAAAGACGACCATTTATTCCTACTATATCTATCAGAACGCATATGACTTTAAGACATTCGGTTTGGGTGCAGCACTCTCCGTATTCCTGGTGCTGATGTCCAGCACGGTCGGCCTGATCGTGCTGAAACTGTTCCGGGTGGAGAAACAGCTGCGCGAGCCGAGAATGGATATATAGGTGGCCATCATGGAAAAGGCACTGCGGATCGAGAAACGCCAGGCGCGGGCAATGCACAGGATAGAAAAAAAGGAAGACCGGCCCAAAGGCGTTCTGTTTTACTTTTTTCTTATTCTTGCGTTTTCGCTTCTGGTACTGATCCCTTATGGGTGGCTGTTTGTCAAGGCATTCACCGGTGTAAATGGCGGGTTTACGCTGGGAAATTGGACGTTTCTCTATCAGGATACCCAGGTCAAGCTGGGGAGCGTCCTTCCCATGATCTGGAAGCCGATGCTCAATAGCTTTCTTTTCGCTTCCGTCATGGCGTTGTGCATGCTTGTGGTGACCACGCCAGCGGCGTACGCCATATCACGCACCTCCTTCCCGGGCAGAAAGGCGATGACGAAGCTGATGATCGTCCTGGACGCCTTCCCCACTGTGGCGCTGCTGAGCGGGTTCATCTTTCTGATCAGTGCGATGGGCCTGGTGGGGAAGTTTACAGGCGTGATGCTGATCAAAGTCGGCACGCACCTGTCGGGGGCTGTCTGGCTTCTGAAGGGGTTTTTTGACCATGTTTCCTGGGACATTGAATGGTCCGCCATCGTGGATGGGGCGTCCAGATTCAAGGCCTTTTTACGGATCATCTGTCCAGCTGTCAAGCCGGGCATCGCAGTGATCCTGGTGAACTCCTTTCTGAGCGGATGGGGCGAGTATATCCTCGTTAACCTGTTCATCTATGGGGGATCGCTGACAGTGTCCTCCTTTATCGGACAAATGCTCAACCACGAAGGGTCCGCAACCCTGCCTGGCGGTGTGATGGCCGCGGCATGCGTGTTTTATGTGATCCCCATCATCATCCTGTTTACACTGTCGCAAAAGACCCTGTTGCAGGTCAGTCAGGGAGGGAGCAAGCAACTATGAGCGAGCCAATGATCCGGTTGCAGAACATCAGCAAATCCTATGACGGCGGGAGAACGTACGCCGTCCAAGACCTGAATCTTGCAATCGACAAGGGAGACTTCATCGCGCTTTTAGGCCCCTCTGGCTGTGGTAAAAGCACCACGTTGATGATGCTTTGCGGCCTTTACAGGCCCACGAGCGGTGATATTTTCTTCCACGGTCGGCGCGTCAACGATGTGCTTCCCAAGGATCGCAACATCGGCATGGTTTTTCAGAGCTACGCCCTCTATCCCAGCATGAACGTATTTGAGAACATCGCCTTTCCGCTTAAACAGCTAAAAACGCTGAACAAGCATCAGATCAGGGAGAAGGTCCAGCAGGTGGCGGAGATTGTCAAGATCCCGGAGCTTCTCAAACGCATGCCGGCACAGCTGTCTGGCGGTCAGCAACAGCGAGTTGCCATGTGCCGGGCGCTGGCGAAAAACCCGGATATCCTGCTGCTGGACGAACCCATGTCCAACCTGGATGCACGCCTGAAACTGGAAATCCGAGACGAAATCAAGAAACTGCAAAAACAGCTGGGGCTCACCGCCATTATCGTGACCCATGATCAGGAAGAGGCGTTGGCGATCTCCACGAAGGTCGCTGTGATCGATGCGGGAAGCGTACAGCAGTATGCCGCACCGGACGACCTGTACGCCAGACCGGAAAACCTGTTTGTGGCTTCTTTTATTGGGACACCGCCGATGAACTTCATCACGGGGCACCTGGAGCGCCGCAGTGACGGGCTGCTGTGCCGGACTCCATGCGGAGATCTGCATCTACCGTCTGGATTTGTAGATGAAAACTACGAAAACATTGGGGAGGGGGTCACGCTTGGGATCCGCCCACATCTGTTTGAGCTGGTGGAAGATGCCCGACAGGCCTTTCAGTTTGAGGTGGACTATATTGAGCACCTGGGGAGAGAATGCCTGGTCAAGAGCTATTCTGAGGACCTCAGCGTACGCATTTTGTTGCCAGCCAGGGTAGAACGGGACATTGGCAGACAGATCCTTGTCCGTCCGAGGCTCGACGGTGTCTGCGTTTTTGACAACAGAACCAGGGAAAACATCACAACACCTCGAAAAAGGAACGGCGCTCGCTGCACCACGGCATCATCACGAGGCGGCTGACCGTCATTCCCGAGAGAGGGGCAAAGGCGCGACCTGCCGCGCAGGGTCGCTTCCCAGAGACTGTCGAGGCGGGTGACAGAGCCTGTTTCTCGTGTGGACAAGGAGGTTCAGATTTGAGGAAGATATTTCGTTGCGGAATCATCGGTTCTGGCCATATCGCGACTGAGCATGCTCGAGATATGCAGCGGTGCGGAACCCTGGTTCCTTACGCCCTTTGTGATGTGGACGCGGGTGCCCTCGGCGCCATGGGAGATGAATTCGGTGTCCCCGGGGAGCGTCGCTTTTCCGACTACAGGCAGCTGCTGGAGCTCTCCGATGTCGATGCGGTGATCATCTGCACGCCCAACGCAAGCCATTTTCCCATCACCCGGGATGCCATTGCCCATGGCAAGGCGTATGCGCTGGAAAAACCGGCAGCTATGACGGCCGCTGAGGCAAAGCTGCTTGTAGAGGCGACACGGGCTAAAGCCCTGCCGAACATGGTCTGTTTCTCGTATCGCTACCTGCCTGCAGCCTGGTATGCCAAACAGCTGTTGGACAGCGGCGCCCTCGGCACGCTGCACCACGTCTATGCACAGTATATCGAAGGCAAGAATGACAACGAGCATCTGCCTCTTTTATGGCGATATCAAAAGGAACTCGCAGGCAGTGGCAGCCTGGGAGATTTGGGCTCCCACCTCATTGATCTGGCACGCTGGTTTGTCGGTGAGTTCGACAGTGTGACGGGCACCTCGGGCATCATCATAGACAAGCGTAGGCTGTTGGATGGTAGTGGGTTCGGAATGGTGGATACGGAGGATTATTTTCACTTCATGGGCAGAATGTCCGGCCATGTCAGCGCTATGTTCGCCTTCACCAAATTTGCCTGGGGCCGCAAAAACGCGCAGCGCATTGAAGTCTACGGCAGCCGAGGCGGGTTGATCTACACGCTGGAAAAGGGCGTGGACCGTCTGAGCCTTTGCCTGGGTGAGGTGTACGGGCGGTCCGGAGACTGGACGGAAGTCACGCTTGACCGTGAGCTGCCGGGACAGATGGAAACATTCTACAAGCTGCTGTGCGGGCACGATACCCGTATCGCAGCGGATATCTATGACGGCTACATGGCGCAGGTGGTCATCGATGAGCTTCTCTTGTCAGCTGAAACCGGCACCTGGCGTCCAATCAAGAGGCAAGAGGACGGTGCTGGCCTCTGAAAGGGGCGGATAAGCCGAATCCAGACAGGATCGTACGGAAGAGACTCCAGCAGGGCGCAGACCAGAGAAGCTGGGCGTGTACAGCGGTGCCTGACACATGGAGGGTGTGCGGGATAGCCACTTGCCCAGTCATCCAGGATAACCAGCCCTGGAGATCACAAAACGCAGTGTGGGAGGTAGGGTCATGAAACTGGGGCTCTATACGGAATGCTTGGGCAACCACCCCTTTGAGGAGATGCTGGAACTGGCCGCTTCTATGGAGATCAGGGCGCTGGAATTTGGCACAGGAAACTGGTCCCGCCCTGCGCATCTGGATCTGAACCTCTTGCTCGAAAGCTCAGCTGCGAGGGACGAATTCCTTGCGGAGATTGCAGACCGAGGTCTGGAAATAGAAGCCCTGAACTGTTCCGGCAACCACCTGGATCCATCCGAGACAGGTAAACTGCATGCTGTGGTTGTTGAGAAGACATTTAGGCTGGCCGGGCTGCTGGGCGTGAAAAAGATCGTCATGATGAGCGGGCTGCCAGGCGGCGGACCCGGAGCAAAATACCCGGTTTGGGTTACGAATACATGGCCAACGATTTTCTGCGAAATGCTGGAGTACCAGTGGAGGGAGGTTGCTGTTCCATGGTGGCGCGAAGCTGTAAAGCGCGCGCAACAGCATGGCGTTGAAAGGATTGCGCTTGAGAACCATCCCAACATGCTGGTATTTAGTGTCAGCACCATGTTTCGCATGCGGGACGCGGCGGGGGAAATGCTTGGGCTGAACCTGGACCCCAGCCACACCTTCTACATGGGTGGTGACCCGGTGATGATGGCCAAAAAGCTGGCAGCAGCCGGCATGATCTATCATGTTCATGGAAAGGATACCCGGATTGAGCCGGAGGTCGCCGGCTTGGAAACGCTGATGGAAGTCGGGCCTCACGACGCAAAGCCTGGGGACCGTGCCTGGAACTACGTAGCGCTGGGTTACGGACACGATCAGCTGTGGTGGAAAAGCTTTCTATCAGCCTTGAAGATGAACGGTTACGATGGGGTCGTTAGCCTGGAAGTGGGCGATCGCCTCATGACGGACGTCCAGGCCATCAGAAAATCTGCCGCATTCCTCCTGGAAGCGATGCTGTGACCCTTCCTCTCAAAAGGCCATCCTGCCACCTTGTTTTGCCGGGAGGAGGGCAGATTTTTATAAGGACTTTGCCTGTTAGCGATTGATGCATCCAGCCTTGGCCAAGGCCTCCACCCCTGCCGACCAGGCCCTGTCCCCGGGATCAGGGTCGTGTGGAAGGAGTGGGTCAGGGTGAGATAGATGCTTGTCAGGGTCAGACTCGTGCGCATTCATCCAGCGTTCGGCGCGCACCGGGCAGGGAGAGGAGAAGGGGGCGCATCCTCTGACGCCCTGGCATCAATGCTGAGCACCAGCAGACGGCGTTTTTGACACGCAGGGTGGGCTGTCCTCTCCGACGATCGGAAAAGGGAACACCTGCATTGGAAGCCTTTTTGCGAAGGTTGGGCCGATGGCGAATTTCTGTTTTTATTTGCCGGAACTGAAGCCCTGCCGGACCGCTATCACAGGTGAAAAACGCTTTATGTCCGGAAGCGTTTCGGCTTTGACCTGTCAAACGCGCTCTGCTGAAAAAAGACTGAAGGCGCCCAGAGTAGTGATGGACAGCCACAAGATCAGCATGCTGGTCCAACCCAGTCGATCGAGGAGCAGTCCGGAGAGGGCTGCGGTGGAGCCTGCTGCCAGGTATGAAGTAAAATCAAGGAACCCCGCTACTCCAGACACCCGACCGTCATGGACGAAACGTAAAGGGTAAACGCCCAAGAGCAGGGTATTGGCCATACTCATCGCGCCGGAAGCCAGTGCCAGACATAGCATGGCAACGACTGCCCCTGCACGCCATGCAAGAGCCAGCACACCGGTCATCAGAGTCCCCGCGAGAAAGCTCAACGCCGCGAGGCGCGTAAGCTTCACGCGGGTTTTTCTATATATTCGTGTCACGATCAAAATACCCATGAAGCTGGATACCGGGAGGAGCAGCATATACAGCACAGCATGCGTGACGTCAAGGCTGTATGTTTCCATAAAAAAGGTGGCTGCCCAGAGGGAAATGCCATCGCGGACAATGCCCTGGCAGATACAGGCGAAGGCCACAAACCGCACCTGCCGCCGCTTCAGGATCACAGAAAGAGGGGGTAGCTGCCTGTCGGGAGGAGAAGCACGGGTGTGGGAGAGCGCCTCCGCAGGGCCGTCGCGGAAGACCCGCAGATGCAAAAACAGGGGAATCACGGCGATCAGTGCCGGAGCCAGAAATAGGTTTCTCCAGCTGCCGACTGAGGCCAAAGTGCCAGAGAGAAGCATGGACAGCAGAGCCCCGGCAGCCATGGAAGTGCTGACCCTCATCACGGCCGCGCCGCCTTCCTGGGGGCCGTACCAAGCGGCGACTGTTTTGGCGATGGGACCCCATAGCATGGCCTGGAACCACCCATTCACGCCCCAGCACAGCATCATGGCCCAAAAATCTTGCACCATCGAAAATACAGCGTTCGCAAGGGCAGAGAGCCCAAGCCCAAGCAGGATGAGCTTTCTGGCGCTGTGCCTGTCTCCGAGAGGGCCATTGATCAAGTGCCCCAGTCCGTAGGTCCATAGGAAGGCGCTGGACAACAAGCCCAATGAGGTTCGTGGCAGGTGCAGCTCCGCTTCAATAGAGGGCAGCGCCAAAGGCAGGTTATTTCTCAGAAGGTAAGCGGTGGCATACACCATCCAGCTGCAAACCAGGATGATCGCCCGTTCGGACAGACGTCCCTTTGTCAGTTTCATGACGAAGCCCCGGTCTGGGGAAAGAGAGGCTGGCTCCAGGCTGTACGGCCATCTTGGCGCTGACAACGTATGCGGAGATAGCTTTCACGGCCACTGAGGACATGCCGTGCAGAGACGACATCGTCGCTGCCTGAAGCACTCCAGACCGTTGAACCGCAGCCGATGCTGCCGCCGCAGACGAAGTTGACCTGCTGTACCCCGGTGCATTCCACAAAAGCCACCCCTTCGAGGATGCCGTACCTGAGGATCCTGGGCCCAGTAGAAGCGTAGAAGTCGCCGTCGATGATGGCTTGGAGGATAGCATCTCGTGTCAGACGCGCAGCATATGCCATGATCCATCCGCCAAAGGAATCGTCCGGGGATCCAGCGTTGTGATTGTCATCGGTGGCCACTGCGTAGATCCGGGAGCCGTCACTGAGAAGGTTGTCCCAGTAGGTCTCGGCGCATCCGGTATAGTCTTCCAGCGAGCAACCGTAGTTGTGGACTTCTATCCCTGCGAAGCCTTCCAACAAGCCGAAGTCCCGTGGCTGTACCCTGGACCAAAGGGGGTGGTTGTAGAAGGCTATGCAGCCATGACCGCGGACGTATTCAAGCATGTCACGCACGCTGTCCACTCCCTTAAAGGGAAGCCTGGGCATCACCTCGCTTGGGCGAAAACGGCCCATGGTCGCGGAAGCCAGCATCGCTTCCGTGCCCTCGATGGCATTGATGTGGTGGCAGCGCTCGGCCTCCCCGCTGTTTCGGCCTGTCTTACAGCCCCACTCAAGCCCGGGAATGACGAGAAAGGAATGGTCCTGAAGGTCACTCCTGTCAGTGAATTGATCGTGCTCCGTGAAACTCAGGAAATCATAGCCCGCCTCTTGATAGCGGTGGACCAGTTCCTCAGCCGACAGCTTCCCATCGGATGCAGTGGAGTGGCAGTGGAGATTGCCCCTGAAAAAGGACTTATTGTCCGCGAAACGCACCTGGTCGCTGTAGCTGTACATGCTTCGTCCCCCACGTTTCAGTGCCTGCTGAGTGATCAAGGATTCTACCTGATTTCCGAGGCTACGATGTGACCACTATATCAGAAACAGTGCTCAAATGCCTGTGATTTTTGAGTGCACGTACACGGTCCGATTCTCAGAATCGCTCCGTAGTTTGCGCACGGGGCATCGCTGCTTATCAGGAGACTCGTTGCTTTGCACTCAGCACGGTTACTACGAAAGTGCTCCCTTCAGCCAGAGGCCCGACCGCTCTCATGGACTTCATCAGCGGTCATCGCAACAGGTGGCGGGGTTTTCGGGCCTCAGGAGGGGGTATTTTCTTTCTTTTCACCTGTTCATCACTGAGATGGCACCAGAACTCCAGATATGTTGGCATTCTATAGGACTCTTTTCTTGTCAGGAGGAGATCGTAATAGTCATGTTTCGACATGTATTATGTGATCATTGGTTTGGAGGTGTGGGATGTTCCTGCGCAAGAATTTCAACCGCAAAACTAGGCGCACTCAGCTCACGATCGTGTATGAAATCGAGGCATATAGGGAACAGCCAGGCACTAAACCATGCTCAGCACCGGTCACTTGGATGCTGCGGACAGGGAATGCGAGGATCTGATCACTCATTTTGAGGAAGTCGCCAGACAGATAACGAAGTCTTGCCAGGAGAAAACCAGACTTATGTTTCTGGGACTCCATATGGACGAAATGATAGCGCTAGAGACGCAGGAAAGAAAAAATCCAACTATGTGGCATTGCGCAGGATCTACCATGAATTGAACCTGCATTGTTCATTCACAATAGGCAAGGAGTCAACCAGGCTGAGTATGACCACAACGTCATCTTCAAGCTCCGGGCATGCTCCGAGCGGCTTCATCCCTGCTCCAAGAAACAGGCTGATGAGGAAAAGGATCAGTATTGAAACAGGATGCGCGCGGCAGTGCCGGAAAAGGGAAGGGAAAAAGGACCAGGGTTGCCCTTTAGCGGGAGACGCGCGGGTAACCGACAAAGACACCGGGCGTGTTCTCATCGCCTGCGGCATATCAGCTGGAGGAGGCAGGCTTTCTCGCCAGAGAAATCAGCAGGAGGCAGATCAGCAGGGAAAAGGCAGGGACCAGTGGGGGCGTCCGATACTCTTCATACACGCCCGAGGAGCCTGGGGGCGGCAGAGGGGATGGGTCATAGGGAAGCCCGTTTTGTTCCGCAAGCCCCCGTATGTTGAGAAGATGGATCACAGGCGTACCCTGGGCTGCATATTCGTAGATCAGCCCGCGGTCCGTGGTATCGGGGATGGGGGGAGGGGCTGACACGAGCCCGTTGGGAAAGCGAAGGCTATCGGCACCGATCCCCGCATTGACACTTGCGCCACCGATATTGACAAAGCAATGCACCGGATCCCCGTAAAGCGCCATCCGGGCTTTGGCGCTTGCAGCGAGGTCAGTTTCGCTGATCAGGGAAAATCCGTCGTCATCGGCGATGGACAGCATACGCTGCCTGGCATTTGGAAACAGGAGGTTCCCATCGCCCTGGTCAGAATCTCCGCCCAGGGAAACCGCAAGTATTTCGTACTCCAGCGCATCCGCTTGCCTTGCAGTCTCCAGAATCCTGACAACCGCCATCTCTGGCCTCGTCGCGCCGAACATGGAGGCCCCGTAGGATGCGATCACCTTGGGCACGAGGTCCATTTCATTCGCGGCAGCTACAGCGGCAAGGCAAAGCCCGGGGAAAGATCCGCTCATGCCAATGGCGACCACCTGCCCTGGCTGCAGACCTGCCTGATGATAATACTTGACGATCAGGGCAGCGAAATCCGGCTGCAGGGAGGTGCGCTTAGCCTGCACATCACCAAGTGAGGTGGTCAATTCGGTCCACTGAGGCCCAAGCAGTCCGGTCAGATTGATGTCTTCCGGTTCCATCGTGATGCCTTCCCGGCGCATCACCTCGGTCACGGATTCCATAGCCCGAGCCATGCGCTGGGCAGCTGCCAGCTGCGTGTCTGCATATGGGAGGCGTGTGCGGGGGCGAATGAGAAGGCTGCCTCCCACTCCGGAAAGGGCGGTCAGAAGCGCCAGGACTGCGGGCAGTGGACGCAGCTTGATGCTCGGGAGGTCAAAGGATTTCACCGTGCGTATACCATGAACAGGACCAGGCGAATCAGTGCTGCGGACAGCAGCACGCCCAGAAGCGTACGGAAGATGCCCTGTTTATACATGTCATTGGCAATCAGTCCCGGTACCACATGCCCGATGATCCGAAGATCCACAGGAGAAATGCCGGTCGTGCGAAGCAGGCTTTCCACCACCCAACCAGCTGTCAGTGAGATCATCATGGTCAGCATGAACCGTCTTCTCCCAAAAAGGATTACCCTCAGAGAGAGTGCCCGCATGAAGAGACAGACAGCTGCAGCCACGGTGAGGGTAGATACGAGCCTGAGCGGCTGCTCGAAAAACTGAGACAGGTAGCCAGCGGAAACCATGCCGCCCGCCAGAAGTCCAAGAACCTCGTACAGGATGAAACTGAGCAGCACGCTCAGCGCGATGGCGACGTCAGCCATGCACATCCCCTTTCTTCATAAGACCTCTGATGAGGGCAGCTCCTTCCCCCCGGATATTCCCGGCACAGAGGATCTGGCCAGGCTGGCTTTCGTTGTGAATCCAGGAAGAAACGTCGAGCACCGCTTCAGCCGGCAACGCGCAAACCCTGCGGAAAGTTCGGGCTGCCCTATGCTTGCTGTCTCCGATCACCCCAATCCGGACAGGCGGTCTGGCAGCAGTGCCCAGAAGGCGGGCAAAGGTACGCAGACGAAAGCTGCGGTCGGAACGGTGGTTGTAAAGGAGCGCGTATTCCCCGAGCTCTGCGCAGGAGGCCATGGCTAGTATAAAGCTATGCGGGTCGTTGGCCGAAAAAGCGTTGATGATTTTTCTGCCCGCAACATAGAATTCGCCGGACATGCCGATATCCGGCTTCGTGCGCAGCATGCCCCGGATCGCGGTCTGCCTTGGCACACCCAGCTGATTTGCCAGAGCAAGAACCAGCACCAGGTTTTCGTCATGCACGGGAAAAGAAAACGCTTGGACTTCCCTGGGCTCAGGGGGATCTTCCGGGGGGATGACGCGCGTTACATAAGTCGACAGCAGCGGGTCGCCCGTGATCAGGGTGCCGTCGCGAGGTACGGACAGGGAGAGTGTTCGGGCTGTTTCCTGGGGCGTACTGCCAATCTCTTCCACATGGTCAACATAGGTGTTGGTGATGACGGTATAGTGCGGGCGAATGAGTTTTTCCGCCATGAGCCACTGGTTTTCGGGATGGAGGGCCATGCATTCCACCACCACAGCCTGGGCTCCCCCCCTGACGGCGAAGCGGATGAAGGGGAGCTGTTCCAACATGTTTGCGGGGCGCTTCCCCCTGTGGGATCGCTCCGTGCCGTCGGGCAAGATCCACTTCGCTTCTGATCCTGTGGTTTTGGCGAAGGCGGGCATTCCCGCCTCGTTGAGGGCGGAGGCGATCAACCGGGTTACACTGGTTTTGCCCCGGGTACCATTCACAAGGATACGCAGGGGAATTCTGTTCAGAGCACGTCTATGCAAGGTTTCTTCTGCAAGCCCCAGCAGCAAAATCAGCCCCAGAGCGACCACGATGATGTGCATCTTTTCCCGGAACCAGCCCGTTCCGTAGCCCCTTTTTCGGTTTGTCGTCGGCCTTCATACAACCGCCGCCTTGCCAGAGTATAACCCTGTCCATCCTGACGCGCAAATCAACGGCGTACCTACCATCCATTGAGCGCGAAAGGGGAATCGTGCCTGATGAAACAACGAGCGCGATGCTGTCATGCTCAGAGAATGAAAAAGGAAGTCGTACCCATGAGAGCAAGAATGGAGGTCACAAAACAACACAAGGGCACAACCCAAAGGGGCAGGAGGGTTGAGAAGTTCGGTATTATGGATCGCTACTGCCAGAGCACAGGGCTAAGCAGATCAACGGCCAAGCGTTATCTGAGTTCCGGGACGCTGGGTGAGAAGAATGTACTGCGCATCGACAGACGGAAGAGTCGGCCAAGCAAAACCAGTCCAGCAGCCAAGGAGAAGCTGGTCTGGTGGTGGCGCGTCATGCTCACGCCCTGCGGAAAGGTTTGAGTCGCACCCCTTCCCCAATGGATCACCTCATTAGAGAACCATGGGGAGCTGGTGCTCAACCAAGATGGCTGGACAAAGAGCGTACGGGAGGAACTGCTCAGCATGAGCGCCGCAACGGTGGACCGGTACTTGAAGGCTGAGCGAGAGCAGCTGAGCTTGAAAGGGATCAGCACGACTAAACCGGGAGCGCTTCTGCGAAACAGCATCAAGATCCGCAAAGCAGGGGACGAGATGGAGGCGGAGCCGGGCTTCCTCGAGATGGAACCCGTGGCCCACTGCGGCCCGACCTTGAAGGGTGAGTTTTTAAGGACGCTGACCATGACCGATGGGATCATGGGATGGATCCAGCTGAGGGCGATACGCAACAACGCGCATGTACACATCCGCGCTGTGCTGGATGCTTCGCTGGACAGCATTCCCTTCCGGGTTCTGGGATTGGATTGTGGCAACGGCAGTGAGCTGATCAACTATTATGACGTAGTACGCTGGGCAGCAGGGAGAGACATCTATTTCACCCGAGCTCGGCCCTGCCAAAAGAACGACCCCGCGCATGTGGAGTCAAAAAACAACCCTGTGGTCCGCTGATTTGGCTTATACGACCGCTACGACACAGAGGAAGAACGAAAGACGTTGTCTGCGTTGTGGGAACTGGTCTGCTTGAAGATGAATGACTTCACCGCCACGAGAAAGCCCGTCGGCTGGACGAAGGATGAGGTGGGCAGACGCAAGCGTGTCTATGATGCTCCGCAATCACCGATGGAGAGACTGCTTAACGCGGGGATGTTGTCCGACCCTCAGGCCAGGGAGCTGAAACAACGCAGGGATGCGATCCATCCGGCGATGTTGACGCGCGAGATCGTGCGTTTACAAGACAAGCTGTCAGACCTTGCAAAAACAAAAACGGACGATTTGGTCATGAAGGTGGAAGAAGCGAAGGAACGTCGGTTGAAGAAGCGAAGGAACGTCGGTTGAAGAAGCGAAGGAACGTCGGTTGAAGAAGCAGCAGGGAGGGGTGAAAGGGCTTGCTCTTTAGAAGTCTTTACGTTCAGCTTCCGACAGGCAAAAAACGGGACTCTGTTCTCCTCGGAAATGTTCCGCTTTCCAGATGGACAGGGAGCCTCTGCCGCCATGCGGGGCCAGCAAAGAGGCCAGCCCCGCTGGGGCTGATCCGGCTGAAAGCCTGGCACGGCGGCTTCTCCCCCTCCATCCTCGCGGAAATTTTCTGTCAGGCTCCGCTGATCTTCGCGCTCAAAGATTGTGAGGCATCGAGGATTTCTTTCGCGCTTAACTTGACATGAGGCACTTCGATCAGGCGGCCAGGAGCGTCATTTCAATCGTACACAGTCTGCTTAGGCCGGTTCGTGAGGGATGCAAAGCGCAGAAGGCAATCACCGCCTGTCCAAGTCAAGGTCATGCGGTTTTCTCATCTTCTTCAAATTCGGGCTTGACAAATGCCACCTTATCCCTTAGATAATAGCATTACTAATCGGGCTCAACCGCCATCCGGATGAACAATGCCCGGTCGTAAGAAAAAAAGGAGGACCCTATGAAGAAACTGTTGGTGCTGATGCTGGCCCTCTCGCTGACGCTGGGGCTGATGTTGCCCGCTAGCGCGGATGCGCCCAAGTACAAGATTGCTGTCCTCACAGGTACCACTTCTCAAGGCGAGGAAGAGTATCGCGCTGCTGAGAAACTGGTCAGTATCCCGATGTGGTGATCACGGATACCTATCCGGACAACTTCTCCTCCGAAGTTGAGACCACCATCGGCAAACTGTTGCAGTTCGCCGAGGATCCTGAAGTGAAGGCCATCATCATGGTGCAGGCTGTGCAGGGCGCGACGGCTGCGTTCAGCAAGATCCGTGAGACACGGCCCGACATCCTGCTGATTGCAGGCGTCGCGGCAGAGGATCCGGCAGACATCGCAGGCGCAGCGGACGTGGTCATGAACACGGATGACCTCAACGGCGGCGTGCAGATCGTACAGACCGCTAAGGGCTGGGGATGCGAAGTGCTTGTCCACTATTCCTTTGCCCGCCACATGGGCTATGAGACCATCGTAGCTCGCTGGAACATCATGCAGGAAGAAGCTGAACTCGCCGGCATCGAGGCGGTGTTCCGCGACGCGCCTGACCCGCTCGGCGAAGGCGGGATGACCGGTTCCCAGACTTTCATCCTCTCTGACGTGCCTAAGGTCATGGAAGAGTATGCTGGCAAAAAGGTTGCCTTCTTTACCACCAACTGCGGCATGCAGGAAGCCCTGCAGGCAGCTGTTGTCAAAGAGGCGAATGCCTACTATCCCCTGCCCTGCTGCCCCAGCCCCTTCCATGCTTTCCCAGCTTCCCTGGGCCTTGGAGTATCCCCGGAAGACTACGGTGACATCGAAGCTTACCTGGTCAAGATGGCAGTCAGGTTGGAGGAGCTCGGCGCGATTGACCGTGTATCCACCTGGCCTGTCCCCGTCAACATGAGCATGATCCTCGGTGGCTATGAATATGCTGTCAACTGGATTGAAAACGGCGGCGAAAAGACCGACAGGGAAAGCCTGACCGAAGCGTTGACCAAGGTTGCAGGGATCAATGCCCGGCTGAGCGAGTACGTGGATGCTGACGGCACTGAAGTGCCCAACTACTACATGGTTCTGTTTGATAACGTCAACTTCAGGGATTACCTGAAATAATCGTTTAAAACGGTACCGGGACCATATAGGGGCCTGTCTGCTTTTCGGCCGGCAGGCCCCATGCCACTACGTCATCCGCGGCGATTTCCCTGCCGTGGTTCTCAAGAGGGGGCGATTTGGTTTTGTCATCAGAGCACATCCTTGAGATGAACGGCATTTCCAAGCGATATGGCGAAAGCGCTGTACTGCAAGACGTGACGCTGAAAATCCGAAAGGGAGAGATTCACGCTCTTGTCGGCGAAAACGGTGCAGGCAAGTCCACCCTGATGAATATCCTTTTTGGCATGCCGGTGATTCATGCAACTGGCGGCTTTTATGGAGAGGTCCTTGTCAATGGGCAGCCATCGGACATTCTCTCTCCACAGGAGGCAATGGCCCAGGGGATTGGCATGGTGCATCAGGAGTTTATGCTGATCCCCGGATTCACTGTGACAGAAAACATCAAGCTGAATCGGGAGATCTCCCGCCCCAATCTGATCAGCCGCATCCTGGGAAAGGAACTGGAATCTCTGGACCCTGCCGCCATGGCGGCGGACGCGCGCAGGGCTCTGGACAGCGTAGGGGTTTCTATCTCACAGGAAGCCATTGTGAGAACGTTGCCGGTAGGCTATATGCAGTTTGTGGAGATTGCGCGCGAGATTGACAAGACCGGCGTAAGGCTTCTGGTGTTTGATGAACCTACAGCAGTGCTGACGGAGAGCGAAGCGGACCAGCTGATCGAGGTGATGAGGTCCATTGCTGCAAGTGGGATCGCCATCATCTTTATTACCCATCGCCTCAACGAGGTGATGAAGGCTGCGGACACCGTAACGATCCTGAGAGATGGAAAGCTTGTGGGCAGCAAGCCCATTGGTGAAACCTCCCTGCTGGAAATGGCTGGCATGATGATTGGCCGTGGCAGCGAAGGCCTTGTCGTCCCGCCACCCCGGTCACAGGCGCTGAGCGGGCGCGTAGCCCTCCAGGTCAGGGACCTTCATGTGGACATGCCGGGAGAAACCATTCGCGGCGTTAACCTGGACATCATGGAGGGTGAAATCATCGGTGTAGGCGGACTGGCAGGCCAGGGCAAGGTAGGCTTACCCAATGGCGTGATGGGCCTCTATCCTGCCACCGGGTCAGCGACGCTGTATGGGGAATCCCTCCCTCTGAACGATCCGGAAGCGGCGTTACGCCGTGGCATGAGCATGGTCAGCGAGGACCGCCGTGGCGTGGGGCTCCTGCTGGAGGAAGCGATCGAGGACAATATTGCCTTCAACGCCATACAGATTAAAAAGCAGTTTCTCACAGGCGTTGGGGTGTTTCGAATCAAGTCTACACGCCGAATACGGGACTATGCAAGGAAGATGATTACAGAGCTCGATATCCGCTGTCAGTCGCCCACGCAGGCGGTTGCAACGCTCTCCGGCGGTAACCAGCAGAAGGTCTGTATCGCCCGGGCTTTGGCGCTGGAGCCACGCTTTCTGTTTGTGTCCGAACCCACGCGGGGC
This sequence comes from uncultured Oscillospiraceae bacterium, assembly GCA_964586835.1. Classification (GTDB taxonomy): domain Bacteria; phylum Bacillota; class Clostridia; order Christensenellales; family Aristaeellaceae; genus CAZLYF01. The sequence goes on from CAZPIC010000005.1 coordinate 54,686, forward strand.
ATCGACATCGGCGCAAAAACGCTGGTCCTTGACACGTTGGTGCGCCTCAACCGTGAGCAGGGTCTCACCATTGTGATGGTTTCCAGTGAACTGATGGAGCTGCGTTCCGTCTGTGATCGCATTGTGATTGTAGCGGAGGGCAAGGTAGTGGATATCCTCAGGCCGGACAGCCCGGACGAACATTTCGGCCTTGCGATGAGCGGCATCAGGGCAGGGGAGGGACAGGCAGGATGAAACAGACCCGGACACAGTGGATCACCTCAGCTGTGCTCATCGTGCTGTGCCTTGTGCTGGCCGTGGCTGGCATCTGGGGCTATGTTGCGAGAGGCAGCCGCGGAGTCACGGACAGCATGCTGCGCATGCGTAACTACGCGGTGCTGCGCACGGCTTCCGGCGCCATCATCAACGAGACCGCCCTTCAGGCCAAACGGGACGCCCGCGCCTATGCGGATGCAAATAAATACAGCAGAAATCAGCGTTCTGCCTACGCGGATGAGCAGGAAGCCATCGCCCGTGCCGCTGCGACGGAGAAGTACTCCCGTTTCGATAGCCAGGGATTATTGGACCTCAGTGCCGCAGTCGAAACTCTGGAACGGTCTCTCAGCGGATATACGGATCTTGAAAAGCTGGAAAAGGAGGCCTATGCCGCATCCTGGCTCGCCGAGCAGAGAGCCCGGCAGGCTCTGCAGCCAGCAGGGGAAGCAGGAGCCGAGTCGGGCACCGTAAGCGAAGAAGTGATCATGCAGCCGGGGGAAATGACGGTGGACTACGCTGAGTTTGTACCGTCCCCCGAACTGGCGCTGCTGGAGGAGAGCCTGACGCCTCATTACAATGCGGTATACGATGTCTTGCAGGCCATTTTGCCTGACCTGCAGCCTGAAATGCGTGAAGGGCTCAGGAAACAGCTGCTGGCTGTGGTGCAGGGCGGAGCGAAGGGGTTTTCTGCTGAGTACGACAGCTATGCCTTGCAGAGCGCGGAGACCGTCCTCGAAAAAGGAGAGGCCAACCGGATGAAGCTTGCCCGCCAGGCCGGCAACCTGATCGTGCTCTCCTTAGGGGCGCTGACCCTGGCGCTGACGGTGTTTTTCTATCGCCAGCTGAAGAAAAAACTGGGTATGCCAAGGTTGGTGATCACGCTGTTCTTCCTGGCCCTCTGCGTGCTTGCAGCTATGTATAACATCAATGTGCCAGGCATGATCTCAACCGTGCTCTGGCGTACCGGCATGTACGGCGTGTTGGCGCTGGCGATGCTCCCCGGCATCCAGTCGGGCATCAGCCTGAATATGGGCATGACCGTTGGCATCATTGCCGGGCTTATTTCCACCCTTCTCGCGCTGGAACACAACATGACGGGATGGCCTTCTTTCTTTTTCTCCGTCACCGTCGGGATTCTGCTGGCCATCCCTATCGGCTGGCTCTACGGAAAGCTTCTCAACCGGCTCAAGGGCAACGAGATGACGGTGTCCACCTATGTGGGGTTCAGCTTTGTTTCTGTGTTCTGTATTGCATGGATGTTGTTGCCCTTTAAAAACCCAAAGCTTACCTGGGCGCTGGGCAGCGGGCTGCGCGTCATGCACAACATGAGCGGATCCTTCGGCCAGATCCTTGATCGCCTCTGGGCCTTCGACCTATTGGGGGTGCATGTTCCCACGGGCCTTCTGCTGTTTTTTGTACTCTGCTGCATGCTGATGTGGCTTTTCTCCCGTAGTCGCTCAGGGATTGCCATGTTGGCTGCAGGGGCCAGCCAGCGATTCGCGGAGGCAGCGGGCGTTAACGTCAACCGCATGCGGGTCATCGGAACTACCATTTCCACGGTCATCGCAGCGGTGGGTATCATTGTCTATTCCCAGTCTTTCGGCTTCATGCAGCTGTATGTCGGGCCGAGGCAGATGGGCTTTGTCGCAGCCAGCGCCATCCTCATCGGTGGCGCGACGGTGACCCGCGCCAAGGTATCCCACGTGCTCATCGGTACCTTCCTCTTCCAGGGAGTGCTGGCGCTGGGCATCCAGGTCGCAAACGCCGCCATTTTGGAAGGAGGCCTGTCAGAGGTGATGCGCATCCTGATTTCCAATGGCATCATCCTCTATGCTCTGACCCAATCAGGAGGTGAAGGCCGTGGTTGAACATGAATCCCGCGGACAGGAGACACTGCGCTCGGTAAAGGGAAACCTTCGTGAATACATCGTCACCTACGTGTTTTTGGCGATGAGCGTGGTATTCATCGTTCTCTCTGGACGGACGCTGACGGATATCTTCTCCCAGGTGGTCGGACGACTTTCTCGTAACCTTTTCATCGTGCTGGCGCTCATCATCCCCATCATTTCCGGCATGGGGATCAACTTTGCCATCACCATCGGCGCCATGGCTGCACAACTGGGACTGATGCTTGCCCTCAACTGGGGGCTTGAAGGTGTCCAGGGCCTGCTGGTGGCAGCCGGCGTGACGTTGCCTCTGGCGGCACTGCTTGGCTTCCTGATAGGCTCTCTGCTCAACAAGATGAAAGGGCAGGAAACCATTGGTTCGCTGATTTTAGGCTACTTCGCCAACGGCGCCTACCAGCTTCTCTTTCTCTTCATCTTTGGGAAGATCATCCCACTGTCCAGCAGAGTGACCATTATTGGCGCCTCCGGCGTTGCCAATACGCTGAACCTGATGACGGGAAAATTGTATATGGGGCTGGATAGCCTGTGGGAGCTGTCCTTTCCAACGGCGCTTTACGGGGTGAGCCTTTTGATCCTGACAGCCGCAGCGGCCTTACTTATGCTGAGGAAGATAAGTTTGAAGCGTTTTGTAGCCTTGGCTGTCGCCCCTGTTTTCTTAAGCGGGCTGGTGTTGTTTGTGTCCCCAATCCGGCAGGTGGTACAGGGGACACAGGTCCCCGTGGTCACCTTCCTGTTGGTGGCTGTTCTGTGCTTGTTCAACGTCATCCTCATGCGTACGCGCCTTGGGCAGAAGTTCCGCGCCGTCGGACAAAGCCGTGTGGTCGCCAATGCCTCCGGTATCAATGTCAACCGTGTGCGGGTGATCGCCATTATGATCTCCACGGTGTTGGCGGGTTGGGGACAGATCATCTTCATACAGAACCTGGGAACGCTACAGACATACTCCGCCCACGAGATGGTAGGCCTGTATGCCGGAGCCTCCATCCTGGTGGGGGGCGCTTCCCTCAACCGTGCCACTAACACGCAAGCGATTGTGGGCACCCTGCTCTTTCATATCCTGTTTGCGGTATCCCAGGACGCGGGAAAAGCGCTATTTGGTGACCCCAACGTCGGAGAATACTTCCGTGTTTTCATTGCCTATGGCGTCATTGCCGTAGCCCTGGTCATGCATACCTGGCGTGTCAACGTCGCCCGCTCGAAAAAGAGCCCTCTTTCAGCCTGACTGCAAGCGTAAAACGGGGCTGCCGGGTCTGGTACCGGCAGCTCCGTTTCTGTGAGGCGATCGTGGAACTCCCGGGCGTGGAGAAGCGTGCAGGGGAATGCGGAGTCTGACGGCGTAAAGTGACCTCGAAGAGTTCCAGGACGACGGTGACCCACAAAGGAGAGGAAAACATGGACCCTGGAAGAGGGATGGAAGAAACGGTATTCACTGCACCCGAGCTCAAGCTGCCCCATGGATCGCTTCGCCTGCCCGCGTTTTTCCCGGACGGGACCTATGGGACGGTACGGTGTGTGGATGCCTATGACTTGATCAGCTGCCGTGTGCCAGGCATTGTGATGAACAGCTTCCACCTCATGTCCAGGCCGGGGCTTGGTGTGGTCCGAGCCGTAGGCGGATTGCATGCCTTTGCGGGATGGGACCTTCCGATCCTTACGGATTCCGGCGGATTTCAAGTTTTCTCCCTCCTTCGGGAAAATCCGAAATATGGAGAAGTGCGTAAAAATGGCGCGATCTTCCGAAGGGAAGACGGGAGAAAGGTGGTTCTTTCGCCAGAAAAGAGCATGCAGATGCAGTTCGCCTGCGGAGCGGATATCATGATGTGCCTGGATTATTGCACGCATCCAGAGGACAGCCGGGAGATCCATGTCTTATCCGTTGAGCGGACAGTTGAATGGGCAGCGCGCTGCAAGGAGGAGTTTGTTAGGCAGCTGCGTACCAGGCGTATGGCCAGCGAATCCAGACCCCTTTTGTTTGCAGTCATACAGGGGGGGAATGACCGCGATTTGCGCGAGCGCTGTGCAGCGAGGCTGCGCGAGATTGGCTTTGACGGCTATGGCTACGGAGGATGGCCGGCAGATTCTGAAGGCCGCCTGGCTGAGGAAAACCTGCGTCTTACAGCAGAACTGATGCCTGAAGAGATGCCCAAATATGCCATGGGTATCGGGAAACCCGAAGGCATCGTCGCCTGTTACAGGATGGGGTATAACCTGTTTGATTGTGTCATTCCCACACGTGAGGCGCGGCACAATCGGCTGTATGTCCTGGATGGGAGCGGCGGAGACGCGCAGACTGGATACAGCTATTACTACATTTTGGATGAACAGCACATCCGTGACAGCCGCCCCGTGTCAGAGCGCTGCGACTGCCTGCTCTGCAGGAAGTACTCGCGTGCCTATCTATACCACCTCAAAAAGACAGACGACCCCCTGGCCTTGAGGCTCGCCACCATGCACAACCTGCGATTTTATACGCGGTTGCTTGAAAGGGTTACCTCGGATGGGGCATGACCCGGAGAGGATTGCCGATCTTGTTCGGCTTTCCAGCAAGTACAGCTGCTGTGATCCGGAAACAGTCCGGCGCATCAGTGCTGATATCGTGGGAAGACACGTAAGGCGCAAAGATGCCGTCAGGGCTGTCCGAGCCATGCTGCACATCATCAATGCGTCCTTCGTGAAGGAAGATAGCCATGCAAAGGCGATGGATATCCTTAACCGCTATGACGAAAAAGCGGAGAAGGCGGAAGAGAGACTCGCCCTTTCCCTGATGGAGCTCCATGTGTCGACGCGAGAGAGGCTGTCTGTAGCGGATCGAATGTTTAGCTTCATGGGGAGATACATTCACACAGACAGCCGGGTCGTGGACATCGGTTGCGGCTTTCATCCTTTTGCGGTCTCCCTGTATCAGGAGAAGCCGGCATCCTATCTGGCGCTGGATATCCGTACCGACACACTTGAGCTCGTCAACAGGTTCTTCCGGATGATCAGCAGGGAAGCCTATCGGGCGGAGGCGCTGGACGCTGTGGTAAGAACTCCAGACGGGGCTTATGATGTAGCGTTTCTGTTGAAGCTGATCCCAGGGCTTGAAAGGCAAAGAAAAGGAAGAGGCGTTGAGCTGCTTGAAAGCCTGGACTTCTCCCGAGCCTTTGTATCCTTTTCTACCAGGCGCATGTCGGGCAGGCGCCGAGGGATGGAGGCGTTCTATTCCTCCTCCTTTGAGGCAGGACTTCCCAGCGCTGTGAGGATTGAAAGCAAAGCCGCATTCGACAATGAGCTGATTTATGTCCTGTGTAAGAAAAAGGCTTAATGTGCCCTATTGACATGAAAACAGCCGGGCTCCTTGGAGCCCGGCTGTTTGGTCAGGCAGTGCTTACATGTCAAGAGCGTCAAGGATCACCAGCTCCACCTCTACGTCCAGATAGCTGCCATCACCCAGCTTGTCAAACGGGGTGTCATTCTCAATCGCCTCAAAGAGCCCGTCCAGACGGAACAGTTTGACTTTGGCAGTATCGCCTTCAGAATAGGACTGAAGCTTGTTTACCAGCATCGTCGAGTTCTGTACGATGGTTCCGTCCACTTCTACAAGGATGTCCCCGGGATGGATGCCGGCAGCTTCAGCGGGCGATCCCTTTTCTACATTCTGAACATAGGCGCCTGCGGGAAGGGTCCCGTCCCGGACCAGGCTGAACCCGGAAGACAGGGTCGCAACTGTCACGCCGATGCGCGGTCGGGGCGCTTCTTTACTGTCTGGCTGCGCGGCAGCGGCAGCCTCCGCATCCTTGTTGAAGTTTTCAAGCACGGATTGCAGGAGGGGCTTTGCTACGTTAATCGGGATGCACATACCAATATTGTCAATGGTTGTTCCGCTAAAAAAGCTGTTGCTTGAATACTTGCGCGCCGGGATGCCCTGAAGCTGGCCAAGAATGTTGAACAACCCGCCGCCTGAGTTGCCCTGATTGATGGCAGCATCTACCTGGATCATGCTGTTGGTGACGGTCGTCCTGCGACCGTAACGGTCAAGAGACCGGTCTGTGACGGTGCGGTCAAGGGCAGAGACGATGCCGACAGTCACAGTCCGTTCAAATTCCTGTCCGAGCGGGTTGCCGATCACGATGGCCCATTCACCGATCTGCAGCGCATCGCTGTCCCCAAGGGGAATCGTGGGGAGATTGAGTCCAGGAACCATCAGCACCGCGATGTCGAGGTTTGAATCGGTACCTACGATCTCTGCTTTCAGTTCCTTGTCACCGTTTGTGACGGTAACGCGGCTTGCGTGTTCGACGACGTGGTAGTTGGTCAACACATGGCCATATGCGGTGACAACGACGCCTGAGCCGGTTCCGGCCAGATACTCGGTCTCAGAAGGCTCATTATAGCCAAATCCAAACCCATAGTACCGTCTGCCGCCTACCTGGTAGTTACTGACGCCCACCACGCTTTCACGCGCAGCATTGGCCACTGTAATGAGAGGACTTGTTATTTGCGTCTGATCTGTTGTGGTATCAATGATGGAGGAAATCTCATTGGAGGATATTTTGTTTTCAGCTGCGGTGGATATGGAAATCCCGGTGACGACAAAAAGCGCCAATGCCACCGCCAACAGAGCTGTCCAGCGTCCCTTTCTGTTTTTCATATTCATGCCTCCTATCGCTAAATGGTTCTGTTCTGCACGCATTCGTGCAAACTCAGTGTACCCGTCATTTCTTACGCAGACATGAATAATCTGTAAACTGTTTGAGGGCTGGGGTCTTCAGCTGTGGCCATCTGCCACAACAGCCAAAAAGGCTCTTGAAAGCCCGATAAGTCGAACCTCATCCCAGAGCCTCTTCTACGTATGTCCTACATCCATTCGCCGTATCTGCTGATATATATTCTCTTGATAAACTGTACGCACAGGAGATAGCCGGCCAGTATGGCACCGAGCCAGGGAGCAAACCGAATGGGAAGCGGCATCATATCAAGGCCTGACGCGAGCCCAGTGAAGCCGACCACGAGGGCTACCAGCGCAACCAAGGCCGTGGAGGCACATAGTGGGAGGGAAGGCTTGCTTTGGAGAAAGGGAATTTTTGCGGTGCGAATCATGTGGATGACAAGCACCTGCGACAGCGTCCCGAACACAAACCAGCCCCCCTGAAACAGGGGCGCAAGAGCCTGGTTATTTGCTCCGAGAGCCCACCACAACACAGCAAAGCAGAGGATGTCAAACAGCGAGCTCATAGGCCCTAAGTAAGCCATGAAGGTCACAATGGATTTCGTTTCCCATCTGCGGGGCTTACTGAGATATTCTTCATCCACACGGTCAAAAGGCATGCCCATCTGGGAAAAATCACACAGGAGGTTTTGTGTCAGGATCTGCACCGGCATCATTGGGAAAAATGGCAGGAAGATGCTGGCTGCCATGACCGAGATAACATTGCCCAGGTTACCGCTGGCTGCCATCTTGATATATTTCATGATGTTGCCGAAAGTGTGTCGTCCTTCGATGACGCCCTCTTCAAGAACCATCAGGTCTTTTTCAAGCAGGATGACGTCAGCGGTTTCCTTGGCGATATCCACCGCGCTGTCCACAGATATTCCTACATCTGCCTGTCTCAGGGGCGGAGCATCGTTGATGCCATCGCCCATGTAACCCACGGTATGTCCTTCCTCCTGAAAGGCTCTCACCACCCGTTCCTTTTGGGAGGGGGACAGCTTGGCAAACAGGTCGCAGATTCTGACTGCTTTGCAGAGTGCAGCTTCATCCATCTGATCGACGTCACGCCCCGTCAGAAGGGGCCCCGTCTTCACACCTACCTTGCTGCAGACTTTGGCAGCCACGCCTTCACTGTCCCCTGTAAGAACAACGGTGCGCACCCCATGGTCGCGCAGAGCGTTGATGGCGCCGCGGGCGCTCTCCTTGGGCGGGTCTAAAAAGCCTATGAAACCAATGAGGACCATTTCAGACTCATCAGCAACGCCAAAGGTATCGATGCCTGAAACGTTGTTTTTCTGCGCTACAGCGATCATTCGAAGGCCGTCAGCATTATGCTTTTCGTAGGTCGCCAGGGCAACGCGGCGGGTTTCTTCATCCATGGGCACCACACGCCCGCCGATTTCCACAAGGGAGGAAATGGCAATGATCTCCTCCACGGCTCCCTTGGTGATTAGTTGCCGCTTGCCCGTATGATCCACCAGCACCACGCTCATCCTACGCCGGTCAAAATCAAAGGGGATCTCATCCTCGCGGATATAGGCGCCCATAAGGTCCTCCAGACCGTATTTTCCAGCTCGATGGATGATGGCCAGGTCGATCAGGTTTTTAAGGCCTGTCTGAAACGCACTGTTAAGGTATGCGTGGCGCAAAACGCGCGTGTCGTCCTCGCCGTGCACATTCATGTACTTTTCAAGGACGATTCGATCCTCTGTCAGCGTGCCGGTCTTGTCGGTGCATAACACGTCCATCTCGCCGAAGGTCTGTATCGCACCCAGCGTGCGTATGATCACCTTGTGCCGCGACATGCTCACGGCGCCCTTGGCAAGCGTGGAAGTCATGATGACGGGGAGCATTTCAGGGGTCAAGCCTACAGCGATGCTGATGGCGAACACAAGCGCGCTGGGCCAGTCCGATTTGGAAACCCCGTTGACAAGGAACACGATGGGGACCATGACAAGCATCATGCGCACCAGCAGCCGGCTGACTGAATCCACCCCCCGCTCAAAGCTGGTCTTGGACCTGTCTCCGGAGAGAGACTTGGCCATCGACCCGAAATAGCTGCTGTTGCCGGTCGCCAGTACCACGGCTGAGGCGCTCCCGCTGATGACATTAGTGCCCATAAAGCCAATGTTGCCAAGGTCTGTCAGTGTGTCCTGTTGTCTGTCCGGCCGAACGCTAAACTTTTCAACAGGATTCGATTCTCCGGTCAGTGCTGCCTGCGCAACAAAGGTATCCTTCGTGGACAAAAAGCGTACGTCTGCCGGGAGCATGTCGCCGGCTGAAAGCCAGACAATATCGCCGGGCACGACCTCATCCATGGGGATTTCGGTCAGGCAGCCGTCTCTGCGCACATCAGCCCTGTTGGAGATCATTTTGAACAGCTTCTCAACAGCTGCATCGGAACGCTGGCTTTGGATAAAGGCAACCAGGCTGGACAGAAATACCAGCGAGAGGATGATGACGACAGTCAGATAGTCGGGGCTTTCTGCCGCCAGGATATCGGTGAAAGCTGTGACGCACGCAACCAGCAGCAGGATCACGTTGAACGGGTGGATGACCGCTTCGCGCAGCCTGTGAAGCGTCGTGTGCTTCACGCCTGCCGTGATGACATTCTTCCCGTACTCGTCTTGCCTGTTCGACGCCTCATCGTTCGACAGACCGGTCGGCGTGGTAGCCAGGGATACGAATAGCTCATCTTCTGGAACAAAGGCAAGGGAACGCAGCTTGGCCTCCGTATCCACCATGTTTCTCTGGACCTGGCGCTGTGCGCTCTTCCTTCTGATTCCTGAAAGACCCATCGGACTCATTCCTTTCCAGCTTATCCTTTGACCAATGATCAACGGGCGCGTGAACGCCCCGAAACCTGCAAGGGCGAAAGACCATCCGCCTTCATGAAGGGTCGGTCGCGCAGGGTATTGGAAGGCAGGCCTAACAGGGGCCTCCTTCCTTGTATTCACCCGGTTTGCAATGGCCGGCTGGGCTATTGTACAGGAAGATGAAGGAACAATCAAAAAGCCCCGGGCTTGAAGCAGGGCAAACCTGAGTATCCAGAGCGCGATGGACGCAGTGCTGATGGCCATCTGACGCATATCTGACGCTCCCAGAGAGGAGACCAGGCAGGATGTGCGGATCTGCAGGGGGCTCTTGGAACTGAAAAAACCGGTCGTGACATATGCCCGCAAAAATGACCGAATGTATGCTTAATAACAGATTGTAAAATCCGAAAAGCTGTGATACACTCTCAACGCGGGAACGGTGACCGAAGAGGTCGGCATCATCACCGGACGCCTGCGGAGTGAAAGCTTTGATGAAGAAGAAGTGGAAAAGGCTGTTCAGGAATATGCCCTGGGCTTTTTCTCTGTCTGAACTTGTAACGGACCGTGAAGGTCTCCCTTCGGACTATAGGCTTGTTGCGGCGAACCGTGCATTTGAGGATGCTTTTCAGCCGGGAGGCTCCTTGTTGCTGGGGATGGATATGTCCCGGTGGCTGCTGAGGACGGAGGCTTTGCGTGAACAATGGCTGGGTGCCTTTCATGCCCTTCAATTCGGTGAAAAGAAAAAGGAATTTAAAGAAATACTCGTATGGAACGGACAGGGTTTCGCTGTTTCTGCCTTTGTTCCGTTTAGCGGATACCTGGCGCTTTTGTTTCGTAAATCGGACAGCGTCCAGGGCTCCAGCGCAGCTGCTGTCTCAGGTCCGCATCTCACGTTGCCTTTAGGGACAACCGACAATTCTCTGGCACAAAGAATCCATGACCTGTCACCATCAGCCATCCTCAGTTTTCGGGCGCGGCCTGACCCGGAGGCGGGTGCCGTCTTTGAACTTCAAAGCGCGAACCCTGCTGCGTTCAGCGCGTTTGCAGGAAGTGCGGAAAGCGCCGTTGGCGCGACACCCACGGTACTCTGGCCAGGGACTGGCGCCAGAGAAATGGTAAAGGTTTTTCACCGGGTGCTGCAAACGGGGGAGCCTGAGCGCTTCCCCGCCGGAAAAGCATCAGAGGACGGAAACAACTCAGGTCGCCCATACAGGGTTTTCAGGCTTTCGCACGATGAGATAGGTCTGGTTGCTGAGGAAGAGGTTTGGGCACAAGCTGCACCCTGCCCTGATGACCCGACCCTGAAGGCTGTGCTGGAGGAAGCCGGGGCTGCAGTCCTGACCTTCAGCCATGAAGGCGCGACAGAGACGCTCAACACGGCCGCTGAACATCTGACCGGGTGGATCGCTGACGAGGCGAAGGGAAAACCTCTGCGTGAAGTGTTTGATATTTTCCATGAGATTACCGGGATGAGGTGCAAGGACCCTGTGGAGAGCGTCCTGCGCCATGGTCAGCCTGTCAGCCTCTTCGCCCACACGGCACTACGGTCGAGGGCTGGCAACGAACGCGCGATTGCGGGTCGTGCGGTTCCCATCCTGGACGCGGAAGGGGAGACGGCGGGTGTCGTTCTCCTGTTCCGGGATATTTCGGAGGATCGGGATCAGAGATCGCGGATCTCATTCCTGAGCAATCGGGATGCGCTAACCGGTCTGTACAGCCGGGCGTGGCTTGAGAACGCCCTGAGCCGTTTGGACGGGTCGCGCCAGCATCCCCTTGCCCTTGTGCTTGGAGACCTTGACAGGCTGAGACAGCTCAACGATGCTTTTGGCTATCCGGCGGGTGATGAAGCGCTTGTGAAGGTTGCGGGGATTCTGGAGGCTAACTGCCGGGAGGGGGATCTTGTCGCACGTTGGGGCGGAGATGAGTTTGCCATGCTTCTTCCAAACGCAGCAGAATATGCTGTTCAGAACCTCTGTGAAAAAGTGAAGACCGCATGCGTCGCCACGCGGGTCGCTGGGACCACCTTGAGCCTCTCCATGGGCTACGCCATCAAACCGGATGCCGGCGTGGATTGGAGGGATGTCCTCCAGCAGGCAGAATCTGCCTTGGCCAGAAGCAGGCATTACAGTGGCTACGAACATCACCGTGATCTCTCATGGATGCCGAGGGAAGGCCAGCACGAGACGGATGCTGAAACGGAAGCGCACAGCCTGAGGGTCGCACGCTATTGCAGAGGGATGGGCGAAGCGATGGGCTTAAGCCCCATGGAGGTAGACGAACTTGAACTGATCGCCAGACTTCACGATATTGGGAAAACCTGTCTGGAAGACGAGATCCGGAACAAGCCGGCGCAACTGTCGGATGCGGAGACAGAACAGATGCGAAAACACCCTGAAATCGGATACCGCATCTTAAGAATCATTCCGGGCTTTGCTGGTGTTGCCGAAGGGGTGTTGGCGCATCATGAAAGATGGGATGGAACGGGCTATCCCAGAGGCCTCTTTGGAGAGAACATTCCGCTACTGGCCCGGATTTTAGCCGTGGCTGATGCCTATGACGCCATGACCCAGGATCGACCCTACCGCAAAGCCCTGCTTTCAACGGCAGCCATGGACGAACTCTCAGCCAATGCGGGGACTCAGTTCGATCCTCGTGTGGTGGACGCATTCCAGATGTATCTGCGAAAAACGCGTGAGTGAACACGTGCAAGAGGCAGGCCCTGCAGCGATGGGAAAGCGCGACAGGCTGCACAAGCATGAAGGCTGGGAGGGTTTATGCAAGACATAAAACTCAAGCGTCTGGACCACCTGTCACGAGGAGTGAATATTGACTTCCTGAATGTGAAAACGGCGCGGGGTGTAGCAGCGTTCCATGCCGGGTTCCCCGAGTATGCCCCTACCCCTCTTGTGGCTCTCAAGCGCCTCGCGGCGCATCTTGGGGTGGCGGGCGTCTATGTGAAGGACGAGTCCAAGCGCTTTGGGCTTAACGCCTTTAAGGCATTGGGGGCGAGCTATGCCATTGGAAAAATCGTGGAGGAGAGGCTGGGCACGGGCCTCAGCGAGCTGTCTTTTCAGCGTCTGAACTCAGATGAGGTGCGAGCACGGCTGGGTGACATGACCTTCGTAACCGCTACGGACGGGAACCACGGACGCGGAGTGGCGTGGACAGCCCGGCAGCTCAGGCAGAATAGCGTTGTGTACATGCCACGCGGAAGCGCTCAGGAGCGGGCGGACCGCATTGCCGCTGAAGGCGCGAAGGTGCACATTCTGGATGCCAATTATGATGAGGCCGTACGCTTAGCGAATTCTCTGGCACGGGAGAAGGGCTACGTGCTGGTACAGGACACCGCCTGGGAGGGCTATGAAGAGATTCCACGCTTTATTATGCAGGGATACTTGACCTTGGCCCACGAGGCAGTCGAGGAGCTGGATTTCTTCAATTCGCGCCCCACCCATGTGTTTGTGCAGGCGGGCGTGGGTTCCTTGGCGGCAGCGGTGACGGGTTACTTCACAAACCGCTGGCAGGGCGAGCAGACGCCCTCCTTCACCGTGGTGGAACCTTCCGCCGTTGACTGTATCTACCGTTCGGCGACACAGGGGCAGCGCGTGTGCATTGGCGGGGCATACCATACGCTGATGGCAGGTCTTTCCTGCGGGGAACCCAACACGCTGGGGCTTCAAATACTGCTGGACCATGCGGAAAACTACCTGTCCATCCCTGAAGAGGTGGCGGCCTTTGGCATGCGTGTGCTGGGAAACCCTTTGGGGGAGGACGCGCGGGTGGTCTCTGGCGAGAGTGGCGCGGCGCCTGTTGGGGCAGCTGTGAAGATCTTAACGGAACCCGGGTACGGGGAGCTCCGGCGGGGGCTTGGGCTTGATAAGTACTCCGTGCTGCTGTTCATCAGCACGGAAGGGGATACCGACTGGAAGGGATACCGGAGTGTTGTTTGGGACGGCGCGTACCCGAGCGCTGAACAGGGTCTGTAAAAAGGGCGAAGCAGAACTTCCGAAAGGGTTGAGGGATATGTTTAATGAGGTGGTGCAGCAGGCACATCAGGCCATGAAGGAACTGCTTGAGCAGGCCGGCCTGAAGCCCGGCAGCCTGATGGTGGTCGGCTGCTCGTCCAGTGAAATTGTGGGAAAACGAATCGGGAAAGGGTCCAACATAGAGGCAGCAGAAGCCCTTTGCTCGGGCATCTGGCCCTTGCTGAAACAAAATGGCATCACCCTGGCAGCCCAATGCTGCGAGCATCTAAACCGTGCCCTGGTTGTAAGCAGGGACGTGGCTGAAGCCCGCGGATATGAGGTGGTAAATGCCGTGCCCAGCCCGGAGGCCGGAGGAAGCTTTGCCACGGTGGTCTACCGCGGGTTTCGGGACCCGGTCTTGGTGGGCCAGGTCCTGGCGGAGGCAGGGATGGACATTGGGGGCACGCTGATCGGGATGCATCTGCGCCAGGTGGCGGTCCCGGTACGCCTGAGTCTGGATATGATCGGCCAAGCTCATATACTCTGTGCGAGAACCCGACCCAAATACATTGGTGGCCAGAGGACGACTTATCTGGAGATGTAGAATGAGTGATCAACAGGACAGGCAGGGGATGGCAGACCGGGTAGCGGAGATCCGCCATAGGATGGTGCGAGCAGCCCGTGCGGCCGGCAGACACCCGCAGGAAGTGCAGCTCTGCGCTGTCTGCAAAGGGCGGACCGGTGAGGAGATCCGGCTTAGCGCAGCGCTTGCGGTAGATGCCTTTGGCGAGAACCGGGTACAGGAACTCCTGGCTCATGACGAAGCAGGCGTATTTGAAAAGAAGCCCTGTCACTTCATCGGCCACCTTCAGACCAACAAGGTTGCAAGGACAGTGGGCCGGATTGCCCTCATCCAGAGCGTAGACAGCCAGCGCCTTTTAGAGACCATCCAGGCGGAAGCCAGGCGTCGGCACCTGGTGCAGGAAATTCTGGTCCAAGTGAACCTGGCTGCGGAAAAGAGCAAGACCGGCCTTGCGAAAGAAGACCTGCCCTGGCTTCTTGACACCGCGGGCGAGATGCCCGAAATCCGTGTCAGGGGCCTGATGGCCATCCCGCCCGCTTTTGACAACAGCCCGGAGAGTCGACGCTGGTACGCTAGGCTAAGAGAGATGCTGGAGGGCGTTCAGGACCGCAGGGGTGCGGGCATGCCCCTTGATATTCTCAGCATGGGAATGACAGACAGCTATGAAGCTGCCATCTTGGAGGGTGCTACCCTGATCCGCATCGGTACGGCCATCTATGGACCGAGGCGCTGAAACAGCCTGCTTTTTCCAGTGGCGCCCGGCCTCACGCCCTCAGGACCAAGTGGGCTGTAAGGAAAATAGCCTGATGATCGGGAACTGCGCCTCCGTCGCTGTTAAGAGCGCTGTTCTTAGGGAGGGTATCAGCGTGGGCACCACACAGGGGAGGAAGACACTTTCTCATACATCGATGAATTCAGCCTCTGGCGCCTCGCCTGTGGACCAGGAGCCGCTTGTAAGCCCGTCGATCTCCTGGACGCACTAGCCGCTCAAGTCTCCGGGCGAAAATCAAGTGGATCTTCCTTCCCGCCAGGGGGCATTTCCGGTGGAGGGAGCAGATCGGGTCGGAGCCCTTTGATGGGATGAAGCTGAGCTACGGAGAGAGGCTTTTCTGGAAGGTATCCTCAGCCTGTGCAACAAGAGCTCCCGCAATGCCGCTGAACACCATGGCCCCGAATAGGTGGCAGGAGAGCGGCGGATTAAACGAACCAAGCTCACAGAATGCATATGCATGTCTGCAGGGGGCGAACAGGACAGCACCCCCAAATGGACCGCGCAGGCTTGTAGGGATCTGATGCAAACAGACGAAAGCTGCTGCGCCGGGACCGCCTGGGAACTTCAGAACGCTTCAGTCTTCTTCACTGGTACAGACTGGCCATAGCCCCGCTTCCCGTCGCTGTTGCCCAAGAGGCGGAAGGCCTCTTTGCAGGCGTGGAAGTTGGTATCCGTCATGCCCATGCAGCCGTAATCTTCCGTATAGCCTATGAAGCCGCCCTCTGGTATACCCAGGAGGGTATATAGCCTGGCAGCCTCACCGAGGATGTCCTCTCGAGAGCCTGAGATGGAGGTGGTCTGGTAGCTGAGGGGAACCAGGAAGGCTTGCTTGCCACGGAGCGCCGCGCCGACTTTTTCGATGTCCACCGCGTTGGGTTGGGCAATGTTGATGACATCGACCCCTGCATCATGCAGAAGCGGGATGATGTCCGTGAAGTCGCCGCAGCTGTGAAACCAGAGCTGCATACCGTGGGCGTGACAGCAGTCTGCCAGTTCGCGGTACAACGGCATGAAGAGCTCTTTCCACATTCCCGGAGAGATGATCAGGCCCCGCTGAGCGCCCCAGTCGTCTCCCAGGTGGTAACCGTCAAAGCCCGCTGCGGCGCATGCGCAGATGAGGCGCCTTTCCCAATCGAAAACACCCTTGAGCAACTTGAGCGCGCGGGGATCTCGAAGGGCAAAGTCCATCATGGCGTTCTCGAAGCCCCGAAGGAAGCTGTAGGTGGTGAAGCCGTTGATCACAGCCATGCCCAGGCGATAATACCCCTCTGAACCCCCCATCCACTCTTTTAGGTTTGCAAAGCGCCGATCCGGATCTATAGGCGGGAATCGGTAGCTGACGGCATCGTCCAGGTCTTCCACAATCGCCTGGACAGGCTGGCCCATCGTACCGTCCTGGAGGTCGCGCCATAGGTAACCCCACTCGCTCCTGTTGCCATCTCGCCAATGGCTGCCGCTCCCTGCGTCCTCCCAGAGGCGCAGGTCGAATCTGAGCACGTCGCCCTCCGTCTCATCACGGTTAATGTTCCAGACAGGGACACGGTCGGGACTGCAAAAGCGGATGGCACGCAGGACGCGTTCACGGTGTGGCTTGCGTGCGGCGTGGGAAGAGGTACCTGTCATAAGGCATCCTTTCTCTGGAACGCTGAACACAACACAGTCGCATAAATGCTTTTATGAGTCGTTCAGGCAGGGTGCCGATGGCACTTGCTGACGAGCGTGGCGTGTAAAGGCGACAGCTACCGCGCCCAGCAGGCCGCCATCGTTTCCAAGGGGAGAAGGTTCAATGCTGAGATGCGTGTTGGCTCCACGGTAGATCCGTCCCAGAACCGTCTCCCACAGCGACGCCTCAAACAACGGAAAAGACAGGGAAACGCCTCCGCCCAGGATAACCTTGCGCGGGTTTAAGAGATTGCAGGCCATCGCGATCACCCGCCCCAGATACTGCCCTTCCAGCCTGTAAACTTCAAGCGCTTCAGGCTCGCCCTCCCGAGCCCTGTCGGCGATGATCTTTGCGTCCGGCCAGTCTCCGCTCTCCAGCGGACTGCCTCCCCGTTCGCGGTAGTTGAGGGCCAGTCCGCGTCCCGAGGCATGCTTCTCCAGGCAGCCGGAGGAGCCACAGTTGCAGGGCCTGCCTCCCTCTGAGACAATGCAGTGGCCGAACTCTCCGGCATTGCCCCCTGAACCGCGATAGATCCTGCCGCCAAGAAACAAGGCCCCACCCACCCCGGTGGACACGGTAAGATACAAAAAATCGCCCACTCCCTGGCCGGCACCGTAAAGGCTTTCCGCCAGCGCGCAGGCCGTCGCATCGTTATCGGCGTACGCGGGGAGAGAAAAGGCATTCTGCAGCAAGGAGACCAAAGGGACATCGCGGATGCCGGAAAAGCTGGATTCGATCCAGAGACCCTTTTCCGCGTCCGCAAGGCCGGGGATCGTGGCGCCGATCACCGAAGGCGGATGGGGCGCCTGGCGCATCATCTCTTTTGCCCGGAGGAGGACCTCGTTGACCACGCTCTGTGCGTCCAGCCGTGGCCAGGGATAACGCCTTCTTTGAAGCACGGTCCCGTCCTCTTTGACCAAGCCCACAATGACCTTGGATCCGCCGATATCAATGGCAAGGCATAAAGGTTCCATCGCTTACCATCCTTCTGATGCTGTGCGCTGTAAAGCGCAGCTTGGTCCATAGGGTGAAGAAGCCTGCCTCAGCAAAGCCGGGGGGCCGGGGAAGGGGGGATGTGTGCGGCGTTGGGGCAGAAAGGTCTGACCCTGCAGTCAGGACCGTGTGAGCGCCACGCCATCCAGCGTCAGCTTATCGCCATCAGTCCTGAACGTCAATGAACGGGCGCCGCTGCCGATGCTCTCCAGGACGCGGGGGTCCGTTGTCTTCAGGCTCACCCTGTCGCCGTGTATGTCGTAGAAGCCTTCGGTGGAGATCCCCATCGCGCTAGCCGTGAGCGAACCGTCTTTTCTGAAGATGAGCGTCAGGACACGCACTCCGAAAGCGGACAGAATCCAGGAGCCCAGGAGTGGGTTGGGGCTACCTGAGCGCTGGGCATGCCCAGGCATTCTGTCAAGAGGGCTCTTCCTGTCGCGGTCCACGAGGAACCTCCCTTCAACCCGTCTCCAAGGGCTGTCGCTCTGCCAAGCGCTTGGAATCGCGTTCAATATAAGACGGTGCGGACCGGGTGTCAAACGAGCGCAAAGCGAGGAAGTGCTTGACACGGGCAGCGGACGATGTATGATCGGTTCAGAATCATGATGATTTCGCTGGGTTTTGCGGTGCGACGCAACAGCCTGGCGATGTCGTGCGGAGGAAAACATGGGGCTTGGATACCATGGGAGGATCCTGCTTGTCGACCTTGCGACGGGGACATCGAAGGTGGAGGTCCCAGACGACAAGTTTTATCGACACTGCAACGGCAACGGAGTGATGGGCGCCTGCTTTCTGCTGAGGCTTACAAAAGCCGGTGTTCATCCTTATGCCCCTGAAAATCCCCTGATGTTCCTGTCAGGAGCGCTCAACGGCTATGAAGCGCCCGGTTTAGCCCGCTATACTGTGATGGGTAAATCACCGTTGACAGGCGGAATCGGAGAGGCACGCTGCGAGGGTCCCTTTGCGGTGGCGTTAAAGAAGTCGGGTTACGACGGCATCGTCATTCAGGGAAGGTGCCGCGAGCCCTCAGCCCTCTTTGTGGAGGACGGTGCGGTCACGCTTCGCCCCGTTCAAAAACTGTGGGGGAGGAAGGTATCCGAAACCATGGACTGGCTGGAGGCCATCGATGCAGAGTCAAGCTGCGCCGTGATCGGCCCCGCAGGGGAGAAGCAGGTACGATTTGCCACGATAGTCAGTGATCGGTGTCACCAGGCGGCCCGGGCAGGGCTGGGAGCTGTGATGGGATCGAAACGCCTTAAGGCTGTGGTCTTAAGGGGAGGGACGCTTCCTGCTGTCGCTGATCCTGCAAGGCTTGAAGCCATCAGCCGTAACTTTGAAAAGAAGATGCACGGGAACGCCCTTTCTATGTGGCAGAAGGACCGCCCCGGCTTTGGCGTATGGATCCATACCCACGGAATCGATGCCTCCGTCTGCGTGAATAATTACCGCACTGCAACCTGTGACTATCTGGATCGTTTCAAGCCGGAAGGCTTTGATCCATATTACCGTGGGGTTGCAGGTTGCCCCGCTTGTCCCAACGACTGCATCAAGCGCTATGCCCTGAGAGAAAGCGACGCCGCAGCCGGTGGTCTGCACCAGGAGATCCTGGGTGCCTTTGGGCCAAACGTTGGCAATGACAGCGTGGAAACCCTGCTGCGTGTGAACGTGTTGTGCAACGAATACGGGATGGATCCGGATTCTTTGGGCTATACGGTGTCGTTTGCCCAGGAAGCAGCAACAGAAGGGCTCCTGGACCCGCAGGGGCTGGATCTCTCCTTCAGCCCGGGCTCAGATGCCCTAAGGCTGGCGGAGATGATCGCGAAGCGGGAAGCGCTCGGAGATCTGCTGGCAGAGGGCAGCGCGGCTGCAGCAAAAAGCCTGGGAGCAGGGGCGCAACGTTTCGCGCTGACCGTCAAGGGTTGCGAGATGGTCCCCTTTGAGCCCAGGACGCAGACGAACCTGGCGCTCGGCTATGCTGTGGGCCCGACAGGGCCCCGCTATGAAATCTGTGAACACGATTGGGACTTCGATACGCGGGTGGGCTGGGATCACACGCTGGACCAGTGCAGGACGCTGGGCATCCTGGACAGGATCCCGATGGAATACCTGGGCCGTGACAAGGTGCGCAACTTCAAGGCTCTCAATACACTCTGGTCCGCGGTGGACGCGTTGGGCGTGTGCATCTTTGCCGCAGCACCCACCCGGGTGTTAAGCCTGAATACGATCACGGATATGCTTTCAGCGGTGACGGGCTGGAAGACCTCCGCCTGGGAGGTCATGCGCCTGGGCGAACTGCGAAACCACCTGTTCCGGCTGTACAACTGCAGGGAGGGGCTGGGCCCGGAACAGGACATGCTGCCCGATCGCTTTTTCACGGAGCCTGTTGACAGCGGCGCGCACCGTGGGGTCGTCCTTGACCGTGCGGAGTTTGAGGACTGCGTTCAGACCTATTACTGCATGATGGGCTGGGACAGAAACGGGGTGCCTACGGAGGGAACCCTGCTTGATTATGGCATAGACATCGCAAGCAGCGCGTAAAGGCCGGTCTGTTTTGATAGACTTTAAATGGCGCAAGGGCCCCGCGGCCACAGAGGTCCGGCCTCTCCTCGTGCTAGAAGCTTTTGTATTGTGCAGGGCACTGTTTTCACAGGCTTTTTTAAAGGCGGAGCAGCCGCCTTTGCGCCCAAGGCGCAGCAATGCAGGCGCAGTCTATAAGGCCGCGCCACCGCTTTCTGAGAGGGCGGGGATGGGAAAGGGCGTGTCTCGCCGAACCCTGTCGAGCGCCGTTTCCCCCTCTGTGCCGGACAGGAGGACGGGGCGAAAGCTGTTCCCTGCCCTGGACCCTGTGTAGCGCAGGGGGTATAGCTCGACTTGCAGGCCTTCCATCCGTTTGCCGCGGAGCGTGAAGACAAGGCGCGCGGCGATGGCCTCCGTCCGGGCAGGAGCATGGTTGCCCCCAAACACGCAATTTCCAAGGCTGTAGAAGATATAGCGGTCTTGATAGAACTCGATGCCCTGGGGTACATGGGGATGGTGGCCAGCTACGGCATCTGCTCCCGCGTCGATCAGGAAACGCGCAGCCGTCTCCTGGCTGGCGTTGTGCTGGGCTTCATATTCCCTGCCTGCGTGGAGCGAGGCGATGACAAGGTCACAGCCCGCCTTGCGCAGGAGGGAGATCTGCTCTGCCGCCTGTTTGGATTTCGCTTCTGTCAGGCTACCGCCCATACCCATCAGGCCGATCTTTACATTCGCTGTCCGGTACACGCACATCCACCCGCTGCCTGCGTACGCAACCCCTTCGCCTCCAAGGGCCCTGAGGGTGGCTTCCCTGCCCGGAGCGCCGTAATCGTCGAAGTGGTTGTTGGAGAGGTTGACCGCTTCTACGCTTCCCAAGGACAAGATCTCCGCGAAGGAAGAAGGCCCACGAAAGGCAAAGGCCTTCTTAGTGTTTCTACCTTCTGCGCTGTCGGAAAGCACACCTTCCAGGTTGACGAGGCTTAGATCATCCTCGGAAAACAGGGGGAGCAGGCCGGAAAACGGGTAGGCCATGCCTTGACGGAGCACTGTGCGCACAAAGCCCCCGGCTTGTCTGTGAGCGGACTCTGTGCCGCCCAGCGTGCAGTCCCCTGCCAGGGTCACTGTGACGGTTTGAAGCTCTGCTGCATCGGGGCAGACAACAAAATCGTCTACGAAGACAGGGAGGGGATCGCCCGCCCTGAAAACGGCGTGCTCTGCTCGGGCTGCAACAGCTCGGGCTGCAACAGCTCCGACTGCAAAGGCAAGAACCATCAGGAGGATGCTTCTGGCCGCGCGACACTTTGGACGATGGACAGCGTCATTCATGCGCCCATGGTATCATGGTTTGGCATAACAGGAAATGGTGAACTATCAGGATAGCAGGTACATGTTCGCAAGGAACAGAAAGTGGACCCAAACGAACGAAAAGAATCCAGGTGTCAGCCAGGAAGCCACAAAGGCTGTTGGGCCCTGTTTACGTCGCGCTGCGCAAGGGGTATCATCATATCAAGGAAAGGGGCTCTCGACGAGCTGGCTTTTATTTGAGCGACGTCGTATGTGTATGCCCGGTGCAGCGAGCTCGGCTTTGAGAGGCTGTTTGATGGGCGTTCGCCACACCGAGGCAGACAAGCAAGGAGGGCCGTGATGCCGGATCCATCCCTCTATCGGAAACCCTATGGCGTGGCTGGGATCTTCTTTGTGACAGGCCTCGCCATGATCATAGCAGGCATGATTTTGGTGCAACAGGAGATGGACTGGGCAGCCCTGATCCCGTCCGGACTGCTTGTAAGCATCGGGGGAGCTGTTATCTTCTTCAAATTCCGTGCGCAGGCAAAGAGATACCGGAGCCTGTTCACGGAAGAACCCCTCCTGCGTTACACCATGAGCGACGAAAACAAGCGGAAAGCGGCAGAGAAAAATATCGAAGAAATCCGGGGGCAGAATAAGACCCTCCTGTTGATCATGCTGTTTTTTTGTGTGGTGTTTGCGGTGTTGATGCCCCTATTGGTGGAAGAAAAGCTATTGATGGTCCTCATCTTTGTGGGGCTGGCCGCCGTGCTGTCGCTCGCGGCTTGGCTGATTACCAGTTACCGGGTGTGTAAACAGCGCAGGGCTTCGGGGGAGGTCATCCTGGCAAGGCATGGCGTCTTTGCAGGAGGTGACTTCCACTGCTGGGAGATGCCGGGGGCGTCATTGAGAACGGTTGAATACAAGCCGCCCGGAAAGAAGGAAGACTTGGAGGGTGTGCTGAAACTCGGCTATCGCGTGGCAGCTTATCCCGCATCTAATCAGCAGACGGTCATCCTGCTGATCCCGCCGGAATATGACGCGCGCATGCCGGCGGTGCTTCGGGCGTTGCGGCAAAGCCCGCAAGCAGGAAGCCGTTCCCGCAGGATTCCAACAACGCGCGGACCGACCCCTGCGGCCAAGACTCAGGAATCAGCGGAGCAAAGCTCGGGAGGGTTTAAACTCCCTTCGGATCTGTGACAGGCAGCATGGAAAGCTGATGAAACAGGAAGGCCTTTTTACGGCTGATGGAAGTCATGAACCGGATTGCAGGGCTGTGTTGTGATCGCGTCCGCGTCATGCCGCGCGCCGGGAAGAAAACCGTCCTGGCTACAGAGCCGTTCTGCAAGCATGGTGTTTCGACGGGCGACTTTGTTGTTTTTGATGGCATACCCGAGTGCCTTGCGCGTCCCTGCCAGGACGAGAATGCGTTTGGCGCGGGTCATGGCCGTGTAGATGAGGTTTCGCTGCAGCATCACTCTGTGTTTTTCTGATACGGGCATCACGACGATGGGATATTCCGAACCTTGAGATTTATGCACCGTGCAGGCATAGGCCAGGGTGAGTTCCTCAAGGTCAGTGGCATCATAGAACACGGATCTTCCGTCAAAGACAACCTCGAGCTCCCGGTCCTCGGTGTCGATGGTGCTGACATAACCGATGTCCCCATTGAAGACTTCCTTGTCGTAGTTATTGCGAATCTGCATCACCTTATCGTGCCTGTGGAACTCGGTTTCGCCAAAATGAAGCACTGGGCCGGCCGAGGGATTCAGGCGCTTTTGTAAAAGAGCGTTCAGGCTGTGTGTTCCCAGCTCACCCTTCACCATGGGTGTTAGGACCTGGATATCGTTGATGGGATGAACGCCGTAGTATCCGGAAAGACGCTTGGCACAGAGGCTGACGATGAGCTCGGCGAGTTTACCTGCGTTTTCCTCTGGGATAAAAAAATAATCTCCATCCCGCTTGGAGGCTTCAGAAGGCATCTCTCCCCTGTTGACCCGGTGTGCGTTCTGGATGATTTGGCTGCCGTGGGCCTGCCTGAAGATCTGGCTTAAATGGATGACGGGCACGACGCTGGAGAGAATGAGATCCTTGAGGACGCTGCCAGCGCCAATCGAGGGCAGCTGATCCGCATCCCCCACGAGGATAAGCCTCATGCGGTCTGGGACGGCTTTGAGCAGGTTGTACATCAAAACCACATCGACCATAGAAAGCTCGTCCACAATGAGCGCATCGCCCTTGAGACGGTTGTACTCGTTGTGTCTGTAGCCTTCTGTAGGGCTGTACTCCAGCAAGCGATGGATGGTTTTTGCCTCCATCCCCGTGGCTTCTGTCATGCGTTTTGCCGCGCGTCCCGTGGGCGCCGCAAGCAGGGTTTTCAGCCCCTGCCTGCGGAAGACACGCAGAATTCCCAACAGCGCTGTGGTTTTTCCTGTACCCGGCCCGCCTGTGAGCACCATGCACTTGGACTCAGCCGCAGTCCTGATCGCCATGCGCTGCTGATCGTTGTATGTCACGCTTTCATCCTCTGCATCCGACGCTTCACCCGGCGGCATGGGGGACGAAACGGCTAAGATGCTGCGCAACCTTCTGGCAACGCCAACCTCACTGTGGAAGAAGGGGGGCAGGTAGATGGCGACCTCTCCCAAAGAAGACGACATCTCCCGGATGAGGTCGCCTGAGGACAGCATGTGGTCCAGCGTCATGGAGATAACTTCAACGTCGATGCCCAGAAGCTTGAGCACTCTGACCTTAAGCTGGTTTCGGGTTGCGAAGCAGTGCCCTTCTTCCGCGAGCCGGTTGAGCGAGTAGATGACACCGCTTCGACAGCGTGCATAGCCGTTCGTATCAAAGCCAAGTTTCAGTGCGATGCGGTCCGCCGTAAGAAAACCAATGCCGCGGATGTCGTCCGCGAGACGATAGGGGTTCTCCCTGACGGTACGCACGCTTTCGACTCCGTACTGTCTGTAGATCTTCGCTGCGTGCGAAGCGCCCACGTCATGTGACTGAAGAAACAACATGATGCCGCGGATTTCCTTCTGCGCATCCCAAGCGGCTCGGATCATCTCTACGCGTTTGTGGCCGATACCGGAGACTTCCATGAGCCGCTCGGGCTCTTCGTCAATGATTCGGATGGTGTCATCCCCGAAAGCATGTACGATGGCCCTCGCGCTGTGTGGGCCAATGCCCCGGATGGCCCCACTGGCCAGGTACTTCCGGATACCAACCGCTTCCGTAGGCAGCGTTTCCTCCCAGCGCTCCACTGCGAACTGCGGTCCGTACTGGTTGTTCAGCTTCCACTGACCGGAGACGTTCAGAATGGATCCAGGCCGGACGCCAGCGATGCTGCCTACCAGGCATACCAGGTCGCGCCGCGCGTCCACCTTCGCCTGCAGCACACAGAAACCTGTTTCTTCGTTTGAATAGGTAATGCGCTCGACGACGCACCGCATTTCTTCCATCACGCCTCAAAGCCGGACGCCCCATATCTTTCAGGCGGCCTGCATAAGTAGCGTAGCATGCGGTACAGGGTGTCGCAAGCCAAGGGGACAGGCTCATTGCAGCGCATGGAGACAGCGTGCTATAGTAGCCTGTGAAAGGAGTGTCTGAGAGCATGGTAGAACAGGTATTCACCTTCTATCGAGGGGATAAAAAACTTGTCGAAAAGCTTGTTTTCGACGAAAATGTGCATTATCTGCACATGGTGTTCAACAGGAACGATGGACTGCCCGAACACTTTTCAAACTCAAACGTCTACATGACGGTGCTGCGGGGTATGCTGTCGATCGGACTTGATGATCAGCCCATTCATGAGTATGGCGAGGGGACACTGCTGAAAATCCCTTTCAGAACAAAAATGAATGTCAAAAACCTTCATGATGGCACGCTGGAACTCTTTGTCGTGAAAGCGCCAGCCCCGCAGGCCTGACCTGCACACGGTGGCTTCAGGTGTGGGTTCGTTGAAAACACCTGACAAGGGGGATATAATGCTTCCTGCGGAGACGGCGGAGGCGAATCAAGTGGATGAGATCAGGTTGCAGGATGTCGTTGAGATGCGCAAGAAGCATCCCTGTGGCGCTCTTGTCTGGACCGTGATCCGCATCGGCGCCGATATCAAGATCAGATGTTCCGGCTGCGGAAGAATTGTGATGCTTGACAGAGCGGACTTTATCCGCAGGCGGAAAAAAACCTTGCAGCAGGGCCCTGATACACCGGAAACAATACTGGGGTTTTCCGCGCCGTACCGTACGAAGGAGGAGAAGGATGACGGTTGAGATTGAAAACGGACAGCATGCGCAGGAGGACCCTGGCATAGAGCCAAGCGACAAGCAGATTTCCGCACCGGAGGGGAAGGACGGCAAAAAATCAGAGAAGAAGACTGTGAGGCAGGAAATACTTAGCTGGGTCTGGACAATCCTCGGAGCGGTACTCATCGCGAGTGTCATCCGGGCTTTGCTCTTTGAGCCGATCCGTGTCGATGGCAAAAGCATGGTCAACACGCTTCAGGACGGGGAGATCGTGCTGGTGACCAAGCCCGAGGTGCTTCTTGGAAAGCTCAAGCGGGGGGACGTGGTTATCTGCCGCTTTCCCAACCGCAATTCCGAGTTTTCGCTGCACCTTGGAGCGTCTCTCGACCTTCAGCTTGAAAATCACACGCTCTTTGTCAAGAGGCTTGTCGCGCTCCCCGGCGACTCCGTCGCCATCCTCGACGGCACGCTGTACGTCAACGACAAGGCGGTGGAGGAGGACTATGTGGACTACCCGCCAAGAACGGATTATAAAAGACGTGTACTGGACGACAACGAGTACATGGTAATGGGCGACAACCGTGCCGGGAGCCATGACAGCAGAGCCCTTGATGTAGGCCCGATTTCGGGGGACATGCTGGTCGGACATGCCAGGTACGTGCTGTTTCCGTTCAGTGCGATCCGCAGCATCAGATAGCAGACAGCGCAGACCATCGCATACAGGCTCTTTCAGAAGGGTTTGTTTTTCGTTGTGGCTTCAGCTCTTCAGTCTGCTTCGGGGTCCGAAAGTCCTTCTTCTTCGGTTTGGCCGGCACTGAGGGAAAGATCTGACCGGATCGCCGCCTCAATTTCCACGGCAACCTCAGGATTGTCCTGCAGGTACTTTCTAGCGTTGTCTCGCCCCTGCCCGATGCGGAGGTCCCGGTAGGAGTACCATGCTCCGCTTTTCTGGATTAGGTCCCGCTGGACCGCCATGTCCAGCAGGGTCCCCTCCTTGCTGATGCCGTAGCCATAGAGAAGGTCAAACTCGCAGATCCGGAAAGGGGGAGCCACCTTGTTTTTCACAACCTTGACCTTGGTCCTATTCCCCACGACCTCAGACCCGCTCTTGAGCTGTTCTCCTCGCCGGACATCCAGGCGTACCGAAGCGTAGAACTTCAGTGCCCGCCCGCCGGGCGTGACTTCCGGGCTGCCGTAGAGAATGCCAACTTTTTCGCGGAGCTGGTTGATAAACACCGCGATCGAGCTTGTTTTAGACACAACGCCGGCAAGCTTGCGCATAGCCTGGCTCATCATTCTTGCCTGAAGTCCTACAAAGCTGTCTCCCATCTCACCGTCGATTTCAGCGCGGGGGACAAGAGCTGCGACACTGTCGATGACGACGATATCCACAGCGCCGGAGCGAACCAGCGCTTCAGCGATTTCCAAGGCATCTTCTCCGGTACTGGGCTGGCTGACATACAGCTCGTCTATGTTTACGCCCAGCCGGTTGGCATAGGCAGGGTCGAGTGCGTGTTCTGCATCGATGAAGGCAGCGATCCCACCCCTTTTTTGGGTTTCTGCAATCAGATGCAGGGCTACCGTCGTTTTTCCTGATGACTCGGGACCGAATATTTCAACGATGCGACCTCTGGGCATTCCGCCAACCCCCAGCGCGAGGTCCAGTTCGAGGCAGCCTGTCGGGATCACATCAATTCTCATCTTGGATTGTTCGCCAAGTTTCATCACAGTGCCGCGGCCAAACTGCTTGTCTAGCGCCGCGAGGGCTCTGTCCAGGGCCTGGGATTTTTCATTCAGAAGCGCAGCGGCGGGGGAAGATTTTGCTTCTTTGGAAGCCATGTTCATTCGTCCTTTCGTCTCCGGCTTCGCGGAGATCTGTCATCTGGCGGACGCCCTCCGGTGTGGTCAACCGTCAGGGACCGGAAAACACCAGCCTGCCTGCTTTGTGGAAGTAGTGCGCGGCAGACAGAAGCGTCATGGCGCACATCGCAATGGCCAGGGACAAAGCAAGACCCTCGGGCGCCCGGAGCATGGCTGCGAGGACACAAAGGTATTGCAAGTTGGTCTTGACCTTGCCGAGTTTTCCAGCTGGGATCACGACGTCTTTTTCAAGAGCGACCAACCTGAGCCCATCCACAGCCAGCTCGCGCAGGGCAACCACGCAAAGAGCCCACCAGGGGAGCAGACCTTGGTGCAGGAGAACGGTCATCACAGAAACCACCAACATCTTGTCGGCTACCGGGTCGGCAAATTTGCCAAAGTTGGTGACAGACCCTCTCTTTCGGGCAATATACCCATCCAGGAAGTCGGTTGCGCAGGCCAGTGTAAAGACCACAGCCGCCGCGATGTCACAGGCCAGTAGCAGCAGCAGCAGGCATACTGGCACCATCAGCACGCGCAGGATGGTCAACCTGTTAGGCAGGTTCATGCGCAAACCTCCCGCTCCTCAGCGCCCGGGCACAAAGAACGTAAGAGTCATTCATGGATACAGGTGATGCCGCAAACGCAGGCCATCCGGGCGGAAAATGAAACCGCCGCGCTCTGAGTCAGGCGAGGCGCAGCCAGTGGCACACTACGGATTATACTATGCCTGTCAGGCACAGGCAAGGGATCGGCGTACCACCATTCATTAAGCACGACTTCCTTTTTGCGATCAATGGATGGTAGGTACGCCGATCCCTTGCCAGGGCTTCATCGGGCGGGTATACTGATCACAGTCGCATCACGCTTTTTCGGGGAGGTTGCATGAAACTGATCACATGGAACGTCAACGGGTTCAGGGCTTGCCTGAAGAAGGGCTTCAGAGAGTTTTTTGAGGAGGTTCGGGCAGACGCCTTCTGCCTGCAGGAAACCAAGATGCTGGAGGGGGAAGCGGATTTTTCGCCGGAGGGATACCATGCCTTTTATCATAGCGCGGTGAAGAGAGGATACGCCGGGACCGCTGTGTTTGTCAGGCAGGAACCCCTGGCCTTGGAAACAGGACTTCATGGACAGCACTTGGATGAGGGCAGGGTCATGACGCTGGAATATCCCGACCATTACCTCGTCAACTGCTATGTGCCCAACGCCCAGCCCGGCCTCGCGCGCCTGGATTACCGGATGGCCTTTGAAGATGACATGCGCGCTTATCTGGGTGACCTGGCGACGAAAAAACCTGTGGTCTACTGCGGGGACCTGAATGTGGCTCACAAGGAAATAGACCTTAAAAACCCTGAGCAGAACGTAGGCAATCCAGGTTTTTCAGACGAAGAGCGCGAGAAGATGACAGAACTTCTGTCCGCCGGGTTTACCGACGTGTTCCGCTACCTTTACCCGGACCGAAGAGACGCATACACCTGGTGGTCCTACCGGACGCGGGCACGCTTAAGGAATATCGGGTGGAGGATTGACTACTTTGTCATTTCAGACCACCTGTGTGACCGCGTGCAGGATCTCGTGATCCATGACCAGGTGGAGGGCAGCGACCACTGCCCTGTGGAGCTTCAGATCGACCTTAAGGCACAGCTGTCGCTGTGAAGGAGGTGCAATGGACAGTCTTGAAGAGAGAGTCAGACGCATCGTAATGGCGGGCATTGGCGCGGTTGCCGACGCGGCGGCCAAGTCAAAGAACGCAGTATCCAAGCTTGCCGACGAGGAAAGAATACGTGTCCTGGCGACCAAAGGCGAAGAAACCTTGGATAGCGTCAAGGCCTTCGGTTCAGAGGCAGCAGAGCGCATCAGAAAGAGCCTGAGCGACGCGGAAATTGCCCATGCCGTCAGGGCCAAGGCGGACAGCATCCGGAGCCTTGCCAGGGATGTGCACAACCTGTCCGTGGAAGAACGTAAGATTTTTGAAGACCTGCTTGTGGGTTTTGATCGCGGTGAAGAGCTTGCTGAGGACGGATCGCTCCAGTCGGAAGAGGAGTTCAGGTTTGGTAAGACAGCGCCTTCTCCCAGTGCAGATCTGAACGGAGATCATCCCCCTCCCCTCAGCCCCACCGCCCCCGATGACGACGATAACACCAACAAAATCAAGACGAACGATGTAAACGACCACATCCCCCAGTCGGTTCCACCGGATTATTGATCAGGCACGGAAGACAAACAGGCGGCGTTCTACGCCGCCGTTTTTATCGGGTTTCCGCGCCTTTGTTTCCAGCCTTTTCAAGCAGGCGTATCGTGATATAGAAAAGCAGCAGCACCAGGAATACACCGGCCAGCCCAAGCCCGCTGACCACAAGGCCTTTCAGAAATGTGGACATGCGTTTGATTCCTCCTCACCGGATCAGCATGGTGACCAGGGTGATCACCATGCCCCCCGCGACGATGGACCCAAGCTGTCCCGACACGTTGGCGCTAGTGGCCTGCATCAGGACGAAGTTGTAGGGGTCTTCTTCTTTGGCCATCTTCTGGATCACCCGGGCGCTCATCGGGAAAGCGGAGATCCCTGCCGCGCCGATCATGGGGTTGACTTTTCGTTTCCGAAACAGGTTCAGTAACTTCGCAAACAGCACCCCGCCCGCGGTGTCAAACACAAAGGCAAAGAGCCCCAGTACCAGGATAAGTGCCGTATCCCACCTTAAAAAGCTGTCCGCTACCATTGTAGCGCCGATGGACAGGCCCAGCATGATGGTCACGAGGTTGGCGAGCTCGTTTTGGGCGGTTTTTGACAGGCGCTCCAGCACGCCGCACTCGCGCAGGAGGTTTCCAAACATGAGCGAGCCAACCAGGGGGACGCTCATGGGCACCAGGATGCCGGCCACCAGCGAGGCGATGATCGGAAACAGGATCAGCGCAAGCTTGGAGGCGCGCTTCTCATGGTAATCCATACGGATCATGCGTTCCTGTTTGGTGGTGAGCGCGCGGATCACGGGCGGCTGGATCACAGGTACCAGCGACATGTAGCTGTATGCTGCGACGGAGATGGGCGCCATATAATCCTGCAGCTTGAAGTGGTTGGCGACAAAGATCGTTGTCGGACCGTCGGCTGCGCCAATAATGCCAATGGCACTGGCAAGCCGCAGCACGATATTCGGCTCTGCCATCTGTGCGGGCGTCAGTACAAGCGGCAGAAGGAGGATGGAGACAAGAAACGTCGCGAAGATGCCAAACTGGGCTGCCGCACCGAAGAAAATCATGGCAGGGTCCTTCAGCAGGGGCGAAAAATCAATCATGGCACCGACAGCAATGAAGATCAGTACCGGAAACAACTCGTTTTTGATGCCCGCATCAAACAGCACCTTTAGAAACCCGGGCTCTTTTACGGTCCCCAGCGCTGCGGGCATGAGGGTCTCAAGAACCGGCGGGAGGTTTGCGAGGATGGCTCCGAAACCGATGGGGAGAAGAAGAGCGGGTTCATAGTCTTTTCGGATGGCCAGATAGATCAGCGTGCCGGCGATGGCGAACATCACCGCCATCTTCAGGCCCGCTATTGAAAACAGGAACGAAACCCCAGAAAACAGGTCGCCTGTCAGCGCCGAAAAATCCATTTGCTTCTCCCCCTATACGACTTTGAACAACCGCCTTGCGGCGCGCGGGCTACAGTGGGAGTGCGCAGTTTTTTGACTGCCACAAAGACACCGTAACGTGATGTATTATAGGTAGGCGAGGGCGGAAACACAAGGATAGAGAAGCGTTGCAGGGGAGCCCGACCCGCCTTCTTGTGCGCGGAGGGGGCCTCCCATCCATGAGCCTTCCGCACCCGGATCCGCACACTGAGGCCAGGGAACGACAAAGGCTGGGCATGGCGGCGCAGGAGGAAGCCCGGTGGGACCTCTTAAAAAAGAGGTTGCCCGGTCATCTCATCGGGGACAGGAAGGCCCATGGCTTTGAGCATTGTGGGCGCGATGTCGCACAGCTGTCCGCCGCTTCGCAACGTTTCGCCTACAAGCTCCTTCGCGCAGGCGATGAAGGGGACGGGGTTGGTGGTATGGGCGGTGAAGGGTTCTCCCGTGCGGTAGTCGATCATCTGGTCAGCGTTGCCGTGATCCGCAGTGACAAACGCTCTGCCGCCAGCCCGAAGGATGGCATCCACCAGCAGGCCGACGCTCCGGTCCACCGTCCGGACGGCCTCAACGGCAGCAGCCATAACGCCGGTATGGCCCACCATGTCGCAGTTGGCGTAGTTGAGAATCATGACGTCATAGGTGCCACCCGCAATGAGCTCAAGCGCCTTTTCGGTGACCTCCGGGGCGCTCATCTCGGGCTTCAGGTCAAAGGTGGCCACCTTGCTGGAGGGGATGAGCACCCTGTCCTCGCCCTGGTTGGGGATCTCCTCACCGCCGTTGAAGAAGAAGGTGACGTGCGCATACTTTTGCGTCTCAGCGATGCGCAGCTGTGTTTTTCCAAGCGCCGACAGGTGCGCACCCAGGGTGTTGTCCAGGGCTTCGGGCAGGTTGACGACCTTGAGTCCCGTGAAAGTCTCGTCGTACTGGGTCATCGTGACATAGTGAAGCGGAATGAAGCCACGCCCGCGGGGAAAGGCGTCAAAGTCCTTTAAAATGAAAGCGCGTGTCAGCTGGCGCGCGCGGTCGGGCCTGAAGTTGAAGAAGACGACGCTGTCTCCGGGGTTCATCACCGCGATGGGGCCGCCGTTTTCCTCAATGACGGTGGGTTGAATAAACTCGTCCGTCTCGCTGCGGGCATAGCTGTCCAGCACCGCACGCTCGGCGCTGCCGGCATGAAGGCCGGCGCCCAGCGCGATGGCGTCGTAACCGCGCTGCACTCGTGACCAAATATTGTCCCGGTCCATGCCCCAGTAGCGCCCCTGGACCGTCGCGACCCGCCCTGTGCCCATAGCGCGCATCTTTTCCTCCAGCTGTCGCATGAAGGTGATGCCGCTGGTGGGTGGCGTGTCGCGCCCGTCCATCAGGCAGTGGACGAAAACCCTGTCAAGGCCTTTCTGCTTGGCCATTTGCAGCAACGCGTAGAGGTGTTCGCTGTGGCTGTGCACCCCACCGTCACCCAGAAGTCCGATCAGATGCAGCGCCCTGCCGGCGCCCGCCGCGGCGTCCATGGCCCACTGGAGGGCTTCCTTTTTGAAGAAATCGCCGTTTTGGATGTCTCGGGTGATGCGGGTGAACTCCTGATAGACGACGCGGCCGGCACCTATGTTCAGGTGCCCAACTTCGCTGTTGCCCATCTGGCCGTCGGGGAGACCCACATCCATGCCGCTTGCGCCCAGGAGCGTGTGGGGGAAGTGGGCCCTCAGCCTGTCCAGCGCGGGGGTTCCGGCAGCCGCGATGGCGTTTCCTTCGGGGTTTGGATTGATGCCAAAGCCGTCCATGATGATCAGGGCGGTCAGGGTTTTGTGCATGCTGCCATCCTTTCGGCATTCGATGGGTTCCTGTGTCATGCGTCGTAGTTGACCACGGCGGCAAAATCCTCTGCTTTCAGGGAAGC
Organism: uncultured Oscillospiraceae bacterium; assembly: GCA_964586835.1. Taxonomy (GTDB): domain Bacteria; phylum Bacillota; class Clostridia; order Christensenellales; family Aristaeellaceae; genus CAZLYF01. The sequence goes on from CAZPIC010000005.1 coordinate 87,761, forward strand.
GCCGCCGATGAGGCCGCCATCAATCTCACTCTGGGCCATGAGGCCCTTCACGTTTTTTGGATTCATGCTGCCGCCATACTGGATGCGGACGCGGTTTGCAACTTTTTTTCCATACTTGCCGGCGATCGCCGCGCGGATGACGCCGATGGTTTCGTTGGCCTGCTCATCGGTGGCGGTCAGCCCGGTGCCAATGGCCCAGACAGGCTCGTAAGCGATGACCACTGTGGATACCTGCTCGGGTGCAAGCCCCGTCAGGGCGATGAGGGTCTGGCTTGTGACCAGGGCTTCCGTGTAGCCTGCCTCGCGCTGCTCCCGACGTTCGCCCACGCAGATGATGGGCGTAAGCCCGGCGTCCACCGCGGCGCGCACGCGCAGGTTGACGGTCTCGTCGGTCTCACCAAAGTACTGGCGGCGTTCGCTGTGGCCAATGATGACGTATTTGACACCACACGCAAGGAGCATCGGGGCACTGAGCTCCCCAGTATAGGCGCCGGACGCGCTCCAATGTACGTTTTGCGCACCAAGCTGCATTTTGCTGCCCCGGATGGCCTTGCGGGCTGCGTCATAGTCCGTCGCCGGTACGCAGACGACGACGGTAGCCCTGGCTCCCTGCACGAGAGGTTTGAGCTCCTTGAGGAGTTCGCTGGCCTCCGAAGGGGTCTTGTTCATTTTCCAGTTACCCGCGATAATGGGTTTTCGCATGGTCTCTCCTTTGTGGGGGAAAGGGATTAGCCCCTGTCCCCGGGTCCTGTCCTGCCTGCCAGATCGTTCAGCGCAGCAACGCCGGGCAATGTGAGCCCTTCCAGGAACTCCAGCGACGCGCCGCCGCCTGTGGAGATATGGTTGATGCGGTCCGCGAGGCCAAACTGCACCACTGCAGCCGCGCTGTCGCCGCCACCTACGATGGTGGTGGCGCTGCTTTCAGCCATCGCTTGGGCGACGGCTTCGGTGCCGTGGCTAAAATTGGAAAACTCGAACACGCCCATCGGGCCATTCCAGACAACCGTTCCTGCCTTGCGGATTTCCGCAGCGAAGAGCTCCCGGGTGGCGGGGCCGATGTCCAGGCCCATCCATCCCTCAGGAATCTGGTCAGCGGCGACAAGCCTGGAGGCTACGTCGTTTGAAAAGGTCTCTGTGATGACAATGTCGAGGGGCAGCAGCAACCTGACGCCCTTCGCTTGCGCTTTTTCGAGCATCTCTTTGGCGTAAGGGATCCTATCCTCCTCCAGGAGGCTGGTCCCGATATGTCCGCCCTTGGCTTTCTCAAACGTGAAGGCCATGCCGCCACCGATGATGAGAGCATCCACCTTGTCCAGCAGGTTGTTGATCACGCCGATCTTGTCGGAGACCTTTGCGCCGCCCAGGATCGCGACAAAGGGTCTGTCCGGATTGTCCAAGGCTTTGCCCAGGTATTTGAGCTCCTTCTCGATCAGGAAACCGGAAACCGCGGGAAGGAAGTGGGCAACACCCTCGGTGCTCGCATGGGCACGGTGTGCCGTGCCGAAGGCATCGTTCACGTAGACCTCTGCGTAGGAGGCAAGCTTTTTCGCAAAGGCGGGGTCATTCTTTTCCTCTTCTTTGTGGAAGCGAAGGTTCTCAAGCAGGGCGACCTCGCCCTGTTTGAGGGAAGCAAGCGTCCTGTCCGCGTCGGGGCCTATCACGTCTTTGGCCATCTTCACATCCTGGCCCAGGAGTTCAGACAGCCTGGCCGCAACCGGGGCCAGGGAGTACTTCCTGTTGAACTCCCCCTTGGGGCGGCCCATGTGGCTGCACAGCACCGTCTTTGCGCCGCAGCCTATCAGGTAGCGTATCGTGGGAAGGGCGCCTTGAATGCGGCTGTCATCGCTGATACGCCCTTCTGCGTTCATGGGCACATTGAAGTCCACGCGCACAAGGACGCGCTTGCCCGCCAGGTCTATGTCCCTGACCGTTTTCTTGTCCATTGGAGGTTCTCCTTGCTGTGTTGCTTTGTGGGGATCGCACGCCCCAACGCGGCTGCGAACGCGGTCCGCAGCCGACAGGCGCGATTATATAGGATGGGCCGGGTCGCGGCAAGGGCGGTTGCGCCTTGTTCGACTGCTTAGCCCATGGTCTCCTTCAAGTGCCGGCCGCCCAGCAGGTGGAAATGCAGGTGGCGGACGCTCTGGCACCCGTGGCTGCCCACATTGGATACCAGGCGGTAGCCTGAGAAGGCAACGCCCTCTGTTCCTGCGATGACAGTGGCTGCTCTTAGGCAGGCGGCCAGCGCCTTGTCGGACAGCCCATCCAGCCCGTCAAGACCGGAAACGTGGACCCGGGGCACAATCAGCACATGGACGGGAGCCTGGGGCTGGATGTCCCGAAAAGCGACGACATGAGGGTCCTCATAGATTTTCTCGGAAGGGATTTCGCCGGATACAATCCGGCAGAACAGACAATCGTGCATCATGCTCTCCTTTCGTTACCCGGGCATGCCCGCGGGCGGGCAGACGCTGCCTATGCAGCTGCCGCTCCTGTAGCTTTCAAGCAGCACGGGACGGATGCTGCCTCCATGGGCGCCGCGGGCATGGAGGGGCAGGTATTGGGGGGTATAACCCCTTGAAAAGCCGTCCTCTTCCTCTTCAAATAAAACCTCCTGCACAGAACCCACAAGGGCCTGAGCATATGTCGCCGCAAGTTCTGCGCCAAGGGCTGACAGCTTGCGGGCACGGGCATCCTTCACGTGAGGAGGGAGTTGTCCGGGCATCGAGGCGGCCTCCGTTCCTTCCCGCGGGCTGAAGGGGAAGACGTGCATGCGCGAAAAGCCGATGCGGCGGCAAAAGGCCAGGGTTTCCTGAAACTCGGCTTCCGTCTCGCCCGGGAAACCTGTCATGACATCGGTTGTGAGAGCGCAGAGGGGGAAGGCGGCGCGCAGACGCTCCGCGGCGGCCAGAAAGCCTGTGACGGTATAGCGCCGGCGCATGCGTCCGAGCACCGTGTCGCTACCCGATTGCAGCGACAGATGAAACTGAGGGCAGACCTTGGGCAGGGCAGCGAGCTCCCGGACAAAGGTCTCCGTCATGGTGCGCGGCTCGAGGGAGCTTAACCGGATGCGCTGCAGGCCAGGTGCCTCATGCACCGCCTGGATGGCATCCAAAAGCGTGGGGCCGGAGAGGTCCTGCCCGTAGCTTCCCAGGTGGATGCCGGTCAGAACGAATTCCCGGTAGCCCGCATTGCCCAGGCGCCATGCTTCCGCTCGGATGTCTTCAAGCCCGCGGGAGCGAACGCTCCCGCGCACGGAAGGAATGGTGCAGTAAGCGCAGTGGGCGTCGCAGCCTTCCTGGATTTTTATCAGGGCACGGGTGTGGCCCTCGTTGGCGGACACGCAGAGCGGCTCAAAGGCCTGGCCTTGAAGGTCGCACACAGCCGAAAGCCCCCGGTCTGTGCGAACGGCTTCATCAAGCAGGTGGACGACCCGAGCACGGTCCCGGTTGCCAATGACAAGCCTTGCCCCGGTTTCAAGCAGCTTTTCCGCGTCACGCTGCGCAAGGCAGCCCGCCACGATGACATCTGCTGCGGGGTTTTGCCGCAGGGCCCGTCTCAGTGCCTGCAGGCTCTTTCGCTCGCCTGTGCCGGTGACGATGCAGGTGTTGATGACATATACGTCCGCCCGGTCTGTGAAGCGCCGGCGTTTGTAGCCTGCTCGCTCAAACAACTCCAGCATCGCCTGGCTGTCATACTGGTTGACCTTGCACCCCAGCGTCAGGAAGGCGACGGTCTTTCCAAACTGCACCGAAGCGCAGGGGTTTGCGCTACTCATGGGAGGGTTCCATATCCCCGGAAAGGGCTAGCAACATCACGGTGGCGGCCAGACCGGCTGTCTCGGTCCTGAAGATACGTGGCCCCAGGCTGACAGGCCGCGCGGGCAGGAAGGCAAGCTCCTCCCGGCCGATGCCGCCTTCCGGCCCGATGACAATGGCGACGTCTCTCTCGCCGGTCAGGGCGGCGGAAAGGGGGACGCTACGCTCCTCCTCCCAGGGTACCAGCGCGAGCTGGTGTCCCGCAAGCCGCACGCAAAGCTCCTGAAAGCTGATACAATCCGCGACCTGAGGCAGTTCTGTCCTGAAGGCCTGCATGGCGGCCTCCCGGCTTATTTTTCGCCAGCGTTGAAGGCGGCGGGACAGGCTGTCGGGATCGGGCTCCACACAGCATCGCTTCATCAGGCAGGGGACGATGGTGGCCACGCCCGCCTCGGCGCACTTCTGTACGACATAGTCCATCCGGTCCCCCTTGGGCAGGGCCTGGTAGAGGGTGATGCGCGTTTTGGGCTCCGTGGAGGGAAGCTCGCGCAGGATGCGGGCGAGAAGGCCCGCCCCGCCCTGTTCCAGCCTCGCCAAATAACGGTGGCCACTGGAGGCAATGGTGATGCTATCACCGGGAACCAGCCGCAGCGCGCGCAGCGCGTGCCGGACGTCTTCAGGGGCGATGGGCGCTACATCCCCCGAAAGCTCCCCGGCAAAAAAGCAGGGGCTCACGCGCTCCCCACAGTGTCAGCTATCGCAGCCAGCGCGACCCAGGCGCCGCGACGCCCGGCGTCAATGACCCGAAAGCCCGCCGTCGTGAGTGCTCCGCGCACGTCCGCTTCCCTCTCTCTGAGGATGCCGGAGCACACGAACACGGACCCGGGCTTAAGATGCTGTACAAGCGGAGAGGCAAGTGCGATGATCGCGTCCGCCAGGATGTTGGCAGTGGCCAGGCTGTAAAGCCCTTTTATTCCGCTGAGAAGATCACCGCGGCGGGCTTCCACGATGCCTTCAAGACCGTTTGAACGTATGTTTTCGCGCGCCACGCGGACAGCGACCGGGTCCAGGTCGATGGCCAGCACCCTCTCAGCACCTAAAAGCGCGGCGGCGATGGCCAGGATGCCACTGCCTGTGCCCACATCCAGCATGGGACCCGGGCGCCAGTGCTTTTCGATCAGCTCAAGGCACAGCGCTGTCGTTTCGTGCGTTCCTGTGCCAAAGGCCATTCCCGGATCCAGCTCAATGATCAGGTCTCCAACCTGGGGCGTATATTCTTCCCAGCTGGGCTTAACCACCAGACGCCTGCCGATGCGCAGGGGCTTGTAGTACTGCTTCCAGTATTCTGCCCAGTCTTCCTCGCGGACGGTGCCGAAGCTCACGGTCAGGGTGCCCGCCCGGCCATCCATGCGCTCTTTCAGGAGCTCAAGCTCCTGAAGCGCCTTTTGATACGCCTCGCCCGTCGCGAACCAGGCCTTGACCACCGCGTCCTCAGGCAGGTCGCTCCAGAGGGCGGGGTCGATGAGCTCCCACGAGGCTGAGAGCGCCTTCTGCGCGGGGATGTCATTGCGGTCGAGGATCTGTGTGCCCTCGGCGCCCGCGCGTATCAGTGCTTCCGAAACCAGGTCCGCCCCAAAGGTGTTGCTCGCTACGCTCAGCTCTGTCCAATCCATACGTCCCTCCGCGAGTGGCAGGCACAGAGTATAGCGCCTTCGTTGCCACAAGCGCAACGCATTGGCGTACCTGAATGCATGGGATGCGAAGGAGGAAGGCGCGCCTTAGAAACCTGTGAGCGGCGAGCGTGTACGCCGGCAGGAGAAAAAAGAAAGGAGTCTACCTGAAGGCGCAGCCGGAGAGAACCCAGCCTCTGCAAAACGCAGACAAGGGGTGGGGAAGTCTGGAAATCAAGGGTTCCGAACCTGTTTTAGTAGAACACCGAAGGGGCAGGTCTTCAGCCTGACGCGACCGAAGCTCCCCATACGGGGCGCAAAGAGGACCGCGCACCGCGACCGTACGGACACGGGACAGCTTGTGCCTTCAGAGGAAGTGGACGGAGTTTGAAAAGCCACGACCGACAAGCTGTCTATCAAAGAGGAGGAAGCTGGAAAGCGTCGCCTGAAAGGACAGCAGGGAGGCGTAAAGCTTTCGACCGGTCTCCACACGCGAAGCATGCCAGGCCGGAGCTGTCCTTGCCCAGCGTGGGCGCCGGCTGAGGCAGCCATCGGGGCGCTTTTCAGAATCGTGGACAGCCCATGTTGCGAACGGGTGTGGTTTTAGGCAACGTTCACGCTCAGCCTTTATGAGGCAACGAGCCAATGCCACGCTCCACTTGGAGGCACTCCGCCCCCTGCAGCTGTGGGGAGCACAGGCGGCCGTGGACGGGAAACGGCCGGAGAACAGAGACTGTGCATCCTTTGTGCTTGACTCATCCTCGGCAAATATCGTACGTTGTCTTCGTACATCCCCTTTCGACCCCTGACCTACCCTTTCCATAGGAGAGCTGTGTGGAAACCATCTATAACAGCCTGAAGCAGTGTAGCAGAAACTACTGCGCGGTTATCGAGGAAATCATCGAAAACCAGCCTGTGCCTATTTCCGTGGTGGACCGGGAGGAGCGGTTTACACTCTTTAACCGATCCTACGAAATAGTCTTCAATATCCGGCGCGAACAGCTGCTTGGCAAGCATTACTCCATCCACGTAGGCCTGGATGAAAAGAGCATCCACAAGGTTGTGCTGGACACGCAGGAATACCATGCTGGAACAAAGATCATGGGCAGAAATGAAAAACTCGTGCAGGTGGAGGGGTTCCCTGTCTTTGTGGGGGGTGAATTGGTGTGCAGCGTTGCAGTCATTCACGAGTATTCCTCGGTGGAGAGGCAGATGTCCGCGCTGAACAGCGCACAGCTGAGCTTGCAGGAATCCTCCTTTCGTCACAACCATCATTCTTTTGATGACATCATTCATGCCAGCGCTGGCATGGAGGCGCTGATTGCGAGGGCGAAAATCGCTGCAGAAACGCATGTGACTGTCCTGATCAGAGGTGAGAGTGGAACCGGTAAGGAACTGCTGGCGCGTGCGATCCACCAGGAAAGCGCGCGCAGGAAACGCAAGATCATCTGTGTCAACTGCACAGCCATTCCAGAGTCGCTGCTGGAGAGCATCCTCTTTGGCTATACAGGGCATGCATTCACGGGCGCTAAAAAGGAGGGCGCGATCGGGCTGTTTGAAGCGGCGGACGGTGGGACCGTTTTTTTAGATGAGATTGGGGACATCAGTCTGCCTCTCCAAATGAGCCTGCTGCGGGTGCTCCAGGAGAAGGAGATTACAAGGCTTGGCGAGACAAAGCCACGGCCGATCGATGTGAGGATCATTGCGGCGACCAATGCGGATCTTGAGCAGAAGGTGTCGTGTGGTGCGTTCAGGCTGGACCTCTATTACAGGCTGAACGTCTATGCGATCGATATCCCCCCACTGCGCGAGAGGCCCGAGGATCTGGTGGTGCTGACGGAGTGGTTTATACAGAAATACGCACTGGAATATGGCAGAGGGCCTGTGACGCTGGAGGAGGACTGCTGGCCTGTGCTAAAAGCACACGGATGGCCAGGCAACGTCCGTGAGCTGGAAAACACCATTATACGGGGGATTGTCAACGTGGGACGAGACAGAGGCGCGATCAGAAGGGAGGATATCCAGCTGCTCCCTTCCGCGGGAAACATTGTGACCCGGACAAGGAATGAGGCGGGGGACAAAATAAAATACCGTGAACTGTTCATGGACTGGGAATCCGGCATGCTGCGGGAAGTGTACGCACAGGAGGGAATGAACAAAAGCCAGACGGCCCGCCGCCTGGATCTTTCAGTGCGCACTGTGTACCAGAAACTGAAACAATACGGGATTGAATGTAAATAGAAGGAGATAGAAATCCGGCATAATAATGCCGAGCCGGCATAAAATATCCGGCAAAAATTTACAGATATCAGCTTGCCCCATAGGGATTCGGGGCAAAATGAACGCGAAATATAAAATACATTAAAAATACAAATAAAATTATCATGGCAGACTCTTTGTGAAAAAAGAGACGAATGGTGCCAAGCATCGAAAACGGTGGTTTTGAAGCTGGAGTGTCTCTTAGATGGGGCGTGGAAGCAGCATAAATTGGCATGTAATTTGCTTATAATAAGGCAGAGAGAAAGGAAGACAGAGGGTGGCCATCCTGTGGAGAGGGGAGGTGATCGTCCCGGACTTTGTTCCATGGCTCCCGCAAAACAGCCAAAGACAATGTACAAAAGGAGTGTAGAAATGAAAAAGAGATGGACAGCCCTGCTCATCGCAGCGGTCGCACTGCTGGTCTTTACGACGACAGCCGCTCTGGCGGCGCCTGTGAAGCTCAAAGTTGGTCATAAGTCCAGCGCGACCAGCTCATGGCAGTATGGCGCAGAACACTGGGCGGAGCTGGTAAAGGAACGGACCAACGGGGAACTGATCCTTGAAATCTACCCCAACTCTGAACTGGGAGACCAGAAGGAGATGACCGAAGCGGCGCAGATAGGGGTTGTGGACATCGTCCTCAATGCTCCGGCAACGCTTGGACAGTTCATGACCGAGATCACAGCCCTCGATCTCCCTTTCCTCTTCAGGGACTATGAACACGCCTTCGCGTGCATGGACAGCTGTGTCCTTGATTATTATGACCAGGCCTACCTCGACATCGGGCTGGTTTGCCTTGCCAACTGGGATACCGGCTTTAAGTGCCTGTCCAACAGCATCCGTGAGATCAAGACGGTGGAGGATATCGCCGGTCTGAAAATCCGCTATGCCGGCGGCAAAGCCCTGGCAGCTACAATTGAAGCGCTGAAAGCCAGTGCGATCAGCATCCCGTGGAGTGAAACCTATATCGCGCTGTCACAGGGGACCGCCGACGCCCAGTTTAATCCGGCCTCTACGATGGTGGAAAGCAAGATCCATGAAGTGCAGAAATACTACAGCTCAAACCTGACCATTCAGTATGGTGCGGAGCCGATCACCATGAGCTTGCTCAGCTGGAACAAGCTGAGCCCGGAGCATCAGCAGATCCTGAAGGAAACCTGTCAGGAAACGGCTCATTACCAGCGTGAACTCAGCATCCAGATGGACGTGGAAGCGCAGCAGACGATGATTGACGAGGGTTGTCTGATCAGCGAAGTGTCGCCTGAAGTCCTGGAACAGATTCAGGAGATGACGGCTTCACTGCTTCAGGAATTCTGCCCCGCTGAGCTGCTTGCGGCTGTTCGGGCACTGTAATGTCAGCAGGACCAGGGGCGATGCTTAAGGCTCCGCATCGCCCCTGGCCTGCGAAGGCGAAAGGAGGATGCATGGTCATGCAAAAAACGCTGGACCGATTCTTCAAAGCCATAGAGACGATATCGGCAGTCTTGCTGTATGTGCTTACAGCGGTGGCTTTCTACCAGCTTCTCTCCCGATATCTCTTTTCCACTGCGAACGCAGGCGTGGATGAACTGGTACGCCTCGCCTTTGTGTGGGTGGTTTCCTTTGGCAGCGCCCTTGCCTTTCGTGCCAAGGCGCATCTGGGGATCACGGCCTTGGTGGATCGAATCCCGGAGCATGGGCGGGAATATGCAGGTGTCCTGATCAATCTGATTCTGACTGCGTTCTTTGTCACCGTGGTGGCGGCCGGCATTGGCATGGCCAGGATGGGCATGAAGCAGTACTCGGAATACTTGCGCCTCAGCATGGTGTATTTTTACGCCTGTATTCCTGTCGGAGCTGTCATCTGTATTATCGTCTTTCTTGAGGACATCTGGCAATCCATCGCGAAAATCCGCGGAAACCCCATTCAGACCGCTGTGAAGGAGGGGTGATGACATGAGTGCTGTTGCATTACTCATGCTTGTATTTGCGCTTACGATCACAGTGGGCGTCCCCATTGCCGCAGGGCTGGGCATTTCTGCGGCGGTAGCCCTGATGTCGGAGGGGATTCCCCTGTTTATGATGGTGCAAAGGATGATGACTCAGATCAACACGTTTACCGTGATGGCCATCCTGTTTTTCATGCTGTCCGGGGAAATCATGTGCAAGGGAACGATGACGGAAAAGCTGGTGGCCTGGGCTGAAGCGCTGGTGGGACACATCGCAGGAGGCCTCGCGATTGCCTGCGGAGTCGCGGCAGCGTTCTTTTCCGCGCTCTCGGGTTCTTCAGCGGCAACCTGCGCGTCCATAGGCTCCATCATGATTGGGAAGATGGAAGAAAGGGGTTATCCCAGAAAATTCTCTGCTTCGGTGGTTGCCTCGACCGGAATCACAGGCATTGTCATTCCCCCTAGCATCACCTTTGTGGTCTATGGCGTCGTGACAGGGACCTCGGTGAAAAAGCTCTTTGCTGCAGGTATTCTGCCGGGCCTGCTGATGTCTGCCTCCCTGTGGCTGGTGAGCTGGTATTACAGCCGGAAACATGGCTATGGAACTGTGCGCAGCTTCAGCCTGAAGCGGCTGGGCAAACAGACCATACACAGCGCTTTTGTGCTGATGATGCCTGTCATCATTCTGGGCGGGATCTATGGGGGCTTGGTCACCCCGAACGAAGCAGCGGTGATCTCGGCGGTTTACGCGTATATCATTACCGCTGTTTTTGACAGGGCACTTTCCTGGAAAACGATGAGGCAGGTGCTGTTAAAGTCGATCATCAGCACGGCCGTGGTGCTGTTTATTATGCAAACCGCCGCCTCGTTCAGCTGGGTGATGACCAACGCAAGGGTCCCGCACCTGATTGGTCAGTGGGCGATGAGCATCGGGGCCAACAAGTATCTGTTTTTGCTCATTGTCAACCTGGTCTTCTTAGCGGCTGGGATGCTGATTACAGGGTCCGCTGCGGTATCGATCCTGGCGCCCATCTTCCTGCCGGTCGCGCTGTCATACGGGATTGACCCTGTTTTTCTGGGAGCGGTGATGATCTGCAACCTCGCCATCGGGTATATTACCCCGCCCGTTGGTGTGAACCTGTACCTGGCCGCGTCGATTGGCAAGGTGAAGGTGGAGGACCTGATCCGGGCCAACATGCCTTTCCTGTGGACGCTTCTGCTGGTGCAAGCCATCATTACGCTTGTCCCGCAGCTTTCCATGTGGGTGCCTAACCTGATCAAGTAAAGCTAAAGGATGTGCAAGCCTTATGAGGATACTGGCGCTAAACGGGCTTCTTGGATATGGATATGACTATCAGAGCTTTCTGGGGGCGCTGAAAACCGGAATAGACTATATCGGTGTCGACGCCGGTTCGACAGACCCCGGACCCTTCTACCTTGGTCACGGGACATCCTTCACAAACCGCAACGCTGTCAAGCGCGACATTGAACTGGCGCTTCCTCTGGCGCTCCAACACAGGATCCCCTTTGTAATCGGCACTGCGGGCGGTGCGGGTGCGGATGTGCATGTGGACTGGACGCGTGAAATCATCCTGGAAATCGCCAGGGAACAAGGCCTGTCCTTCAGAATGGCGGTGGTAAGGACTGAGGTCAGCAAGGACTATGTGCTTGAAAAACTGGACGCCGGCAAAACCCTTGATATGGGACCGGGTTTCGTGCTGAAAAAGGAAAACGTGGAACATTGCACGCGCATCGTGTCGCAGGTAGGCGTGGGGCCGATCATCAACGCCCTGAAAACCGGGGCTGACGTGGTTCTATGCGGACGGTGCTGCGATACGGCGATCTACGCAGCCCCTGCCTTGATGGCGGGAATGGATGAAGGTCTTGCGGTACACATGGCAAAAATCATGGAGTGCGGAGCACTTTGCGCAGACCCCATGACAGCGGCGGACTGCATGATCGCTGAGATCGCTGAAGACTTCTTTACGCTCAAACCCGCCAACCCGGACAGACGCTGCACCGTTGCGCGCGTGGCCGCCCATACCATGTATGAGCAGGGAAACCCCTACTATGTCTATGAGCCCAACGGATGGGCTGATCTGAAAGAGACGGTCTACGAGCAGATCAACGATACGACCGTGCGGGTAAGCAAAAGCAGGTTCGTGTCCGCCGAAGTGCCAACCCTGAAGCTGGAAGGAGCCATGCTTGTCGGCTATAGGACGATCGCCATCGCCGGCGTCAATGACCCGGAAACGATCCGCCGATTTGACGACATCATAAGCACTGTCCGGGACTTCGTGGCGAAAAACATGGAAGGAAAAATCAAGCCGGAGGAGTACCGGATCATTCTGCACAAATATGGTGAGCCGCTGTCCGGAGCGGGATGGGGAGACCGGATGCCGGAGTGCTCGATGGGGGTAATCCTTGAAGCCGTTGCCCATACACAGGAGACCGCTAACATGATCTGCGCGCTGGCAAGATCGCGGACGCTGCATACAGACTACCCGGGAAGGAAGACAACGGCGGGGAATCTCGCGTTTCCATACTCCCCTTCCGATATCCCGTGCGGGCCTGTGTACACTTTTGGCGTTTATCACCTGGTCAAAACAAAGGATCTAAGCGAGACGGCCAGGATGCACATCGAAAAGGTGGGTGAGACAGATGAGCAGGCTGATTGATCTTGCCGAAGTCCTGCGTAGCAAGAACGCGGGACCGCTGCACGTAACCCTCGATGTCATGTTCAGGGACAGTGAAACCTATGAGCGGGTGAAGGCCTCTGGCGTGCTGACGCCCGAACTGATCGCGAAGCTGTACAGCGTGCCGGCCGATGAAGTCGAGGTTATCACGTACGACGTGGTCAGGTCGCTGAAGGTGACCCTCCCCCGAAAAACCGTCAGCGGAGATCTGGGAGACGAGGATGTGTATGGCTGTCAGCAACAGGTCGCGCTGGCAGAGGTCGCTATACCCTAAGAAAGGACGGACGCAACATGATTAAAAGAGAAGTGTATCAAAACGTATTGTTTGAAACGGTCCGGAGGGCTTCGACAGTTCTTTCGGAGGATGTGCACGAGGCATTCGAGCGTGCCATCGCGGTAGAGAAATCGGAAAGCGCCAGGGAAGGGCTGTCAAAAACGCTTCAGAGCATCAATTTGTCTGTCGAAAAGGATAATCCCGCCTGTCCTGATACAGGCTGGCCGATTTTTTACTTTAAAGTTGGCAATGAGTGTGAGCTCGAGGGCGGTTTCATGATGCTTGAAGATGCGGCGCGTGAATCGGTACGCAAAGCAACCAGGCTTGGATATCTGCGATCCACCATGAAAAATCCCCTGACCGGCGATGACCCCGGGGACAATGTTGGCATGAACATCCCGGACTTTACCTACCAGTTTGTGCCCGGCAAGGAGATTGAAATCACCTATGCCGCCAAAGGTGGAGGCTCCGAGTGCTTTGGCGGTACGCGGCACCGTGTGGTCGCTTTTGCTGATGGGGTTGCTGGGATTCAAAAATTTGTCATCGACAGCTACATTGCATCCACAAGGGCCGGTGCCGTCTGCCCGCCGTCGATTCTGGGGGTGGGTATCGGAGGGACGGCCAATGTCGCAGCCAATCTCGCCAAAAAGGCCGCTTGTCTGCGCACCGTAGGCTCAAGGCACCCGGACCCCCTGTTTCATAAGATAGAGACAGATCTGTACCATGCGATCAATTCCCTGGGGATTGGCGTGATGGGCGGAGGCGGAACCACCTCTGTGCTGGCGGTCAACGTAGAATATGCCCACACGCATATTGCGGGCATCTGCGTGGCAACCAGCACGAACTGTATGGTTGCACGCCGGGCCTCCACGCGTATCCGAGAGGATTCCTCGGTGGAACTGATGAAAAGCGCTGACTGGTTTGAAGGGAGATAGGACGATGGCTATCCATTATCTGCAAGCGCCGCTGAAGGACCAGGACGTCACCCAGCTCAAGCTGGGGGACCTGATCTACATCAGCGGACCGGTGTTCACCTGCCGCTCTCGCCTCCATCGCTACGTATTGGAGGAAGGGCATCCGATGCCGGAGTCAACCTTGGGGAAAAATGTCCTGATACATGTCGGCCCGATCGTGGTGAGAGAGGGCGACAGGTGGCGGCTGGTTTCCTTCATGCCGACGTCCAGCATCCGGTTTGAGAAATGGGGCGCCAGGTCCGTGGAGCAGTGGAACCTGAAGCTGATCATCGGCAAGACCACGATGGGCAAGGATACAGCTGCCATGATGAAGGAGCGCAAATGCGTCCATTGCACGCCCAATGGTGTGACCCCCAATTTCTGGATCGATTCCATTAAAATCAAGGGCGTCGATTACTTTGATGAGCTGGGAAGCATTGAGGCAGTATGGGACCTGGAGCTGGACAAACTGGGGCCATTTGCTGTGGATATTGATTGTGAAGGCAACAACATGTTTGACGCCATGGACATCGAGATCGAGCGGAAGAGGCAGGGAGCCTACGACCGGCTGAATATCCCTCAGGACTTTGAGTATACCAAGCTTTATTAAGCACAGGGGGCCGGCTCCTTGCAAAGCGGGGAGCCGGCTCCGCTGCTTGGCCGGTCTGCGGCCAGCCCGCAGGGGAAGAGGCTTTGAGGAGGGCAGCTATGGCCAGGACCTCTGTCGTTGGGTTTTCTGATCATCTGCGAAACTATGCCCGGGATCAGGGTGCTGACCGGATGACCTGCGCAGACTTAACGATCCAGGGCTTGTTGCTTCGTGAGGAAAATCGGGATGGCCTTCTGGGAGAGGGGTTTCACCGTGCCCTATCCCTCGCGTTGCGCATCTCGGAAAGTGCCTGTGAGCTGGTGCTGCATCCTGGGGATCAGGGGCTCATGCACTACTTCAGGGCGCATTGCCTGGGCCAGGCGGAGAGGCTGGACTGGATAGCCCAGCGGATTGCGCTCTTTCTGGAAGAGCATGGCTACCGCGCTTTTGTCGTGCCAGGGCTTGGCACAGGATACACTTGCGGACATCCGGGAGTACTGTCTCACATGGCTGTTGCCAATGTTTCAGGGATGGGGACCATGGGAGACGGAGGGATGCTTCTGGTGCCGGAATATGGCCCCAGGGTCAGGCTTGCAACGATTGTGACAGACTGTCCGCTGCCACCCGGCGCTCCGCTGATGGATCTCTGTACGCATTGTGGCCTATGCTCGGAAATATGCCCGTCCAAGGCGATCCAGGGGAAACGCTTTTCCCCCGATCATCCCACCTTGGACTATATCGATCGAAATGCATGCAAGGCCTATCGGGACGGCCTCCTGGCCGCGACCGGCAATCGATTCTGTAATCTGTGCATGGCCGTTTGCCCTGTCGGGATGCGGCTGCCACGAAAGGGAGACAAGGACAGGGTGAATCACGCATACAAAGGGGGGATCCCAGGCGGCGTTAGCTGAGCGAAGACAACGGTTCCCGATCAGGACCCGTCCTCTTATCATAGGCTCTTTTCAAACGGAATTTAGCGGGTTGAGCGTTTCAACAAGGAAAAGCGAATAGGCACAGGGTGGCTGCGGCGTTGCGCAGCCACCCTGTGCTGCGTAAAGAGCAGGAAAGGGGTGTGCTGGGGCTGCCGTGAAGTGCGCTTAACATGAAGAGGAGGAGCGAGGCTGGCGATAGGGGCCGTGAGGCGGTAGGATATGGACAGTGGTGTCCGGGACGTGCGAGAAGGTAGAGAGACGACGCTTCAGGCAGAGGGAAGGTGAATGAGGGACAGGCAGACGCTGGGGGCGGAGCGCTAACCTCCTGTCCGTCCCTCCCGCTTCATCCAATCCTTTCCCGCGTCGTAGTTATCCGGGCCCCAACATCGTGGGGAGCTGGAACCGCCGGACAGAGGGGACAGGCCGCGCCCTCTGGGCGACTGCAAGATCAACCTGGAGAGGGAGCCCCTCATCAAAGCCCTGTCAGGAAGACCGATACACCCGGCTCGAAACGGGCGAACTTCAGATCTCCTGTCAAGGGACCCACACCCTGCCCAGCGCAGGGCCCCTATCTCGGAGGTCAAGCCATGCGTCTATTTTTCGCGATCAACTTCAATCAGGCCACACGCTCGCGTCTGACTGCCCTGCGCGATACCCTGCGAGAAGCATCCGCCTATGGGAACTTTTCCGTGTCCGAGAACCTGCATCTGACCCTTGCGTTTCTGGGCGAATGTGACGTGAGAGAGGCGGCGGCTGCAAAGACCGTGCTAAGCTGGGTGCGCTTTGCTCCGTTTGACATCACGGTGGACCGTGTGGGCCGTTTCCAGCGCGACACAGGAGAGCTGTGGTGGGCTGGATTATCCGAAAGCAGGCCTCTGTCCCACCTGCGGCAGGACCTGGCTGACCGGCTTGCCGCTGCGGGCCTGGAGCTGGAGCGCCGCCGGTTCATCCCGCATGTCACCCTGGGACGGGAGGTCATGACGCGGGCAAGCCCCTGGGCTACGGAGCCGTTTGGCCAAACGGTTGTCGCGATAGACCTCATGAGGTCGGAACATGTCGGCGGAAAGTTGAGGTATACTGTGATCGCTTCATCTGCCTGACTGCTCGCGAATGAAAGGGCAGCCGCTGCATCGCTTTCGCGCCCATCGCTGTTTCCCGTGGTTTCACCACCGTTTCGTCCTCCACGCTCGCCCGCTCCTGGCAAGAGGCAATTGCGATGTTCCGGAAGCGTTGATAGGGCAGGTGAAATAAGGGGGTCG